>NZ_JAKSYJ010000116.1 GCF_022829365.1 Methylobacterium sp. J-077 | reverse complement strand
ATCGAAGCGGCGACGCTCTGTCCTTGTGAGACCAGCACGTCGACCTGACGCAGCTTGCTCACGATCTCCTCGGGCTTGGGTCGTTGGGCCATCGATTCCGTCCTCTGTCGGCTCAAAAGCCATACTTCAGGGCGGACCACTCCCAAGGGGGCCAATCACAAACTCCGCACGCCTATGGACGGGCTCACACGTGACCGGGTCGCCAACCAGCATCGACGAACCATTGCCGGGTCAGCGGGTGTACTACGTGCTCCGCATTGGCCATGACGGCACGGTCGGCAGAGCCGACATCCTGGCTGCTGAATCCGACGATGAGGCAAAAACCATGGCCGCCATGCTGCCCAACGGTCATGGTATCGACCTCTGGGAGCGAGCCCGTTACCTCGCCAGCTACCCGCCCCAGAGCGCACTGTATCCCGACCCGGAATGATTCCGGCCGATTGGAAGCCCGGAATCACGCGGGGGCGAACCGTGGTGATCGAAATCAGACGCTCGGTACGGTGTGGTCTTGGATCGAGCTTCCGAGGGTATCTCCCTCGGTCCGCGGCGCTCGCCTACGAGGACCACCGGTCGGTGAACAACGGCGGCCTGGTCCGCAAGGACCAAGACCAACCCCTGCCGTTCGGGGGTCACTTCCTGACCGTCGTGGCCGATGCCATCGGACAGGGACGCATGTCGGTGCGGCGGGCCGCGACCTTGTTCGACATCACCGTCGACGAACTCCATGGCCTCCTCGATGCGTACGGCTCCCGGCTGGAGGAGCATCGCCTTGGGCACGCTGACGCTGGCTGGCTGGTTCATCCTGTCCGGCCCCGGGACCGTCACCTGGCCAGGATGACGGACGGGAGTCGATGCAAAGAGGCGCCCGGTGCGAACCGGGCGCCCTTGCTCACGGCAACGTTGGCTTACCAGCGGTGATGCCAGCCGACATGGCGGTAACCGCCGTGCCATCCCCACGGACGGTGGTACCCGACGTGGCGATAACCACCCCAACGGTGCCAGCGAGGTCCGTACCAGCCGACGCGGCGGTATCCGTAGACGACCGGACGCACCACGATGGGGCGATAGACGACGTTCGGGCGGCAGTATCCATAGTAGCCACGATGCCCTCCGGGTCCGCACCCGTCACGGGCCTCGGCGGCCCCGGCGGTGGCGGCAATCGTGCCGATGACAAGGACGGCTGCGCCAGCAAGCTTCAATCGCATCTGCATCTCCTTTGTTGCGATGGAATATAAACATCGAACAACACCGATCCGTTGCTTGCCTGATCAGGTAAATGTGTATCAAATCGCAACAATATGGACGTATATCTATTGTATCGGGTTTGTATCTAGGATTTTTATACAGTATGCTTTGGCGGTTCGCTCGCAGCCTTATCCCGCCTTGGTAGCCGTCCAGCGACCACTGCAGGAGATTGGGCCGGAGAGGTTCCAGCGACCGGTGTCAAAAGGCGTTGGAATGGGACCCCGGATCGGCGTGCAATTGGGACCCCTTCGCAAGCTGGGTACGGTACGGTGCGGCTGAGCTGATCCGACGTCCAGCTTTGGCGTCGTAGGCGCTGGCCTCAGGCGCGGTTCTTGA
>NZ_JAKSYJ010000115.1 GCF_022829365.1 Methylobacterium sp. J-077 | reverse complement strand
CGTCGAGGCCACCGTCCCGCCCGGCAAGGCAATCCACGCGATCCTCGACAACGTCGCCACCCACAAGCATCCGAAGGTACGCGCCTGGCTCGCCCGGCATCGGCGCTGGACGTTCCACTTCACCCCGACCTCGGCTTCGTGCCTCAACGCGGTCGAGGGCTTCTTCTCAGCGCTCACCCGGCGTCGGTTGCGGCGAGGCTCATTCACCGGCGTCGTCGACCTGCAGGCGGCGATCAAACGCTACATCGCCGAGCACAACCGGAGCGCCAAACCCTTCGTCTGGACCAAGCCGGCTACCGACATCCTCGCCGCCGTCAGCCGGTCCCATGAACCATCCGTCTGAGTCAGTGCACTAGCGGTCGATCAGACCCGCCGAAACATCAGCATAAAAGGCCAGCACCCAGTAGCCCGCCGTCGTCAGGTCTACCGCACCGGTTCCACGGTGCTGCCGCCGCTGTAGATCGCTGCCAACGCTAAAAGTAAGGAGCTGTGGCCAGCGTACCAGCTTGCCCAGTCCGGTCGTTGGAGATCGTCGGCAGCAAAATCCTCGTGTCGTGACACGGCCATGGATGCGACAAATCATCCTGGCTCAGCTTATCGAAGCTCAGCTTTGCACTGCGACGTCCGCGTCAACGACGCGCGCAGATCGCCCGGGCCTTCATGGCGGTCGGCACCGAACCCAGGGCGAAGCAGTAGATGCTGCTCTCGTCCATGGCGGGGCGCTCGCCGCCGCTGCAGGTGCCGTTCACTGCGAACTCCTCGGAGGTGCAGGTCGCCACGCACCGTCCGCCCGCGGCACATTCCTCTACTTGAACCCGCAGAGCGATGCCGGAAGCGCCCGCCTTGCCCTCGGGCCCGGCCGGTCCCACTGGGCCGCGCTCGCCGCGTTCGCCCGCCGGGCCTTTCGGGCCAGCCTGTCCGACGGGTCCGGGAGGTCCGGCGGGACCGATTGGGCCCGGTTCGCCCCTTGTGCCCCGCTCGCCCTGCGGCCCCTCGGGCCCCTGCGGACCGGCGGCGCCCTGCGGACCACGCGGGCCGATCTCGCTTTTGGGCGTGTTCGCCGCGAGCATCACGGGGGCCGGGCGCGACGGCGCAGCCGCCGCCTGCTTCACGGGCGCTGGCCGGGCGCAATAGCCGACGACGGCCTGCCGGCTGATCGCCTCGGATTTTAGCGTCACCACGCAGGTTTCCGGGTGATAGGGGATCCGGAACGCGAAGCGCCCGTCTTGATCCGCTCGCGTGTCGAACTTGTCGTCCAGCACGACGCTGGCCGCGCGCGGCGGCGCCAGAGTGCCAAAGACCCTGAGATCGCCGTTGGAGATCATCGCCATGTCCACGGCGATGTCGCCGGCGGCCCATGCGGCCGATGACGCGAGACAGAGCGCCAAGACCAGAATCGATCGCCGAGCCATCCTGCAACCCCCCAAATTCCCGGATTGGGTAGGACTCGGCATAGCTCGGCTCTATCGGCCCGCGACGTACATATTTCGGCGCAGCCGCGGGCGGACGAGACCTGTTCTTAAGGCGAAGGATGCGTGGGCGCCGCGCCGGTCGACGGGGCCGCCCCCCGCCGATGACGGGACGATCCGACGCCGTCGCGGCACCGCGAGGCCTTTGCCGTGCGCGTGGACGACTGCTCCGGCTCTCCTGCGCCGAGGCCAGCGGGACGCTTGGGCAGAGCCATCATCACCGATGCGTCGGCTCGCAAGCGATCACGCCAGGAGGTTGAGATATCGGGCTGCGATATAGGCGGCCAGCACCAGGACGACGATGCCCGCACCGCTGAACAGGATGGCGAGCCAACGATCGAAGACGGCGGCGTCGCTATCGGCCTGACGGGTCGCGCACGCGACGCAATAGGTCGTGCCCGCGCGGATCGTCTCGCCGCAGGATCGACAGATGGTGCGTGCCGGCGGTATCGATCTTTCGTTTGGCATCGCGCGGGTGAATACCAGTTCGGTGTCGCGGATCGCAATTCCTGGGACCCACGCGGTCTGAACCAGCGACACAATCATGCGCGAATCGACCGTGGGGGCGTTCCGCGCGGAACGCCCCCACGGTTTCATGCCTTCCGAACGGCGTGTCGCGGGCTCCCGGTGGTCGCTTCGTGATCGTTCTGCCGCCGCGAGCGAAGCAAGGCCGTTGCGTCGGGGGGCCCTGCGCGTCTCGTGCCGCCCTGGATCATGTCGCTTCGCGCGTGATGACGGTGGAACTAAGGAGAGCCACGGCGTTGCTCCGGAGCCCGTATATCAGGCCGACTTCTTCCGGCGTTGGACCTTGGGCTCCGCACGACCCGGCGCGTCGCCGGCTGAAGCCCCTCCGCTTGGCCGCCCAAGGCCGATCGCCTTCGCCAGGGCGGATCGCCGTTCGGCATAATCCGGCGCGACCATCGGATAGTCCCGCGGCAGCCCCCACTTCTCGCGATAACCCTCCGGCGTGAGGCCGCGGCCGGTGAGATGCCGTTTCAAGGTCTTGTAGGGTTTGCCGTCCTCGAAGCTGATCAGGGCATCGCGGCCGACCGAGCGCCGGATCTCGGCAGCGGACGGTTTCTCGACCGGGCCCTCTGAAACCGCAGGCGCCGGACCATGTCCCTGCGCGGCCGCCACCACAGCGGCGTAAACACTCGCGAGAAGCTTGGGCAAATCCGAGACTTGGACATGATTATTGGAAACATAGGCGGTCACGATATTTGCCGTCAGATGCCTGACATCGAGAGGCCGCGCTTCGAGATCGTCGTCCATTGCTGACTCCTGGCGGCACAACCTTCGTCATACCTTGGGGCATCTACGAGGGACGCGTTGATCCGTTCCGGTTTTCTGCGATGGAATTCATTGAGCGTTAACGACGCGTGTCCGGTGCGGCGATCAGCGCGGCGTTCGTTAACGGATAAGATCTTTTGTTCGATCACGAGCGCTTCGATAGCGCCGATATTTTTATCAATGCAAGCCGGTGGGTGTTTCTACAGGGATCGCAGCGCTCCAACGAATCCCGACATCAAATCAGATCTTCGAGCGTCGCCGATGTTCAGGCGGCGGTCACCCTTATAACGTGGTCACGCAACCTGTGTTGCTTATGCAAAGACTGGATCCAAGGGCATGTTGTCCTTCTTGACGGCATGCGGTTGCACGTCGAATGGCGTTCCGTCTAGGCATGACCCGCCGACGGATGTGAAAGCTGGCAACGACGTTGCGTTCTGACCGCCGCGGCCGAGAGGCCCTCAACGCGGCAGTGCATCAGTCACTCATCGCCAGGGCGTCGGTCACCAGTCGATTGACCAGAGCGTCGCGTCTTGCTTGGCGCAGCACGATGCGGGCGGCCGCACGCGCATTGGCGGCGCGCAATGCACCCTTCGGGGCACCATCGCGCAGGGCGCTCCACGCCATCGCGCGAAACCACCGGGCATTCGCCAAGGCGATGGTACGACGGTCGAGGACCGACCCGCAGGCGGGCGGCTCGATGGAAAAGGTGCTGTGCATGAATTCAATCCTGGGCAGAAAAGATACGCCTGCCCACGAACTGAAAGCCTCATGACATGCTCTTTTTCTCGGATCAATACTTATTTAACGGCAAATCCAAAATTTTTGATCGGGACGACGGCGGAGATTGGCGCATCGCGTCCGGATCGAGGTCGTCTGCCTGTCGGCGAATACGAAAGACCTGACCTCGGGTCAAATATATCTGCCTCGCACCAGATTTTACAGGGGCCTTTGGGCGTTTCGTTTCTGACGAAAAACAGAAAACCATGCGTCGTCGCAATCGTCTACCCTGTCGTGATCCGATGGCGGCGACCTTGAACCCAAGCAACGTGACCAGTCGGATGACATCGCGTTTCGCTCACGCGCGCGAAAGACCGTGCGCGTATCCCGTCGCGCCATCTCTGCTTGCAGCTTGTGGCCCTGTGCTGGGATCAGCGGCCGCGATGACTGCCATGCCGGTCCGGCCCGTTGTATCGATCCGATTGCGGCCGTCGCATGAGCCCCGCCTGATCGGCGGGCCGCCCGTACGCCGCCAATGTCGGCGTCTGATGGCTGCAATGCCGGAGACGAAGCCGGGCCGTGCTATGCAGGCTTCGATCCGAGCCGTCCGCCGATGTAACCCGCCGCACGCTTCTGTCCCGACCGACCTTGGCGGCCGCCTGCGCGGCGGCCGGAAGTCTCGCTAGCGCAGGTTACGCGACGGCGTTCGAGCCCCATCGGGTGCAGGTGACGCATTACCAGCTGTGCCCGGCACGATGGCCGGCCGGCCTGAGGATGCGAATCGCGGTGCTCACGGATGTCCACGCCCATCCCCGCTGCATGGGCGAGGGCGCGATTACCGATGTCGTCGCGCGCACCAACGCGCTCGCCCCCGATGTCACGGTGCTGCTGGGCGATTACGGCTCCCAGAGTCGCGGCGCCGTCCCGTTCGAGACGGTGGCGAATCTCCTGCGCGGATTGCGGGCACCGAAGGGGGTGTACGCCATCCAGGGCAACCACGATTGGGGCGACGATCGCGCGGCGCTCCGGCGCGGCCACGGCCCGACCCGCGCCGAGCGCGCCCTGCGGGCGGCCGGCATCGCGTTTGTCGAAAACGCGGCCGTGCGGCTCGATGTCCCCGCCCCGCTCTGTCTGGTCGGCCTCGAGAGCGAGGCGACGCCGGGCCGTGATTTGAATCCGGAGGGCCTCGACCGGCAGAGGTCGGAGATCCTCGCGCGAGCGCTTCAGGTTACGCCCGCGGAGGGAGCCGCGATCCTGCTCGCGCACAAGCCGGATCTGTTCGAAACTGGTCTCGACCCGCGGGTCGCGCTGACCCTGTCCGGCCATACGCATGGCGGCCAGGTGCCGATCCTGGGCTGGTCGCCGTGGCTCCCGTCCCGGTACGGGCTGCGCTACGCCTATGGCCACATCGCCGAGGCGGGGCGGGACCTGATCGTCTCGGCGGGGCTCGGCTCGCATTTCGTGGCGGGCCGGCCGTTGCGACTGGGCGTGCCACCGGAGATCGTGGTGGTCGATCTCGAATCTATCTCGGAGGGCGATATTACGCAGCCGGTCCTAGTCCGCGGCTTGGGCGGGGCGGCGTGACCGTTGCCGGGGCTCCGGGCGGGCGAGCGGACGAGGCGCCGGCGATTCGCTGATCAACGTCGGAAGACGCCGATCGACGCCATGATTGACCTGTTTAGTTCAGCCATAATGGCCGATTGCGCAAAATAAATGCACATTGCCTGCTGTAGTACCGGTAATATGCCACTATATTGCCTAAACCGGGTCGCTCCATGAGGCCGGTGAGGAAACGTCAAGCTTTCGCGTGCACGAAGGTGCATCGATGGCGCTTGAGAGGACACGATCATGCACTGGGCTGCCGTGATCCTCACCGCCTATGCGGCCGGTCTGGTCGAGTTCTGGCGGCTGTGCCGCGACGCTCCGCTGATGCCCGATGAGGCCGCCCGGCCGTATCAGGTCGAGCTGGAGTCAGCCGAACAGCCGCGTCACCACCCAGCCTAGGATTCCGATCCAGCCGACGACAACGAGCAACACCACGCTCAGGATCGCGGTCGAGCCGTAGCGCGCGAAGAGGCGCTGGCCGAGGCTCCGGTCCCGTCCGGCCGGTCCGGTCTCGCTCGGTAATGTCTTCATTGGCCCAGCCATCCCTCTGTACCAAGAAGCCACGGCCTCCCGCACGGGTTCCGCGACGATCGCCGAGCCGAGCCACGGGTCAGAGGGCAAGGGGCTCGGTGGCTCGCTCCTCAAAAGCACGCCCTGTAGGTCTATCGCCTTCAGCCGACTCACGATCGGCGTGGTCCTGCGGTCCGTCGCGCGAGCCAGGCTGCGGCCTGGCACCACAGCCGGTCGGGCAGCCGATACACCCGTACCCCGCACGCCATCCCGGCGAGCAGCAGCAGGACCAGATACGCCAGACCCTCCAGCACGAGGCTAGGCGCCGCCTCCGGCTCCGCTCGGTCGTACCAGA
>NZ_JAKSYJ010000110.1 GCF_022829365.1 Methylobacterium sp. J-077 | reverse complement strand
CATCGGGCGACGCCTGACACCAGGGCTCCGCCCTGGACCCGCAAAAGGTCTCGGACCTTTTGAAAACTGAAATTTTTTCCTCGATCAATGGGTTGATCGAAAATCCTCATGCGTCGAGCGAGGAAACGGTCCATCGAACGGGCAGGGGATGAGCGCCGCAGCCGACATCGTTCAGGCTTCCTTTACGTGACCCATACAATTCTGGGTGGACCGGCTGAGCCCAATGGCGCGGCCGGTGCCGGTCCGTTTACCGGCCATGGTCCCGCGTAGAGTTTGGTGATCCCCGACATGGTGCGCACGACCCTTTCCCGGCCTGCGCGCCTCGCCCTGCGGCTCCTGGCCGTCTCGGGCGTGGCCCTGGCCACGGCCAACTGCGCCACCAATCCCCAGCAGCAGAAGCTCAGCCCCGGCAACGGCATCGACCCGAAATACGGGGTGAAGGCGAGCCCGCGCCTCTACAACGAGGGCGACGTGATCCCGAAGGGCGGCGGACGCCGCTACACCGGCAAGCCCTATGTCGTGGCCGGCCAAACCTACGTGCCCAAGGAGGATCCCCGCGGCTACGTGCGGGAGGGCCTGGCCTCCTGGTACGGCTCGGCCTTCCACGGGCGCATGACCGCCAACGGCGAGGTGTTCGACCGCCACTCGATCGCCGCCGCGCATCCGACCCTGCCGCTGCCGAGCTACGCACGGGTGACCAACCTCGACAACGGCTCCTCGATGATCGTGCGGGTCAACGACCGCGGCCCCTACCATGCCGGCCGCGTCATGGACGTCTCCGAGGAGGCGGCCGAGGCCCTGGGCTTCCACCGCCGCGGCACCGCGCATGTGCGGGTCGAATATGCCGGCCGGGCCTCGGTCGCCGGCAGCGACGACCGCAAGCTGCTCGCCAGCCTGCGCACCGACGGGCAGCCCGCCGGCCGCTCCACCGTGATGATGGCGGATCTCGGCCCCTCCGAGGAGCCGGAGCGATACGCCCGCTCGGCCCCCGAGCCCCTGGCCTTCAAGCCGGCTCCCGAGCGTGCGCAAACCGACGAGGCCCCGGCGCCGCGCCCCGCCCCGGTGCGTGCCCCGATCGTGCTGGCTTCGGCCGCCATGCGGGTGCCGGCGGCCGTCCAGCCGACCGCCCAGAAGGTGCGGGATTTCCGGCCGGCGCCGGTCCAGGTCGCCGAGCACAAGAGCGCCGAGCACCGGGGTGCGGGCGTGAAGGTTGCCGGCCTCAATCCAGCTTCAGGCCAGGGCTTGGCGCAGGCAAGCGGCCACGGGGCGGCCCCGAAGCCCACCGCCGTCGCCCTCCGTGCGGCCCCCGGCCCAGGCCGGCCCGGCGCTCCCGCGAAATTCGCTGCGGCCGCGCCCGCCGCGCTGCTGCCGGCGTCCAAATCTGCCCTGGCGCATCTCGCCTCCGCGGCGGCGCCGGCCAAGGAGCCGGCCAGGGGCCTGGCCGCGATCCCCGCCAAGGCTGCGGCCTCCGCCAAGGGTACGGCGCCCACCAAGGTCGCCACCGCCGCCAAGGCACCGGCCCAGGCGAAGGCCGGAAGCCCGACCAAGACGGCGTCGGCCGGCGCCGGGCACGCGCGCCTGGCCGGGATCTACTGAGGCTGGCCGGGGCGCCCCCCTTCCCCGCAATGCGGCATTTCGCGTTCGATCCGGCCCTGAAACCGTAATATGGTCACGCTTGTTATCCGGATACGGTTGGTGGTCTTCCAATCGGGCGACAGGCGTGGGACGGAACGGTGATGCGCAGGACCCTTCTCACCCTTCTCGCGGCTGCCTGCGCGCTGGGGGCGGGCCTCGCCGGCGCGGCCGCCCAAAACTTCCAGACGGCGGCCCCGCACGCGATCCTGATCGACGCCGATTCCGGCTCGGTCCTGTTCGAGAAGGCCGCCGACGAGCGGTTCTCCCCGGCCAGCATGGCCAAGCTGATGACCACCGACATCGTGTTCGAGGCGCTGAAATCCGGCCGCCTGTCGATGGACACCGAGTTCACCGTCACCGAGGACGCCTGGAAGCGGGGCGGGGCGGGGGGCGGCGGCTCGTCGATGTTCGCGCAGGTCAACAGCCGTATCAAGATGTCGGACCTGCTGCGCGGGCTGATCGTCCAGTCGGGCAACGACGCCGCGATCACCATCGCGGAGAACATGGCCGGCACCGAGGAGGCGTTTGCCGGGCTGATGAATCAGCGCGCCAAGGAGATCGGGCTGACGAACTCGACCTTCCGCAACGCCACCGGCTACGCGGCGCTCGACCAGAAGGTCACGGCCCGGGACATGGCCAAGCTCGCCATCCACATCATCGACACCTACCCGGACCTGTACAAGATCTTCGCCGAGAAGGAGTTCACCTGGAACAAGATCCGCCAGCAGAACCGCAACCCGCTGCTGGCCCTCGATATCGGCGCGGACGGGCTCAAGACCGGCTATCTGGAGGAATCCGGCTATGCTCTGACCGGCTCGGCGGTGCAGAACGGCCAGCGCCTGGTGCTGGTGGTCTCCGGCCTCAAGACCGCCCGGGACCGAGCCGCCGAATCGCGCAAGCTGATGGAATGGGGGTTCCGCGCCTTCGAGCCCCGGCAGATCTTTGCCACGGGCGAGACCGTGGCCGAGGCCTCGGTGTTCGGCGGCGAGGCCGGTTCCGTGCCTCTGGTCTCGAAGAAGCCGGTGCGGGTCCTGCTGCCCCGCGGCTCCAACGACCGGGTCAGCGCCAAGGTGGTCTATACCGGGCCCCTCGTCGCCCCCGTGGAGGAGGGCCGGCAGGTCGGCACCCTGCGCATCCAGCGCGGCGACACCGTCGCCCTCGACCAGCCGCTCTTCGCCGGCGCCACGGTCGAGCCCGGCACGCTGTCGCAGCGGGCAATGGATGCGGCGCTGGAATTCGGCACCGGCCTCGTGCGAAAGGCCTTCGACCGCGTCGGCAAGAAGGACGCGAAGTCCGGCGACCGGACGGCCGATCCGACGTGAAGTCGCGCCCGTGATCGTGCCACGCGTCGAAGAGTCCGCTCCGGGAGCCTTCATCACCTTCGAAGGCGGGGAGGGCGCCGGCAAGTCGACCCAGATCGCCCGCCTGGCCGCGACCTTGCGGGCGCGCTCGGGGCGGGACGTGTGCGTGACCCGAGAGCCCGGCGGCTCACCCCGGGCCGAAGAAATCCGCGCGGCCCTGCTCGGCGGCGTCGCCAAGCCCTACGGGCCCTTCGCGGAGGCCCTGCTGTTCTGCGCCGCCCGGATCGACCATCTCGACCGGCTGATCCGCCCGGCCCTGCGCCGGGGCGAGATCGTGCTGTGCGACCGCTTCATCGATTCGACCCGGGCCTACCAGGGCGCCGCGGGCGGGCTTGATCCGGCCGTCGTCGCCGCCCTGGAGCGGGTCGTGGTCGGCCCGACCCGGCCCGACCTGACCCTGATCCTCGACCTGGCCCCCGAGGCCGGGCTCGCCCGCGCGGCCGGGCGCACCGCCGGGACGGGGCAGGGGGCCGACCGGTTCGAGGCCGAGTCCCTCGCCTTCCACACGCGGCTGCGCGACGCCTTCCTGGCGATCGCCCGGGCCGAGCCGCAGCGCTGCGCGGTGATCGATGCCGGCCGCGACCCCGATGCGGTGGAATCCGCGATCCGCGCCACCGTGGCCTCCCGCCTTCCCGGCCTGCTGCCGATGACAGGAAGCCGGGGCGACGCCGCCTGAGGGGCCGGATCCGGGTTTGCGGGGCGTGTCGAGGGGTCTATATTCGGAAGTGGGACCGGCGGTGACCGCCGCCGATCCCTGGCATTCACCCTTTCGGGTGTAGCCAACCCCAGATCAGCGGGTGGACGGCGAGTCGGAGGGTCAAGCTCCACTCGCCGTTTGCTGTTCTGGAGAATGCCAGAGAGAGAACCATTCTCTGCACTTCCGGCCGCGTGTGGCCTTCGCGGGGTGGGTTGGTGAGGCCCACCGTGCGAGGCCGGCGTGAGTCGGCCCCGAGGCGGTGGGCGCCGCCGTCCCGTCTGTGTAAACCGCGCGAAACGGGGACTTCAAAGGGCCTGCCGCCCCGTGCCGGGTGGTCAGGCTTCCGCGCGATGAGACAGGCCGCATGAGACTGGCAGACCGCGCCGCCGACGACGTCGAGCCCGGCGACCTCCCCGGCGTCCCGCGCCCGCGGGAGACCCGGGCGCTGGTCGGCCACGAGGCCGCGGCCGACGCGTTCGGGGCCGGGATCGCGGCGGGGCGCCTGCACCATGCCTGGCTGATCGGCGGCGCCCCCGGCATCGGCAAGGCGACCCTCGCCTACCGGGTCGCCCGCCGCCTGCTCGCCTATCCCGCGGGCGGCGGGCCGGCCGGGCTCGACGTGCCGGAGGACAACCCCGTCGCCGGCAAGGTCGCGGGCCTGTCGCATCCGAACCTGGTCGCCCTGCGCCGCCACCGCACCGCCGGCGCCAAGGCGCTGCCGACCAAGATCTCGGTCGACATGGTCCGCCGGGCCCTCGACCTGTTCGCGTCGACGGCCACCGATTCCGGCTGGCGGGTCTGCATCCTCGACAGTGCCGAGGATCTCAACGCCAACGCCGCCAACGCCCTGCTCAAGGTCCTGGAGGAGCCGCCGCCCCGCGCCCTGTTCCTGATCCTCGCCCACCAGCCCGGCCGGCTGCTGCCGACGATCCGCTCCCGCTGCCGGGTGCTGATGCTGCGCCCCCTCGCGCCCGAGGCGGTCGCCCGGGTGGTGCGCGGCCTGCCCGAGCCGTTCCCGCAGCCCGACGAGGCCGCCCTGGCCCGGGCGGTGGCCCAATGCGAGGGCTCGGTCGCCCGGGCCCTGGCGATGCTCGATCCGGTCACGGCCGGCCTCGTCGCCGAGGTCGAGACCCTGCTGGCCCGGGCGTACACCCCCGACTGGGGCCGGGTGCTCAAGCTCGCCGAGACCCTGGCCGGGCGCGACGCCGAGGCCCGGTTCGAGGCCGCCCAGGATGCGGTCCTGCGCTTCGTCTCGGCCGAGCTCGACCGGCGCCGGGACGAGCCGCCGGCCCGGCTCGCCGCCCTGGTCGAGGTCGCGGAGCGGTTCGGCCGCGCCGCCCGGGAGGCCGCGATCTACAATCTCGACCGGCGCCCGGTGGTGCTGTCGTTGTTCGGGGATCTTGCCGAGGCGGCCTCGTAGAAGCTGCGCCTTCCGGGACGACCAGGGCTCCACCCTGGACCCGCAAAAGGTGGCGGACCTTTTGAAACCCTGATCGTCCGCGCGGCGGCGGCGGTTGCGTCCCAGCCCCGGCCGCGCGACAACGCGAAAAACCTCTCGCGATCATCCGGAACACCACAGACGTGACGTCCAACGCCCCGGCGAACTCCAAGAAGACTTTTGGCCTCTCGACCGCGATCTCCTACCCCAACGGCGCGCCCCATATCGGCCACGCCTACGAGGTGATCGCCGCCGATGCCATCGCGCGCTTCCACCGGCTCGACGGCTACGACGTGCTGTTCTCCACCGGCACGGACGAGCACGGCCTCAAGATCCAGCAGGCGGCGACCCGGGCCGGCACCAGCCCGCGCGCGTATGTCGACGGCACCGCCGCCCGCTTCCAGGCGATGGCCGACCGGATGGATTGCGCCTACGACCGCTTCATCCGCACCACCGAGCCCGGCCATTACGAAGCCGTGCAGGCGATCTGGCGGCGGATGGAGGCCAACGGCGACATCTATCTCGACAAATACGCCGGCTGGTACTCGGTGCGCGACGAGGCCTATTACGACGCGGCCGAGACCCGCCTGCTGGAGGATGGCAGCCGCCGCAGCCTCGCCACCGACACGCCCGTGGTGTGGATGGAGGAGGAGAATTTTCTGTTCCGTCTCTCCGCCTACCAGGACAGGCTGCTGAAGCTCTACGAAGACCAGCCGGACTTCATCGGGCCGGAAACCCGGAAGAACGAGGTGGCGAGCTTCGTGCGCTCCGGCCTCAAGGACCTCTCGGTCAGCCGCACCAATTTCGACTGGGGGGTGCCGGTGCCGGGGCATCCGAACCACGTCATGTATGTCTGGGTCGACGCCCTGACCAATTACCTGACCGTCACCGGCTTCCCCGACGCGGAGAATCCCCGACAAAAATTCTGGCCGATGGACCTGCACGTGATCGGCAAGGACATCGTCCGCTTCCACGCGGTCTACTGGCCGGCCTTCCTGATGTCGGCCGGGCTGCCCCTACCCAAGCGCGTCTTCGGCCACGGCTTCCTGCTCTCCAAGGGCGAGAAGATGTCGAAGTCGCTCGGCAACGTCCTCGACCCGTTCGAGCTCGCCGACACCTACGGGGTCGACCCGGTGCGCTACTTCGTGCTGCGCGAGGTGCCGTTCGGCGGCGACGGCAGCTACAGCCACGAGGCGATCATCGGCCGGATCAACGCTGATCTCGCCAACGACCTCGGCAACCTCGCCCAGCGCTCGCTCTCGATGGTCGCCAAGAACTGCGACGGCGCGGTGCCGGATCCCGGCCCCCTGGACGAGACCGACCGCGCCCTCCTGGCGCTGGCCGACGCCCTGCCCGGGAAGGTCCGGGAGCTGATGGGCGATCTCGCGCTTCACAGCGTGCTGGCCGAGATCTGGGCGGTGGTGGCCGAGGCCAACCGCTACTTCGCCGGCCAGGAGCCGTGGAAACTGCGCAAGTCCGATCCGGCCCGGATGAACGCCGTGCTCTACACGACGCTCGAAACCCTGCGGGCCTTCGGCATCCTGGTCCAGCCGTTCGTGCCTACGGCAGCGTCCAGGCTCCTGGACCTGCTCGCCGTGCCGTCAGACCGGCGCGCCCTCGCCGATCTGGGGGAGGGCGGTCGCCTGGTCCCCGGCACCGCCTTGCCCGCCCCGGCCCCGGTCTTCCCCCGGTTCGAGCGGCCCGAAGCGCCGGCCGCCTGACAGCGATCCGAGACACGATGCTGATCGACAGCCACTGCCACCTCGATTTCCCGGACTTCGCCGCCGACCTGCCGGGGGTGATCGCCCGAGCCCGGGACGCGGGCGTTACCGGGATGCTGACCATCTCGACCCGGGTCGCCCGGGCCGAGACCTACCGGGCGATCGCCGAGGCCCATCCCGAGATCTGGTTCACCATCGGCACCCATCCGGACGGGGCCGCCGAGGAGCCGGATGTGTCCGCCGAGACGATCGCGGGGATCGCGAAGGCGCATCCCCGCTGCGTCGGGATTGGCGAGGCCGGGCTCGACTACCACTATCCCGACGGCGCCCCCGAGGCCGTGCAGGAGCGGGTGCTGCGCGCCCATATCGAGGCGGCGCGCCTGTCCGGCCTGCCCCTGGTCATCCACGCCCGGGATGCCGACGATCACATGGAGCGGGTGCTCACCGACGAGATGGGCCTGAAGCCCTTCCGGGCGGTGCTGCACTGCTTCTCGTCAGGCAAGCGCTTGGCCGAAATCGGGCTCGAGCTGGGGCTGTCGATCTCGTTCTCCGGCATCGTCACCTTCCGGCGCTCGCATGCGCTCCGCGACATCGCCCGGAGCGTGCCGCCGGACCGGATCCTGGTGGAGACCGATGCGCCGTTCCTCGCGCCAGAGCCGCATCGCGGCCGCACCAACGAGCCGGCCTACACGGCCGACACCGCCCGGTCGCTGGCCGAGACCCTGGGACTGTCCGCCGAGGATTTCGCCCGGATCACGACGGCGAATTTTTTCGCCCTGTTCGACAAGGCTGAAGCGGCATGACCGATCCGGGCGCCGCGCCGGCGAGCCTCAACCTGCGCATCCTCGGATGTGGCTCGTCCGGCGGGGTGCCGCGGGTCGGCAGCGGCTGGGGCGCCTGCGATCCGGAGGATCCGCGCAACCGCCGCCGCCGCTGCTCGATCCTGGTCGAGCGCGCCTTCGGGGGAGGGCGGACTACGCTGCTGGTCGATACCTCGCCCGACCTGCGCGAGCAGCTCATCGATGCGGGCGTCCAGCGCCTCGACGGCGTGCTCTACACCCACGCCCACGCCGACCACACCCATGGCATCGACGATCTGCGCCCCCTGGTGATCACCATGCGCGGGCGCATCCCGGTCTATGCCGACACGCTCACCCGGGGGCTGCTGACCACGCGGTTCGGCTACTGCTTCGAGACGCCCCCCGGAAGCGCCTATCCGCCGATCCTCGACCTGCGCGATCTGCCCCCTGAGCTGACCCTCGACGGACCGGGCGGTCCGATCACGGTGGAATCGCTCCCGGTGGAGCACGGCACCGAGGCGGCCCTGGGCTTCCGGTTCGGCCGGTCCGCCTACATGCCCGATGTCAGCCTGATTCCGGAGGCGAGCTTGGCGCGGCTCCACGGTCTCGACCTCCTGATCATCGATGCCCTGAGGGATACGCCGCACCCGACGCATTTCTCCGTCTCGGATGCCCTGGCGCTGATCGCCGAGACCAAGCCCCGGCGGGCGGTGCTGACCAACCTCCACACCGATCTCGATTCCGCGGCCCTGGCGGCGCGCCTGCCGACGGGTGTCGCGCCGGCCTATGACGGGATGACCCTGACCCTCGACGCCTGAGGCACGCTTCGGGGGAGGGGGGACACAATCGGAGGTAGGGACCGAATCGGCTGTCACACCCTTGTCGCGGCCGGAGTCCAAGAAAATCGGCTCCACCCCGGAACAACCCTGTTGACGGCCGGGAACCAGCTGCGTATACACCGCTCATCGGCGCCGGCCGCGGAAGTGGCCCGGGCGCTGAGGCATCTTCTGACAGATCTGCGGGGTTGGCCGGCGGGAAAGCCGGGCAGCTTGCTGTTTGTCTTGAGTAGGTCGGGTCTCAGGATCCTGCCGCGCGGTCTTTGACATTGTTGGAATTGAGGAAGGGAGACGCGGACGGCGTTTGTCCTTGCGGTCGGAGCTTTGGCTTCGGCAAGTGAGAGACTAGTGCCGATCGTCGTGTTTCTCTTTTTGAGCTCACCGATCTGGTTGCGCTGTGAAGCGCTGCTTGGTCGATTGTGAGGCTCCGTCTGAGAACTACGTGATCGGCCAGATCAATCTCTTCAACGTGAGAGTTTGATCCTGGCTCAGAGCGAACGCTGGCGGCAGGCTTAACACATGCAAGTCGAGCGGGCACCTTCGGGTGTCAGCGGCGGACGGGTGAGTAACGCGTGGGAACGTGCCCTCTGGTTC
>NZ_JAKSYJ010000107.1 GCF_022829365.1 Methylobacterium sp. J-077 | reverse complement strand
TCTGGTACGACCGAGCGGAGCCGGAGGCGGCGCCTAGCCTCGTGCTGGAGGGTCTGGCGTATCTGGTCCTGCTGCTGCTCGCCGGGATGGCGTGCGGGGTACGGGTGTATCGGCTGCCCGACCGGCTGTGGTGCCAGGCCGTTGACCGGATAGCACACAGGGATATCCGGCCCGATCCCTCCTAAAGTAAATCGTTTTTCCTAACAGCTTTTGCTGTAAGGTCATAAGATTACGTCGCCAGGCTTCCAACTGGCTGGGACTGCGATGATGCGCGGCTGTTTCGGAGCATCATCTGGGCTATCAACAACAGGCTCTGCTTGAGAATTGGATTGAGGGTTCAGTCGCCCTCCACGAATGCTTTCGCGGGTCCGCCTGACCCTTGGTTCGACCCGAGGTTGGCTCCCAGTCAGGTAATGGAGCGCATACATGGTGGCATCCACCTGATCGTCGTTGCGTCCAATCGGAAAGGCCAGCAATTCGCCGACGTACTCGCCAAGCCACGGCGAATCGGTCGGGAGATACACCTGACCTGCCTCAAACCGGGCTGCTTGCGCCAGCACCCGCGCCTCCTTGTCGTAACGGGGCTCGACCAGGATCGGCACCAATGTCTTGGTTCTACGCAGGTCTTGTAGCAGAGCGTAACCGAGTTGGGTCTTCTCGATCAAAGTCGTATCAACCCGCCAGCGTTCGCTCAACGCGACGATTCTCTGGCGCAACTCCCAAGATTCCCATCGCCCTCTGACCACGTCGAGCAGGTAGTAGTCCAGCCCGACCGCACCCCAGACCGTGCCCACGGACCAATCGCTCGTCTCGGACAGGGTCGAGGCGGTATCCCAGGTGGCCACGATCCGATCGAAGCGGCTCGGGCGTACGTCGTAGCTGCGCAGCCACGAGCGCTGGATCACGTTGCCGCCAACAGGCGCCGGGTCCTGCTGGTACTGTGCTTGGAAGGTCAACGAGCCCTGGGCGCGCCGCATTTGCTCCAACACCGCCATCGGCTCACGCTCGCAGTGCAGCAAGTCTCCAACCCGGCGCCGGTACACGTCCCCGGGGACGTCACTTAGGCGATGTTCGGTATCCTCCACGGCGATCGCGGGCAGTGATACCACCTCCCACTCGTCCCGCTCCAGCACATGGCCGACGAGGTCATCGACATGCAGCCGCTGCATCACGATGACGATCGCGCCGAGCTGCTTGTCGTTCAAGCGTGTGAGCAACGTGTTGTCGAACGCCTCGTTGACCCGCCGACGCTCAGCCTTTGAGAGCGCATCTACCGCCTTGATCGGATCGTCGATCACGATGAGATCAGCGCCGCGCCCGAGCACCGCCCCTCCCATACCGGCGGCAAATACCGAGCCGCGAAGCGTCGTTGTCAGTTCGAGATCGCGGGGTCGCGGGCCCGTCAGCCGGAACCTCGGGAACGTAGAGGCGAACCACGGGCTCTGCGCCAGCAAGCGTCGATCGAGGCTGAACTTTCTGGCGAGATCCTCGGTGTGCGAGATGCAGATTACGCGTCGACTCGGGTCGTGACCCAGCGCGAACATCGGGAATGCGACGCTGGCGATGATCGACTTACCCGAGCGCGGCGGTACGTTGATGATCAACCGGCGCAGGTCGCCGCACAGCACCCGCTCGAGCGCCCAGCACAGATGGTCGTAGTGCCAATTCGGCGAGAACGCCGTTCCCGGCTCGAGCGTCGCGAAGGCTTGCTCGACGAAGGTGGCCAGGTTGGAGCGTAGCGCGACCGACATCATCTCCGCGGTCATGATCACGACGTATGCTCCGGATCGCACCCGGGCCCCAGATTGTCGTTGTCGCTCGCAGCTGAGTTGTCTCCACCCTCCGGTGAACGTTCGGCGAGGATCTGACGCCGCATCCGGGCGTAGTGATTCTGATACACAGCTTCACTTTGCGCCGGATCTGCGCCGGTCTCGCCGGCAACGACTACCGACTCATGGACCGCGACCAGCTTGAAGACCTCCTTGCCGATGCGTGGGTCCGACATCGCCTTGTGGCACATCGAGCGAAACACCGCCTCGCCGCACGACATCTCCACCCGCTTTCCATCGCGATTGAGCTGGACCGTCTCGTTCAAGACGCGCTTCATCATCGCGACGAAGGGCTCAGGCTGCTTGCGGGGCCGCCCCCTCGGGTTACCGGACTGTCCGCGCGAAAAGCGGCCTCCACCGGCACGGGTGCTCCGAGCCCGCCCAGCACCTCCACCGTCCGCACAGGACGTTTGCGGCGCGAGATCGTCCTCTCGCGCGACGACATTGTCGTTCGACTCGATCGGCTCATCGGACATCGCGACCTCCTCACGCGTCGGCCGCGGCCGGTGGCAAGGCCGATGTCTCATACGACCGCCGTTCAGCCTGTTCCGCGAAGGTGAGTCCCGTGCCTGCATGGCGCGCGAGCGCCCCCGTCAGGGCTTCCATCCGCCGGACGGCGACGTCGACGTAGACCGGGTCGAGCTCGATCCCGTACCCGATCCGGCCGGTGCGGTGGGCTGCAAGCAGGGTCGTGCCCGAGCCGCAGAACGGGTCGAGAATCAGGCCACCGCGGTGCGAGGTATCGAGCATTGCGTCTGCGATCAGCCCGACCGGTTTCACGGTCGGGTGCAGGGCCAACGCCTCCTCCCGCCCGCGCCCGAACCCGTTCAGCCCGTGCGCTGACCAGATCGTGGTGCGGTTGCGCCCGTGCCGGCCCAACGCGATGTTGTTGATATGCCGACCCCGCCCGTGTTTCATCACCAGCACGAATTCAGTTTGCTGCCGATAAAGCGAGCCCATTCCACCCACGCCTTTGTCCCAGACGCAGGTCGTGAGTTGGGTCAGACCTGCGCCCCGCGCGGCAGTCAACAGTGGGAGCATCCCGCGTGCGTCGATGAACATCTCGACGATCGCACCGTCTTCGAGATGCGGGACCATCGCACCGAGGAAGCTCTCGTAGAACACGGTGGCCTCGGCCTCGCCCATGCCGGAGCCCTCGACGAACTCTCCGTGCCTGCCGCTGACGTAACCGCGAATGTAACATCCATAAGGTGGATCCGTCGCGACCTTCTGAACGCCCTGGCCGGCGAGCACGGCGGCGTAGCTCTTACCAGCACGAGCATTTCCGCACAGCAGCCGGTGACCACCGGTGAAGTCCCAGATATCTCCAAGGCGCGAGACCGCGGATACCGGCACCTGTGGAAGGGCGTCGGCTGGGTCTGTGCCGTCGATGCAGGACGACGTCAGCGCGAGATCGATCTCCGGCAAATCGAACCCGGTGAACGCGACGAGGTCAGGCTCGACCGCGAGCAGGTGAGCGAACTCGCACGCGAGGGCTTCGGGGTCCCAGGTACTGCTCTCGGCGATCCGATTGAGCGAGAGGCGAAGAGCCCTGACTTCGTCGCCGGTGAGATGGTCGATGACGATCGTGGGCACGGTCGCGTGCTTGAGCCGCCGACAGGCCTCGTAGATCGCGTGACCGTCGATAATGCCCCCAGACGCGGTGACAAGAATCGCCACGCAGCACCCGAACCGCTCAATGTTGCCGGCGAGGCGTTCGACTTGTCCTTTGCCACGCCTGCGCAACGGCCGGTCGAGCAGCTGGATGTCGCCGATCGGCTGATGCGTGATGCTGATGTCACGTGATAACGCGCTCGCCCCCGTGGGAGCGCTGACGCGCGATACTGAACCAGGGGATGTAGCCAAGCTGCGCTGGCGAACACGGGTTGGGATTGAGACGGACATAAGGAAATCTGGCTCCGCGACGGACGAGACGATCGGCAGACAGAACACGAGCTTCATGTGGCTCCGGAGCGATCCGAAGCAGGAGGAAGTCGGTATCAGATCTGCCAGTTCTCGCGCACGGTGCGGGCGGAGCCTGACTGCCTGAGCTTCCCGCTGCGCGGGAGGCCATGTCGATGTGAGAAGACCGCCTCAGCTCACCGTTGCGGTAGCGGCTGAGCGAATGCCTCACAGTCCAAAAAAGGTAGGACTACCCGTTGGATAAGGCCGCCGCCGCCCAAGGTCAACACGCCCGTCGCACAGCCAGTTGCATAGAAAGCATGGCGGCCGCACGCCGCCCCGTCCGGCTGACGCTTGATAGTGCCACCTAGTGCACTGACGCGAACTGAGGATTCACGGTGAGCGTTACGTGTGTGAGTCTGGGGTATGGCCCAGACCGTCTGCGTACTCCTCGACGCCGCCGCCCGTTCACAGTTCACCGCGATCGCCGAGGATCGATCCCGCCCCCTCAAGCAAATCCTACGGGCCGGGATCGTTCTGCTCTCGGCCGAGCGTCTGGACGTGCAGGACCTGGCCCGGCGGGCCGGCGTCAGTCGGCCCGCACTCTGGCGATGTCAGCACCGCTACGGTGAGGACGGCATCGAGGGCCTCCTGTGCGACAAGACCCGTCCCGCCCGGCATCCCGCCTCATCATCCCACACGGACGGTGGCGGAGGTGCTCGCGCTGACCTGTTCAAAGCCGCCCGACGCGTTGACCCATTAGACCGGGCGTGCCGTCGCCGCGCGGATCGGGATCTCGATCCACTTCGTCTAGCGGATCTGGCAGGCACACCGCCTGCAATCACATCGGGTCCGCACCTTCAAGCGCTCGCACGACCCGGCCTTGGTCGAGAAGGTCGAAGACGGGCCCCCATCGAACCTGTTCGATGGGGGCCCGTGTGGTGGGTCTTTATATAGACCCGCGCGCCATGCCGTCATGC
The DNA here is from genome assembly GCF_022829365.1 of Methylobacterium sp. J-077. Classification (GTDB taxonomy): domain Bacteria; phylum Pseudomonadota; class Alphaproteobacteria; order Rhizobiales; family Beijerinckiaceae; genus Methylobacterium. Next base: position 3,982 of record NZ_JAKSYJ010000107.1, on the reverse strand, counting down.
TCTCCAGTGACGATCCTTCGACAAGCTCAGGATGAGGAGAGCGAGATCCAGACCTGGAACGAACCTGCCCCGACCGGCCCCTCGGACTAGGACATCCCGCAGCCCAGACCCACGACTGCACCCGCCACGGCACCACGACCATGTTCGCGGTCCTCAACGTCTTGGAGGGCACCGTGCTCGGTCGCTGCATGCAGCGCCATCGCCATGGCGAGTTCATCCACTTCCTCAACGCCGTCGAAGCTGCCATGCCGGCGGGCAAGCTCGTCCACGTGATCCTGGACAACGACGCCGCTCACAGGCACCCAAAGGTCCGCGCCTAGCTCCTCCGCCATCCGCGATGGACCTTCCACTTCACCCCAACCTCGGCCTCATGGGTCGACGTTGTCGAGGGCTTCTTCTCCGCCCCCACGCGCTGCCGCCTGCAACGCGGGACCTTCGCCGGCACCGTCGACCTGCAGGCCGCGATCAAACGGTACATCGCCGAGCACAACCAAAGCCCCAGCCCCTTCCGTCTGGACCAAACCGGCCGCCGCCATCTTCGACGCGCTCAACCGAGCCCCTAAACCATCCGTCTGAATCAGTGCACTAGCGAGATCGCTTGTCCAATCGCTCGCCGGTATCCCGGCGAATGACGCCGCCGCCAATCAGGCGCTTGAACGGGCTGGCTTTACTGCCGGGCAATGGACGCCGGTTCGGGTCGGCGATGCCCAGGTGCCGATCGCGCATCCGGCGCACCCGCGCGATTACGCCGACGTCCATCACCGTCTTGGCGGCATGACATGGCCGGCACAGCACCTGGCAGTTCTCGAGGGAGGCATCATCGGCCAACGCCGCCGGGACGATGTGATCGTAGTGGAAGCGCCCGACCTGCAAGGCACAAGGACAACGGCCGCTGTCTGCGAGTACACCCTCGCATCGCCCCTCCGCGCGGACGATGGCGGCACGGAGCACCGCCTTGCTAAACTCGCGCCGGGGCATCACGCCGCCCCCATGGTCGCGGATAAAGCCGGCCCGCCGAGGTCGGCCGCGATCGCGGCGCGTTCAGCCCGGGTTCCGGCCAAACGGTAGGCGTGCAGTTCACGTGCTCCAAGCGTCACGCAGGCGGCCAGCCAGCCGAGAAAACCAGGATCCCCTGCGTCGCAGGCCCGAGCAGCGACGATCGAAGCCTGACCTTGGGCATCACGGACAACGGCGAGGACGACCGCGGGATCGTCAGCGACCAAATCGACGGTCTCAAGCGGCTGGATCACGACGACATAGCGCCGGCTCGAAGTTCCGCGCCACGCGCTCATCGGGATGAAGCACACGCCGCGCAGCCCCGCGCTGGTGCGCAGTCGTTCTTCGCGAACCGCCGAACGGACGGTGCGATCGGATTTCAACTCGCGCAGAGCGGCGGCCCAGGAGATGCTGCGGTTCGACATGCTCGCACTCACGTCCGCGGGGCGGCAAACGATGCGACGGGCAGGCTCGCCGTCGAGCAAGGGCACTGCGGCGGCGCCGGATGTCCGACATGGGCGGCGGAGGAAAGGATGATCTGAATGAAAAATGGGGCTTGCATAGCGCGCCTCGGGCTCGTGACGGGACTAGCCCCGCCACTGCCTTGGCCCCGCACACGCCCAATGGACTTGCGGGGTAACGCGATCGTTCGGATGCCTTTGCCCACTCGCTGGACGTGTAACTCGACTCACAGTAGCCGGCTGCTTCGTGACACGACTATTCACGCTCCAATCGCTCAAGCAGTCCAGTGGAATATGCTCTTTGCCAGCATGAAATCAGTCAGCGATCGCCCAGATGCCCACTACGCGCTTACGGAATGTAATTACCCAGGCCCGTAGTGGCGGGGTTCAGGCGCCGACGGTCTTGAGGATGGTGCCGAAGGGGCTGCGGCCTGTGAGGCGCGCGGTATCGACGACGGTGCGGATATCGGCCTCGCCCTCGGCGGCCCACATCGCGCGATAGCCGTTGGTCACCTTCCGCTGGATGACGGACGGGCGCAGCAGCCGCTCGCTGCCATTGTTGGTCGGCTCGACCGCGCCGGGGTGGGCGAGGAACACCAGGAGCTGATCGCGAGCCCGGCCGATCTTGGCCTGGAGGGCTCGGGTCAGATCGCAGCCGCTCTGCGTGGCGAGGATGGTGCCGAGCTGTCGATCCAAGGTCCGGCGCTTGGCGGCGAGCGTCGAGGTGGCCAGATCGGTGACGCGCTCGGCCAGGGCGAATACGGATCGCAGCCAGAGCTGCAGACGCCAGGGGACCGGATCGTCGCTCACCTCGACGACATAGGCCACGTCGCGGGCGAGATGGGCGAGGCAGGTCTGGTGTTCGGCGGCGTGACCCTGTTGAGCGGTGTAGCGATCCGAGATCCACACCGCCGGCCGGTGCCCGTCCATCATCTCCCGCACCACGATGGCGCCCCGCGTCGGCGAGGCCGTGTGCACCACGGCGTCGGCGGCGTGGAAGACCCACTGAAAGGCGTTGCTGCCTTCGATCCGGACGCCGGTCTCGTCCGAGGCGACGACGGCGGCCCGGCGCAGGGCTGACACGGCGATCTCGCGACCGGGACGGAAGCAGCCCTGCGCACGGCGGAGCAGGTTCATCAGCCCGCCCTGGCTGAGCGTCAGGCCGAAAAGGTCCGACAAGGCCGCTTGCAGCCGCTCGTAGGAGAGCGCCTGGAAGGTCTTCAGATACGTCGTCACCGCATGCAGCCGCGGGCCGAACGGCGTGCCGCGGGCCGCCTCCGGCACCAGTGCCACGACCCGTGCCCCGCAGGTCGGACAATGAACGGCAAGGCGCAGATGCTGCGTCACCACCGGCATCACCGCCGGCAGATCGATCCGCTCGGAGACGCTGACGACCTCGGTCGACAACTCCCCGTGCAGGTCGCCGCCACAGCACGAGCAGCGATCGGGACGATGCTCGACGACCGCGTCGGGATCGTCGCTGATCGCCCGGCTATGGCCTTCGTGACCGGGCTTGGCCCCGCCGGGCTTGGATTGCTCCCGCCGCTCCTTGTGATCGGTCGCCGGCGGCTTTGAGGAGGTGCGCGAGGTCTTCGCCGGACGCTGCAGCCGCAGCACCAGCTCGATCAGCTCCGCGCGGCTCAGCCGCTCAAGATCGCTTCGGCCCATCCCACGAAGGAATCAGCCAAATCCAATCTGTGCAAGAGGGGAAGGCCCACGCGAAGCGAGCCGCGGCGGCCGGCGCCAACTCAGGCCAAGATACCCCCCTGGGTAATTACTACGGAATTACCGTTTTGCGAACAAAGTTTTTCTGATGAAATGCTCAGAAAAACTTATCCAGACGACCGGCATTATGAGCATAATAAAACGTGATTTATAACAATCTATGTCAGTATTAATCGAGACACACGAGCGCAAACTGAGGGTAATAATGCTTTAAGTTCGATTTATTGCGCAATTTTATACTTGTAAGCACAAGTCAACGATGTCGACGCAGGAGGCGACGATCCAATCGCAGAACCGGTTATCGCACTTGAATTACTAGAAGTCTTCATCGTGTTTTGTTTCGAAGAAATACCCAGATAAGTACAGGCGCGCAAGGCAGCAGTTTTAAATGCATTCATGGTGGCGGGGAGGTTCTCTGAACTCGGGAAACTCAGCCAGATTCTGTGCGTGGTGGCGAAGGCGGAACGTCAGCTTACGGAAGCCCATCTGCTTGACCGCGCAGCCGAACGTGCCTTCGTCCAGCATGACCCCCAAGCTCGTGCAAACCCAGGCGGCCTGAACCTTTAGCCACTTGCGTACACACCGTGTTGGTCCGCGTCCGACCCGTCCTCGTTGATCCGTGCCAGCGTCTGTCGCTTTGCGGCGTCCAGGCTGGGCGCCTAGTGCAGTGACGCGGACGGAGGATTCACGCACACGGTGAGACGTGCGAGTCTGGGCGATGGCTCAGACGGTATGCGTACTCCTCGATGCAACCGACGCGGCACGGCTGGCTGCGATCGCCAGCGACCGCTCCCGTCCGC
>NZ_JAKSYJ010000063.1 GCF_022829365.1 Methylobacterium sp. J-077 | reverse complement strand
CTACAATCCGCTGCGCCGGCACTCGGCGCTCGGCTACCGCTCGCCCGTCGTCTACGAGAATGAAACCCGCTCCGACCCGTTGCCCGAGACCCCGCTTAGCCAAGCCCCCTGAACCGTCCACAGAAAAGGGGCAATCCCAATTCCTCGACGCGATGCGCCGTGGACGCATCACGGCGATCACGCGTCTGTGGCTCGACGCGGCGCTCTACGAGCCGGCCCCACCGCGGCCGCCCGGCACGAACGGACGGCCCCGCACCAAGGGCGTGCGACTGCCCACGCTCCCCGTGACCCTCACGGCTGAGGACACCCTCTGGCGTCGCCTCACCGTGCCAGGCTGGTACGGGGCGGGCGAGCGGGTCATTGAGATCGCCTCCGGCACCGCGGTGTGGCGGCACGGGGGGATGCCGGTCGTGCCGATCCGCTGGGTGCTCGTGCGCGATCCCGCCAAACGCTTCGCGCCTCAGGCCCTGCTCTGCACCGACCTCGCTCGCGAGCCGGCCCAGGTCGTGTCGTGGTTCGTGCGGCGCTGGAGCGTTGAGGTTACCTTCCAGGAAGTCCGCGCCCATCTCGGCGTCGAGACCCAGCGTCAGTGGTCGGACACGGCGATCGCCCGCACCACGCCCTGCCTGCTCGCCCAGTTCTCAATCGTCACTCTGCTGGCTGGGCGGCTCCCGGCCCGTCAGCGGCGGGCGGTCGCCACGGCCGCATGGTACCCCAAGCCACGCCCCACCTTCGCCGATGCCCTGGCCGCCGTGCGCTGCGCGATCTGGCGCCAGCGGGCTTTAGCGACATCACCACGCCGACGCCTTCAGACAAAACCCCGCTTCCGCCTGCCAGCGCCCTGGGCCTACGCCCTCTGCCACGCCGCATGAATGGCCAAAGTCGAGCTAAGTGAATGTCAGCCCCGCATTATCCACGCACGGGAGGACAGCCGCCTCACCCATTGTTTCGCCGCGCCACACTCTGCAGCGGTCGTTGTGTGCTCCAGTCGCAGAAAAGGCATATGGTCTCAATGTGTACAAAACCCGACGCCAACTTTTGACTCGGCCACCTCGTCACGGGAACGCCACGTGCGGAACGGACACTTGCAAGAGGTATTCGAGTGTGCTCATAAAGGCGCTTAGCTTTCGATGACAGCATATGCCATGAGGATCCTTCACCTTGTAAACCACTGCCGGCTGGGACATGGAAATGTTCACGCAGCAGTAGACTTAGCGTGTGTTCAGTCAGCTCGCGGCGACACTGTTTATTATGGCAGCGAGGGCGGCGAGCTCCATAATCTTTTGATTCAGGAGAAAGTACGCCGGGTCAATTTGCGACAGAGGAGCCGCAATCCCCTGATCCTCCTACGCTCATTAGTGCACCTCGTTCAGATCGTTAGGCGCGATCGGATCGAGGTCGTCCACGCGCACATGATGTCCGGTGCAGTTCTTGGCTATTTGGCCACCCGAGTCACGCGTGCGAGGCTCGTGACAACGGTGCACAATTCCTTCGATCGCCATTCGATGATCATGCGCCTCGGGGATCGAATCGTCACCGTTAGCACGGCTGAGCGCCAGAACATGATCAAGCGAGGCTTTTCAGCGGCTCGCCTAACTTCCATCGTGAACGGTCCGCTGGGCGGAGCGCGGGAGCGCTTTTTTCAGAAACAGGATAGCCTTGATCTACCCCATCCAAACGTAACGACCGTCTGTGGCCTTCACGCTCGCAAAGGCGTTGATTATTTGATTGAAGCGTTCAAACTTGTTCAAAAGGAAACTCCGTGTTTCTTGAATATCGTAGGCGACGGGCCGGATCGAAAGCGTCTTGAGGCGGTCGCTGTGGCGACCGGGTTTGCTGACCGGATTCGCTTTCACGGGTCGCAAAGCGATCCCCGTCAGATTCTTCGCGCTAGCGACATTTTCGTACTCGCCTCGCTGGCCGAGCCTTTCGGATTGGTCAATATAGAGGCTCGATCGGTCGGGTGCGCCGTGATCGCGACGGCAGTGGGAGGCGTGGCTGAAGCGCTGGACGGTGGTTTGGCCGGAACTCTCGTTCCCCCTGGGGACGCCCCCGCGATAGCCCGCGCGATCTTCGACCTCCTAAGCGACGCTGACAAGCTGAGGCAAGGACAGACGAGCGCGCTGAGGAACCTAGAAAGATTCGGTGTTGAGCGCCTCTACGAGGAATACCGCGATGTCTACGAGACACTGACGGGTCCGCCACGATCCGCCGTCGTAGCTGATCCATCTGCGTGAGCATTCCGGCCGCGGGCACGCTGCAAACATAGTCCGGTAATGATACCATAGATGGCGCCGACACCGACGCCGAAATCCGGAGATGTCCCAGACACGCCCGCCAGACCGCAGGCGACGACGATGCTCGCCTTGAAACCAAGGACTGTCTCCGCCGTCATATCCCGCGGCAGGGCTCGCATCAGGGTTTGTGCAACGAACAGCATCATCAACCCCCCGCCGATTAGGCCGGCGTTGCTGAAGAGGGCGACGAACCAGTTCGAGGCACGCGCCGAACCAATTCCCACGCCGAAACCTTGGGTTTCCCAAAAAGCACGTAGAGCCGTCTCGTTCCACATCATACGCTCCAGATACGACGCGGAACCGACTTTCTGGAACAGCACCACATTGATCATCTCGCGCACGCCATCGATCGCTTGCGGCACGAACAGCAGGAGGGCAGCGAGACCCGCGCTGATCGCGAACGCGCCCATAATCTCGGGCAGCTTTATACCACGACGGCGCGAGCGAGCAGAAAACAGCCGGCGAAGGGCATTGAGGAAGAACAGAGCGAAGCAGAGACCCAGCCCGACATAGGCTGTGGATGAAGTCGATAACGCTGCTAGAATCAGCAACGTAAGCGTGGTCGCGCCGGCCACAAAACGCGTCGTGCCCGACCAGCCGGGCAAGCAAAACGCGATGGTGGCGCCGTAGAGTACGCAGAGCGCGCCGAAAGCCGACGCCTCCGGCATCAGGCCAACAAGACGCTTCACGCCAATGACCTCGTCGCTCGTCAACAAGGTGTAGCTTACAGTCCGAAACGCATCCAGCGCTTCCGGAACCCCGATCGTGTTGACGACGAGAGATAGAAGCCCGCTCAGCGCTACGGTTACAGCACCGGCAAGGACAGCATTGCGCAACATCGGCAGCAAGCGGGGTTGCTCGGCGAGCAGGCTGAAGATTAGGACGGCGCCAACCGACAGTGTTAAATAGGCAGTCTGCGTGAGATTGTAGGTCCCCGGCCGCAGAGGCGACGCTCCTTCCTGAGCGGCCGACATGGTGATAACGTTCACCCGATCTCGAAACAGGACCGGCATTATCGCCGTCGTGAGCACGCTCGTTCCGAGAAACAGGGCTAGGATCCCGAGCCGGCGCGGGTTCGTCAGCAACTCGACGCTTCTCGCCAGAGCTGATGGTGTCGCGAGAAGCCGCGCAAGGATCGCCGCCGCCAGGACGGGCTGCGGCAGGAGGTTAACCCCGCCCACCATCTCAACCGGGACGATGGCAAGCGATCCAAAAGCCGCGGCGGCGAAGAACATGTAAATTAGCAGAGGACCGGAGCTGAGCAGACCGGCGGTTAATAACATCCAGAAGACCGGGACGGGCCACGTCATATGTTGCACCTCAGTTTCGGTCGACGCGCCACGCCCAATCAACTCTGCTCTTACCGTTCGAGCAGTAGGGGCGCGAGTATCTCGGCCGCCGGCTCTGGTACTGGCTCCGGTTTAGCAAACAAGGTCTTTCGGCGCACGAACAGAACCAACGCCATCATGGTGGTCACCAGTCCCTCCGTGACGGTCGCCGCCACAGCAGCGCCGACGGCTCCGTGAAAAAAGCAAAGGATAGGCAAGAAGATTAAGCTGCAAAATCCCGCACCGAGCGTGATGATGGTAAACGATCGGGAGAACCCCAACGGGATCAGCATCTGCATACCAAACACATTACTCAAGCCGACTAAGAACGGGATCGGCGCCAACGCCTGGACTACGGGCACGGCATCCACGAATGCCGGCCCGAGGAAGCGAGTTACGACGAAGTCGGCAGCAAAATATTGACCCAGGCTCAAGAAAAAGGTTCCACCACCCTGCACGAGTAGGATGAGACCGATCAGCGTCTTGGCGCGGAGCGGGTTCGTAACGACCAAATTGTTCACGCGAGGAAACAGGGCGGTACTCACCGGCCCGGTAACCCCTTGAACGGCCCGACGAACCCGGTCGGCGCCGCTGTAAAGCCCGGCCGCGGTAGCACCGGAGATTGCACCGAGGACGAGTACGTTGCCCTGACTGTATAGGCTGATCCCGCCCGTTGACAGAAATAGCGAAGCGCCATCCCTGATCTGCTGACAACTGCGTGCCGGCGAGAACGTCACCGGTCGGAGGTCGAGAACCTGCCCGGCCGCCCACAACGAGGCGATCGCCGATATTGAGAAGCTGCCACCCTGGATGGCCGCGGCGACCACGACGTCGTCGGGACCGTGCACGAAGACAAACGTCAGAGGGATGGTGAGCACGCGCCCGGCCAGAGAAGCAAGCGCAAAGCTCATCATCCGCTCCAAGCCCTGCAAAAGCCAGCTCGCATTCAAAACTCCAAAAATCACTTGCAACAGGAAGGCGAGGACTATCGGCAAGATTTTTTTCAAATCCGGAAAGAACAATATAAATAGCAGGAAAATAGCCGCCATGACGCAAACAAGAATGAATTTCGCGAGTACGACATCCCAAAATAATTGGCGCAAGACGTGTACTTGACCGGAATTTTGAGCGACCTTCTGGGTCGCGCTGAGGCTGAACCCCCAATCGACGACGAGAGATATGTAGCTCACCACCGCACCTGCGAGGCCGAGCCATCCGAATTCTTGCACGCCAAGCACACGTGCCAGATAGGGCGTCGTAATCAGCGGAATCAAATAGATGCTACCCTGCCAGATCGTCAGGGTGATGACGTTCAAAATCAATCGCATGATGTCATGATGTCCGGTCTCGGGGCGCCTCTATCCGGAAGGTTTTCGACTGGCTCGGCGTAAACGGCTTGCCTTAAAGCCTCGTGGACGTCCCTGAATGCACCGCGGTCGCGGATGGATTTAGGTCGTCGTCGTTCCAACGCGGACAAAAAAGATGTCTCTGACTTGCTGTGTGAAGGCGGCGCGCTCTCCGGCGATGAAGCTCCGATATGGATCCTGTGCGGAGCGATGACGATCGAAGTCTGAGAAAATATCGGCGATCAGTGCGGGAAAGCGCTCGCGCAACGTGGCATCGATGGCGAGCTTATAGCGTGCGGCAAGTGGAACGTCTTGATCATTCGCCGCAGAGCCGCGCGCGCCGACGATCACAACGACCCCCAATGCAGCAGCCTCGCGCGGCAACCGGTCTTTTCCAGGATGTTCACCGAAATCAATGTAGATCTTGGCCCGTCGGAAAGTCTGTTCGACCTCCTCCTTGTTCATGTTGATGATTGGTACGAAGGTCAGACCCGGGCAGCTCTCGCGCAGCATTTCTGTCACGGCGAGGCCCTTCTTCGGGTTGTAAAGGATCATATCCTCGCGCGATGCACTGTCGACGGGATTGGCCTCGGTCGAGAGATAATCGGAGAGTAGCACCCCCTCAACTTTGCGCTCCGCAAGTCGCAGGCGAGCGTAATCCGATTGGAACAGGTGACGAACCCCGAAAATTGTCATCACCTGGATCAGGGCGCTCTTGTAACTGTTGGCGATAAACCGCCCTGCCCCGGTCGGACGCCGACTCGTGAAAAAGTCGAAACTCAGCCACCAGATATGGCGCTCAGCCGGACTTCGCAGAGGCAATTCGCGCACGAGGGTTTCGGGCGCCACGATACAGTCCTCCTCACCGACAGGCAGATCGTGAACCGACGCGATGTCATAGCCGCTGTAGCGTTCGGGCACGGGCGCAGCGGCCTCCGGCCGATAGGCGATCGCCGCGTCACCGCCCATGGTACGGATCTCGTGCACAAGTTGATGCAGAAGTTCTGGTCCGCCGGTAGTGATACCGGACGGTGCGAGTACGACCACTTTACGGTATCGCGCTTGATGCACTGGGCTAGGTTCAGTCATGACGATCCCAACTTGGAGGACATCGGCGGGGAGAATCTCAAGCCGAAAACGCCAAGGATAATATCCTTGAATAACACGTTTAGCCCGAGTCCGCCGCGTGTCACCGGCCGATAGAGTCGCTCGGCGAGTAAGGCGCACATCCGGCCAATGCGGCCCGTGAATTCGGGGTGTTCGTAGAGTTCGGCTCGCTTTAGGAAGGTCGCGGCGATCTCCGCCCACCACTCGCTGGCGATGCGGGCTTCTGGCGCGAACACGTCATCGGGCTGCCGCTCGGCGACGTCGAGGAAAATCTCGGCTCGATGGGCGGCGATACTCGCATACGTCCTTAATGCCTCAGCCGATCCGACCAACTTACCGCGCAGGCGGGTCATCAGGGATTTTCGCCGGCCACCGTAGAGGTTGGCTCCGTGCTGCCGGTAATGCGCGAGGGGCTCGGCCAGCGTCACGGTGCGGCCGAGATTGGTGCCAAGGACGTAGATCCAGCGGTCGTGGGCGAGCATAGAGCCGCGCGCGTGATTGTCGTAGCCGCGTCGTGCAGGCGCGACGAGATCCAGAAGCCTCCGATCAAAAACCTGCGTGAAGCCGAGGAATACGTCCCATGGGGGCAGCTTTCGCGCGCTCCAAACCCGCGTCTCAGTGATGTTTTGCGATAGCGAGCCGATCGCGATGCCGTCGCCGTCGATGAGGCCGGCGGTATGGGTACACAGCACGGCCTGCTCCTGCTTGAGCACTCCGACGCATCGCTCAAGTTTCTGCGGATGCCAGACGTCGTCTTGATCGCAGAACGCGATGTAGGTGCCGAAGCAGGCCTGAGCGGCGGCGAGGAAGTTGTCGGCATACCCGAGGCGTTCGGCGTTGACTTGGTGACGCACCGGGAACGGAGCCTTCGCGGCAAAAGCGGCGACGATTCGGTGCGTATCATCGTCTGAGCCATCGTCGAACACGACGAGTTCGAACGGTGGCAACGTCTGCTCCGCTAGGCTGGTGAGTTGACGCTGGAGGTAGCCGGACCCGTTATAGGTCGCGAGCGCCACCGAAACGGCCTCCGTGTGAGACGCTGCTGGCTGGGTCATTCGCACGATCGAACCTTTCAGGCCAGGCGCGATGCTTGCCCGCGCCCACCATTCTGCCGGACCGGGGCGATCTGCTTATCGAACAAGGCGATCGCCCGCGCGCAGGCCTGATCCATGTTGTAATAGGCGTAATCACCGAGTCGGCCGGCGAACCAGACCTGGCCGTCCAGTTCCCGGGCCAAATTCCGGTACGGCCGCAGAGCCTCCGAGGTGGCCGTCGTCGGGATCGGATAATAGGGTTCATTCGTCCCGGGCACGTAAGCCTCCGGATATTCTTGGGTGAGAAGGCTCAGTGGCCCCCTGTCGCCTGTCAGATGTTTGGTCTCGGTCACACGGGTGAAATCGAACTCATTCGGATAATTGACCGTTCCGACCGGGAAGGCGAATTCCTGCGAATACGGCACATGCTTAAATTGCAGGCTGCGATAGGGCAACTGGCCGTGAGAATAATTAAAATATTCGTCAATTGGCCCCGTATAAATTACCCTCGCCGATTTGAAGTCACCGCACACATCCTTGTAGTTCGTCGATAATTCGACAGAAATATTTTGATGATTAAGTATTTTTCGAAACATAGCCGTATAACCATCTACCGGCATTGCCTGATAGCTGTCCTGAAAGTACCGGTCGTCACGACTGACGTGGACCGGCACGCGTGCGCTGACCGACGGATCAAGTTCCTCAGGGCGCAGCTCCCACTGCTTCAGCGTGTACGTCTCGAAGACCTTACGGTAGACGTAGTCCGAGAGAAACTTTAGATCCTCGTCAGCGTCGGCGCGCATTTTGAGGATGGGCACCTTTGTGCCGAAGCCATAGCGCGCGACCAGCTTCTCCGACAGGCGGTCAGCCATACCGCTCGGAAAGAGTTGCGCGATCGAATTCAGATTGAAGGGGACTGGAACCAGTTGTCCGTCGATGTGCCCCAACACTTTGTGGAAGTAATTTCGCCATTCGGTGAAGCGCGACAGATAATCCCAGACGCGCTTGCTATTGGTATGAAAGATGTGCGGGCCGTATTTGTGGATGAGCAACCCGTTTTCACCACGATAGTCGTATGCATTGCCAGCGATGTGATCCCTCCGGTCGACCACGAGGACGCGCTCGTCGAGGACCGAGGCGATTCGCTCGGCGACGACGGCACCGGTGAAGCCCGCGCCCACGATAATCCAAGCTGGTTTGCTCATCTCGTACCTTCTGATCCGCTTGCCGATTAGAAGCGGCTGACAGGAATTTGCCAGACCGCATGTGGTGTACGTGACGCGGTCTGAACTGCTATCTACGCCGCGCGCCCGTGACCGACGCGCGTCCGCTCATGTGCCCTGGGACTGGTCTCACAAAGTCTCATTTCGCGCGGTGACAAACTACGTGTGCAGCGCTACGTCCTTCCGGCGGGGACCGTAGGCCACCGGCATAACCGGACCTTGCATGCCGCCGACCTGTGGCGGAGGCAATCCCGACAGCAGGCGATTGAGATCGGGACACAGCCCGGCCTCACCGTGAATTCATCACCACGCCGGCGATCGCGGTCCGCGCAAGCCGGCAACTGTCGATTACCCGCTCAACCTCTGTTTGTGGCGTACTGCCGGCCAGGATGACCACCACGGCCGTGTCGAGGACACTGAACACTTCCCAGCTGTCGGGAAGAGCGGACAGGGGCGGGAAATCGATGATGATGCGCTGATAATTGGCGCGCTCAACGTCGAGGAGGCCGCGCAAGCCGCGGCCAAAGGATGAATTAGACGTGGTTTGCGGATGCGCGGTCATGGGCAGGAATACGAATCCCGAGACGTCCCGGTACGTGGAATAGCGCGACCTTGCGGTGTCATCCACTGAGAAATCATCCTGTTTCATAATCAAGGTGGGAGTGAATTCACGCGTCAATGTGGCGTTCTGGAGGTCACCGTCGATCAGTAGGGTCGTCTCGCCATTCGCCGCAAATGTGCGGGCGAGATGAGCCGCCAGCAGACTCCGGCCCTCCCGGCGGCGGGCCGATAAAATGCCAATGCACTGCGTGTGGGTATCGGGTAGCCCGCCGAATTCGAGCGACGCCCTGATATTATTCACCTTCTGGACGTAGGGAATCGAGGAATTTCCGGCTCGAAGCTTCTGTCGGCCCGGAGTCCAGCGCGCCCAAGCGGGGAGTTCGCCGAGGCAGCTCAGCCCGAGTGCCTGCTGAGCTTGACCCGGCGTGACAAGGCATCGATTCAGACGCTGCCAGCCGATCACCGCCGCAGTACCGAGGAGGAGGCCGAGCGCGGTCGAGAACGCGAAAATCAAAGAAACCTGTGGCGCAGCACGGCCGAGTGGTATCCGTGCCGTATTTAATATCTGAACGTTCGCGCTCGGAAATGCACCCGGTTGAAGGACGCCGGTCTTAATCGCGTCTCGGGCACCTTCAAGTTCCTTATTAAGGTCGTAGAGCGGCGCCTTGAGGAACCCGGCACGTTCCGCGTTGAAGACCTTGGAGGTGAGCTGCCTAGCGACGTAAGCGGCGGTCACTGCGTTCGCGAGGCGCGCGGCCTTTTCTGGATCGAGCGACCGAAAAGTCACGAGTAAGACATAGGATTGGCCGACTCGGCGGACATCATAACTCTGATCGAAGCTCGCAGCCGTTATCGCATCCGCAAGCATCGCTGCATCCGCGGGATCCGCAGATAACTCACTTGGACCAAAAATCCGGGCTTTGAATCGGCCGAGCAGCGATGGGACTGGGCGCGCGAATTCGGGATCTTTGGCCAGAGCGTGCGCCTCGATAACGGTCTTCGAGATGTCTTCCGACTTTAGAACCTGTATCTGGCTCTCAAGCTGCGCGGTATCGATCGTGTATTGTACGTAGTCGCGCTCCGACTGCGCTGCCCCCTGTTGACGTGGATCATAAAGCACCTGCGTCGTGGCGACGAAAATCGAGGGGGCATTTGCGATGTAGAGGGCTGCGAGAAACAGGCTCGCCGCAAGAAAGGCCAGGATGATCGAGCCACCCCGGCGCAGCAGGATGCCGAACGTCTGTCCGTCCGAGTGCTGATCGACCAAACTCTGGACCCGCGTGCCACCGGCGTCGGGCCATGCCATGCGTTGATTCATTGGGTTAGAGCTCGCCCCTGGGCCCAGTATCGCTTATTAAGCGTCACAGATATCTTTTACCCTTCGCTGGTTGCCGTCCAGCTAAGAGCTGTAGAGAAAAACGGTACGACTCTCGCAGTGGCGTCACCTTGCCGTCGGGCACTCGTGGATGTGCAGATCTTTGACCGGAGCGAGCGCTCCGGTCTGATGCTCGTACGCGAATGAGACGGCACCTCGCCGTGAAAGAACAGATGCCATTTCGAATAAAGACACGGTGTGATGCGCCGCTTGCTGTCGCCCGCCCTGTTGTCAGACTGGTGCCCCGTGACGCGCAATTGAGCTCGGGCCCCAAGCTATCGTGGCCGGCCGATCGGAGGGGAATGTCCAGAGCTAGTTCGACTCGGCGTTGGTATCTTAAGGTCGTTGATGCGCTCAGGCTCACGGGCGGGCTGTGCTGGGTTCGACCGCGCCGCGGTATAGGAGCCGCGATAGGCCGTGACCATACTCTCCCGCAACACCGCCGTCGGCACGGGTCGGGCCTGAACAGCATCAACCCTCCGCAACCGGTGGTCCGGATGATCGTTCTCCGACAGATCACTCCCGCGACGAACGGCCTGGATCCCCAGCGTTTCGCTCGTCCTGTCATTGAGCGCTCGAACTCCATGCCTCACGATCTCCATACGCGTCCCCGTCGCCGGACGATATAGGCGATAGGGAACTCTCAGGATGGCATCAATTCTGCGTCGAAGACATCGACTTACGCCCTGACCTTCTTTTTGCACTGCAATATGCGGGTTGGGGCCATGCGTCAACAAACGGTTCGGACGGCAGAGGCTTTGAACGCCAGACTTTGAACGAAAGGATGGACGATCTTATCGTGATATGATCCTGCGGCCGTATTAACTATCTGCCGGGCGCCTTCCTTGACGTGTGCCGTACCCGGCGATTGCATAGCGGGGCGACGGCTGAGGTCAGCGAGCCGATTGATCGTCGGCGACTTCCTCCGCCGGATCGGAATCGATTGCGAGCAGATCGTGGTCGTAATCCGGTTTCTAGAGCCGTGCCCTGGCGGGTTGAATCGCTTGGGGTAGGCGATCGGGCTGGCGTGTGATTCACTGGCTGGGCTTACGAGGGAGGATCGCCAGGCCTTCAGCCCTGTCGGTGCATCTGCGCGCGCGTGTGGTCGCCGCGAT
>NZ_JAKSYJ010000100.1 GCF_022829365.1 Methylobacterium sp. J-077 | reverse complement strand
AGGTCGCGGATCTCAAGCATCGCTCGTCTCCCGTACCGCGGCGGCTCGGTGGGCGGCCTCGCGGGCCGCACTGCCCTGGCCGAGATAGGCTTCGATCACCGCCGGATCGGTGCGGATCGCCGCTGGCGGCCCTTGCGCGATCAGGCGTCCGTGGTTCAGCACGGCGATGCGGTCGGAGACCGCCATGACCATCGGCATGTCGTGTTCCACCAGCAGGATCGTGATGCCGTCGTCGCGGATGCCGCGGATCAGGCGGACGAAGACCTGGGTCTCGGAGGCGTTCATGCCCGAGACCGGCTCGTCGAGGAGCAGCATCGTCGGGTTGCTGGCTAGCGCCAACGCTACGCCGACGAGGCGCTGCTCGCCATAGGCGAGCGCGCCCGCCTTCTCGCCGGCGCGCGCGGCGAGGCCGACCCGATCGAGCAGTTCGAGTGCCCGCCCCCGCGAGGCCCGCTCCGCGGCGCCGTCTCGCCCGAGCAGGGTGTCGAGCAGCCTCGGATGGTCCCCGGACGCCCCACGTCGGTGCAGGCCGATCATCACGTTGTCGAACACGGTGTCGTCGGGAAACACGCTGGTGCGCTGGAACGTGCGCGCAAGCCCAAGCCGGACGATCTCGTGGGGCTGGAGGCCGCCGAGCGGGGTGCCGCGGAAGCGCACCTGCCCGCGGCTCGGCTTCAGGAAGCCGGTCATCACGTTGAAGGCAGTGGTCTTCCCGGCCCCGTTCGGGCCGATCAGGCTGACGATCTCGCCTGCGTGGACGTCGAAATGCAG
>NZ_JAKSYJ010000060.1 GCF_022829365.1 Methylobacterium sp. J-077 | reverse complement strand
ATACCAACCCTCGTTAAGTGGGACTCACGGGGTAGCCTCGGCGGCTGAGGGGTGATTCTGTCTTTGGGTTTGGAGCCCGAGGAGGATGTCATGGCTGCTCCGGTACCGCTGCGGTCAGACTTTGACGCTGACGGTCTGCGCACCTTGGCCAGGTGCGCGCGTGATCCCGCCCAAACACGGCGCCTTCTGGCTTTGTCGGCGATCT
>NZ_JAKSYJ010000058.1 GCF_022829365.1 Methylobacterium sp. J-077 | reverse complement strand
CCTGATCATGGCGACGCAGCGCCCGTCGGTGGACGTGATCACCGGGACGATCAAGGCGAACTTCCCGACCCGCATCAGCTTCCAGGTCACCAGCAAGATCGATTCGCGGACCATTCTCGGCGAGATGGGCGCGGAGCAGCTGCTCGGCCAGGGCGACATGCTGTTCATGGCCGGGGGCGGGCGCACGACGCGCGTGCACGGGCCGTTCTGCTCGGACAGCGAAGTCGAGAGCGTGGTCGCCCACCTCAAGCGCCAGGGCCGCCCGAGCTACCTCGACGCCGTCACCACCGACGACACCCCCGAGGAGCCGGCCAAGGAGGGCAAGTCCGGCCGCGGTTCCAGGGCCGAGAAGGTCGAGCGCTCCGAGGAGCCCGACGAGGAGGCCCCGGTCTTCGATATCGGCGCCTTCGCGGCGGCGACGGGCGGCGAGTCGGACGACCTGTACAAGCAGGCGATCGAGGTGGTGCTGCGCGACCAGAAGGCCTCGACCAGCTACATCCAGCGCCGGCTGCAGATCGGCTACAACCGCGCCGCCTCGATCATGGAGCGGATGGAGATCGAGGGCATCGTCGGCCCGGCCAACCATGCCGGCAAGCGCGACATCCTGGTCGCCGGGGCGCCGCACGCCTCGAGTGGGATGTACGACGACGAGTGAGGCGCGGGTCCTCCGCGTCGCATCTTCGCCACAGGGCGGGGGTCTAACCCCCGTCCATTCCCGTTTCTGCCGGAGCGCCCGCTCGGGGCGCCCAGGAGGTTCTGCCGATGATCGGCCGCCGCACCCGCACAGCCGGCTCCCTGATCGCCGCCGGGCTGTGGCTCGCCCCCGCCGCCCCGGCGCAGGCGCAGGTCGGCGCGTTCATCGACAGCCTGTTCGGCCGCAAGGACGAGCCGGCCCCGGAGCCGGAGGCCGCCCCGGCGGCGCCCGCGCCGGCGCCGAAGAAGCCGGCGGCCAAGCCCGCCGCCAAGGAGTCTTCCGCCAAGGACGCTTCGAAGGACGCCGCGAAGACCGGCAGCCTCAAGCCCGGCACCAAGAATTCCGACAAGGCCGATCACAAGGCCACCGAGCCCAAGGTGGCCGCGGTGGGCGCGCCCGCGGCGGTCGCCCCATCCGAGCCCGCGGACGCCGCGACGCTGCTCGCCCAGGCCAACGCCTATTTCAACGCCATGAACACCCTGACGGGCAGCTTCATGCAGATCGGCGCGGACGGCCGCCGGATCGGCGGCAAGCTGACGCTGGCCAAGCCCGGCCGCCTGCGCTTCGACTACGACCAGCCCTCGCCGCTCGAAGTGGTGGCCGACGGTACCTCCGTGGCGGTGCGCGACCGCAAGCTCGCCACCCAGGATCTCTACTTCATCGCCCAGACGCCGCTGAAATTCCTGCTCCGCGAGAAGATCGACCTCGCCCGCGATCTCACCGTCACCGACGTGGCCAACGATCCGGGCGGCGTGCGCATCAGCCTGGAGGACCGGGCGACGTTGGGCGGCACCTCGAAGATCCAGCTGTTCTTCGATGCCGAGATGAAGACCCTGTCGCAGTGGCGGATCACCGACCCGCAGGGCTACGTCACCACGGTGCAGCTCTCGAACCTGCAGAGGCCCAAGACCGTCGACGGCAGCCTGTTCTTCATCAATTACGGCCGCGCCGAGGACAAGGCGATGCAGCAGCAGATCCAGCAATCGCAGCAGCCCAACTGATCGATCGGCGGGATTGGGGCTGACGCCGAAAACGCCACCCCGTCATTCCGGGGCGCCGCAGGCGAGCCCGGAATCCAGCGCCGCCGACGGCGCGAGACATGGCGACACCCGCATTTCTCGATCCCGGGCTCCGATGCGCGGTCCCGGGATGACGGGGCGGTTGATGTCGCTGCCGTAACGCCTGATCGAACACCCAACCCGAGACCCGCCCGTGCGCCTGTCCGTCACCACTTGGAACATCAACTCGGTGCGGCTGCGCATCGACCTGGTCCTGCGCTTCCTGGCCGAGCACAAGCCGGACGTGCTCTGCCTCCAGGAGACCAAGTGCCCGGACGACGCGTTCCCGCTCAAGGCCCTGCGCGGCTCGGGCTACGAGCACGTCATGTTCGCCGGCCAGAAGGGCTATAACGGCGTCGCGATCCTGTCGCGCTTCCCCCTGCACACCCGCGGCGTGATGGGGTTTTGCGAGAAGCAGGACGCCCGGCACATCTCGGCGGTGCTCGGGCCGGAGGCGGGGGCCGCCGCCGGGATCGTGCTGCACGATTTCTACGTCCCGGCCGGCGGCGACGTGCCCGACCGCGAGCTCAACCCGAAATTCGCGCACAAGCTCGACTTCCTGGCCGAGTTGCGCGCCTGGGGCGGCAAGCGCGTCGCCGGCCCGGCGATCCTGGTGGGCGATCTCAACGTCGCGCCGCTGGAGCACGACGTCTGGTCGCACAAGCAGCTCCTCGACGTGGTGAGCCACACCCCCGTCGAGACGGAGGCCCTGGAAACCCTGCGCGGCGAGGCCGGCTGGATCGACGCGGCGCGTCACCTCGTCCCTGAGCCGGAGAAGATCTACACGTGGTGGAGCTACCGTTCCCCCGATTGGTCCGCGGCCAACAAGGGCCGGCGCCTGGACCATGCCTGGGTCTCGCCCGATCTCGCCGGCACGGTCCGCTCCGTGGAGGTCCTGCGCGACGCCCGCGGCTGGGAGCGGCCCTCCGACCATGCCCCCGTGACGCTGACGCTCGCGCTGTGATTCGGTCGCACGGAACCGCGATCACCACGGCGCATTGCTGGTTCACGAACCTGCGATGCGAGCCCGCCCGATGCGCAAGATCCTGATCGCCCTTCTGTTGCCGAAGGTCGTCTCCTTCCTGCGCCGACGCTACGGCGTTCCGCACGCCGCCCGCGACCGGGCGTTCTGAGCCGCGCATCTGTGACAGCCGGGCGCAGCGTGAGGTTCGGCCCGCGGCCCTAAATCCCTGTGATCAGCCGCACAGGAAGCCGCCTCCATGACCGACGATCCCCGCGAGGCCGGCCCCCGGCCGCCGTTTCCCGGCGACCAGCAGCAGGAGCGGCCAGGCCTCACCTCGAAGATGACGCCGCGGCCCGATCACGGCGAGGACAGCTACGTCGGCAAGGGCCTGCTCACCGGCCAGGCGGCGCTGATCACCGGCGGCGATTCCGGCATCGGCCGGGCGGTCGCGATCGCCTATGCCCGCGAGGGCGCCGATATCGCGATCTCCTATCTCGAGGTCGAGCAGTCGGATGCCGAGGACACCAAGGCCTGGGTGGAAAAAGCCGGCCGCCGCTGCCTGCTCCTGCCCGGCGACATCCGCGACGAGGCGCAGTGCCGGACGCTCGTGGACCGCACCATGGCCGCGTTCGGGCGGCTCGACATCCTGGTCAACAACGCCGCCGCCCAGGTGGTGAACGAGGGCCTCAACGACCTGAAACCCGCCGATATCGAAGGCTCGTTCCGGGCCAACGTCTTCGCGATGTACTACCTCACCCAGGCCGCCGTGCCGCACATGAAGCCGGGTGCGGCGATCGTGAACTCGACCAGCGTCCAGGCCAAGGTCGCCGACCCGACCATGCTGATCTACGCCGCCACCAAGGGCGCCATCGCCAGCCTGACCATCGGCCTGTCGAACCTCCTCGCCCCCAAGGGCATCCGGGTGAATTGCGTCGCCCCCGGCCCGGTCTGGACCCCGATCCAGCCGATCGTGAAGAGCCCCGAGCAGATCGCGGAGCTCGGCGCCCAGACCCCGCTGGGCCGCGCCGGCCAGCCCGCGGAACTCGCCCCGGCCTACGTGCTGCTCGCGTCGCGCGAGGGCAGCTTCATGTCGGGCGCCCTGGTGCCGGTGACCGGCGGCATGCCGATGCTGTGAGGCCCCGGCCTCACTCCACGTAGACCCCCGCGCCGACCAGCGCGGGGACGCCCTCGACGGTGGTCGCGCAGACGTAGCTCCACTTCACCTCCGGGGTGCTGCGCCGGGGCCGCGGGAACATGTAATCGACCCAGCCGGAGCCGGACTCCCGCACCACGCTGACGAACTCCTTGTGGAACGGCTTGCCGGCCGCGTCGTGCTCCTCGAGCAGGTCCCGGCCCTCGCGGTTCGGCTGGGCAGCGTTGAACAGCACGATCCCCTGCAGGTCGCCGACGAACAGGTAAACGTCGCCGTAGCGCCAGCGGATGCCCTTGCGCCGGAACGCCGCGAAGGCGGCCCGGCCCTCGCTCTCGATCAGGTCTGCGGCCTCGTTCACCAGGGTCTCGATCTCGGCCGCCTGATGGACCGGGACGCGCGCGTCCCGCCCGTCCACCCGCCGCGTCGGCAGGACCAGGATCAGGACCAGGATCGGAAGGCTCACGAGCAGCAGTCGCTTGGGCATGGTCGCGCCCCTGATGTCCATCCCTGTCCGGCCGAAGGCCACCATCATGCGTCACGCTCAGGAGCCCGAGCGGAGCATCAACTGGCGCGGCGTCTGAAGAAACCGGTCTCGATCGCCATTTTGGGGACGGGCCACCAGCGAAACCGGGACTGGCTGGCTAGGACCGCCGCAGGCCGCGCAGCATATTCGACCGCCTCCGCGGGATGGTGGTTCTCGATCATGCGCTTCAGCCGCTTCATCGCGGCGAGATACATGCAGGCCCGCAAGCGCCGGGCCTCGCTCGACTGTATCGCATCGAGTTCCGCCAGCAGCGTCTCCGCCTGTCGGATGTGCTGTTCGGCCTCGGTGATGTAATCGGTGATCGCACAGAGATCTGACATCTTCCGGCTCCCGGATATGATGGAGATATCGACGCTGGTAGAGTCCAACATAAGCATCAACGGACCTCAGCCGCGCGGTTCCCGTCGTGACGCATCTGATCCTCTGAGAACAAAGACCTGTTCAGGACCGGTTTTATTCCCGGTGTTAGCAGTTTCGTGACCGCGCGACAGGGCCGACGATCAATGTTCGGACGCGATGGATCTTGCGAGTGCCGGCGCACCACGCCAGACCGGACGGAAATACGACGCGATCGGCAATAGATCCATCTCGGATGCTGTAGTCAATTAAATTTCTGACGCTTCGAAGCGCGCGCCGCACGGCCGGCCCCCGGCAGGGCCCGGCCTGGCTGGAGGATGTGAGCGACCCCGGGGCCGGTCAGCGCCCGGTCTTCCTGACGGTCAGGCGGGACCGAGGGCTGCACCGGCGTGCTGGTCCTCAACCCGGGCAAGGACCTCGTGGTCTCTGCGACCGTCAGCAAGCCGTGCATCCCCATCGAGCGGATTGGCGTCACGTTGTCTCGGCATCTCGCGTAAGGGCGGGAGCCGCGGTGCCGGTCACGGACGGCCCGCCGATACCGTAAGCGCTGCAGATCGTGCCCAGCCGATCGCCACCGTCATTGCGAGCGTCGCGAAGCAACCCAGGGCAGCCCGCGATCTCCGGGTGTGGCGTGTCCCTGGGTTGCTTCGCGACGCTCGCAATGACAACAGGAACTGCATCAATCGCGTCGCGTACTTGGCTGACGGCGGCAACATCAAGCAGGCTGAGCGCTACTTCGGCCGCTTCCGTCGGATCGTGAGCGGCCCGCATCATCTCGTGACCGCCCGCTACCTGCACTCCCTCTTGCCGTTAGCGCCTTACCAGCGCCAATCACCGTTTGGCGTCCAGCGAGGCTTCGGCTCCCTTTGGTAGAGCTGCCATCGAACGTCGAAGCCTCCATTAGCTTCACACGTCGTATCGCGTTTCCAGAGCACGCCGCTGCGCCTCTCTTCACGAACTTGACCCATCGTGCCTTCGTCCGCGGAGGAAGGCAGTTCCAAAAAGCTGTTGGGGTTCGCTAGAGCGGCGCGGTCAACAATAAGATCGCGATCCGTCTACCCACGGATGGCGCACGGGACACTCGCGTAAGTATGATGTTCTGTATCAAGGATCAGCTTGACATTATCGGGCGGGTAAGTGGTAGGCTTGCCCGAGATCAGGCCGTAAATCCCGAAACAAATCACAAATCCGACAATCGAGGCTAAAACTGAGCCGAGCTTGCGCCGCACGACATCATTTCTCCTTGATAATTGATTGCTTGTGGCGATTGCGCCCGAAGACCGCGAAGATTGATCTAAGGGATTGGTCCATCGCAGGTCTTCGTATTGGTCTTCATATAAAAACCCGCCGCACGAGGCGGCGGGTCTGAAAAATCCCTAAAAAACCCTAGAACGGGATATCGTCGTCCAGGTCGTACCCGCCGCGGGCACCGCCGCCGCCGCCGGACGAAGCCGGGGCCGGGCGACCGCCACCGCCCTGGGCGCGGCCGCCGCCGAAATCACCGCCGCGGTCACCACCCCGGCCAGAGCCCGAGTCGCCGCCGCGGCTGATCTGGCCGCCACCCTCGTCCTCGCCGGCGAAGTCGCCGCCGCCACCGCCGCGGCCGTCGAGGATCGTCATCTCGCCGCGGAAGCGCTGCAGCACCACCTCGGTGGTGTACTTCTCGACGCCGGAATTGTCGGTCCACTTCCGGGTCTGGAGCTGGCCCTCGATATAGACCTTCGAGCCCTTGCGCAGGTACTGCTCGGCCACCCGGGCGAGGTTGTCGTTGTAGATCACGACCGAGTGCCACTCGGTCTTCTCCTTGCGCTCGCCGGAGGCCTTGTCCTTCCAGGACTCGGAGGTCGCCAGCCGCAGGTTGCAGACCGGATCGCCCGAGCCGAGGCGGCGCATCTCCGGGTCGCGCCCGAGATTGCCCACCAGAATCACCTTGTTGACGCTGCCCGCCATCGCTCTCTCCTCACCGTACGGATCTCACTGGGCTCATCACCCGGCGGCCGGCGACTCATGCGCCCGGGCCGTCGGAGCGGCAACCTGCGGTGCGGGCTTGTGCCCGTTATCCGCAATTCGCCAATCCTGTTTGTTCTACCTATGTTCCAGCGAGTCGGCAAGCGGCGCTCACGGGATATGCACAACCAGCTTGCCGAAATTCCGGCCCTTGAGCAGGCCGATGAACGCATCGGGCGCGTTCTCCAGGCCCTCGACCACGTCCTCCCGGTAGCGGACCTTGCCCTCCCGGATCCACGCCCCGACCTCCTGCCGGAAGGTCTCGGCCTGGTCGGCGAAATCCCAGACGATGAAGCCCTGGATGTGCAGGCGGTTGGTCAGCACCGACCGCATCAGGCCGGGCAGCCGGTCCGGACCGGGGGGCGTCTCGGTGGCGTTGTACGCCGAGACCAGGCCGCAGACCGGGATCCGGGCGAACGAGTTCAACAGCGGCATCACGGCGGAAAAGACCGCGCCGCCGACATTCTCGAAATACACGTCGATGCCCTTGGGGCAGGCGGCGGCCAGCGCCCCCGGCAGGTCGGATCCGCGATGGTCGACCGCCGCGTCGAAGCCGAGTTCCTCCGTCAGGTAGCGGCACTTGTCCGGGCCGCCCGCGATCCCGACCGCCCGGGCTCCCTTGAGCTTGGCGATCTGCCCGACCAGCGAGCCCACCGGCCCGGCGGCGGCGGCCACCACGACGGTCTCGCCGGGCTTGGGCCGGCCGATGTTGAGCAGCCCGGTATAGGCGGTCATGCCCGGCATCCCGAGCACCCCGACCGCGGTCGAGGGCGGGGCCGCGTCCGGATCGACCCGGCGGGTGCCCTGTCCGTCGGTGACGCAGTACGTCTGCCAGCCCGCGAAGGCTGTTCGCAAGTCTCCGACTGGAATATCGGAATTCTTCGAAGCGATCACCTCGCCGACCACCTCGGCGGTGATCGGCTCGCCGATTTGCACCGGGGTCGCGTAGGATTTCGCGTCGCTCATCCGGCCGCGCATATACGGGTCGAGCGACAACCAGCGGGTGCGGAGCAGGATCTGGCCCGGGCCGATCTCCGGTACCGGCACCTCCTCCAGGCGGAAGTTTTCCGGCTTCGGCTCCCCGTGCGGGCGCGAAGCCAGGACGATGCGGCGGTTCACGGTGGTCATGAATGTCTCCCGGGTGCTCAGCCTGCGACCCCGATCTGGGGCGTCCCCCGCCGGCAGCCAATGGGTCGCCCCGCGCGTTGATCGGGATCGGCTCAAGGAGGCGGCATCATGCGTGCGACTCTGATCGGCTTAGGCTTGGCGGCCCTGACGGCAGGCGCCGCGACGGCCGGACCGCTCGATGCCTATCGCTGGCGCTCCCGGGTCCTGGTGCTGTCGGCCCCCGATGCGGCCGACGCCGACCTGCGGGCGCAGCGCGCGGCTCTCGGCCTGGTGCGGGGCGGCGTTGCCGAGCGCGACCTCGTGCTGCTGGAGGCGATCGGGGACGGCGCCGAGGCCCGGCGCTTGCGTGCGCAACTGTCTCTGCCGGCAGGCGAATTTCGCGCCGTCCTGGTCGGCAAGGATGGCGGCGCCAAGCTCGAAGCCGCGGCGCCGATCCCGCCCCAGACGCTGTTCGCCACGATCGACGCGATGCCGATGCGGCGGAGCGAGATCCAGGGGCGCCGCTAGGGGCCGGAGGGTCCGGTTTCCGGGGATGGCGGAGCCCGCGGACACCAACGGTTAAGCCTACCGGCCTATCACCGAACGGTGTCGGCGGCCGTGTTTCGGCCGTCCGTCGAGGCCCGCCAGGACGCGCGAACGAGACGCTCGCATCGATGACCCGAGAACAAGTCGCCACCGCCATCCGCCGCGTCGTCAGCCTCCAGGTCGAGGATATCGAGCGCGCGGTCCGCGACGGCCACAAGACCATCGCGCTGAACGAGCTGGCGGATCTGAACCGCCAGCTCAAGGCCTTCGCGGCTGCCCTCAAGAAGGCCCCGGCCCGGATCTGATCCGGGTCGCCCTACCAGCGGGGCCCGCCCCAGGGGCGGGGCGGACCGTCCTCGGGTGGCGGCGGGGGCGGCGGGGGCGGCCCGCGCTCGAAGGCCGCCTCGTCGCAGACCCGCACCCGCCGCACCACCGGCGCCCCGTCCGGATCGAACCGGCGCCGGACGAACTCCCGGCACGCCTCGGGCGGCGCCGCGGTGAAGCGAGGCCTGCGGAATTCCAGCTCGGGGGGCGGAGGCGGCGGCCGCCGCTCGCGCTCGTAGCCGTCCACCGGGCCGCCATACCCATGTGGCGGCGGCGGGCCATCGAAATCGGCCGCCAGCGCTGGTGCGGCGGCGAACAGCAGGGCGCAGAATCCGGCGCGCCCGATGAGATCACGGAGGGGCACTGGTCGGCCTCGGCAGGGACGGGCGGCGGGGATCGCGGCCTCGATGCCGGAGACTGCGCCGCGCCGGCTGAACCCCTGCCGCGTCCCCGGTTGTCCACCGTTCAGCCGGCTGTCCGGTTACCGCTCTGCCACAGCGGGCTTCAGTTCTGCATCGCGTTGATCTCGCACTGGGCGTATTCCCCGCTCGCCTTCACGTAGGCGTTGAGCTTCTGCACATAGGCCTCGGCGATCGGCCGGAACGCCTGCGCTTGCAGGTTGTAGGCCTTGACCGCGTCGTTGAAACTGTAGGCCTCCCAGCCGGGGCAGCCGCCCTTGGCGTCGAGGCAAGCCGGCTTCTCGGGCAGGGCCGGCTTGACCGGCCGCGCCGAGGCCGGCGGCGGCTCGGGCGGCTTGCACGCCGCGGCCACTGGGGCGGCGGTCTTGTCAGGCGCCGTCTTGGCGGGAGCCGCCAGGGCCAGGGTCGGTGCGAGCATGCCCGCGATGAGGAGTAGCCTTCCGCGCATAGCCCGTGTCACTCCGCTGCGGCCCAGAGCCGCCGGTGGCGGGTTCTGCGGCATCAGGCGGACGGCGACAAGGGTTCCGACATTGTGGTCTTGGCGGCCGTCCTGCGCGGCGCGCCGGCTGCCGGCCGCGGTGTCCTGTGGGGCGCACGGAAACTCCGCGCGAGCGCGATGGCGGGCATCAGCAGCCCGGTCCCCAGGACCCACCAGGCCGGGCGGATCGGGCCGGAGAAATCTAGGTTGGCCGCAAGCACGAGGCTCGCCGGGACGCCGCTGGCGAGCCCGTACCAGGCCGCCTCGAGCCCCGCGGTGGCGAGGCCGGCCAGGATCGCGAGCAGCAGGAGCGACCACGGCCGCTCCGGCAGCTTGAAGCGCCGCATCGCCCGCCAGCCCATCAGCAGCAGGAACAGCCCGGCGGAGAAGACTGGGTCGCTGACGTCGATCTTCGATTGCAGGAAGTAGTGGACGAGCGCCAGCACCGCGATCGTGTAGACCAGCCGGTGCAGCCGGTGCCAGTTCGGCCCGAGGTTGCGGATCGCGGCATCGGTCGAGGTCAGCCCCAGGGCGATCAGCCCGATCAGCGCCACGAAGCCGAGGGTCAAGTAGAGCCGCAGGGCGATCTCGCTGACGACCTTGGTCAGGACGAGGTTCTGATCGACCGCGTAGAGGGTGAGATGCGCCACCGCGTAGGCCATCACGGTGACGCCGAGCATCCGCCGGACCACCAGCACCTTTCCCCAGTCGGCGATGCGGCGCAGGGGCGAGATCGCGAGCGAGAACAGCAGGAAGCGCACCGCCCATTCGCCGGTGGCGTGGATCAGCGCGGTGATCGGCTTGGCGCCGAGCGCATCGAGCCGGTAGGCACCCGCCAGGTACAGGGCCGGCGCGATGCAGGCCAGGAACACCGCGAGCTTCAGCCACGAGAGGCGCCCGGCTCTGTCGAGCCAGGGGAGGGGGATGCCGAGGGGAACGGCCAGGCGGTCAATCATTGTCGTCGGACTTGGCCTTCTGACATCGGAAGCGGTGTGCCCGCGGCCGAGGATATCGGGGGCGAAACGGGCACGTGTGTGGATCGCTCCCGGCGCGGGTCGGTTCGCCGCGGCGTCCTGCGGGTTACATCCGGACGGTTGACCTGGCCGCTCCGGTGCCGAGATAGCGGGCGGACGGACACCGGATGGATCCCATGCAGTACCGCAATCTCGGCCGCTCCGGCCTCAAGGTCTCGCCGATCTGCCTCGGCACGATGATGTTCGGCGGGCCCACCGACGAGGCCACCGCCGGCCGCATCGTCGGGAGCGCCCGCGAGGCGGGCATCAACTTCATCGACACGGCCAACGTCTACACCGAGGGCCGCTCGGAGGAGATCACCGGCCGGGCGATCAAGAGCGACCGCGCCGCCTGGATCCTCGCCACCAAGGTCGCCAACCCGACGGGCCAAGGCGTCAACGACCGCGGCCTCTCGCGCGTCCACGTGATGAAGGCCGCCGAGGACAGCCTGCGGCGGCTCGGCACCGAGTTCATCGACATCTACTACCTCCACAAGGAGGACCATGACACGCCGCTCGCCGAGACCGTGCGGGCGATGGCCGACTTGGTGCGGGCGGGCAAGATCCGCCATTTCGGCGTCTCGAACCACCGGTCCTGGCGGGTCGCCGAGATCTGCCGGCTCTGTGACGAGGCCGGCATCGACCGGCCGGTGGTGAGCCAGCCCTACTACAACGCCTTCAACCGCATGCCCGAGACCGAGCACCTGCCGGCCTGCGCCCATTACGGGCTCGGCGTCGTCCCGTACTCGCCCCTCGCCCGCGGCGTCCTGACCGGCAAGTACGACCCGGACGCCCCGCCGCCGGCCGAATCCCGCGCCGGCCGCCAGGACACCCGGATGATGCAGACCGAGTGGCGCCCGGAATCCCTGCGCATCGCCCGGACGCTCAAGGAGCATGCCGAGAGCCGTGGCATCACGGCCGGGCAGTTCGCCACCGCCTGGGTGCTGAACAACCGCCTCGTCACCGGCGTCATCGCCGGGCCGCGCACCGAGGTGCAGTGGCAGGAATATCTCGGCGCCCTCGACTATGCCTTCACCCCCGAGGACGAGGCGTTGGTCGACGGCTTCGTGGCGGCCGGGCACCCGACCACGCCGGGCTACAACGATCCGGCCTATCCGCTGGAAGGGCGCGTGCCGCGGGGCGGTTGATTTCGGCCGGCGACGGCACCCAACGGGCGCTCGCCCGGACGGACTGTGAACGGTGCCTCTCCCACACCATCCCCCCTCTTCCTGAGGCGAGCGCGCAGCGAGCCTCGAAGGAGCCCTCATGGGATCGCGCGGCCGGCCGGAGGCCGCCTTCGAGGGTTCCGATCCGCTACGCCACCTCAGATGATGGCGAGGATGGGAACACCGGTCCTGCATGCTCCTAAGAGGTCGTTCCCGGCACGCGGGTCGAGCGTGAGTTCAGCTTGCCCAGGCTTTCGGCCAGCGCGGCCGACGCCTCGGAGACGGCCCTGGCGACGACGACGAAGCCGCGCTCGGCGAGGGCCTTTGTCAAATCCTCCAGGGCGGCTTCGAGCTGACGGGTCAGGACGTGCTCTCCGAGGCTCGACAGGGTGCGATTGGCGATATCGGCGAGTCTGTCCGCCGTCGGCGGCTCGACGTGACAAAGCAGGATCGCCAGGGTCTGGACCGCCTCCGTGAGGGTCTGGGATTGGATCGACTCGGAGGCCACGACGATCACGGCTTCAAGGGCGTCGGTCGCGAGGGTCGGCGCGGCATCCGCGTAGACGATGCAGGATGTCGGATCTTCGAGCGGCCGGTTCTCGTCCTTGCTCCAGTGCGCGATGATGTCCCGGAGCGCCTGGATGACCGAGAGGCCGGGGCTGGGGTTGGATTTGGACGTCGAGACCGAGGTCCAGGCGATGGTCGAGAGCTGGTGCAGGCCATAGGCGGCGTCGTGCTGCAGGTCGCGTCCGTCGTCGTAGATGAGCGCGGCCAGCGTCTCGCCGACGAGGCCCTCGCGTGCGCCCGCGTCGAGCGTCATGCCGGGCCTGCATCGCACCCGGAACAAGGGATCGTTGACGGCGCGATACGTCCCGACCGGGATGTCGAATGCGATCTCGACCCCCTCCCGGGCATGCCGCTTGACGGCCCGTTCGATGCGCGGCAGGTCGAGGCGGACGACGTACCCGCTTTCCCGCGAGCGCACCAACGCGGCGACGGGCCAGTCCTGTCGCGCCATCCTCCGGGTCGCCGCAAGCAACCGGAGATCTTCGTCGCGGGCTTCCAGAACCCGGTCGTGGATGAACTGGATGATCTGCGCCGGCCGCATCTGATCGATCGTGTTGTAGATCATCACGATGATCAGGCAGAGGGCCGAGGTGGTCAGAAGCAGGGCGATCGTCGTCCCGAAGACGGGCCGGTGAAAGCCTGTGTTGGTGACGAGCGTCATCAGGACGAACACCGACAGGCCGACGAAATACCCGAAATAGAACTGGTTCGTGCGCCGGGCCATGAACTGGTCGGTGACCTGCGCCGTCAGCGCGGCGGCCCCCTGCTGCACGGCCAGCAACAGCAGCGAGAAGGTGATGGAGGTGACGGTGATGATGCTCGATGCCACCGTCGTCAGGAGGCTTCCCAAGGCCGCGCTGTCGCCCAGCAAATCCCCGAGCCACCGGAACCCGGCCGGCGCATCGCCCCCGGACCAGGACCGATCCGCTAGATAGACCAGGGCATTCAGGCCGACGAACCCGACCACGGTCGCGAGTGGCAGAGCCAGGAACTGCCGGAACGACCGCCTGACGGCGCTGACGAAGCGGCCCGGGACCGACGTGATCGTCTTCATGCTCGGATGTCGCCCGGGATCGACCCGGCGCGGACCGAAGCTACCGCATGGTCTCGGGCAAATGCTCGATCGGGTTCGTGCGCGCGGGCGCCCCTTGGCCCTGCACCGTGCCGTCCGATTGCATCACGTCGGTCGAGGACTGGATCGCGCTGGGCGGGGAGACCCGGCCATTCCCGTGGGCCGCGCTATCACGCTCCGAGGCCGGTGGTAGCGTTCCCGGGGTCGGCTGGTCGATCCGGCTCGCGGCCGACTGAGACAGGGCCGGGCTGGTCAAGCCGAGGCTGCCTGCCAGGGCGCCCAGGACGAGGGCGCGCCCGATCCAATCGGGAAAACGTCCGGATGCGGGGGTACGGGTCGTCATCGCTCGATCCTGTCCGTTCGGAGTGGCGCGCCGGCGTTTTCACGTTCGGTCGGCAATGCACCTGCGCCACGAGCGTTCCCCTGCGGTGCCTAGCGGTCTTGGGCAATCTGCTCCCTCTGCCCGCCAGCGATGTCGAACGCGATCGAGTTCCAGAACCGATCCGCCTTGCGCTCGCGACCAACCGCGGCTATCTATCGCTCAACAGTTCTGATGGCAGTCGAGAGGCTGCGGTTCGGGAGTGGGCCCCACCGGGTCCGCTCTTTTTTTTCGCCGCGTCGGGTTTGGATGCGCGAGACCGCACGTCGAGGCGTGCCGCCCAGGACGCCGCAAGGGTTGCGCGCTGATATCCATGTCGTCCGAGATCGAAGCGGATCTGTCCGAGAAGCGCCTCGTCCGCGAGAGCGGCGTCGCTGCCCGCGTGGTGCAGGTGATCGAGGGGCCGGTCCAGGGCCTCGGCTTCCGGCTGGTCCGGGTGAAGGTGACCAACACCAACGGTTGCACCGTTCAGATCATGGCGGAACGGCCGGACGGCACCTTCTCGATCGACGATTGCGAGGCGGTGAGCCGGGCGATCTCGCCGGTGCTCGACGTCGACGATCCCGTGGGCACCGCCTACAACCTGGAGATCTCGTCCCCGGGGATCGACCGGCCGCTGGTGCGGGTCTCGGACTTCGCCCGCTGGGTGGGCTACGAGGCCAAGGTCGAGCTGAGCCCGCCGCTCGACGGCCGCAAGCGGTTTCGCGGGGTCCTGGGCGCACCGGATGCCGAGAAGCTGACCGTCCCGATCGACCTGCCCGACGTTAAGGAAGGGCTGCCGAGCCGGATCGACCTGCCGTTGCGGGATCTCGCCGATGCCCATCTCGTGCTCACCGACGAGCTGATCCGCGAGTCGCTTCGCCGCGGCGGCCCGCCGGCCGACGATATGGACGCGCTCGACGAAGACGACGAGGCCGACGCGCCGGTGGTGCCCGCCCGACCGGCGCCGAAGCCGCAGGGTCCGAAGGGCAAGGTCGCCAAGGCCGGCGCCAAGCCCGACCCGAAGGCCCCGAAAGAGAAGAAACCGCCGCGCACCGGCCCCAAGAAGCCGGTCGTGTCCAAGGCGTCCCGGCTCAAGAGCCGCGACGACCTGCATTGAAATGACTTGAGATTCGGGCCCGGCCGCCCTCGGGCGCCCGGCACGAAGACTTGACGGAAGAGAAGGACCGACACCGATGGCCGTCGTCAGCGCCAACAGGCTCGAACTCCTCCAGATCGCCGACGCGGTCGCCCGCGAGAAGGTGATCGACCGCTCCATCGTGATCGACGCGATGGAGGAGGCGATCGCCAAGGCGGCGCGCTCCCGCTACGGCGCGGAGACCGACGTTCACGCCGAGATCGACAACAAGACCGGGGCTTTGCGCCTGTCGCGCCACCTCCTGGTGGTCGATCAGGTCGAGAACGACGCCCGGGAGATCACCCTCGACCAGGCGCGCCGCTACAACCCGGGCGCGCTGGTCGGCGACGTGATCTCCGACACCCTGCCGCCCTTCGATTTCGGCCGCGTCGCCGCGCAATCGGCCAAGCAGGTCATCGTCCAGAAGGTGCGCGACGCCGAGCGCGCCCGCCAGTTCGACGAGTACAAGGACCGCATCGGCGAGATCCTCAACGGCATCGTCAAGCGGGTCGAGTACGGCAACGTCATCGTCGATCTGGGCCGGGGCGAGGGCATCGTCCGCCGGGACGAGATGATCCCGCGCGAGACCTTCCGGCCGGGCGACCGGATCCGCTCCTACCTGTTCGACGTGCGCTCGGAAGTGCGCGGGCCGCAGATCTTCCTGTCGCGCTCGCATCCGCAGTTCATGGCCAAGCTGTTCGGCCAGGAAGTGCCCGAGATCTACGACGGCATCGTCGAGGTGAAGGCGGTGGCCCGCGATCCGGGCTCCCGCGCCAAGATCGCGGTGATCTCCCGCGACGGCAGCATCGATCCGGTCGGCGCCTGCGTCGGCATGCGCGGATCCCGGGTGCAGGCTGTCGTGGGTGAGCTGCAAGGAGAAAAAATCGACATCATCCCGTGGTCGGAGGACGAGGCGACCTTCATCGTCAATGCGCTCCAGCCCGCCGAGGTGGTGAAGGTGGTGCTCGACGAGGAGGCCGACCGCATCGAGGTGGTGGTGCCCGACGACCAGCTGTCGCTGGCGATCGGCCGCCGCGGCCAGAACGTGCGGCTGGCCTCGCAGCTCACCGGCTGGGACATCGACATCCTCACCGAGGCCGAGGAATCCGAGCGGCGCCAGAAGGAGTTCGCCGAGCGGACCCAGGTGTTCATGGAGGCGCTCGACGTGGACGAGACCGTCGGCCAGCTGCTGGCGGCGGAAGGCTTCCGCAACGTCGAGGAGATCGCCTACGTCGACATCCAGGAGCTGTCCGGCATCCAGGGGCTCGACGAGGAGACCGGCGCCGAGATCCAGGCCCGCGCCCAGGATCACCTCGCCCGGATCGAGCAGGAGCACGACACCCGCCGCACCGAGCTCGGCGTGGCCGACGAGTTGCGCGAGATCGAGGGCATCACCACGCCCATGATGGTGGCGCTCGGCGAGAACGACGTGAAGACCATCGAGGACTTGGCGGGCTGCGCCACCGACGACCTCGTCGGCTACACCGAGGGCCGCGGTCCCGACGCCGTGCGCCATGCCGGCTATCTCGACGGCTTCGAGCTGTCGCGGGCCGAGGCCGAGGGCCTGATCATGGCCGCCCGCCTGAAGGCCGGCTGGATCGATGCGCTGCCCGAGCCGGAGGCCGAGGAGGGCGCGGAGACCGCCGAGGGCGAGGAGGGCGCCGAGCCCGCCGCCACCCCGGCCGAGGCCTGAGCGGAGGCTGCGGCGGACGCGCGGATGGCCGAGGTCGACACGACCCCGCCCGAGGAGGGGCAGGATCCGGGACTCGATCCCGGGGGGCTCGACAGCGGCCCCGGCCGGCGCGTGCCGCAGCGCACCTGCATCGTCACGCGCGTCGTCCAGCCGCCCGAGGCGATGATCCGGTTCGTGCGCGGCCCGGACGGGAGCGTCGTACCCGACCTGCGCGCGAAGCTCCCCGGGCGCGGCGCCTGGATCAGTGCCCGTCGTGAGGCCGTGACGACGGCGGTTCGAAAAAACCTGTTCCCGCGGGCGTTCAAGGGGCCGGCCCAGGCCGGCGCCGACCTGCCCGACCGGATCGTCGTCGGCCTGCGCGAGGATCTGCGGCAGGCGATCGCCATGGCCAACAAGGCGGGATGCGTGGTCGCAGGGTTCTCGAAGGTCGAGGCCGCGATCGGCGGCCAGCCCGGCGCCATGGCCGTGATCCATGCGGCCGAAGCCAGTCCAGACGGCCGCCGCAAGATCGCTTCGGCCTTGTACCGGCGGCACGGTGAAGCCATGTCAAGGATACCGATCATCGACGACCTGTCCGAAGATGAATTGGACATGGCCTTGGGTCGGGATCATGTGATACACGCTGCGCTCGTCGCAGGAGCCGGAGCTGCCGGCTGCCTGTCGCGTTGGCGTCGGCTACGCTCCTTCGAGGGCGCCGCCGCGGCGACCGAGGAGCCCGATCCAGCCCGAATCGGCGGGATCGACGAAGCCTCACGTTGACGACGCACCAGGACGAATTTGGCTGGCGCCACCGGGCGTCGGTTCACGGGACGATGGAAACCCTCAGGGTTCAGGCTGAATGAGCGACACGAACAACCCGGGCGACAAGACTCTGAACAGGACTTCTCCGAAGCCGCTCTCCCTCAAGCGGCCGATCGAGGCGGGTACCGTACGGCAGAGCTTCTCCCATGGCCGCTCCAAGCAGGTCGTGGTCGAGACGGTCAAGCGCCGTGGCGTCATCGGCGCCGCGCCGGCCGCCCCCGCCCGTGAGCCTGCGCCCGCCCCGCGCCCGGCCCCTGCCGCCACCACCACGCCGCCGCCGCGCCCGGCCCAGCGCTCTGCATCCGGTGTGGTGCTTCGCACGCTGAGCGAGCAGGAGAGCGCGGCCCGCGCCGCCGCCCTTGCCGACGCGAAGCGCCGCGAGGCCGAGGCGCGTCAGAAGGCCGAGGCCGAAGAGCAGGCGCGCCGCAAGGAGGCCGAGGATCAGGCCCGCCGCGAGCGCGAGGCCGCCGAGGAGCGCCGTCGCGAGGAGGAGGCCCGGAAAGCCGCCGCCGCCGAGGCCGCCCGCGCCGCCGAGGAGGCAGCCAAGGCTGCCGCCGCGGAAGCGGCTGCTGCCGCCCAGGCTCCGGCCGCCGCGCCCGTCGCCCCCGTGGCGGCTGCACCTGCCGCTTCCGAACCGGCTGCCCAGCCCGCGGCTCCCGTCCGCCCGGCCGCGGCCTCGGCGACGCGTCCGATGCCGGCACGTCCGACCGCTATCCCGACCCGCCAGCCCGAGGGCGCCCGTCCGACCGCCGCTGCGCGCCCG
The DNA here is from genome assembly GCF_022829365.1 of Methylobacterium sp. J-077. Taxonomy (GTDB): domain Bacteria; phylum Pseudomonadota; class Alphaproteobacteria; order Rhizobiales; family Beijerinckiaceae; genus Methylobacterium. Next base: position 12,798 of record NZ_JAKSYJ010000058.1, on the reverse strand, counting down.
GCTGCGGCGACCCCGGCTGCTCCGGCAGCCCGCCCGCCGCTAACCGCCCGTCCCGCCACTGGCGAGCCGCGCAAAACCATCACGGCGGATTCGCGCAAGCCCCGCGATCTCAACTTCATGGCCCGTCCCGCCCCGGCGCCCGAGCCCGAGAAGAGCGCGACGCCGACCACGGCCGCCCGTCCCGCCGGTGCGACGGCCGCGGCGCGTCCCGCCGGCCGCGGTGCCCAGACCAACGAGGACGAGTCCGAGACCAAGCGGGTGATCCGCCGTCCCGGCATGCCGCTCAAGATCATCGCGCCGCCCAAGACGCCGAAGTCGCCGGGTGGCGACCGCAACCGCGGCCGCCTGACGATCGCGACGGCGACGTCCGGTGAGGACGAGCGCACCCGCTCGGTCGCCTCGTTCCGCCGCCGCCAGCAGCGCATGAGCGGCCGTGGTCAGGTCGAGCAGAAAGAGAAGCTGTCCCGCGAGGTGACGATCCCCGAGACGATCACCATCCAGGAACTCGCCAACCGCATGTCGGAGCGGGCCGTGGACGTGATCCGCCTGCTGATGAAGCAGGGCGAGATCCACAAGATCACCGACGTGATCGACTCGGACACCGCCCAGCTCATCGCCGAGGAACTTGGCCACACCGTGCGCCGCGTCGCCGAGTCCGACGTGGAAGAGGGCCTGTCGTCCGACGAGCCGGATCTGGAGGAGGATCTCGATCCCCGTCCGCCGGTGGTCACCATCATGGGCCACGTCGATCACGGCAAGACCTCGCTGCTCGATGCGATCCGCAAAGCGAACGTGGTCGAGGGCGAGGCCGGCGGCATCACCCAGCATATCGGCGCCTATCAGGTCGCGTCGCCGTCCGGCGAGATGATCACCTTCATCGACACCCCGGGCCACGCGGCGTTCACATCGATGCGCGCCCGCGGCGCCAAGGTCACCGACATCGTGGTGGTCGTGGTGGCGGCCGATGACGGCGTGATGCCCCAGACCATCGAGGCGATCCAGCACGCCAAGGCGGCGGGCGTCCCGATGATCATCGCGGTCAACAAGATCGACAAGCCGGATGCGAACCCGCAGCGGGTCCGCACGGAGCTGCTGCAGCACGACATCCAGGTCGAGTCGATGGGCGGCGAGACCCTGGAGTTCGAGGTTTCGGCCAAGACCGGCGACGGTCTGCCGGAGCTGCTGGAGGGCATCCAGATCCAGGCCGAGATCATGAACCTGCGCGCCAACGAGAAGCGCGACGGCGAAGGCACGGTGATCGAGGCCCAACTCGACCGCGGCCGCGGCCCGGTGGCGACCGTGCTGGTCCAGCGCGGCACCCTGTTCACCGGCGACATCGTCGTGGCCGGTGCCGAATGGGGCCGCGTGCGCGCCCTGATCGACGACCTCGGCGAGAACGTGCAATACGCCGGCCCTTCGGTGCCGGTGGAAGTGCTCGGCTTCAACGGCACCCCCGATGCCGGCGATCGCGTGACCGTGGTGCCGAGCGAGGCCCGGGCTCGCGAGGTCACCGAGTATCGCGCCCGTCAGAAGCGCGAGCGGCAGAACGCCCGCACCGGCGGTGCCAACCGCTCGCTGGTCGACATGATGCGCGACCTCAAGGAAGGCGCCGGCCGCAAGGAACTGCCGGTCGTCATCAAGGGCGACGTGCAGGGTTCGGTCGAGGCGATCTCGGGCGCCCTGGAGAAGCTCGGCAACGGCGAGGTTGCGGCCCGCATCCTCCTGTCGGGCGTCGGCGGCATCACCGAGTCGGACATCACCCTGGCGCAGGCGTCGAAGGCGGTGGTGATCGGCTTCAACGTGCGCGCCCTCAAGGAGGCCCGCGAGGCCGCCGAGCGGGCCGGGATCGATATCCGCTACTACAACATCATCTACGACCTCGTGGACGACATCAAAGCCACGCTGTCGGGGATGCTGCCGCCGACCCTCCGCGAGGAGCGCCTCGGCGAGGCCACGATCCAGGAGGTCTTCGAGGTCTCCAAGGTCGGCAAGGTCGCGGGCTGCCGCGTCACCGACGGTATCGTGGAGCGCGGCGCCCATGTCCGCCTCATCCGCGACAGCGTCGTGATCCACGAGGGCAAGCTCAAGACCCTCAAGCGGTTCAAGGACGACGCGAAGGAAGTCACCTCCGGCCAGGAGTGCGGCATGGCCTTCGAGAACTTCGAGAACATGCGCGCCGGCGATGTCATCGAGTGCTACCGGGTCGAAGAGATCCGTCGCACGCTCTGAGAGCCCGGACCCGGTCCGGACAGGGCGGTCGCGGCCTCAGCCGCGGCCGTCTTTTCTTTTCGCGCAACGCGCGCTCCTCTTGGACGTGAACCGGTCGCCCCGCGCCGCCGGCCCGAGATAGAATGGCCCAGAAACCGACCTCCACCGGCCCCTCGCAGCGCCAGCAGCGCGTGGCCGAACTCGTCCGCCACGCCCTCGCCGAGGTGCTCCAGCGCGGCGACATCCAGGATCCGGTGCTCGGCACGCATGTCGTGACGGTGCCGGAGGTGCGGATGTCGCCGGACCTGAAGCTCGCCACCGCCTACGTGATGCCGCTGGGCGGCATGGACGAGGCGCCGGTGATCGCCGCCCTGGAGCGCCACCGCAAGGTGCTGCGCCAGGAGGTGGCCCGGCGGGTGAACCTGAAATTCGCCCCCGAGCTGCGCTTCCGCCGCGACGAGACCTTCGACGAGGCGGCGCGCATCGACAAGTTGCTCCGCGACGAGCGCGTGCAGCGCGACCTCGTCCCCGAGCGGGACGCGGTGGATGAGGACGGCGAACCGGAGACCGGACCGGGGCATTGATTCCCGTCGCCATACGGACAGGAGCGGGGCAACGACCCCGGGGGACACGAGGACATGACGGTTTCCATCGACGATCATCCGCCGGCCGAGCGCGCGGTGTCCGCCCCCGGCGCCGAGCGCCGGGGTCCGGAGGAGCGCCGCCCGCAGCGCGGACCCCGTCCCGACCGGCCCAAGCGCCGGGACGTGTCGGGCTGGGTCATCCTCGACAAGCCCGTCGGCATGACCTCGACCCACGCCGTCGCGGTGGTGAAGCGCGCCTTCAACGCCAAGAAGGCCGGCCATGCCGGCACCCTCGACCCGCTGGCCTCCGGCATCCTGCCGATCGCGCTGGGTGAGGCGACCAAGACCGTCCCGTTCGTGATGGACGGCCGCAAGGCCTACCGGTTCACCGTGCAATGGGGTGTCGAGACCGATACCGACGACGCCGAGGGCCGCGCCGTCGCGACCAGCGACGCCCGCCCGGAGCGGGCGGCCGTGGAGGGAGCGCTGCCGGCCTTCGTCGGCGCGATCGAGCAGGTGCCGCCGCGCTATTCCGCGATCAAGATCCAGGGCGAGCGCGCCTACGATCTGGCCCGTGAGGGCGAGATCGTGGAGCTGGTGGCCCGGCCCGTGCAGATCGACCGCCTCGCGGTGGTCGAGCATGACGGCGCGCAAACCGTGATCGAGGCCGAGTGCGGCAAGGGCACCTATGTCCGCGCGCTCGCCCGCGATCTCGGCCGCGTGCTCGGCTGCTACGGCCATGTCGTCGCCCTGCGCCGCACCCGCGTCGGGCCGTTCTCCGAAGCGGAATCCTGCGGGGCCGCCGGCCTGACCGAGGGCGGCCCGGAGGCCGCGCTCGCGCATCTCCGTCCGGTGGAGACCGCGCTCGACGCGATCCCGGAAGTGACGGTCTCGCGCGACCTGGGCCTGCGCCTGATGCGCGGCCAGTCGGTGATCCTGCGCGGCCGGGACGCCCCCGTGGAGGGCAAGGCCTTCGCCACCTGCGGCGGCATCCTGGTGGCGGTGGGCGACGTCGAGCGCGGCGAGCTGGTGCCGCACCGGGTCTTCCATCTCGGCGGCACCGCGCCGGTGCGCAACGCCTGAGACGCGATGCCCCGCGCCTCGGCCTGAGGCGCGGGGGCGCAGGCGGAACGAACTTCAGCGATCGGGTTTTGGCCCCGGCAACCGAGCCGGGGATACGATGGACGAGCGCACGTGCGACGTGGCGGTGATCGGGGCCGGGACCGCCGGACTGGCCGCCTATCGGGCCGCCACCGAGGCCGGAGCCCATGCCGTCCTGATCGAGCGCGGCCCGGGCGGCACGACCTGCGCCCGAGTCGGCTGCATGCCCTCGAAGCTCCTGATCGCGGCGGCCAAGGCCGCCCACGGCGCGCGCAACACCGACCTGTTCGGCATCCGGGTCTCAGGCGTCGCGGTGGATGGGCGCGCGGTGCTCGAACGGCTCCGCGCCGAGCGCGACCGGTTCGTCGGCAGCGTTCTCGACGGTGCCGAGGCGCTGCCCGAAGAGTCGCGCTTCGCCGGCAGCGCCCGTTTCCGCGATCGCACCAGTCTCACGGTCGGGGACCACACCCGCATCGCCTTCCGGACCGCCGTGATCGCCACCGGATCGAGCCCGACAGTTCCAAAGCCCCTGCGCGGGCTCGGCGATCGCCTGCTGACCACCGATACCCTGTTCGAGATTCCCGACCTCCCGGAATCCCTGGCCGTGCTCGGCGCCGGCGCGGTCGGGATCGAGATCGCCCAGGCGATGACCCGCCTCGGAATCCGCGTCACGGTGCTCGATGCCGGCGAGACGGTCGCCGGACTGTCCGAGCCCGATCTCGCGCGTCAGGCCGCCGAGATTTTCGGCGCGGAGCTGGCGCTGCATCTCGGGTCAACGCTTGAATCCGCGACGCGCGACGGCAACGGTGTATGCCTGTCGTGGACCGACCGGGACGGTCGCGCCCGGGAGACGCGGGCCGAAAAGGTCCTGGCTGCGACTGGCCGTGCACCGAACCTGGACGAACTCGGGCTGGACGCCGCCGGCCTGCGCCTCGGCGAGGACGATGTGCCGGAGTTCGACCGCCGCAGCCTTGTCTGCGCGGGTGCCCCGATCCTGATCGCGGGCGACGCCGATGCCTGGCGGCCGGTGCTGCACGAGGCGAGCCGCCAGGGCCGCATCGCCGGGGCGAACGCCGCGGCCCTCGCGGCCGGGCGCGCCGTCGCGACGCCCGAACCCTGGACGCGCCTCGCCCTGGTGTTCACCGATCCACAGGTAGCCGTGATCGGCGCGGCCTACGACCCCGACGTCGCCGGCCGCGTGACCGGCGCCGTCGACTTTGCCGACCAGGGCCGCGCCCGGGTGGACGGCAAGAACCGGGGCGGCCTCCGGATCTGGGCCGACCGGGACGGCACGCTCCTCGGGGCCGAGATGCTCGGGCCGGCGGTCGAGCATCTCGCGCATCTGCTGACCCACGCGATCGGCGATGGGAAGACGGCCCAGGCTGTCCGGGACCAACCCATATACCACCCTACAGTTGAAGAGGGGTTTTCAACTGCTTTGTCTGAAATCACACATAAGATTGGTCAGTCTTAATCCGAGGCCAACGGCATCGTGATTCTATGTTGATCTTGCCGCAAGCGGAAGCATTGCACTTCCCTACGCCCCCAGTCATATCAGACTGGATGAGCGGGGTTCTTTTCTGATGCCGCCGAACCAGGCCCCCGAAGGCGGCCTCGACCTCGACGTGCTCGCGTCCGACGCGCTGGATCGCCTCGACAAGGGTGTGATCGGCCTCGATTCGGACGGCACCGTCGTGGTGTTCAGCGAGGGCGCGAGCGCACTCTCGGGCCTGTCGCGTGAGTCGGTTCTCGGCCGAAACTATTTCCGCGACGTGATGCCGGGCACCAATGTGCCGAGCTTCCGCGGCCGGTTCCTCGCCGGCAGCCGACGCGGCGCGCTCGACGAGAGCTTCGATTACGTGTTCGGCCGCCTGCCGCAGCCCCTGCGGGCGCGGGTTCACATGCGCTACGGCACGGCGGCCGAGACCGGCCCGGTCACGTGGCTGACCATCGACCCGATCGAGAGCCTCGGCGCCGGCCTGCCGCGCGAGGCCGTGATGGCGGCGATCGGCCGGCGGGCGCGGGCCGAGCCGGTGGATGCCAGCCACTGCGAGCGCGAACCGATCCACATCCCGGGCTCGATCCAGCCCAACGCCGTGATGATCGCGGCCGATGCCGAGACCCTGCGGATCCTGGCCTACTCGGCCAATGTCGACGAGATCGTCGATCCTACGGCTCCGTCCCTGGCCGGTCGCCCCCTCGGGGATGTGCTGCCCCGGGACTTCGTCGAGACCGTCCGGGCGCGCCTGGCCGCCGGCACCCTGGCGGATGGCCAGTCCGTCCGCCGCCGGTTGACCCTGCCCGGCCGCGGCGCGCCCTATTACGCAGTCGCCCACGCCCATGCCGGGCGGGTGATCGTCGAGCTGGAGCTCGAGCCCGAATCCGCCGACGACTTCCCGACCGCCAGCCAGGTCGATACCGAGCTCGCCGTCGGGCGCCTGCGCGAGGCCGACACCCTGGTCGAGGCTGCCCGCATCGCCGCCCTGGAGATCCGGGCGCTCACCGGCTTCGAGGCCGTGCTGGTCTACCGGTTCGATGTTGACTGGAACGGCGAGGCGGTGGCCGAGGACAAGGTGCCCGGCTGGTCGCGCAGCCTGCTCGGCCTGCGCTTTCCCGCCTCCGACATCCCCGCCCAGGCCCGGGCCCTGTACACCCGGGCGAAGAACCGCTTCGTGATCGACCGGGACAGCGTGCCGGTCGGGCTGGTGGCGGCGCCCGGCGCCGGCAACGGCCCGCTCGACCTGACCTTCGCCCAGCACCGCACGCTGTCGCCGATCCACTTGGAGTACCAGCGCAATTTGGGCGTGAACGGCTCGATGTCGATCTCGATCATGGTCGAGGGTCGGCTCTGGGGCCTGATGATCGGCCATCATCGCCGCCCGCATTACGTCACGCCGGAGACGCGCTCGGCCGCCACCGTGCTCACCGACGCCTTCGCCATGCGGGTGCAGGAGATCGAATCGCGCCGGCTCTGGGTCGAGCGTCAGGCGCATCTCGACGTCGAGGGCCGGCTGGTGCGCGGGCTGACCCGGTCCGACGATTTCGTCGCCGCCCTGACCGCCGGCAACGTCACCCTGCTCGACCTGTTCAGCGCCACCGGCGCCGGCATCGTGGCGGGCGAGCGGGTCACGCTGATCGGCCGGTCGCCGCCCGCCGACATGGTCGCCCGGATCGCCGGCTGGCTGCGGGACCGGCTGCAAGCGGGCGAGACCCAATACAGCAGCTGCAACTTCACCGCCGAGTACCTGGACGCGGCCCCGTACCGGGAGATCGCCAGCGGCCTGCTCGCGGCCTTCGTGGACGAGTCGCGCGAGACCCTGCTGGTCTGGTTCCGGCCGGAGGTGCCCAGCACGGTGACCTGGGGTGGCGACCCGCGCAAACCCGTGCTCGCCGGCAGCGGCCCGGTGGCGCTGCTGCCCCGCCGCTCGTTCGAGCGCTGGGTCGAGGAGCGCACCGGCTTCGCCAGTGCCTGGGCGGAATGGCAGGTCCAGCTCGCCGGCTCCCTGGCCGAGGCGGTGGAGGGCGTGGTCCTGCGCCAGCGCCGCAAGATCGACGAGCTGACCAGCCTGCTCGCCGAGAAGGAGCGCCTGCTCGAGCAAAAGGATCTGCTGACCCGGGAGATCGACCATCGGGTGAAGAACTCCCTGCAGATCGTCTCGGCCTTCCTGCAGATGCAGCGGCGGCAGATCTCCGACGCCGAGGCCCGGCAGGCCTTCGCCGACACCTCCGCCCGGGTGATGAGCGTCGCGCGCGTGCACGACAGCCTGTACCAGGCCGAGCGGGTCGACGAGGTCGATCTCGGGCAGACCATCGAGAACCTGTGCAACGACCTCGCGGGCCTCGCCGGCGAGGGCCATGCCGTCGACCTCTCGGCCGAGCCCGGCCTGATGGTGCCTTACCGGAAGGCGGTGGCGCTCTCGCTGATCGCGACGGAACTGGTCACCAACGCCTTCAAGTACGCCGCCAACCCGGCCGGCGGCGGCCGGGTCGAGGTCAGCGTCGCGGCCTCCGGCCCGGGCGAGGTCCAGCTCCGAGTCTGCGACGACGGCGCCGGCCTGCCCGCCGACTGGGCCGACGCCAAGGCGCGCGGCAAGGGTTCCGGCCTCGGGATGAAGCTGATCCGGGCGATGCTCGACCAGATCAATGCCCGGCTCGACGTGGCGAACAACCCAGGCGCGTGCTTCACCATCACGGCGTGATCGGCATCGCCACCGTCATTGCGAGCGCAGCGAAACAACCCAGTTCAGCGCGCGCTCTCAGATCGTAGCGTCGTGTCCCTAGGTTGCTTCGCTGCGCTCGCAATGACGGGTGGAAGCTCAGGCCTCCGCCTCCGCCAGCAGCCCGTCGACGAACTGAGCCAACCCCGTCCGCCGCGCCCGCTTCAACCGCTCGGCCGACAGGATCCCCTGAAGCGCCTTGAAGGCGTCCTGCAGATCCTCGTTGACGATGACGTAATCGTACTCGCTCCAGCGCTGGATCTCGGTCCGGGCGTTGGCGAGCCGCTTCTCGATCGTCTCGGCCGAATCCTCGGCGCGGCGCTCCAGGCGCTGGCGCAGCTCGGCCATGCTGGGCGGCAGGATGAACACCGTCACCACGTCCTGGGCGAGCTTGGCCCGCACCTGGCGGGTGCCCTGGTAGTCGATGTCGAAGATCATGTCCCGGCCGGAGCCCAAGACCTTCTCCACCGGCCGGCGGGGCGTGCCGTAATAGTTGCCGTGGACCTCGGCCCATTCGAGCAGGTCGTCGCGGCTGCGCAGGTCCTCGAACGCCTCCCGGTCGATGAAGTGGTAGTGCCGCCCGTCGATCTCGGAGGGCCGGCGCGACCGGGTGGTGACCGAGATCGACAGATCGAGCGCCCAGGCCGGGTCCTGCGCGATCGCCCGGGTCAGCGTGGTCTTGCCCGCCCCGGAAGGCGAGGACAGGATCAGGATCAACCCACGCCGCGCGATCGTGTCCGAGACGTTGTTCGCCGGTCCGCTCATCCGCGTGGCTCCGCCGCGATATCCATTCGCATCCCCCGGTTCCAAAAAGTCATTCGATGTTCTGGACCTGCTCGCGGAATTGCTCGACGACGGCCTTGAGGTCGAGCCCGATCCGCGACAGGCTGATGTCGTTGGCCTTGGCGCACAGGGTGTTGGCCTCACGGCCGAATTCCTGGGCCAGGAAATCGAGGCGCCGGCCGATCGCGCCGCCGGCGGCGAGCAGGTCGCGGGCGCTCGCGACATGGGCGTGCAGCCGGTCCAGCTCCTCGCGCACATCCGCCTTGCCGGCGAGCAGCATCGCCTCCTGGTGCAGGCGGTCCGGATCGAGATCGGTCCCGCTCAGGGCCGCGATGGCCGCCTCCAGCCGGGCTCGCACCGCCTCCGGCTTGCGCGCCGGGTTGTCCTCGGCGGCCCGGGTCAGCGCGGCGATCCGCTCGACCTGTGCGGTGACGATGTCGGCGAGCTGGCGCCCCTCCGCCCGGCGGGCCTCGACCAGGTCGGCGACCAGCCGGACCACGCCTTCGGCGAGATCCCGGGCGAGCGAGTCGGTGTCGGGCGCCGCCTCGTCCTCGACTTCGATCACCCCGCGCACGCCGAGCAGACCGTCCATGGTGGCGGGGGCGACCCCCTCGGGCACCGGCACCCGGGCGACCGCCTGCGCGAGGCTCGCCAGCAGGGCCTCGTTGATCCGAACCCGCGCCGTCGTCTCCGGCTTGGTCAACGTGAGGGTGAGCTGGCACTGGCCCCGGGACAGGGTCTTCTGCAGGGCGGTGCGCGCGGTCTCGCCGAGCCCGTCATAGCCGGCCGGCACGCGGATGCGCACGTCGAGGCCGCGCCCGTTGACGCTGCGGACCTCCCAGGCCCATTGCACCGCCCCGGTGGTGCCCGCCGCCCGGGCGAACCCGGTCATGCTCGCGATCTGGGCCATGCCGACCCCCCGTCCTCAAGAAGATCGGGGCCTGTAGCACGGATCGCTCCGGGGGGAAGGGGTAGGGGAGGAGAGCGGAAGGGGGACGCGGGATCGGAGCTCGATGTCGGACGGTCAAAAGGTTGGACACCGATCAGCGCACGCCGTCCCTGCGAGCGCCGCGAAGCAACCCCGTGATGCGCCGCGTCTTGGGATCGCGCGCTGCCCAAGTGGTGAGGCCTCCCGGGTGGCAACCCACCCGAACCGTCCGGGATGGGTGGCTTCACGCCTGTCCGCGTTGGGGCATGGAGCGTCGAAAGCCGCCCTCGGACCATCCGGTTGCCAGGCGCGCGAGACCGTCACTTCCTCAGCGGCACCCCCTTCGTGGTGAAACGCGGCGCGCCCGGGTGGCGCATGGGCCGTGGCGAGCTGCCCGCCTTGCCCGCACCGGAGCCGGTTCCCGGCGGCTGGGATAGGGGAACGAGCTGGTCCGGCCTCGGCCCGATGAGATCCGCGCGGCCCATCGCCCGCAGCGCCTCGCGCAATAGGGGCCAGTTCTCGGGGTCGTGGTAGCGCAGGAACGCCTTGTGCAGCCGGCGCTGCCGCATCCCCTTGATCGCGTCGACCGGCTCGCTGCCGCCGCGCCGCACACCCTGCAACGGATTGATCTCCGTGTGATACATGGTCGTGGCGGTCGCCATCGGCGAGGGCAGGAACGTCTGGACCTGGTCGGCGCGATAGTCGTTCTTCTTGAGCCAGACGGCGAGGTTCATCATGTCCTCGTCGGTCGTGCCCGGATGCGCCGCGATGAAATACGGGATCAGATAGTATTTCTTGCCGGCCTGCTTGGCGGCGGCGTCGAACATCTCCTTGAAGCGGTCGTAGGTGCCGATCCCCGGCTTCATCATCAGATCGAGGGGGCCGCGCTCGGTGTGCTCGGGCGCGATCTTGAGACGGCCACCGACGTGATGGGTCACGAGCTCCTTGACGTATTCGGGGCTCCGGACCGCGAGGTCGTACCGCACGCCGGAGGCGACCATCACCTTCTTGACGCCCTTCACCTCCCGGACCTTGCGGTAGAGCCGGATCAGGTCGTCGTGCGAGGTGTTCAGGTTCGGGCAGATATCCGGGAAGACGCAGGACGGCAGCCGGCACGCCGCCTCGATCTTCGGGTCCTTGCACGCCATCCGGTACATGTTCGCCGTCGGCCCGCCGACATCCGAGATCACGCCGGTGAAGCCCGGGGTCTTGTCGCGGATCTGCTCGATCTCGCGCAGGATCGAGCCTTCCGAGCGGTTCTGGATGACGCGGCCCTCGTGCTCGGTGATGGAGCAGAAGGTGCAGCCGCCGAAGCAGCCGCGCATGATCGTCACCGAGAACTTGATCATGTCCCACGCGGGGATCTTCGCGTCACCGTAGGCGGGATGGGGCGCGCGGGCGTAGGGCAGGTCGTAGACCGCATCCATCTCCTCGCTGGAGAGCGGGATCGGCGGCGGGTTCAGCCACAGGTCGCGGTCGCCGTGGCGCTGGACGAGGGGGCGGGCGTTGCCGGGGTTGGCCTCCCGGTGCAGCACCCGCGAGGCGCGGGCATAGGCCTCCTTGTCGTCCTTGACCTGCTCGTAGGCGGGGAGCCGGATCACGGTCTCGCCGGGGCGGCGGGCGGCGGCCTCGTCGGTGGATTCGAGATCGTCGGCGGGCAACTCGGTGTACTGCGCGGGCACGCGGCGGAACAGGGCGACGCCCCGGACGGAGTCGAGGTCGTGCGGCGCCGCGCCGGCCGCGAGGCGGTTCGCCACCTCGACGACGGCGCGCTCGGCATTGCCGTAGATCAGCAGATCGGCCTTCGCGTCCGCCAGGATCGAGCGGCGCACCTTGTCGGACCAGTAATCGTAGTGGGCGATGCGGCGCAGCGACGCCTCGATGCCGCCGAGGATGATCGGCACGTCCTTGTAGGCCTCGCGGCAGCGCTGCGTGTAGACGATGGTCGAGCGGTCCGGCCGCCGGCCGCCCTCTCCCCCCGCCGTGTAGGCGTCGTCGTGGCGCAAGCGCCGGTCCGCCGTGTAGCGGTTCACCATCGAATCGAGATTGCCGCCGGTGACGCCGAAGAACAGCGTCGGCCGGCCCAGGGCCTTGAACGGCTCGGCCGATTGCCAGTCGGGCTGCGCGATGATGCCGACCCGGAATCCCTGCGCTTCGAGCAGCCGGCCGATGATGGCCATGCCGAAGCTCGGATGATCGACATAGGCGTCGCCGGTCACCAAGACGACATCGCAGGCGTCCCACCCGAGCGCGTCCATCTCGGCGCGGCTCATGGGCAGGAACGGCGCCGCCTTCCTGGAAAGCGGCACCTTGCAGGCGAGGGTCGCCAGGGATCGACTCGCGGAATCTTGGAGGTCCATGGGGTCGGTGCATAGACCGCCAAGGCCGCCAGCTCAACGAAGAGCGACGGGGCCGGGCGCCGCAACCTGATCAAAGCGCCTGAGACTTGCTTTCACGCTGCCCAGGACGCGGAACTCGGACATGCGCCGGGACGCAGGTATTTCCGTACCGGCCAGCTTTCCTCCGACCGCGGTGACTGTTCAACGTCCGCTCACGGACATCGGGACGGAGGCTCGAACGGCACGCTTGGGTCGGACGTGGACCCAGAGCACGAGTTCCATCCGCCCGATTTCCTCCGCGCGCTTGCGTCGCTGCTCCGGCCATGACGGAGAACAGCGAAGCACCCCAGTGATGCGCGACGTCTCGGGATCGCGCGCTGCTCGAGGGGTGAAAATTACCGGATGGGACCCACGCGAATTGTCCGAGAGGGATGGTTTCCCGCCGGCCCGCTTTCGGACAGCAACGTACGTGAGTAGACGTTGCCGCCGCGCCCGTTCACGACCCCTTGCGGAAGGTCGGACGGTCTGCTTCGGGGCACTCTACGACAGAGAGCCCTGCGATTGGATCGCGTGGGAAGTGGTCGTTGCGGCCTTTCCAACGGGAAGGTCCTATCTCTCCCCCGCAGAGGAGATGAATT
>NZ_JAKSYJ010000094.1 GCF_022829365.1 Methylobacterium sp. J-077 | reverse complement strand
CATAAAGTTGACCCTAACCTTTGGGCGTCGATACGGTCGCCGTCATGGCCATGGCATACTCATACATCCGCTTCCCGCACCCGGAGCAGATGCACGGCGACAGCCTCCGCCGGCAGCGAGAGGCCGCTGATAAGTGGGCGGCCGAGAAGGGGCTCGTGATCGACGAAAGCCTCACGAACCTTGGGTTGAGCGCCTAGTTGTAGCTGTGGCGTGGGTCAGAGGCCGGTATCCCGGCCGCCCAGGCATCATCGCCGATTCGTCTCCAAGAGCGCCGTCGAGCATGTTGATCCGACTGTGGGGGAATTGGCTCAGGGCGAGTGATGTCGACAGGGCGGTACGTTCGGGGGGAGATCCCTTCGCCTCCCCTGCGCCGGTCACCTTCCAGGTGACGAGCGGGACCAAGATGCTGCTCGACGCTTGCGTTCGCCTCCTTGCCTATTCGAACCAAATTATCGCGGAAGGCATCCCAGTCCGGCTCGTGTTCGAAGACGGCCCTGCGATGGGGTACCTCGACCGGATGGGGTTTTTCGATCACCTCACGCCTGAGGTTGAGGTGTCGCCGAATCGTCCTGTCGTGTCCGGCGCGTATGTGTTCGGAGGCAACAATCGGGGCCTTGTGGAAATCTGTGCCATCCGCCCGGGGATCGATGCCCATGACCTGATCTCTAAGCTGAAGGAGACCATTGGCGCCACCTGCGGGGCCAGGATCGATTTTCCGCAATTCGAGGATGCGATGTCGACAATCCTCTCGGAGCTCATCGAGAACGTGTACCTGCACGGTGGCGACGGTGCGACCGGGCATGCGGCCTTCCAATCGTACCCTGCCTCCAACAAGGCGCGTGTCGTGGTCTCTGATAATGGGCGTGGGCTGATGCAAACCATCCGGCCCCCCTTGGAAGATCGAGACCCGAGCTATCGCCACGTCCGGGACGTAGACTTGCTCGTGGAGATGTTCCGCGATGGCTTGTCGCGTTTCGACGACCCCTCTCACGGAAATGGCCTGAAGGGGTGCGCGACCAAAGCAATCAAATATCGAGCTACGCTCGATGTGCGGCTGAGGTCGCAAGCGGTGACGCTGGTGCCCTCGGGGGAGGCGTACATTCCAAACACCGCCATCCTATCATCGGAGTTACCGAAGCTCGCCGGAACTCACATCGCTTTCGAGCTGTCTCTTGTCTGACGCCATCATCACCGCTTAAATGACGGACGTGAACCAGGTGCTCCGATGATCGTGCTTCGCGATATGATGCCCAAGTCCGAGGGCTGGGGCCGGGAGATGGGTCGACCGGTTTTCTCGAAGCTCGTCGAGCATGTCGAGCGCAATCCCGACCAGACAATTTTCCCAATCTCCTTCAAGGGCGTGAAGCAGGTCGACTACTCCTTCGCGTCCGAGACGGTCGTTCAGCTCGCCCGCCGCTACAAGGGTGAGAAGGGGTTCTACCTGTTCGAGATCGCCACGCCCTACATCGAGGAAAATGTCGACGCGGCAGCCCGACGTGTCGAGCAGCCATTGGTTGTCGCTGATGCGAAGGGTCATCGTTTCATCGGTTCCGAGCCCAGCGCCGGATCGAAGGCCGCACTCGATTTCGTCGTGGCACGGTCGCACGCACGTGCCGCCGAAATCGCGGACGCGATCCACGTCACTGTGGCGAACGCCTCCATGAAGCTCAAGCAGCTCTGGTCGAGCGGCTTCCTACTGCGGCGGGAAAGCGTCGCCGATACGGGCGGCGTCGAGTTCGTCTATCAGCGTATCGCCTAAGCCGGCGGGGTTCGTGGTAAGCGGACCCTTGACGACGTTCGGCCGCACCCCCATAAATGGCTTCAATTATGGAGATTGGCGCGCCGCCCATCTCGATGGAGATGCGCATGTTCGTTGATCAGCGCTTGGCACACCGCAAGGCCTACCTCATCAACTTGCTCGCGCGCATGTGCGCCGAGCTCGACATCACCGAGAGCCGGCTCCAGCAGGCCAAGGAGCGCTACGAGGGCGTCGCCCGGTGGCTCGCCGCCGGCGAGCACTTCCTGCTGCACGACCTCTCCATCTACCTACAGGGCTCCACCGCCCTCGGAACGTCGGTGCGCCCCATCGGCAAGAACGAACACGACGTTGATCTGGTCGCGTTCATGCCCGCAGGGACCACCGTGTGGACGCCCGCCTACATCAAGAAGGTGATCGGCGACCGCCTCAAGGCGCACGCGACCTACACCCGGCTGCTGGAGGAGAAGATCCGGTGCTGGCGGCTGGTCTACGCGAACGAGTTCCACCTCGACATCACGCCCTCGATCCTGAACCTTGCCTGCCGCAACCAGGGCGAGCTCGTCCCGGACAAGAGCCTGCGGGAGTGGAAGGGCAGCAACCCGCGCGGGTACCGCAAGGCTTTCGAGGCCCGCGCTGCGCTGGTGCCGGTCATCAAGCTCACGAAGGCCTTCGACGAGGCGATCAAGAGCCGCGCCAACATCGAGCCGTTCCCCGTCGCCTCCAGCGGCCGCAGCATCCTCTGCAACATCGTCCAAGTGGCCAAGCGGCACCGGGACGTCCACTTCGAGGGGCAGGATCTCGCCCTCTGGCCGATCTCGGTCATCCTCACCACGCTGATCGCGTGGAGCTACGAGCGCTGCGTCAATGCGGGAGTCTACGATACCGAGTTCGACCTCATGATCGCCGTGCTGCGGGGGGTGCCGGACTTCATCGGCCGGACGCTGCCGGACGGATCCCCGGGCTGGTACATCCCGAACGAGACCACCATCGACGAGAACTTCGCGGAGCGCTGGAACGACGACCCGGACAAGGCGAAGGCCTTCTTTACCTGGCACGCCAAGGCGGTGGCCGACCTGGAGAACCTCGCGCGCGTCGAAGGCACCGACCAAGTGCGGAAGCGGATGGACGAATCGTTCGGCCCCCGCCCGGTCGGCGCCGCCTTCACCGCGCTCGACAACGAGATCGCCAGCGCCCGCCGCTCCGGCCTGCTGGGGGTGGCGCCGCTCGTCGGGCTTACGGCCGCGCGGGCCGCCGCGGCCGCTGTCCCCGTCAGGAGCAACACCTTCTACGGGCGGGACTGCGGATGAGCCCTCCCTCTGGTCCGCGGCGCCTTACGCTCGCCCAGCAGCACGTCAACCTTAAAGCCAGCCCCATCACTCGGGGCGATGGCGGCATCGCGGGCGGCGCGCTGACATGGCGGTTCCAGGCCTCCCCGTCCCCGATCTCGCGCACGTACGACCTGCGCCTGACGTATCGGGTCAACGGGGTGCCGGCCACCTTCGTCGATCAGCCCGACCTGACCTCGCTCGCGAACGGAGCGAGGATTCCGCATCTCTACTCCGAGCGGCCGGCGCGGCTCTGCCTGTACCTTCCCAGCGCCTACGAGTGGCGGCCCTCCATGCTGCTGGACCGCACCATCGTGCCTTGGGCGGTCCTCTGGCTCTGGTACTTCGAGGACTGGCTGGCGACCGGAGAATGGCGGGGAGGAGGCGTCCATGTCTCCCCCGATGTCGAGGCCAAAATCATCGCCAACAACTCCGGCCTCATCGAGGTCCTTCAGGCTGAAAAGGAGGCCGCGTGATGAAACCCGGCATCGACGGTCCCGAATTCCGTAAGATCCTCACCCTCGACGGCGGCGGCATCCGCGGGGTCTTTCCGGCCGCCTTCCTCGCCAAGCTCGAAGAGCATCTCGACGAGCCCATCGGCCGCTACTTCGACCTGATCGTCGGCACGTCCACCGGCGCCATCATCGCGGCCGGACTGAGCCTCGGCCTCACCGCCGGGGAGATCCTCCGCTTCTACGAGGAGAAGGGCCCCGCCATCTTCGACCAACATCGCGGCCCCATCGCGAACTGGATCACGAGGCAGGCGCGGTCGGCTCGCCACTGGATGGGCACGAAATATTCCAACACGAGCCTTCGGGAGGCGCTGGACGAGGTGATCGGCGGTCGCCTGATCGGCGAGAGCCAGACCCGCCTCGTCATCCCGGCCTGGCATCCGATCCTCGAGCGCGTTTATCTCTACAAGACTGCCCATCACCCGCGTTTTGAGACCGACTACCTTCAGCCGGCGGTTGATGCCGCAATGGCGAGCGCGGCGGCGCCGACCTTCCTCGACCCCTACCTCACGAAGGAGGAGATCGAACTGGTCGACGGCGGCGTTTGGGCAAATAATCCTATCGGCGTGGCGGCGGTCGAGGCGGTGGGCGTGCTGCGGTGGCCGGGTGACCGGCTCAAGATCCTTAGCATCGGAACGACCAACGACGTGAAGGCGCCGAGTCGGATCGGAGGCAAGCTCGGTGCGGCGCCGAACCTCGCCCGGCTCTTCATGGCAGGTCAGTCCCACAGCGCCCTCGGCGCCGCGAAGATCATCACAGGCGACGTGCACGACCGCAAGGCGATCTGGCGGATCGACCAGACCGTCCCGCTGGACCGCTACACGCTCGATGACGTCTCGCGCATTGCCGAGATGAAGAACCGGGCCGTCGTCGAGGCGCGTGAGCAACTCCCCGACCTGCGCCGTCACTTCTTCGGGGAGGTCGCCCCGGAGTTCGAACCCTTCCACCGGCTGCCGGCCGTGAAGGCCGCGGCGTGAGGAAACGCAGGAGAGCATGATGGCGAATACACTGCCGAAGTCTGGGCAACCCTGGACGCCCGAGGACACGCGGACCCTGCGCAAGCTGGCCGACGAGAACACGCCGGCGCGCGTGATGCACATGCCCGTGGCCTCATAGGTCCAGTCCGCGGTTCAAGACCAGGTCCGTCTGGTCCTAGGCGTAGTACCAGCTTCCAGGGCTGCTTCGCCTTCCAAGCGG
>NZ_JAKSYJ010000053.1 GCF_022829365.1 Methylobacterium sp. J-077 | reverse complement strand
ACGCCTCCTGCAAGATCAGCTTGTCCAGCGTCAGATCTGCGATCGCCCGCCTGAGACGTTGGTTCTCCGTCTCAAGATCCTTCATCCGCTTCACTTGATCCGATTTCAGGCTGCCGTACTCCTTGCGCCAGCGATAGTACGGCACCTCGGTCACGCCGATCGCCCTGATCGAAGCTGCGACGCTCTGACCTTGTGAGACCAGCACGTCGACCTGACGCAGCTTGCTCACGATGTCCTCGGGCTTGGGTCGTTGGGCCATCGATTCCGGCCTCTGTCGGCTCAAAAGCCATACTTCAGGGCGGACCACTTCAAAGGGGGACGATCACTACCATTGAAACTGGGTGCGGCAAAAACATGCACAAATGTAGTTAGAATGTATCGATCATGTGCAAGCTGACCTATGGCTCAACGCCAAATTGGCCAGCGCAGAAATAGGAGTCTATAGTCTGATATGCAGCCTAGTATCAGATCGGAACATATGTCTAAAAAAGCAGACAGCTTAGTTTACCAATTCGTCGTATACGATCCGCCAGCACCGGGCCTTCCATGGCTAACGGTATGCCTGAGCCCAAGCGGTGAGGTGATCGAATCGGAAGCGTGGACATCTTTTGAAGAGGCTCAGCAGATGACAGAGAAAGCCGCACAGATGGTAGCGGAGTCCGCCAGCGACGAGTTAAGCGGTAACTTCACGTTGCGCCGAATGCGATCAGAGCACTGACTGAGGCATGATCTCCGACAGGTCGTAGGCGGACTACGCATTCAACGGATCCTATCTATTAACGCGCGGACATCCCTGTGGTCACTGCGCTTCCTCGCCAAAAGGAAGGCTTTGCATCGGACAAACGTAGTGCGAACCGCCGACAATCTTGCCATTGCTATTCGAGATGCGTTTCTCGCCCTCCGACCGGACTAGTGTCGCAGTTATCTCACCGCTACCGGATACGATACCTTTAATCTAATCTGAAAGGGCATGGCTCTAGTTGCGCCCCATCGTGGGTGGCCGCGCTGGTGACGGCGGAGCGGCGGACGAAGCCGTATCTGTGATCGAGACCTAGCTGTTTGGTTGCGGAACGTCGTTGGGATGTGGCACGTTGGGCGATCAAAGCCCACGCTTGGCGGTTCGAGAGTGTGCGCCGCCGTGTTGCCAGGAGGGCTCGTTGATGCTCGCCATCCATCCCCAGGCCCGCACCACCCCGGCTGTCCGCGCCGAGATCGCCCGCTCGCCCGAGAGCTCCGGGGTGCTGGCCAAACGCTACGGCGTCTCCACCGAGACCATCCGCAAATGGCGCAAACGCGGCCCCGATGCCTGTCAGGATCGCTCGGCGCGACCCCATAAGCTGCCCTGGCGCGCCAGCGATGAGGAGCGCGCCATCGTGTGCGCGCTCCGCCGCTCCACCGGCTTTCCCCTCGACGCGCTGACCTTCGTCGTCAGCCACTTCCTGCCGCACCTGAACCGGGACGCCGTCTACCGCATCCTCAGGGCGGAGGGCCTCAACCGGCTGCCGCCCGCCGAGCAGGCCCGGAAACCGCACGGCACCTTCAAGGACTACGAGGTCGGCTTCGTCCATGTCGACGTGAAGCACCTGCCCAAACTGCGTGACCGTGACGGCACCACCCGCAAACGCTACCTCTACGTCGCCATCGACCGCGCCTCCCGCTACGTGCACCTCGCGGTCATGGACGACGAGACAACGGCCTCGGCGGTGGCCTTCCTCACGGACGCATTCGACGCCTTCCCCTTCCGGGTCACCCACGTGCTCACCGATCGGGGCTCCTGCTTCACGGCCGATGCGTTCGAGGCAGCCTGCGAGCGGCACGGAGTGCAGCATCGCAAGACGCGCCCGTACACGCCGAATACCAATGGTATGGTCGAGCGCTTCAACGGCCGGGTGCAGCGGCAGGTGTTGGGCATCATGATCTACAGCCACGCCGACCTGGAGATCGTGCTGCGCGGCTTCAACGCGGCCTACAACGGTCGCCGTCAGCGCGTGCTCGAAGGTCTCTCGCCCGAGATGGTGTTGCGCCAGCGTCTCGAAGCTGAGCCCGCGCTCGCCAATCCCACCCACAGACCGCCCAGCCCAAGCCTCATCAAACGCGCCCTTCGCATCGTCGCAGACGCAAAGGAGGTCTCACAACCAGACAGCTAACGCAGACGAATGGTTCGGGGGCTCGATTGAGGGCGTCGAAGATGGCGGCAGCGGGCTTGGGCCAGACGAAGAGTCGTGGGCTTTGGTTGTGCTCACCGATGTAGCGTTTGATGGCGGCCTGTAGGTCGACGATGCCGGTGAAGGTGCCTCGCCGGAGGCGACGGCGCGTCAGCGTGGAGAAGAAGCCCTCGACGGCATTGAGCCAGGAAGCCGAGGTCGGTGTGAAGTGGAACGTCCATCGTGGGTGGCGGGTGAGCCAGGCGCGAACCTTCGGGTGCTTGTGGCTGCCGTAGTTGTCGAGCACCACGTGGATCGCCTTGCCCGCTGGGACTGCCGCCTCGACGGTGTTGAGGAAACGGATGAACTCACCGTGGCGATGGCGCTGCATGCAGCGGCCGAGCACGGTGCCTTCCAGGACGTCGAGGGCGGCAAACAAGGTCGTGGTGCCGTGGCGGGTGTAGTCGTGCGTCTGAGCAGCGGGATGCCTGGGTCCGAGCGGCTGGTCGGGACGGGTTCGCTCCAGAGCCTGGATCTGAGACTTTTCGTCGATGGACAGCACGACGGCGTGGGCGGGCGGTTGCATATAGAGACCGACCACATCCTCGACCTTCTCGGCGAAGGCCGGGTCGTGGGAGCGCTTGAAGGTCCGCACCCGATGCGGTTGCAGGCGGTGCTCCTGCCAGATCCGCTGCACGGAGCGGAGTGAGATGCCGGTCCGCGCAGCGACGGCGCGGCCGGTCCAGTGCGTGACCTCGTCCGGCGGTTCCGAACACGTCAGCGCCAGCACCTTCGCCACAGTGCGGGTGGAATGCGGCGGGGTGCCGGGTGGGCGGGTCTTGTCCCGCAGCAGGCCCTCAACGCCCTCCTCGGCAAAGCGCTGCTGCCAGCGCCAGGCTGCGGGCCGGCTGACGCCGGCCTGCCGAGCCACGTCCTGCACGCTCAAGCGTTCGAACGAGAGCAGGACGATGCGCACCCACAGGATGTGCTTGAGCGGGCAAGATCGATCACCGGCGATCGCGGACAGCGCTGACTCGGTGGCATCGTCGAGGAGCACGCAGACGGTCTGAGCCATCGCCCGGACTCGCATGCATCACCCCCCGTGTGAATCCTCTGACCGCGTCAGTGCACTAGAGCCGTGCCCTGGCGGGTTGAATCGCTTGGGGTAGGCGATCGGGCTGGCGTGTGATTCACTGGCTGGGCTTACGAGGGAGGATCGCCAGGCCTTCAGCCCTGTCGGTGCATCTGCGCGCGCGTGTGGTCGCCGCGAT
>NZ_JAKSYJ010000087.1 GCF_022829365.1 Methylobacterium sp. J-077 | reverse complement strand
GGTGACCGTGATGTCCGGGCAGCGCACCGCGAGGCGCAGGCCCTTGCGCTCGGCGAACGGCTTGAAGCTCTCGGCCAGCTCCGCCAGCAGGCCGGGCAAGAACACCGGCTGCAGCTGCGGCCGGACGATGCCGGCATCGAGCTTGGAGATGTCGAGGAGCGTCTTGATCAGGTCCTCGATGGTCTGAAGACCCCGTTCCACCTGGCCCGTGATGGTGCGCGCCTCGGGCGGCAGCGGCAGGTCGTCCAGGGCCGAGATCGAGAGGCGGGCGGCGTTCACGGGCTGGAGCAGATCGTGGCTCGCCGCCGCCAGGAACCGGGTCTTGGAGCGGTTGGCGGTCTCGGCCTCCTCCTTGGCCGCGGCCAGCGCCTCGTTGGAGCGCTCCAGGCGGTGCATCAGCCCGGTCAGCTCCTCGGTGCGGGTGCGGACGCGGCCTTCCAGCATGATCGCGGTCTGGAACAGCGAGTAGGCGCTGCCGCGCTGGTCCATGCTGCGCTCGACATGGGACATCAGCGCGGCGTTGATCCGCTCCAGCTTCTCGATCCGCCGGCGCAGGGATTCGTCGGTCTCGAGCCCGCCCGGGTGCAGGGTCATGACGCGACCGGGGCGTCGCTCGCCTCGGCGCGCCCGGAGAACCCCTTGCCGATGGCGATGCCGGTGAACGTCTGGTTGAGATGCATCGCCCGATACTGCTCGCCGAAGGTCTCGAAGCCGACGACGTTGTAGCGGCGGTACAGGTCGGCGATGCCGTGGCCCACCTGCCGGCTCTCGGCATCGAGCCGGCGCAGCACGCATTCGAAGCCGATGATCAGGTCGACGCCGCCCAAAGCCGTGTCGAGGCGCGCCAGCTCCTCTCGGGTGGCGGTGACGATGTCGCGCGGCTCGGCCAGCGTCAGCACCACGCCCTCGTCGATGGCGCAGAAGAAGCTGAGCGACCCGTCCGCGTTCATGCGGCGGATCGAGCGGCAGAAATACTCGCCGCCGACCTTCACGGCGAGCGGGTAGGCCGCGAAGCTCATCGGCGACAGGCCCTCGGGGTCGAGGCCGATCGCCATGGCGTAGTCGCGCGCCGCCGGCTCGGCGTTGAGCTCGTAGACGATGCGCCGTTCGCTGTCCGAGGCGGTGACCACGAACTTGGTCTGGGTCGGCTCGAAATTGTCGCTCTTGAAGATCTCGAACGGAAAATCGGTCTCGACTAGGACCAGCACCGCCGCCTTGCGGTGGATCCGGCCGCCATGCAGCAGCACGGCGTCGCGGAAGCGCAGGTCGTCGCCCGCCGAGCCGCCGACGATCGGGATACCGTCGAGCGCCCAGGCGATGGCCGAGACGACGGTCTCCTCCGCGTTGGCGAGGCCGTCGATCAGCGACAGCGCGAAGCGGCGGCCGGCGGCCTGCGCATCGGCTTCGCGGCAGGGACCCGCCGGGTCGAGGGTCCGGCGCAGGGCCCGCACGGCCGAGGCGGTGCGTTCGACATCGAGATGGTCGATCGCGTCGAGCACCGTCGAGACGATGCGGAAGCGCTCGGCCGGGAAGGCGACGACCACGAGGCCGCGATCGAGGCCGCCGGCCGGGGCGATACCCCCCGACATCGAGCAGCCCGCGACCGGGACGCCGGGGAATTGCGCCGCCATGGCGGCGGCCAGGATCTCGGGATCGTAATCGGCCGAGAAGAACGCGACGATCTGGGACAGGGACGGGGTGCCGATCGCTCGCGCGATGCCGGAGACGGCGTCAGACGCCGAGGCGGCCTCCGACCAGGCCGTCCAGATGCCGCACGCCTGGCGGCGCGCTCCCGTCCCTTGAGCCACGGTCCACTCCCCAACACCCCCTTCGGCGAGTTTTGCCCTCGCTCTTCAGAGTCTTGAGGAGAGTATGTCGTGCGCAACCGAGCGGCGCAACGGGGCGTCCCGCCGCCGGCTTCGAGGCGCCGGGACGAGCGGGATGCCGCCGCGCGTCATTTCATGCAGGCATCCTCCGCCTTCTCGAAGGCAGCGGGTTTCGGCTCGTGCTCGGCCGGCCGGTTCCGCCCGACCGCCCCGTCCGAACGGGCGCGCAGGTAGGTGTAGATGTCCGGCATGTAGCACATGACGTTCCGGTTATCCCCGAAGGCCGGCATGACCAGCTCCTGCGAGGCGTTCACATCCTTCTTGCCGCCGACGATGATGCCGGCAAAATGGGCGTAGTCCATGCCCTTGAGCGCATCGACCAGGGAGGGCGCGTAGGTCGAGCCCATGCCGTCCGGGCCGTGGCAGACGATGCAGTTGGCGTTGTACCGCAGGTAGCCGGACATCGTGTACCAATCGACCTTCTTGCCGCCGTCGGTGACGTGATAGGTCGGGTCGCCGTTCTTGTCGGTGTATTGGCCGTCCTGGACCTTGGCCGGCTGCGTCGGGCCGTCGCTCTTGAGATCGCCCGCGCCCGGGCTGCCGGAGTTCGGTTGCGGATCGGCCGGGCTTGCGGCCGAGGCCGGACTGGCCGTCAGGGTTCCGATCACCAGCCCCGCGCAGGCGAACCCCGCCAAGATGTTTGTTGTGCACCGCATGGACGTTCCTCTGGCCGCCCACGGGTTTTGGTTGTTGCGGTGGCGGCGGTGATCAACGGCGATCCCCGCCTCCGAACACCCTCGGGAATCTTCACATTTTCGCGTGGATCGGGCTCGCGGGGAGGCGCCGGCGCCACAGGCCGGGATATTCCTGCGTCATCCGCGTTGCGCACAGCATTAACCTTTTGTTAATCCGCCGATTGCCGCCGGGCCCCCGGCGTGAGAGCTTTCGTTAACGAGAGCTTAACGGTTGGGTCACGGCGATGCGGTTCGCGGCTTCCAAGGTGCAGGGTTCGGTCGCCAGCTCCGCACCGCGTCGGGTTTCCCGCCGCCGTCGCGTACTGGCCGGGTTGGCCTGGGCGGCTCTGTCCATCGCCGGTCTCGGTGCCGGTGCGGTGCAGGCGCAGACCTTCGCGAGCCTGCCGTCCCCGCAGATCGGGGCCGAGCCCCAGGGCGCGGCGCGGCCGATCGCGGCCTGGGTGACGTTCTGCCAGTCCTACGCGGCGGAATGTGCGGTGGACCGGAGCGAGCCGGCCCGCATCAGCCTCACCCCGGCGACCTGGGCGACGATCGTCTCGGTCAACCGCCGGGTGAACAAGTCGGTCGAGCCGATGACC
>NZ_JAKSYJ010000083.1 GCF_022829365.1 Methylobacterium sp. J-077 | reverse complement strand
GAACCAGAGGGCACGTTCCCACGCGTTACTCACCCGTCCGCCGCTGACACCCGAAGGTGCCCGCTCGACTTGCATGTGTTAAGCCTGCCGCCAGCGTTCGCTCTGAGCCAGGATCAAACTCTCACGTTGAAGAGATTGATCAAAGCTGATCACTACATCTTGACAGAGGCTCACATTCGTCCAGGCGTTTCCACCCGAACAGTGTGAGCTTCCAAAAAGCGTATGACAGCTCGCATCCTCTTGATGACCCGGCTTCCACCGGATCCGCAAGGACAAGCGCCGTCCACGCTTCTCTTTCTCGTATTCACTTGTCAAAGAGCGGAGCTGACCTTGGCCAGCGCCTTGAAGAGACCAGTAAACCACCGGATCGTCCCGGTCAAGTGCTACTGAAATCTTCGGAAAGTCCGTCCGGGCGGCTCGCCTTTGCTTGGGCACCGCGTCGGGAGGCGCCGTATAGGACGCCCCGCATTCTGCTGTCAACCGCCCTTTTGCCGGCATCGCACCGACATCGTGGCCGTCGAGCCCGATACCGTCTTCAGGACGCCGCGATGGCGCGCCGTCGCTTCGATAGACGAAGCGCAGCAGGTTCACGATTGTCCTAGAGGAGGCGTCGACCCGCAGGGTGCTGCGTCGACACCGATCGTAGAGGTGATATCGGGGCGCCTGTTTCGCAAGGGGCTCCCGGAGGTTCCGCTGCCCGTAAAGCCGGTCGGGTCGCGGCGACCGCGGCATCGGCGCCCTCCCCGGCCGAGGCAACGCGAAGGCCGGTCGCGTCGTTGGTCACCCAGGATGAGGGAGCCCATGGCGACGATTGCGATCCTGATCGGCACGCAGGCGGGAGCCCGGCTGCTGGCCGCCAATTCCGAACGGGAGGCGGCCCTGTCGGCCGAGGCCTTCCTCTTGCGCCTGCCCCGGCGCGCGCTGCCGGCGCCGCTCTGGGTCCAGTGCGCCGACCCGGCGGTCACCGGTCGCCTGACCTTCTATCTCAGCGACCTGCAGTCCGAGCGGGTGCGCGAGCGCGACGCCCGGGTCTGACCCGGGGCCGCGCCGCCGGATTTCCTTGTCCCGCGCCGTGGTCTAACCCCGGGATATGAACGACGCACGCGATTCAAGCCGGCCCGAGATCCCGGCCGCCGGCGACTCGACCGCCCTGCGCAGGCTCCTGCGCCTGATGGCGGATCTGCGCGATCCCGGGCGCGGCTGTGCCTGGGACGTCCGGCAGACGTTTTCGACCATCGTGCCCTACACGATCGAGGAGGCCTACGAGGTCGCCGACGCGGTGGCCCGGGGCGACCGGGACGATCTGCGCGACGAACTCGGCGACCTGCTGCTCCAGGTGGTGTTCCACGCCCGCATGGCCGAGGAGGAGGGCGCCTTCGCCTTCGACGACGTCGCCAAAGCGATCGGCGACAAGCTGGTCCGCCGCCACCCGCACGTGTTCGATGCCGACGGAACCCCCCTCCCCGCCGGTTCGGCCCTGCGCGACCCGGCGCAGGTCGAGGCCCAGTGGGCAGCGATCAAGGCGCAGGAGCGGGCGGCCCGGGATCCCGGCGCCGCCGCCCCGGACCCCCTCGGCGGCGTCGCCCGCGCCCTGCCGGCTCTGGCCCGGGCCGAAAAGATCTCCCGGCGGGCGGCGGCCTACGGGTTCGACTGGGGCAACGCCGCCCAGGTGATCGACAAGGTCCGGGAGGAGACCGACGAGGTCGCCGAGGCCCTCGCGGCCGGCGATCCGCAGGCCCTATCGGAAGAAATCGGCGACCTGCTGTTCTCCGTGGCCAACCTCGCCCGGCATGCCGGGATCGATCCCGAGACCGCGCTCCGCGACGGCACCGCCAAGTTCGAGCGCCGCTTCGCCGCCATGGCGGAGCACCTGAAGGCCGCGGGCGGGGAACTCGGACGCTCGGATCTCGCCGCCCTGGAGGCCGCCTGGCAGGCGGCGAAGCGGGACGAGCGGCAGCCCTGAGCGCGGCTTTCGCCCGCAGGGTCGCCCGGACCCGAGGGGTCGACAGGCGGCGGCCGGCGCTTATCCTTGGGCCATGCGCCTCATTCTGCCCGCCCTCGCCGCCCTTGCCGTGATCGTGTCCCTGCCCCGGGACGCTCGATCCGAGACGATCGTCCAAGAGCGGTTCGGTTGCCACAGCCAGGAGGTCACCGACCGCCTGTTCAAGCTGGTCATGGCCGGCGACGAGTCGGGGTTCGGGCAGCTCCTGACGGGCAGCCTCGCCACCGGCGAGTGCCGCTCGTGGAAGCGCGGCGAAGACGTCCGGCTCGAGACCCGGACGATGACCTATGGCTGCCTCGCCCTCACGAGCGGGCAGGATCGTTGCTACTGGACGCCGCTCAGCGCGATCGAGACGGCGAAGTGAGTTCCGGGGCTCCGCCAAAGGGCCGAGCCCTCTGGGATCCCGGATGTTCGAGCCGGCGGAGGAGCGGCCTCCCTTCCTCCGCCGCAGACGTGCTTACGCCGCCTTCTTGGGGGCCTTGCCCTTCGGCGCCTCGGCGTCGTCGTCGGGCGTGCCCTCGGTGTTGATCGTCTCGGCGATCTTGGAGAGCAGCGCGTCGGCCTTCTTCTCCTCCTGCAGGGTCTCGTCGAGGAGCTTGGCCGCCTCGGCGTGGCCGAGCTGGCGCGCCCAGGTCTTCAGGGTGCCGTAGCGGGCAATCTCGTAATGCTCCACCGCCTGGGCGCAGGCGGCCAGCACCGCGTCGGCGGCCGGGCTGCCCTCGAAATCCTCCAGATCCTCCTCCATCTCCGAGGTGATGCCCTGCATCGCCTCGCAGGTCTTGGCGCGGGCGGGCTTGCCGATGATCTCGAACACCTGGGTCAGGCGCTCGACCTGCTGGGCGCTCTCCTCGGCATGGGTCTCGAAGGCCTGACGCAGCTCCGGGTGCTCGGCCGCCTTGGCGGACTTCTTGAGCGCCTTCACGGATTGCTTCTCGGCGTAATAGACGTCCTTCAGGGTCTCGTAGAAGGCGTCGTGCAGCGTCTTCGGCTTGGCCATGGCTGTCCGTCTCCAGTGCGGGCCGCTCTCGGGAACGCGGCGTCCGGACGGGGAACGCCGGTCCGGCCCGACGGGTCCGGGCGATATCTTCGCCCTGTGGAGGAACCTTTCGAGCAGCCGCGGCCGCTCAGTCGGCCTTCCGGGTCGGGCCGGATTTCCGGGCGGTCTTGCTCGGTGAGGCCGGGGACGCGGACACTCCCACCGGCTTGGGCCGCAGCCGGTCGAGCACGGCCTCGATGGCGCGCTCGACCGCGGCCTGCTCCGGCAGCGTGTCGGCGAGCGGTGTCGTTCGGCCGGCCTCGCGGCGCTTGGTCATGCACTGTACCCGTATCGGGACCGGGCGACGCGATGTTCCAGCGCGTGCGGCGGCCGCCCCACAGTCTATCTGCGGTGATCCCGGGATCAAAGCCTGCCGGGAGCCTGCGATCCCGGGATCCTGTGATCACGGTTTCTCGGACGTTGCTCGCCGGTCCGGCGGGGGAAAGGGGCGAATGCCGTTCGACCGGTGCGTTCGACCGGCTTCCGGCTCAGTCCTTGCGCCGGCCGAACGGCCAGTCGATCAGGCCGCCGGCCCAGAGCGCGGCCCAGACGAAGACCGGCTGAAACGCCAGCCTTGGGCCGTGGTACCACCAGGAATCCGGGATGCCGTCGACATGGACGGCGTCGAAGGCGTGCTTGAGGTTGGCCGGGTAGACGCAGACCGCGTAGAGGGCGAGCCCGATCGCGGCCGCCCGGCGCAGCGAGCGGGTCAGCAGCCCGATCGCGCCGGCGATCTCGCACAGGCCGGTGGCCAGGATCACCAGGCGCGGCTGCGGCACCCAGTCCGGCATCAGCGGCAGCATCGCGTCGGCGGCCACGAGGTGGACGATCCCGATGCCGGCATAGACCAGGGCCAGCGCGTAGCGCAGCCGGCGGCGCCAGATCTCGGCTGTCGGCTCGGTCATCAGACGCGCTCCTCCGCGACCCCGCAGGCGCGGGCCGCCACCCCCCGGAGCGCCGCCGCGAGCCGGGCCACGGTCGGGTGTTCCGTGCTCGCGAAGGCGGTCCCGCCGATCGCCGTCACGGGGGCGAGCAGCCGCAGGGAGTTCGTGACGAACACCGCCTCGGCGCCGAGGAACTCGGGCAGGCTCAGCGAACCCTCTTCCGCGCGCAATCCGCACGCCCCTGCCAGCCCCAGCACCTCCGCGCGCACGATCCCGGCGAGCACGCCGTCGGCGAGCGGCGGCGTGACCAGCCGGTCGCCGAAGAGTGCAAAAAGATTGCCCGTGCCCGCGCAGGCGACGCGGCCCCGCGTGTTGCAGAACAGCGATTCATCGAAGCCCGAAGCGGCGGCCTCGCGGGCGGCCAGCACGGCGTCGAGATAGCCCAGGGTCTTCAGCCGGGCGGCGGGTGAGGTGTCGTTGCGGGCGATCCCCGTCGGCCACAGCCGCAGGGGCGCGAAGGCCGCGCCCCTGGCGCTCGGCGCCGCGGTGGCGAACAGGGTCGGATGCGGATCGTCCGGGGGCTTCAGCCCGCGCGGGCCGGAGCCGCGGGTGAGGGTGGTGCGGATCGCCAGCCGATCCGCCTCCCCCCCGCCTTTCTCACTTCCTTGCCCGGCCAGCGCCCGCATGGCGGCGCGGATCCGCTCGGGCTCGGCGGGGATTTCGAGCGTGTCGGCCGCGGCGACGAGCCGGGCGATATGGGCGTCCTCGAAGGCCACCCTGCCGCCGAGGGCCAGCGCCGTGTCGAACAAGCCGTCGCCCAGCGTCAGGCCCCGGTCGGTGTGGTCCAAGGGCGCCTGAGTGCCCGGGACGAGCGCGCCGTCACGCCACAGCATCGCGCCGCCCATCCTGTTCCCGCCAGGCGCGGGCCAATCCCAAGAAATTGGCGAACAGGGCGTGGCCGCCCTCGGTCAGCACCGATTCCGGGTGGAACTGGATGCCGTAGGTCGGGTGGGTCCGGTGCGAGAGCGCCATCACCTCGCCCTCCTGCGAGACCGCGTCGATCGAGAGGTGCTTGTCCATGTCGGGGCCGGGGGTGACCACCAGCGAGTGGTAGCGCCCCACCGGCATCGGCGCCGGCAGCCCGGCAAACAGCCGCGCGCCCTGATGCGCGATCGGCGTCGCCTGCCCGTGCAGGGGACGCTTAGCGCGCTCGACCGTGCCGCCAAAAACCGCGCCGATCGCCTGATGGCCGAGGCAGACGCCGAGGATCGGCACGTGGCCGGAGAGATCCCGGATCGCCGGCAGCGAGATGCCGGCCTCCGCCGGCGTGCAGGGGCCCGGCGACACCACCAGGGCGTCCGGGGCGAGCGCCCGGATGCCGGCGACGTCGAGGGCGTCGCTGCGCACGACCCGGACCGCCTCGCCCAGCTCCTCCAGGTAGCGGACGACATTGAAGACGAAGGAGTCGTAATTGTCGAGGACGAGGATCATGCGAAGGCCTCGAACACCCGGGCGGCCTTGGCGAGCGTCTCGTCGTATTCGGGGCCGGGCTCCGACAGCAGGGTCACGCCGCCGCCGGCCTGCAGGACCGCCCGGGTCGCGTCCATGAACACGGTGCGGATCGCGATCGAGGTGTCCAGTGCCCCGTCGAAGCCGATCCGGCCGATGGCGCCGCAATAGAGCTCCCGGGCGTCGCCCTCGATCTCGGTGATGATGTCCATGGCACGGATCTTCGGGGCGCCGGTGATCGAGCCTCCGGGGAAGGTGCCTTCCAAGAGGTCGAGGGCGTCGAGCCCGTCGCGGAGCTGTCCGGTGACCACCGACACCAGATGGTGGACGTTGGCGTAGGTCTCCAGGCCGCACAGGGTGGGCACGGCAACGCTGCCCGGCGCGCAGACCCGGGACAGGTCGTTGCGCAGCAGGTCGACGATCATGACGTTCTCGGCCCGCTCCTTGACCGAGGCCAGCAACGCCTCGGCCGCCGCCCGGTCGGCCGCCGGATCGTCGAGCCGGCGGGCGGTGCCCTTGATCGGACGGGTCTCGACGTGCCGGCCGTCGAGCCGGATGAAGCGCTCGGGCGAGGACGACGCGACGGTCAGCGCCTCCAGCTCCAGATAGGCTCCGAAGGTCGCCGGGTTGGTGGCGCGCAGGCGGCGATAGAGCGCGAACGGGTCGAAGCCCGCCGGCAGCTCGGCGCTGAAGCGCTGGGCGATGTTGGCCTGGTAGATGTCGCCGGCCCGGATATAGGCGCGGACTTTTTCGACAGCGAATTCATAGCTTTGCCGGTCGAAGTTCGAGCACCACGCGAGGTTTTTTGTGACCTGGGGTGGTGCTTCTTCCGGCTGGATCTCCGTGCCGAGCCGGTCCGCGAAGGCGGAAAGCCGCGCCTCGGCGCGCGCCTGCCGGGCCGCCGGCTCGGTCTCGGGAAAGCCGGTGGCGACGAGCCGGCACGTGCCGGCGGCGTGGTCGATCACCAGCACCGTGTCGTAGAGGTTGAACGCGCTGTCGTCGGTGAGCCCCGCCCGCCGGGCCGGGGCCGCGACCCGCTCGAGCTGCGCGCCGAGGTCGTAGGCGAGGTAGCCGATCGCCCCGCCCGGGAACGGGTTTTCGGGATCGGGCTCGACCCGGTAGGGGGCGAGGCAGGCCCGCAAAGCCGCGAACGGGCCGCCCGGGACCGGGCGCCCGTCCAAGGTCGCGCGGCCGTCGCGGAAGCGGAAGCGCGCGAACGGGTCGGCGGCCACGATCGAGTGCCGCCCCAGCGCGTCGTGCCGCATGGCGCTGTCGAGGAAGGCGAGATCCGGCAGGGGCCGCAGCCGGGCGGCCGCCGCGACGGGATCGATGAAGGGGATCTCTCGGGTCCAGATCTCTTGGGTCCACATGACCGGGTTCGGGCTGATGTCCTGAGGGCACGCGCCCCGCGCGCTGCCGTTGCACAGGCGATGCCGCGGGGAAAGCGGCAGTTCCGCGCAAGGCCGCGCCCGTCGCGGGCGGTCGGGACCCGTCCCGGGGGCGGGAGAAGGCCGGCAAGATCTCATGCTGGATCTCAGGACCCGCCAGCAAAGCCCTGCTAAGAGACATGTTTCGATCGCGGCGCCAGCCTCCCGCGCCGGGCCGGGCACCCCTGCGGCGGCCGGTCTCGCGCGGGCGCTCTGGAACCGCTATAGGGACGCGATCCCGAACGCCTGTCCTCGCGCGCCGTGCGACCCGATCCACCGGCCGCACGCGAGGGTGGTGTCCGACCCGTCTTCCGAATGCGACCATGACCGCAACCGCCACGCCCGCCCCCCGGGACACCATCCCCGGCGCCGCCCCGAAAATCTCGTTCGTCTCGCTGGGCTGCCCCAAGGCGCTGGTCGATTCCGAGCGGATCCTCACGCACCTGCGCGCCGAGGGCTACGAGCTGGCCCGCCGCCACGACGGGGCCGACGTGGTGATCGTCAACACCTGCGGGTTCCTGGATTCGGCCAAGGCGGAATCGCTCTCGGCGATCGGCGAGGCCATGGCCGAGAACGGCCGGGTGATCGTCACCGGCTGCATGGGCGCGCAGCCCGAGGAGATCCGCGAAAAGTATCCGGACCTGCTCGCGGTCACCGGGCCGCAGGCCTACGAATCCGTCGTGGCGGCGGTCCACGAGGCGGTGCCCCCGGCCCACGACCCGTTCCTCGATCTGGTGCCGCCGCAGGGGATCAAGCTCACCCCGCGCCACTACGCCTACCTGAAGATCTCGGAAGGCTGCAGCAACCGCTGCAGCTTCTGCATCATCCCGTCCCTGCGCGGGAACCTCGTCAGCCGCCCCGCCGCCGACGTGCTGCGCGAGGCGGAAAAACTGGTCAAAGCCGGCGTGAAGGAGCTGCTGGTCGTCTCGCAGGATACCAGCGCCTACGGGGTCGATATCCGCTACAGTGAGAGCCCGTGGCGCGACCGCAGCGTGCGGGCGAAGTTCTACGACCTCACCAAGGAGCTCGGCGAACTCGGGGCCTGGGTGCGGCTGCACTACGTCTACCCCTACCCCCACGTGGACGAGGTCATCCCGCTGATGGCCGAGGGCAAGGTGCTCCCCTATCTCGACATGCCGCTCCAGCACGCGAGCCCGTCCGTGCTCAAGCGCATGCGCCGGCCCGGCAACCAGGAGCGCCAGCTCGAGCGGATCCGCAGCTGGCGGCAGGTCTGCCCGGACCTCGCGATCCGCTCGACCTTCATCGTCGGCTTCCCCGGCGAGACCGAGGCCGAGTTCGAGGAATTGCTGGCCTGGCTGCAGGAGGCCAGGCTCGATCGCGTCGGCTGCTTCGAGTACGAGCCGGTGGCCGGCGCCACCGCCAACGCGCTCGGCGACCTCGTGCCGCCGGCGCTCAAGGCCGAGCGCAAGCGCCGGTTCATGGAAACCCAGAACGCGATCTCGCTCCGGCTGCAGCGGGCCAAGGTCGGCAAGCGGCTGGCCATGATCGTCGATTCCGTCGAGGGCGGCATCGCCAAGGGCCGGTCCAAGGCCGACGCCCCGGAGATCGACGGCAACGTCCACGCCGCGTTCCGGCGGCCGGTTCGGCCCGGCGACATCGTCACCGTGAAGGTCGACCGGGCCGACGCCTACGACCTCTACGGCAGCGTGACCTGATTTTTTTTGGGACTTCGCCCGATCCCCTGTGCGCTGCGTTGCCGGATCGGTTGACCCGGGCAGCCGGGCCTGATCCTTAGGAACATATCAGGAACTCGAGCCGAGCCCCCGAGGCGGCGATGGATCCGGAGGTCGCCCTCCGAAAAATCATCCATATCGACATGGACGCGTTCTACGCGTCCGTGGAGGAGCGGGACGAACCGTCCTTGCGCGGGCTGCCGCTCGCCGTGGGCGGCTCCCGGGAGCGCGGCGTGGTGATGGCGGCGAGCT
Organism: Methylobacterium sp. J-077; assembly: GCF_022829365.1. Lineage (GTDB taxonomy): Bacteria > Pseudomonadota > Alphaproteobacteria > Rhizobiales > Beijerinckiaceae > Methylobacterium. The sequence goes on along the minus strand of NZ_JAKSYJ010000083.1, from coordinate 105,339 downwards.
ACGCGGCGCGGCGGTTCGGCGTGCGCTCGGCCATGCCGTCGGCCACCGCCCGGCGGCTCTGCCCGGACCTGCTGTTCGTGAAGCCGCGCTTCGAGGTCTACCGGGCGGTCTCGGAGGAGATCCGGGCGGTGTTCGCCCGGCACACGCCGGTGATCGAGCCGGTGGCCCTGGACGAGGCCTATCTCGACGTCACCGAGAACCTTCTGGGGCTTCCCACGGCGACGGCCGTCGCCAAGGCGATCCGGGCCGAGATCCTGGAGCGCACCGGCCTCGTCGCCTCGGCCGGGGTCTCGTACAACAAGTTTTTGGCCAAGGTCGCCTCCGACTACCGGAAGCCCGACGCCCTGTTCGTGATCACGCCGGCCATGGGGCCGGATTTCGTCGCCGCCCTGCCGATCGGCCGCTTCCACGGGGTCGGGCCGGTCACCGAGGCGAAGATGAAGCGGCTCGGCATCGAGACCGGGGCGGATCTGCGCACCTGGACGCCCGAACGCTTGCGCGAGGCCTTCGGGTCGGCCGGGGCCTATTACCACGCGGTCGCCCGCGGGCTCGACGAGCGGCCGGTGCGCGCCCACCGGGTGCGCAAGTCGATCGGGGCGGAGACGACCTTCTCGGAGGACACGACCGCCTTCGCCGTCCTGGCGGAGCGGCTCGCGCCCCTGTTCGACAAGGTCTGGGCCGGGGCCGACGCCAAGGGGATGCGCGCCCGGACCGTGACCCTGAAGCTCAAGTTCTCGGATTTCGCCCAGGTCACCCGGGCGAAATCGCTCCCCGCCCCGGTGGCCGACCGGGCCGCCCTCGAGCGGATCGGCCTGGAGCTGCTCTCCGGCCTGTTCCCCCTCCGGCGCAGCGCCCGGCTGATCGGGATCGCGCTCTCGGGCTTCGAGCAGGGGGAGACGGCAGAGCCGCTGCAGCTCGGGCTGGGGCTCTGATCCGCCGCGGCCGGTCCCATGCTGCGCTGCGTCGTGGTTTGTGCGGCGCCGCACGTCGGCTGGGACTCGTCAACCACAGATAGGAGCCATCCGGTGCGGTCGGGATTGCCCGGACACCGCACGAACCGAAGGTTCCACCCCCATGTCGAAGCCTACATCCCTGGCCCTGGCCGCCGCCCTGCTGCTGAGCGTCCCGGCGGGCGCCGCCCGCGCCGACGGGTCCTTCGGTGCGGCCAATGCGGCGCTGCTGCGGGGCTACACCGCGAGCCCCCCGCAGCTCTACGTTTCGTCGGGCGGCCCGAGCGCCGGATTCTTCGCCGGCGCCGTCTCGGCTCCGCAGCCGCCGAAGCCGCCGGCCCGCGCCCGCTGAGGCGGGTCGGACCGGGCTTCCGTTCGATCAGGCGTTCTTGCGCGGGCGGTGGTCCGGGTCGATGCCGCCGTCCGGCTTGGTCTCGTTCTCGACATCGCCCTCGAAGGTCGAGTCGGCCTCCAGGTCCTCCGGGTCGGCGCCGCTCATGCCCTTCGAGGTGCCGATGCCGGGATTGCCCTTGAGATCGGCGTCGGTCGGGGTCTCGGTCTTCGGGTGCTTGGATGACATCGCCTGACTCCTGTCGGGTATAGGAGCCGGGCCAACGCGTCGGGCCCCGGGCGGTCGCCCGGCCCGCATGCGGCGGTTCGCCTCCCGATACCGTTCAGGCGATCGCGTCCGAGCCGATCCGCCGCACGCCGGCCGCCTCCATCCGGGCCCAGGCCTGGGCGAGCGACCCGTCCCCGTCGATCCCGCGCACCGCATCCGCCACCACCCAGACGTCGAAACCGGCGTCGCGCGCGTCCAGCGCGCTCCAGGCCACGCAGAAATCGGTGGCGAGCCCGCACAGGACGACGCGGGTGACGCCGCGCTCCGTGAGCGCACCGGCGAGCCCGGTGCGGGTGGTCCGGTCGGCCTCCAGGAAGGCCGAGTAGCTGTCGATCCGCGGATCCATCCCCTTGCGGATCACCAGCCCGGCCCGGTCGGTATCGAGCCCCGGCGCGAAACCCGCCCCGGTCGAGCCCTGGACGCAGTGGCGGGGCCACAGCACCTGCGCGCCGTAAGCGAGCACGACGCTCTCGAACGGCGCCCGCCCGGGATGATTCTCCGCGAAGGAGATGTGGCCGGCTGGGTGCCAGTCCTGGGTCAGGGCGACGTGCCGGAATCTTTGCTGGAGCGCGTTGATCGGCGCGATCACGGCGCCGCCGTCCGGGACGGGGAGGCCCCCGCCCGGCAGGAAATCGACCTGCACGTCGATGACGAGGAGCAGGTCGGCGCCGCCGGGTGTCACGGCAGCATCACGATCGAACCGGTGGTCTCCCGGCCGGCCAGGTCCCGGTGCACCTGCTGCGCCTCGGCGAGCGGGTAGGTCGCGTTGACGGCGATCTTCACCGCACCGTCGCCGACCACCTTGAACAGGCGGGCGGCCGCCTCCTCCAGCGTCGCGCGGTTCGACGAGAAGGTCGCGAGCGTCGGCCGGGTCACGTAGAGCGAGCCGCGCGGGGCGAGCAGGCCGAGATCGAGCCCGGTGATCGCCCCGGAGGCCGAGCCGAAGCTCGCCAGCAGGCCCAGCGGCGCCAGGCTGTCCAGCGAGCCCATCAGGGTCGCCTGCCCGACGCCGTCATAGACCACCGGCACGCCCTTGCCGTCGGTCAGCTCGCGCACCCGCTTGGCGACATCCTCCTCGCGGTACAGGATGACGTGGTCGCAGCCGTTCCGCTTGGCGAGCTCCGCCTTCTCGGGGCTGCCGGCGGTGCCGATCACCGTGGCGCCGAGATGCTTGGCCCATTGGCAGGCGATCAGGCCGACGCCGCCGGCCGCCGCCTGCCACAGGATCGTGTCGCCGGGCTTCACCGCGTAGGTCCGGTGCAGCAGGTACTCGACGGTGAGGCCCTTCAGCATCATGGCGGCGGCGGTCTTCTCGTCGACGCCGTCGGGGATCGGCACGGCCGCCGCGGCCGGGATCACCGCCTCCTCGGCGTAGCAGCCGTCCGCCACCGAGCCGTAGGCCACCCGGTCGCCGGTCTTGAACTGGGTCACCCCCTCGCCCACCGCCGAGACGGTGCCGGCGCCCTCCTTGCCGGGGGTGTAGGGCAGGTGCGGCGACTTGTAGGCGCCGGTGCGGAAGTAGATGTCGATGAAGTTGACGCCGATGGCGGCCTGCTTGACCCGGATCTGCCCGGGGCCGGGCTCGGCCAGGGGCACGTCCTCGAACTTCATCACCTCGGGGCCGCCGTACTCGTAGACCCGGATCGCCTTCGGCATCGTCGTACTCCCGCTCAAGCCCCGTTGCGCCGGGACGTCGCGGATCCGAGATAACGGAGCCGCCGCCGGAGGCAATTCGTTTTTGCCGTTCGCTCTGCGGTTGCGGCCCGATCTGAAACCCAAATCCTGGATCCGGCGCCTCCGGCCGCCTATCTTGGTCCTGCCTACCCTCCGACCGGAAGTCCCAGAAAATGTCCGGCACCACCCGCACCAGCGCCGACCTCGATCCGCGCCGCCGCCGCCTGCTGTTCCGGTCGTGGCACCGCGGCATCCGCGAGATGGACCTGATCATGGGCCGCTTCGCCGATGCCGAGATCGGCACCCTGACGGAGACGGAGCTCGACCAGTTCGAGGCGCTGATCGAGGTGCCGGACCGCGACCTGTTCAAGTGGCTCACCGGCGAGGCCGAGACGCCGTCGAACTACGACACCTCGGTCTGGCGCCGCGTGCGGGCGTTCCACCGGCACGACGCGCCGATCCATTCCTGAGAGCGAAGGCCTGAAATGGACGAACCCAAGCCCACTTACGACCACCCGGCCCGGTCGATCGCCACCGAACTCGTGGTCCGCATCATGCTGGAGATGATGGAGCGCGCCGACCCGTCGCTGCGCGCCGAGATCCTGCGCCAGGCGACCACCCGCGCCGCCGCGATGACCAAGACCATGCCCAACGCCGACTTCTTCCGCGGCCGGGTCGAGGCGGCGCTGGCGGAGATCGTCGGGCCCGACGCGTAGGAGTGGGGCTCAGCGCCTTGCCCCCGCAGAGCTGCCGCCGACCTGGGTTTCCGTTCTTGAGTAGGCCGCGACGCGCCCCCTCTCCCGTGCGGGAGAGGGTTGGGGCGAGGGATCAGCTCTGTCCGCGGAGGTCGCACCCCTCACCCTGTCCCTCTCCCGCACGGGAGAGGGGACCCGGGCCTTGTCCGGAGCCGTGTGAGTCCGATAGCCCACACGAGAGAAGGCCCGTGGCGGCCTGCGAGCGCGACCGCATCCTAAACCGAGTCGGATGCGCTCATGTGCGCGGCCTCTCCATATGCCGGGGCCGTGCGCTTTCCGACAAGCGCCTGACGAGGATCCCGCCATGCGCCAGCGCGGGTTCTCCGGTAATCGTCCGGCGCAGTGGAAGTGCCGCGCCCCGGCCGGCGGGCGCATCCCGGAATCGCACCTGAACACGCGTTCCCTGCTGGAGCGCCGCCGCCATATAGGGCACCGTCAGCCACCCCGACGCCGCCGCCGGGATGCTTTATCACGACGGCTCAATGGGCTAACGCCGGCCCGCGTCAGCCCTCCCTGTGCCCGGCGGGACTCCCCGCGAAAGACCCGATGGCCAAGCCCCAGCCGAAATCCTCCCCGAAGCCCCCTGCCCCCGCTGCCAAGCCGCAGGTCGCGCGCTTCGCGCTGCCGAAATCCTCGGCGCTCGCGCAGGTGCTCGACGCCCTGAAGCGCGGCGACAGCCCGGTCCTGGCCAACGCGCCGGAGGGGTTCGACGCCCTGGCTTTGGCCGATCTCGCCCGCGCCCTGGCGCCCACCGTCGACGCCCCGGCGGTGCTGGTCCACGTGGCGCGCGATTCCGGGCGCTCGGCGTCGTTCCAGTCAGCGCTGGGCTTCGTCGCGCCCGAGATGGACGTGATGAACCTGCCGGCCTGGGACTGCCAGCCCTACGACCGGGTCTCGCCGACCACGGCCACGGCCGCCGCCCGGATGACGGCGCTGGCCCGCCTGGCCCGGACCCGCTCCGCCGAGGACCGCCCGCGCATCCTGTGCACCACGGTCAACGCCCTGGTGCAGCGGGTGCCGCCCCGGGGCCACATCGCCAGGGAGGCGTTCTCGGCCGCGATCGGCAACGTCGTGGCGATGGACGACGTGGTCGCCTGGGTCGAGGCCAACGGCTTCCTGCGCACCGGGACAGTGCGGGATACGGGCGAGTACGCGGTGCGTGGCGGCATTCTCGACCTGTCGCCGCCGGGCCTGCCGGCACCGATCCGCCTCGACTTCTTCGGCGACACGCTGGAATCGATCCGCGCCTTCGACCCGGAGACCCAGCGCACCACCGGCCAGCTGCGCTCCCTCGACCTGATGCCGATGAGCGAGGTCCAGCTCACAACCGAGACGATCCGGCGCTTCCGCCAGGGCTACATCCAGAGTTTCGGCGCCGCGACCCGGGACGACCGGCTCTACGAGACCGTGAGCGAGGGCCGCCGCTACGCCGGCCTCGAGCACTGGATGCCGCTGTTCTACGATCAGCTCGACACGCTGTTCGACTATCTGCCCGGCGTGCCGCTGGTGTTCGACCCGCAGGTCGAGGACGCGGCGGCCGAGCGGATCAGCCTCGTGCAGGATTACTACCAGGCCCGCGAGGGCGCGATGAAGACGCCGCAATCGGGCGTCGCCCCCTACAAGCCCCTGCCGCCCCGCGCCCTCTACCTGACCCCCAACGAGCTGAAGGAGCGGATCGCGACCGCCACGGTGGCGCGGCTGACCCCGTTCGCGCAGCCGGATTCCCTTGAGCGCGCGGTGATCGATTGCGGCGCCAAGGCCGGAAGAACCTTCGCGCCGGAGCGCGCGAACGAGAGCGCCAGCGTGTTCGACGCGGCGGTGGCCCATATCCGCGACCTCCAGGGATCCGGGCATCACGTGATCCTGGGATCCTGGTCCGACGGCTCCCGCGACCGGCTCTGCGGGGTGCTCACCGACCACGGCCTGAGGAAGCCGGTGGCGATCACCCGCCTGTCGGACGTCTACGCGTTGAAGCGCGGCGCCGATTCCGCCGTGGCGGTCTGGGGCCTGGAAGCCGGCTTCACGGTGGGCGAACTCGCCGTCGTCTCCGAGGGCGACATCCTGGGCGACCGGCTGGTGCGCCAGAAGCGCAAGGCCAAGCGGCCCCAGGACGTGATCCTGGAGGTGCAGGCGCTCCAGCCCGGCGACCTCGTGGTCCATGCCGACCACGGCATCGGCCGCTTCTCCGGCCTGAAGACGATCCACGCCGCCGGCGCCCCGCACGATTGCCTGGAGCTGAGCTATACCGGCGGCCTGCTGCTGCTGCCGGTGGAGAATATCGAGCTCCTGACCCGGTACGGCTCCGAGGATTCGGAGGTCGCCCTCGACCGCCTCGGCGGCGGCGCCTGGCAGGCCCGCAAGGCCAAGATGAAGCGCCGCATCCTCGAGATGGCGGGGGAGCTGATCAAGGTCGCGGCCCAGCGCTTCGTCCGGAAGGCCCCGGTGCTCAAGGCGCCCGAGGGGCTCTACGGCGAGTTCGCCGCCCGCTTCCCGTTCGAGGAGACCGAGGACCAGGCCAACGCCATCGACGCGGTGCTGGACGACCTCAATGCCGGCCGGCCGATGGACCGGCTGGTCTGCGGCGATGTCGGCTTCGGCAAGACCGAGGTGGCCCTGCGCGGCGCCTTCGCGGCGGCGATCGCCGGCAAGCAGGTGGCGGTGATCGTGCCGACCACCCTGCTCGCCCGCCAGCACTTCCGCACCTTCGCGGAGCGCTTCAAGGGATTGCCGATCCAGGTCGCCCAGCTGTCCCGGTTCGTCTCGGCCGGCGACATGAGGCAGACCCGCGCCGGGCTCGCCGACGGCACCGTCGACATCGTGGTCGGCACCCACGCGCTGCTGGCGAAAAACATCGCGTTCAAAGATCTCGGCCTGATCATCGTCGACGAGGAGCAGCATTTCGGCGTCGCCCACAAGGAGCGGCTGAAGGCGCTCCAGGCGGATGTCCACGTGCTGACGCTCTCGGCGACCCCGATCCCGCGCACCCTGCAGCTCGCCATGACCGGCGTGCGCGAGCTCTCGATCATTGCCACGCCCCCGGTGGACCGGCTGGTGGTGCGCACCTTCGTGACGCCGTTCGACCCGCTGACCATCCGGGAAGCGCTGCTGCGCGAGCGCTACCGCGGCGGCCAGTCGTTCTACGTCGTCCCCAGGATCGAGGACCTGGCGGAGGTGAAGAAATTCCTCGACGCCGAGATGCCGGAGATCAAGGTCGCGATCGCCCACGGCCAGATGGCGGCGGGCCAGCTCGAGGACGTGATGACCGCCTTCTACGAGGGCAAGTTCGACGTGCTGCTCTCGACCACCATCGTCGAATCCGGCCTCGACATCCCCACCGCCAACACGCTGATCGTGCACCGGGCCGACATGTTCGGCCTGGCCCAGCTCTACCAGCTGCGCGGCCGGGTCGGCCGCTCGAAGGCCCGGGCCTACGCGCTGTTCACCACCCCGGCCAACCGCCAGCTCACGACCCAGGCCGAGCAGCGGCTCAAGGTGCTGCAGACCCTCGACACCCTGGGCGCCGGCTTCCAGCTCGCCAGCCACGACCTCGACATCCGCGGCGCCGGCAACCTCTTGGGCGACGCCCAGTCCGGCCACATCAAGGAGGTCGGCTACGAGCTCTACCAGCAGATGCTGGAGGACGCGGTGACGGCGCTCAAGGCCGGCATCGAGGACCTGCCCGAGGAGGCGTGGTCGCCGACCATCGCGCTGGGTGCGCCCGTGACCATCCCGGAGACCTATGTCGAGGATCTCGGCGCGCGGCTGGCGCTCTACCGGCGGCTCGCCACCCTCCAGGACGATGCCGAGATGGAGAGCTTCGGGGCCGAGATGATCGACCGGTTCGGGCCGCTGCCGCCGGAGGTGGAGCAGCTGCTCAAGATCGGCACGATCAAGATCCTGTGCCTCAAGGCCAATGTCGAGAAGGTCGAGGCCGGCCCGAAGGGCGTGGTCGTCCATTTCCGGGACAAGTCCTACGCCAACCCGCAGGGCCTGGTGGCGTTCGTGGCCGAGCAGGCCTCCTTCGCCAAGGTGCGGCCCGACATGAGCGTCGTGTTCGTGCGCGAGCTGACCACGATCCCGGCCCGGCTCAAGACCGCCACGGAGGTGCTGCGCCGCCTGGTGACGATCGCCGAGCGCGGGAAGAAGGCGGCGTGAGGGTTCTGTTTCAGGGTCGGGTGCCGTTTAGGTGTCCGGCCTCGTAACTTCCAGGGAGACGCGCAGATGGCAAACCCGGCCGCAGCCAGCGCCCCGTCCACTCCGGCGAAGTCCCAAAACAACGCCTTCCTGACGCCCCTGCTCACCGACCGGCGGGTCGTGGCGGTGCTGGGCTTGGGCTTCGCGCAGGGCATCCCGTTCCTGCTCGTCTACGCGACGCAGTCGGCCTGGCTGGTCCAGGCCAAGGTGCCGCTCGCCACCATCGGGCTGATGAGCGAGCTGACCATCGCGTACAAGCTCAAGTTCCTCTGGGCGCCGTTCCTCGACCGGCACGACGCGCCGCTGCTCGGGCGCTGGCTCGGGCGGCGCCGGGGCTGGATCGTGGCCGCGCAGATCCTGGTGGCGCTGGCGCTCGCCGGCGTCGCCTTCGGCGATCCGGCCCACTGGCTGGCCTGGACGGTGGCGTTCTCGCTGGCGCTGGGCGTCGCGGGCGCCACGCAGGACGTGGTGATCGACGGCTGGCGCATCACCGTCGCGCCGCCCGAGCGGCAGGCGCTGATGTCGTCCTGGGCGGAGATCGGCTACCGGGTCGGCAACCTCGCGGCCGGGGCCGGCGCCCTCTACCTGTCCGACGCCTATGGCTGGCGCGCCGCCTATCTGTGCATGGCGGTCCTGCTCGCCCCCGGCACGATCGCGGCGCTGCTGGCGCCCGAACCCCCGGCCGCGCCGCCGCAGGAAGGCGGCTTCGTCGAGACCGTCTGGGCACCGATCCGCGACCTGCTGGCGCGGCTCGGCCCCCTGGCGGTGCCGGTCCTGGCGCTGGTGGCGGGCTTCCGGATGCCCGGCTACGTGTCGAGCACCATGGCGATCCCGCTGTTCAAGACGCTGGGCTACACCAACACCGACATCGCCACGGTGACGAAGCTGTTCGGCTTCTGGATCGCGCTCGGCGGGACGTTTCTCGCGAGCGCGATCATCCCGCGGATCGGCATGATGGCGAGCCTGCTGATCGGCACCGTGGCGGCCTCGGCCTCGCATCTCGCGCTGGCCTATCTCGCCTGGCACGGCGGCCATGGCGGGGCGGCGTTCTGGACCTTCGCGGTCACGGTCGGGATCGACGGCTTCGCCTACGCCTTCGCGTCGATCGTGCTGATCACCTACATGTCCCGGCTCGCGGCCACCGAGCACGCGGCCAGCCAGTACGCCCTGCTGACCTCCCTCTGCGCCCTGCCCGGCAGCCTGCTCGCCGGGCTCTCAGGCTTCGTCATCGAGCGGACCGGCTTCACGTGGTTCTTCGTCGGGACCTCGCTGATCGGCGTGCCGGTGGCGCTGCTGTGCCTCCTGGTGGCGCGCCGCCACGGGCCCATGGAGGCGCCGGCGGCGTGACGGCCCGGGGTCGCGCGCAGGGTCTCCTCAGTCTTCGCGGGCCGGCGACCGCTTTTCGGGGCGTTGTTCTGGTGTTCCGCGGGGATCCCGGGGGTGTTCCAGCGCGGCGCTGGCGGCACGCCCGGCTCTTTAGCCAAGATTAACCATGGGACGGCCTAATGGGCTGGACGGTTGATATCCTCCCCAGACGGGCAACCCAGGCCACGTGCGCGGAAAAAGCCTCCGCGGGCGAACGGCGGCGGCTGCCAGGTGGGGAAGCGCGTACGCGAGTTCCCGCATGGCCCAGGTTGCGTATTCCCGACCCGCGTACCGCGACGCGGCCTTTGCCCCGGCCCTTGTGCCGGCGCCCTATCCGCGTCTTGCCGACGAGGCGGCCTACGCGCCCCCGGCCCGGGCGCCCTACCCGAGCGCCATGCGGCGCGCCCGCCGCCGCGCCCGGCTGACGGCGCTGATCTCGCTGGCCGCCCTGTCCATGGCCGGCTGGACCGTGCTGACCCTGCCGCACGGGCTGCCGATCACCCTGCCGGTCTCCTGGAGCCCGCCCGCCCCGGTTGCCGAGGCGGAGCCTGCGCCCGCCGCCGAAGCCCAGCCCACGTCGGCGCCCCGCCCGAGCATCGCCTGGATGCTCGATCCGAGCCCGGCGCTCGGCTCCGGGGCCGCCAGAGCCTTCGGGGCGCCGCCCCCGGCCGCGTCCTTCCAGGTCGCGGCGGCCGAGCCGTCCCCGGCTGTCCGGGAGATCGCCCAGCGGGTCGCCCGGAAGGTGGTCCAGGCCCGGATGGCGTCGGCCGAGCCGGCCCCGGCTCCGGTCGTGCAGGCTCCGATCGTGCAAGCGGCCGCCGTGCCGCCCAAGGCGGCCGCGCCGGTCCGGATCGCCGCCGCCGAGCCGACGCCCGCGGCCCTCGCGCCCAATCTCGTCCCCAATCTCGTCCCCAATCTCGTCCCCTTGCCGGTCGCCCGGCCCTCCGAATTGCGGCGCCCGTCCGCGGCCCCGGCGCCCCGGGTGGCGGCCCGCGCCCTGCCCCGCACCCGCGACGTGTTCCGCGCCGCCATGGCGGAGGAGCCGTCCTTCCTCGAGAAGCTGTTCGGCGTCGGCGCCGCCGCGCCCCGTGCGGATGCGCGCCAGGCGCTCGCCTATGCCAGCCCGGACGCCCTGCCCCAGCAGGCGCCGCGCACCCGGATCAGCCCCGCCCCGGATTCGGTGGCCGGCACCGCCGTCTACGACATCACCGCCCGCACCGTGACCCTGCCTTCCGGCGAGGTGCTGGAGGCCCATTCCGGCCTCGGCGAGGCCATGGACGATCCGCGCTACGTCCACCTGCGCATGCGCGGCTCGACGCCCCCCGGCACCTACGACCTCACCGAGCGCGAGCGCCTGTTCCACGGGGTCCGGGCGATCCGCCTCAACCCGGTGGGCGGCAGCGGCGCGGTCCACGGCCGCGAAGGCCTGCTCGCCCACACCTACATGCTGCGCCAGCCCGGCGCCTCGAACGGCTGCGTCTCGTTCCGCGACTACAACCGCTTCCTGCAGGCGTTCCTGCGCGGTGAGGTCCGGCGCCTCGTGGTGGTCGCCGGCAGCCGGGGCGACTTCTTCGGCGGCCGGGTCGGCATGGTCGACCGCCCGGGCCGGCGGGGCTGAGACCAGGCCTCCGGCGCATCCGGGCCGGGGCAAAATGCCCCGAAGGTCGGAGGGCGCCCTGGCGGCCCGTGCCTTTACGCGCCCGCTCAAGCCTGCCTTAACGGGGCCAGACGCCAAGCCCCGTACAAGAGGCACACCATGAAACTGCCCCGCCGCTTCTTCCAGCCGCTGGCCACCGGCGCGCCGGCCCCGTTCCGCGAATTGCCGGTGCGGCTGGAGCGGATGATCCACTTCGTCCCGCCCCACAACGACAAGGTCCGCGCCCGGGTGCCCGAGCTCGCCGGCACCGTCGACGTGGTGCTGGGCAACCTGGAGGACGCGGTCCCGGCCGACCAGAAGGAGGCGGCCCGCAAGGGCTTCGTCGCCATGGCGCAGGCGACCGACTTCGCCGCCACCGGCACCGGCCTCTGGACCCGGATCAACGCCCTCAACTCCCCCTGGATTCTCGACGACCTGTTCACGATCGTCGCCGAGGTCGGGGACAAGCTCGACGTCGTGATGGTGCCCAAGGTCGAGGGGCCGTGGGACATCCACTACGTCGACCAGCTGCTGGCCCAGCTCGAGGCCCGGCACGGGGTGACCAAGCCGATCCTGATCCACGCGATCTTGGAGACCGCCGAGGGCGTGGCCAATGTCGACGCCATCGCGTGCGCCTCCCCGCGGATGCACGGCATGAGCCTCGGGCCGGCCGATCTCGCGGCGTCCCGCGGCATGAAGACCACCCGGGTCGGCGGCGGCCACCCGGATTACCGGGTGCTGAGCGATCCCGCGGGCGACGCCCCCCGGGCCACCGCCCAGCAGGATCTCTGGCACTACACCATCGCCAAGATGGTCGACGCCTGCATGGCCAACGGCCTCAAGGCGTTCTACGGCCCGTTCGGCGATTTCTCCGACGGCGATGCCTGCGAGGCGCAGTTCCGCAACGCCTTCCTGATGGGCTGCGCCGGCGCCTGGACGCTGCATCCGAGCCAGGTGGCGATCGCCAAGCGCGTCTTCGCCCCCGACCCCGCCGAGGTCGCCTTCGCGGCCCGCATCGTCGCGGCCATGCCCGACGGCACCGGCGCCGTGATGCTCGACGGCAAGATGCAGGACGACGCCACCTGGAAGCAGGCCAAGGTCATCGTGGATCTGGCGAAGCTGGTCGCCGCGAAGGATCCGGAACTGGCGGCGGTGTATCAGCTGGGGTGAAGCGTAGGACGCGGATCTTCGGATGATTGCGCAACGAGCGCTCGCCGCAATTGCGAATACTGCTCCGGTACTCGGACAACGAAATTCATAAAATAAAGTCAGATCTAATCGGAATCAGGTCGAAAACATCGCGGATTGAAGAGATGTTCAATCCGCGATATATCTTCTGCTGATTCAAAATTGCTATATGATAAATAGCAATCTTTGAAAACATTTTGGGTGTTGAATGACAGTTGGCATATCAATTCCAATTGAAGGTGGGACTCGCAATTTGAGTTTAACCGATAGGCCTGTCTTTATCCTAGGCAGGAACGGAACGGGCAAATCGGCTCTTGTTCACTACATCAGAGGTCAGATTCAGCATCAATATGTCGGCCGCCTGGTCTACTTGCCAGGGTCTCGACCAAGTTATTTCGATAGTGACAGTTTGAGTATGACAGCTAATTCGCGTCTACAGTTTGAAAGTAATAGTGCTAGTTGGGATTCGTCCCCAGATGTTCGAATACGGCCTGTTTCTGGTACGACGCGAAATGAAAGAGCTATTTTTGATCTACAAGCCGCAGAAATTCAATACCACGTCGATGCTGCGAACGACATCAAGGAGAATGGCACTGCTTCTTCCGCGATACAAAAATTACAATCAAAGTCATCGCCGCTTGATCGTGTGAATCGGCTTCTTCTCCAGTCCAATCTGCCTGTTAAAACTATTATCGATTCCGGAGAGCTGAAAGCTCAGAGGAATGGAAATATTTACAGTATTTCAAGAATGTCTGATGGGGAGAGGACCGCGCTCATCCTGATTGCCGATGTAATTGCTGCAAAGAATGGCGCATGCTTTCTAATTGATGAGCCGGAGCTTCATCTACATCGTTCAATTGTTGTGCCATTGATTGCTGCATTAATGGCGGAAAGGCCGGACTGCGCAATGATTGTTAGCACTCACGAGTTGAGTTTGCCAAGTGAGCATCCTAACTGCTCAATTATCCTCGTGCGAGGCTGTGTTTGGAGTGGCGGCGCACCTCGAGCTTGGGATTTCGATGAGATCTCAGACGCTGAAAACATTCCAATTGAAGTCCGCATTGATCTCCTTGGGTCTAGAAGAAAAATCCTTTTTGTTGAGGGAAAATCAACCAGTCTTGACCAGCCACTATATGCTCTAATTTTTCCAAGAATTTCTATTAGGCAAAGAGAGACGTGCAATGAGGTACGTCGAGCTGTCGTTGGATTGAGGCAAGTTCAATCGCATCATCACGCCGAGGTATTTGGTCTGGTTGACAACGATAGCATGGAGGTGGATTTCCAGGAAAAATTATTAAATGAAGGCATATACGCCCTGCCTATGTTTTCTGTAGAAAGCATATACTATTCTATAGAGGTTCTCAGTGCAGTTGCGGAGCGACAGGCCACCACGCTCGGCGTTGCGGCAGATGATCTTCTAAGGAACTGTTTTTCCAAAGCACTTGAAACTTTAAATAATCCTGGCAAGGCTGAACATCTAGCTGCTCGGATAAGCGAGCGTCAAATGCGCGATAAGATTCTTGCAAATATTCCGGATCGTAAGCTTATCGTGGCTAGCGGCAGTGATCCAATAAATATTTCTGTTGTTTCTCCCTATGCAACTGGTTTGAATAAGATTAAGGCATTGATATCGGATGGGAACTTAACCTCAATTATAAATGGGTACCCGGTCCGAGAGACTGGTATATTGGGCGATTTGGCTAAAGGGCTGCGTTTTTTGGGAGAAATCGATTATGAGAAAGCAGCTCTGAGCGTTATTAATATGAATGATTATTTGAAATCAACCATTAAGAATAAACTCGGCGCTTTATCGAACCAATTAGATTAAGGCCTCTTGATTTATTTGTTATGGGCAATATATTGTCGGTTGCTTGTGAAATCTAAATCCACAATAATAAGCATGCGAACAATCGTTTCTCTAATCGACATTGTTCGACCAATTGATCTTCATTTTTCTCCGAACCGCGCCCGATAATCCTGCGGCGTCGCCGCGACATGCCGCAAGAAACTGCGCCGCAGGGTCTCCTCGGAGCCGAAGCCGCAGGTCCGGGCGATGCGCTTCACCGGCTGCGCGGTCTCGGCCAGCGCCCGCCGGGCCGCCTCGATCCGCAGGCGCTCCACGGCCCTGGCCGGGGTGAGGCCGGTCGCCGCCCGGTAGTGCCGGCTGAGGCTGCGCGCGCTCATCCCGGCGGCCTCGGCCAGGACCGGGAGCGACAGGTCCCCCGCCAGGTTCTCGGCGATGAAGGCGTGGAGCGCCCCGAAGCGGTCCTCCCCGGCCTGCAGGGCCAAGGCCGCGCTGAACTGCGCCTGCCCGCCCGGGCGCTTCAGGAACATCACCAGGTGGCGCGCCACCGCCAGGGCACGATCGCGACCGAGATCGGCCTCGACCAGGGCCAGCGCCAGGTCGATCCCCGCGGTGACCCCCGCGGAGGTCCAGACCGGGCCGTCCTGCACGAAGATCGGGTCGGGCTCGACCCGGGCCAGCGGATGGCGCCGGGCGAGCGCGTCGCACTGCGTCCAGTGGGTCACGGCCCGCCGCCCGTCCAAAAGCCCGGCGGCCCCGAGCAAAAAGGCCCCGGTGCAGACCGAGGCGACCCGGCGCGCCCGCCCGGCCCGGTCCCGCGCCCAGGCCACCAGCTCCGGATCGGCGCAGGCCGCCGTGACGCCGGGGCCGCCGGCGACGATCAGGGTGTCCACCGGCGCGTCGCGATCCGGCAACGGGTCGGCGACCAGGCGCAGGCCGGCCGAGGCGGTGAGCGCCCGGTCGCCAGCCGCGATCACCCGCGGGGCGTAGGGTGCGAGCCCGCCGCTCAGGTCGTTGGCCGTGGCGAAGACCTGGAGCGGCCCGGCCACGTCGAGGAGTTGCACCGCCGGGAAGGCCAGCAGCTCCACCGGGCGGGGCGCATCTGGCGAGAAACGAGGGGTGTTTGGCATCTCGGCCAGATCCTGGCGCGGTACGGTCTCCCCGTCCAGCCCGGAGGCCCCGCATGATTCCCGCCGAGACCCATCTGCAGATCGGCTCGCTCCTGTTCGAGGGGCTCGACCAGATCGACCTCACCGGCCCGTTCGAGGTGCTGTCGCGGATCCCGAATTCGACCTACCGGATCTACGGGCCGAGCTCTGAGCCGGTGCGCGACCTGCGCGGGCTGCGGATCACCCCCGACGCCGCCCTCGCGGAGGCGCCGCGCCTCGACGTGCTGCACATCCCCGGCGGCCAGGGCCAGGAGGACCTGATGCGCGACGCGGCGGTGCTCGGCTGGATCCGCAGCCAGGCCGCGAGGGCCTCCCACGTCTTCTCGGTCTGCACCGGCGCGCTGCTGCTCGGGGCGGCCGGGCTGCTGATCGGGCGGCGGGCCACGACCTACTGGAACGCCGTCGACCTGCTGCCCTGGTTCGGGGCGCAGCCGGTCGACGCCCGGGTGGTGATCGACCGCGATGCCGCCGGCCGCACCTGGCTGTTCGCGGCCGGCGTCACCGCGGGGATCGACGGCGCGCTCCGGCTCGCGGCCGAACTGCGCGGCGACGAGGCCGCCCGGGCGATCCAGCTCGGCATGCAATACGCTCCCGAGCCGCCCTTCGACAGCGGCACCCCGCGCAGTGCCCCGCCGGCGATCGTGGCGCAGGTCCGGGAGGCGGCGGCCGGGATCACCGCCCGGCGGGCGGCCACCGCCCGGGCGATCGCGGCCGAGCTCGGCATCCCGGCTCCGGACCTGCCGAATCGCACCTCGGAAACCGGGACGTGACATCGGCCCGGTGACACGCCCCGGGATCGATCCTATCTGTCCGCTCTGGGCGGACAGAGTCATGACGGACGTAACACTGAGAACCGCGAAGTTCGCGATCGGCGCCGTGGTGCGTCACAGGATCTACCCGTTCCGGGGCATCGTGTTCGACGTCGACCCGGTCTTCGACAACACCGAGGACTGGTGGCTGGCGATCCCCGAGGATGTCCGGCCGCGCAAGGACCAGCCGTTCTACCACCTCCTCGCCGAGAACGCCGAGACCGAGTACGTCGCCTACGTGTCCGAGCAGAACCTCCTGCCCGACACGTCCGGCGAGGCCCTGCGCCATGCCGGCATCGCCGAGATGTTCGAGCGCGACGCGGCGGGCGGCTACCGCATGCGCGACCGCGTCCGGAACTGACGCTTCGAAGAATTCGGTCACGCTCGGGCAATCCCGCGCGGATAACGCGACGGGCGGCGCAGCAATTCTTCGAAGGGTCTCGTCATGGTTCGTCCCGTCGCCGCTGCGTTGCTGGCCGCCGGCCTCCTCGCTGCGCCGGCCCGCGCCAATGACAGCGCCGCCGAGCTCGATGCCGGCGGCCTGATCCTGAGGCCGGAACCCGGCATCGGCCTGGCGAGCGAGGATCTGTCGATCGCTCTCGACAGAATCAGCGTGTCCTACGGGTTCCGCAACCAGGGATCGGAGACGCGCACGGTCCGGATCGCCTTCCCGTTGCCGCCGATCGACGGCAGGACCCTGAGTTTCTCGGCCACCAAGCTTCCGCAGCTCGATCAGGCGAACTTCGTCGGCTTCACCGTCACGGCGGACGGACATCCGGTCGCGCCGGAACTGGAGGAGCGCGCCTTCGTGGGCGAGCGCGAGGTCACCGACCTGCTGCGCCGCCACGGCCTGCCGCTCAACCCGCTGCGCGTCTCCGAGATCGACGTAGCCGCCAAGCGGATCGGCAAGCCGGACTGGGCCGAACTGGTCAAGGCCGGCTTGTTTCCGGAGGCCGAGGACATGACCGAAGGGCTCTGGCGCTTCGAGGCGAAGTTCCACTGGCTGCAGGTGTTTCCGCCCGACCGAGAGGTGCGGATCCGGCACAGCTACGCTCCGGTGAGCGGCTTCCACGTCCTCGATCCGAAGGAGGCGTCCCGCGCGTCCTACCGGGCGACCTACTGCCTGGACGAGGCCGGGCTGGCGGCGATCCGGCGCCTGTACGCCAAGGCGCCGAACGAGGCCGGCTACCTGCGAGCCTTCGTGGTGCCCTACATCGTCACCACCGCGCGCAACTGGGCGGCCCCGATCGGCCGCTTCACCCTGACGGTGGACAAGGGCAGCCCGGAGGCGGTGGTGAGCTTCTGCCGCTCCGGCATCCGCAAGACCGGCCCGACGACGTTCCGCTGGGAGGCCCGGGACTACGTGCCCGATCACGACCTCCGGGTCCTGATCGTCCTGCCCGGCCCGGGCCCCACGGGGATCCGGTAGGCCAAGTCCAGGATCCCAGAGGGCCAAGCCGTTTGGCGGGGCTCGGGGCGGAGCGCCGACATGCGCGGCGCCTGCGATCGCGCATGAAAAAGGGGCCGGCCCTCGCGGTCCGGCCCCGGATCGGTCGCCGCTGCGACGTTACTTCGCCGCGGGGGCGCCGGCGGCCGGCGCGGCGCCGCCCTGCTGCTCGAGCTTCTTGCGCATGTCCTCGGAGCGCTTCTCCAGCTCGGCCTGGAGCTTCTTCTGCTGCTCCTCCAGGACCTTCGGGTCGATGGCCGGGCCGTCGAAGGCCTTGCCGAAGCCGGCCAGCGGCACCGCGAAGGTGACCTCGCGCTGGGTCTGGTTCTGGACCGAGACGTTGAGGGTCGTGCCCTTCTTCATCGCGGCGACGACGCCGGCTTCGACGCCCCCGGCCTCGGCGAAGCAGCCATTGGGGAAGCAGACCGCGAAGCGGCCCGGCGTCCCGGCCTGGCCGTCGACGTTGAAGCGGATGCCCGGCTGCAGCAGCAGGCCGAGCGGCAGCAGGTAGCGCACCACGCGCACCTCCTGCTTCTGGGCGGCGTTCTTCATCTCGTAGACGGCCACCGCCAGCACGGGCTGGCCCTGGTCGGACACGAAGTCGCGCGTCGTGTAGCAGATGTCGGTGCCGGAGCCCTGGTCCTTGCCGCAGACCTTGGTCCAGTCGGCCTGGCTCGGCTCGGACTTCACGGTCACGATCTGCGGGCCGGTCTGCGCGGCGGCGCCGGCCGGGGTGTTGGCGGCCGGGGTGGAGGGCGCAGCGGGGGCGGGCGCGGTCGGCGCGGGGGCGGCGGGCTTCTTCGCCTGGGACAGCGCCGGGGCGGCCGCGAGGCCGAGGCCCGCGAGGCCGAGGAGGGCGGCGCGTGCCAGCGTCGCGGGGCGGGTGAAGGACATCGGCTCTGACCCCTTTGGAGAAACGTGGTGTGGCTTGCGGAATGCGGAGCCGGCCTGACGGGCTGGTCCGCCGGACCGCCCGGGCACGCACCGCCGTGGCGTGCCTCCCGGGGCTCCGGATGAATCGGTCCGACCATCGGGCGAGGATGGGCGCCGGATGCGCGCATCGCCCGCCCCTGCGACCGGGCGGCCTGCCTGTCCCCTCCGAATGAGGCGAAGGCATGACACCGCGGCACCGAGCGCCCTTCGGGGTGCCCTGTGCCGCAGCCGGCCCCCGATAGGCCCGTGACTCTTCGGCCGCAAGCGCGACGTTGCCCGAGGCTGCCATGGGCCCGGTCATGCGGCGTCCCGCGGCGACGACAGCCTCGCTCAAGTGAACGGGTCTTAGCTGGGGGTTAACCATAGTCGGCCGACCATGCGGATGGATTTGCGGTTTGGGTGGGGGGCGGATTGAGCGCGTTCGCGGTGGCGGAGAGGAATGCCGACGCCGCGCCGGATGCGTCCGCTCGGTCCGGCGGCCTGTCGGCCAGCCTGTTCGCGGCGGCCCAGGCCGGCCCGCAGCGCACGGCCCTGCGTGATTCGGGGGACCGGGCGGCGTGGTGCGGGCGCCCGCCCATCACCTGGACCTACGCGGCGGCGGCCGAGATCGTCGGCCGCCTCGCCCGCGGCATCGGCGCGTGGCGGCTGCCGGCGGGCAGCCGGGTCGGCCTGTGGTTCTCGGGCGGCGCCGAATCGGCCCTGGCTCATCTGGCCGTCGAGGCGGCCGGCCACCTGCCCTGCCCGATGCCCGCCCTCTGGGATGCCGGGCAGCTCTCGGCCGGGATCGCGTCCGCCGGCCTGGTGGCGGTGCTGACCGAGGGCCGCCGCGGTGCCCGCCGCCCGGCCGAGGACCTCGCCCGCGCGGCCATGGGCCATTTCGGCCTGCGCTTCCTCGCTGCCTTCGGTCCCGGCGTCCCGGACGGCGTGATCAGCCTCGACGCGATGGCCCTGGAACGCGGGGTCGTCGCGCCGGCGGCGAGCCGCGGCCTCGTCACCTTCGCGGCAGGGGATCCGGGCCGGCCGGTCTACCGCAGCGCGGCGGCCCTCGCCGCGGCGATCGACGTCCATCTCGACGCGGTGCCGGTGACCGCGGACGAGCGGATCCTGACGCTGCTGCCGGCCCACGACCTGCGCGGCCTGGTGACCGGCCTCGGCGCGGCGCTCGCGGCCGGGGGCAGCCTCGAGACCGTGATTCCCTTCGACGAGGCGGGGTTCCGCGCGGCCCTGATGCGGCCGGTGCCGACCCGGCTCGTGGTCCCGTCCCTGATCGAGGGGGCGCTCGCCGCCCTGCCCCTGCCCTGGACCGTGCGGGCCCTCCACGTGGTTCATCGGGCGCCCGCGCGCACGATCCTGGCCTCTTTCCCCGAATCGGCAGGCCCGCGCCGCCTCGATTCACTGGTCTTCGACGAGGACGCGGTGCTCACCCGGCTCGGTGGCCGCGACCTCGCCGCGACCCTGGCCCATCCGGAGCGGGCGCCCCTGCCCCGGGCACTCCTCGATCTCGCGTTCCTGGACCTCGGCGACGATCCGGACGGCCCGCTGGCGTATCGCGGACTGGCCTGCGCGACGGCGCTCCTCCCCCGCGCCGGCATCCCGGAGCCCGA
Source organism: Methylobacterium sp. J-077 (assembly GCF_022829365.1). GTDB lineage: Bacteria > Pseudomonadota > Alphaproteobacteria > Rhizobiales > Beijerinckiaceae > Methylobacterium. The sequence goes on along the minus strand of NZ_JAKSYJ010000083.1, from coordinate 85,192 downwards.
CACCCAGGCATGGCGGAACTCGGGCTACCAGCCGACCCGGTCCGGCGGGATCGAGGCCGCCTGAACGGCGGACGATCGTCGGTTCATCCGGCGCTCAGGCGTGGCGGATAATCTCGCAGGCGCACACGGCCGGACGGATCCGATCCGCTCCTTCGTGGGTTTCGCTTCGGATTGTGGTTCTGGCTATCTTCCCAAGCCACGCGTCATGAGGTACCGCTCAAGCCTATGGGTGCGCTGCAACAAGTGCTCGTGGTCGATGACGGTGTTCGCGCCGTGGACCGGTCCCTTTCGGGCGAGCTGGCCAACCTCGGCTACGCGAGCGTCACCGCCTCGATGGAGGCGGCGGACGATGTCCTGGCCGTGATCGCCCGCCCGGCGGCGGTGCTGCTCCAGGCCCCGACGCGCCGGGACCCGGCCTATGCCCGCCGTGCCGCCCGCCTGCGCGGCCGGTTGCGCGACCGCGGCATCCCGGTTCTCCTGATCGGCGACGCGGGCGAATCACGGGCCGGCGGCCCGGTGGACCTCGCCACACGCCTCGGCGCCTACGTGGCGGCCCAGCCGGACCTCTGAGGAGACTTCTTCGACAGAAGCTTCGCCACCGTCATTGCGAGCGCAGCGAAGCAAGCTAGGGCAGCGCGCCGTCGCCCGAATCGTGGCACATCCTTGAGTCGCTTCGTGCGCGATGACAGCCCACGGATCCCCGCCGTCGAGGCCAGGATCCGGAGCCCGATGTCACGCTGCGATTCGGATCGTCGAGACGATCTCGTCGATCTCCCTCGACAGGCTTCCATCCGCACCCCGCACGACGAGGCCCAGTTCGGCCAAAGCCACAACGTCGTCGTGGACCCACCTGACGTTGCTGCCGAGCGCGCGGGCCAGGGCGCGAATTCCGGTCTCGGGCGTCTGTCGAAGGTGGCGCAGGAGGTCGTAGCGCTTCGGCGTCAACACGGCGCACAGGACGCTCCAGTCCCGGAACAGGATGCGATCGCTCCCAGGGACGACGTGTCCGGCCTCCGCCGCCTTCCAGGCTTCGGCTACATCCGCCGCGGCCGCGCGCAGGCCGCGGCCGACTTCACCTCAGTCCTTACCATGGTCTCTCCTCCAGGCTTCGACGGCTTGGATGCTCTGATCGCGCCGACGATCGCCTGCGCCGCGTCCGTTGTCCAAGCTGATCCCGCGCCGCGCTCAGCGCGCCCCGCGCATCAGTTCCGGCGCGCCGAGCCGCGGCAGGACGCCTTCACGCATCACCACCCGCCGGAGCGGGCCGAGATGCGACATCGCCAGCAATCCGAGGCCCCGGAGGGCGTCGACCGGCAACAGGTCGGTGAGCAGGCTGCGGTTGAGCAGATCCACCGCGGCGGTGCGCGCGGCGGCATCGAGCCGGCGGCTCCGGGCGTAGCCGTCGAGGACCGGCCGGGCGCCGGGATCGCGGCCATCGCGGGACGCGGCCACCAGCGCGTCGCGCAGGGCGGCGGCGTCGCGCAGGCCGAGATTCAGCCCCTGCGCGCCGATCGGCGGGAAGACGTGGGCCGCCTCCCCGACCAGCGCCAGGCGCTGCGCCACCGGGCTCGAGACGGAGAGGCCGCGCATCGGCACGAGGCCCCGGGGGCCGTCGATCCGCATGGCGCCCAGCATCGCCCGGGCCTGCCGCTCGACAGCCTGGCCCAGGGCGGCGTCGTCCAGGGCCGCGAGGCGCCGCGCCGCGCTCTCGCCGGTGACCCAGACCAGGCTGGACCGGTACCCGCCCGGCAGCGGCACCAGGGTGAACGGGCCGGAGCGGGTGTGGAACTCGGTTGAGACGTCCCGGTGCGGACGCTCATGAGCGAGGATCGTGGTGATGGCGCTTTGCGGGTAGGTCCAGTCGCGCACGTGCACGCCGCTGGCGGCCCGGAGCGGGGAGCGCGCGCCGTCGGCGCCGACCACCAGCTTGGCCGCGACGCTGCCGCCATCCGCCAGGCTCAGGCGCGCCACCGTCTCGCCGGGGACGGCCCCGGCGGCATCCGCCTCGACCAGGGTGAGATTGTCCTGGGCCCGGGCGCGGTTCCGCAGGCTCTCGACCAGGCGTGCGCTCTCGACGTTCCAGCCGAAGGCGTGGAGTCCGATCTCGGCGGCCTGGAAGCGCACCGGCGGCGGCCGGAACAGGCTGCCGGTGTCGTCGATGATCTGCAGGGTGCAGAGCGGGCTCGCCTGCGGCGCCACCGCCGCCCAGGCGCCCAGGGCCTCCAGGAAGCGCACCGAGCCGTCGAGCAGCGCGACCGTGCGCCCGTCCGCCACGGGGGCGTGGCGACCGACCAGCGCCGTCCGGATGCCGGCCTGGGCGCTCGCCAGCGCGGCGGCGAGCCCCGCGGCCCCCGCGCCCACCACGGCGACGTCGAATGCTGCCCCCTCGGCCCTGCTACCCTGCACGATCCCTCGCCTGCTTCCGTGAACCGCGCCGATCTGGTCGCGCTGCCTGTGCCTCTATCTGAGTTTTCCGGTATCCCTGCCAAGCCCGATCCGCGAAGGCCACAGCGCCGCAGCCGAGCAATGGCCTCACGCCTCGGCTTCCCCTCGCCGTCCGAGCGCGCCGTCTCACCCCAGGAAGGCCGAGAGCTCCGAAAACACCTCCTCCGGCCGCTCCTCCTGCAGCGTATGCCCGCAATCGAGCGCCCGGCCGGAGACGTTCGTAGCCTTCTCGCGCCAGGTCTCCAGCACGTCGTAGGTCTGTCCGACCACACCTTTCGCACCCCAGAGCGCGAGCAGCGGCGCCGTGATCCGCGCGTCCGAATCGGCCGCGTCGTGCTCCAGGTCGATGCCCGCCGCCGCTCTGTAATCCTCGCAGATCGCGTGGCGGCACGCCGGGTCGCCGTAGCAGCGCAGATACTCGGCGAAGAGGTTAGGCGGGGTCGAGCCGGGGGTCTTGGACTGGCCCTCGACGTGGTGGCGCAGGAAGTATTCCGGATCCGCTCCGATCAGCGTTTCGGGAAGCGGATGCGGCTGGATGAAGAAGAACCACCAGAAGTATCGGGTGGCGAAGGCCTTGTCGGTGCGCGCGTACATCGTCGCCGTCGGGGCGATGTCGAACAGGGCCACGCGCGCGACCCGCTCCGGATGGTCTAGCGCCAAGCGGTGGGCGACGCGCCCGCCCCGGTCGTGGCCGACGAGCGCGAACCTTTCGTGGCCCAGCGCCCGCATCACCGCCACCGCGTCCGCCGCCATGGCACGCTTGGCGTAGGCGGCGTGGCGCTCCCCGCCCGGGGGCTTGTCCGAATCACCGTAGCCGCGCAGGTCCATGGCCACGACGGTGCGGCGCTCCGCCAGGCGCGGGGCGACGTGCAGCCAGGTCGACAGGGTCTGCGGGTGGCCGTGCAGCAGCAGGACCGGCGGCCCGGAGCCGCCTGAGCGCGCATGGATCGTCACGCCGGGTTCGGTCTCGATCCGGTGCCGGTCGAAGCCCGGCAGGAAATCCGTGGCCATGCGGGTCGGTCGCCTCCGTGCCATGCCGCCCGTGCCATGCGCCGCACTGGCGCGCCGGGATGCACCGGATGATAAGGCGGCTCCGGCAGGATGTCCGCCGAGCCACCATGACAGATGCACGCGCGACTCAGGACGCCGCCCCCCGGGATGCGGCCGTGAACGACCCGGACGCCGAGGCGCCGGAGGGCGAGGCCGTCCGCGCGCCGCTGCTGCGCCCGAGCATCCTCGATCCCCTGTTCGCCCCGGTCCGGGCCCTGCCGGGGGTCGGCCCCAAGATGGCACCGCTGATCGAGAAGCTGCTCGGCACCCCCGAGCGGGAGGCCCGGGTGGTGGATTTGCTGTTCCACCTGCCCCAGGGCGGCGTCCCGCGCCGGCTGATGGGCTCGGTCAGCGAGGCACCCGTGGGCGAGCCGGTGACCGTCGGGGTCACCGTGGTGGCGCACCGCCCGGCCCAGATCGGATCGGGCAAGCGCCCGCACCGGGTGCTGGTGGAGGATGCCACCGGCGACATCTCCCTCGTGTTCTTCGGCATGCCCCGGGCCCGGGTGGAGAAGATGCTGCCGCTGGGCGCCCACCGCTACATCACCGGCCGGATCGACCTGTGGGACGGCACCCGCCAGATGGTCCACCCGTCCCGGATCGTGGACGAGGCGGCCTTGGCCGAACTGCCCGCCGTCGAGCCGATCTACGGCGCCACCGAGGGGCTGACCTCCCGGGCGATCAACAAGCTCGCGGTGGCGGCCCTCGATCGCCTGCCGACCCTGCCCGAATGGCAGGATCCGGCCTGGCTGGAGAAGAACCGCCTGCCCGTCTTCGCGGATGCCCTGCGCGTCGAGCACCGCCCCGAGGAGCCCCTCCCGAAATCCGAGGATCCGCTCCAGCCGCCGCCCGCCACTCCGGCCAGGCGGCGCCTGTCCTACGATGAGCTGCTCGCCTCGCAGCTGGCGCTCGCCCTGATGCGCGCCCGCCAGCGGCGCAAGGCCGGCCGGGTCAATGCCGGCGACGGCGCCTTGAGCGCGCGGATCCAGGCCGCCCTGCCCTTCGCGCTCACCGGTGCCCAGGCCCGGGCGGTGGCGGAGATCCGAGAGGATCTGACCGCCCCGCGCCGGATGCTGCGCCTGCTCCAGGGCGATGTCGGCTCGGGCAAGACCGCGGTGGCCCTCCTCGCCATGGCCTCGGCCGTGGAGGCCGGGCGCCAGGCCGCCCTGATGGCCCCCACCGAGATCCTGGCCCGGCAGCATTTCGAGCGGCTGCAGCCCCTGGCCGGGGGTCTACGCCTGCGCCTGATGACCGGGCGCGACCGGGCCGCGGAGCGCAAGAGCACGCTGGCCGCCCTCGCGGCGGGCGAGATCGACATCCTGGTCGGCACCCACGCCCTGTTCCAGGAGGCGGTGACTTTTCGCGACCTCGGTCTCGCCGTCGTGGACGAGCAGCACCGGTTCGGCGTGCACCAGCGCCTGGCGCTGGGCGCCAAGGGCGAGGCGGTCGATTTCCTGGTGATGACCGCGACGCCGATCCCGCGGACCCTGGCGCTGACCTTCTTCGGCGACATGGACGTTTCGGTCCTCGACGAGAAACCCGCCGGCCGCCAGCCGATCCGCACCCTCACCCTGCCGACCGAGCGGATCGACGAGGTGGTGGCGGGGCTCGCCCGGGCGATCGCCACGGGCGAGCGGGTCTACTGGGTCTGCCCGCTGGTAGAGGAATCCGAGTTCATCGACCTCGCCGCCGCGGCCGAGCGCTTCGACGACCTGAAGCAGCATTTCGGCGACGCGGTCGGGCTGATCCACGGCAAGATGCCGGGTCCCGAGAAGGATTCCGCCATGGCCCGGTTCGCCGCCGGAGAGACCAAGCTCCTGGTCTCGACCACGGTGGTCGAGGTCGGGGTCGACGTGCCCGAGGCGACCATCATGGTGATCGAGCATGCCGAGCGGTTCGGGCTGGCGCAGCTGCACCAGCTCCGCGGCCGGGTCGGGCGCGGCTCCAAGGCCTCCTCGTGCCTGCTGCTCTACCGGGGGCCTCTCGGGCAGGTGGCACGGGCGCGGCTCGAGATGATGCGCGACAGCGAGGACGGCTTCCGCATCGCCGAGGCCGACCTGAAGCTGCGCGGCGAGGGCGAGGTGCTGGGTACCCGCCAGTCGGGCCTCGCGGCCTTCCGGCTGGCGCGGATCGAGAGCGACGGCGACCTGCTGGAGGCCGCCCGGGACGATGCCCGGATGATCGTCGAGCGCGATCCCGGCCTGAAGAGCCCGCGCGGGCAGGCACTGCGGGTGCTGCTCTACCTGTTCGAGCGCGACGCCGCGATCCGGCTGATCGGGGCCGGCTGATAGTGTCGGCCGGGACGCGGCTTTCCTGAACGGCACCGTTCAGGAAAGCCGCCGTTCAGGAAAGCTGCACCACCGGCATGTGCGCTAGGGAACATGCCGCATGGAACCGCCGCCTGATGCATGGCAGGCACGCCCGTCCGGAAAACATGTTCTTACTCAATGGCTTGGCTCCCTAAGTGGAAGCTTCTCCGGAGCCTCAAAGGCGGCGGGAAAGCGCGCAGGCAGGGGTCGTGACCTTGCATCAGCCACAATCTTCCCTTAACTGCAGATGAACGAATGGCCCGGTAAGCCGGGACATCACGGACGAATCTGGAGGACGAACATGTCGAACGGACTGTTCCAAAACCTGCCGGGCTCCCACGAGATGGCCGGTATCCAAGCCCTGCCGACCGAGCCCTGGCTGCTGCCGATCTCGGATCGGGCCGCTGCGGCGGTGACGAAGACCTCGGAAGATCTGCAGGCTGCCGTCCGGCAGGCCGCGCGTCCTTTCTGGCTGGCCGCCAACGGCCTCTGCATCGCGCTGGGCTTGGCCCTGACGCTCCAATGCGCCACCGGCTGGATGGCGACCCCGCCCCGCAGCGCCGTGACGGTCGCCCAGGCGACGCCGCCGACCATCGCGCCGCAGACGGCCTCTCTCCAGCGCTGAGTTCGCTCTCAGGCTGACTCACGGATCAGGGCCGTCCCGCTCACGCGGGGCGGCCCTTTCCTTTGGGCCTCATGCGTCCTGCGGCTCTCGATGGGGGTCCGGGTCGGCCGCCTGCTGCGCCGTGCGCAGGGACGCCGCCATCGCGTGCAGCCGGCCCTGCGGATCCTCCGGCTGGATCACGCCTGCCGACATCACGAGCTTGGCCGCGTCGTCGACGCTGATGTGCAACTCCACCACGGCCGAGCGCGGCAGGTAGAAGAAGAAGCCCGTGGTCGGATTGGGCGCGCAGGGCAGGAATACCCCGACCATCTCGTCCGCGCCGGCCGCGTTCCGGGCCTGGAGCGCCCCCTCGAGTTCCGGGGAGGCGGGCGCCGACAGGAACACCACCGACCATGTCCCCTTCACGGGGAACTCGACCAGGCCGACCGTGCGGAACGAGGTGCCGTTGGCCGAGAAAAGGGTCTCGAAGATCTGGCGCAGGCCCTTGTACAGGCCGGAGATCACCGGGGTGCGGGCCAGCAGCACCTCGCCGAACTCGATCACCGAGCGGCCGACCAGGTTGGCCGTGAGGAAGCCCAGCAGCGTCACCGCCAGGAAGGCGATGACGAGGCCGAGGCCGGGAATCGAGAACGGCAGGTAATGGTCCGGCAGGTAGCTCGCCGGCACCAGCGGCTTCACGAAGGAATCGATCAGCGCGATGAACCACCACGTGATGTAGGCGGTGATCGCCAGCGGCCCGGCCACGATGACGCCGGTGAGGAAATAGGTGCGCAGCCGCCCCCGGGCGCTGACCCGCGTCTTCGGGGTGGCGGGGCCGGGCGCGGATGCGTCGGGCTCGGGAGCCTGAATCGGCGGGGAACTCGGCGCCACGGGTGCCCTCTCGGCCGCTCGATGCGCGGCGATCCTGCCTGGAGGTGATCCCCCGAGGGCACAGGTAGCGGTTGCGCTTGTCCGCCTCAAGGGCGGCGGCCCGACCGATGGAGCCCTGCCGTTCTCAGGGGCTCCGCCCCCGAACCCCGCTAAGGGGTCGAGCCCTTTGGGAACCCGATACTCAGAAGGCCAGGGCCGGCATCGCGTCCCGGGGAATCACGGCGCCGCGATGCGCGATCACGGCCCCCGCCAGGCAATGCGCCTCGATGGCGGCGGCTTCCGGGGCCAGCCCGGCGATGCGGGCCGCGAGGTAGCCCGCCGCAAAGCTGTCGCCGGCGGCCGTGGTGTCGACCACCCGCTCCACCGGGCCGGCCGGCACGGCCGTATCCGAGGCTCCGTGCAGCACCCGCGCGACCGGGGCCGGGCCGTCCGAAATCTTGAGCACGATCTCGGCGCGGCCGCGATGGCGCAGGACCTCGTCCTCGCCTGTTGCGCCGTAGAGCCAGTCCAGGTCCTCCACCGAGGCGAAGATCAGGTCGGCCTGCGCCAGGGCGGCGCGGAACGTTGCGCGGGCCACCTCCCGGTCGGGCCAGCCGCGGGGCCGGTAATTGGTGTCGAACGCGACCCGCCCGCCCCGGGCGCGCAGGGCCGACAGGGTCTCGGCCAGGGCGGCCCGGCCGGCCTCGCCGTAGAGCGACAGGCTGATGCCAGACACGTAGACGAGATCGTCGGCCTCCAGGGCGGCGCGCGTCGCGGCGGCGCCCGGCTCGGAGAACAGGTCCCGGGCGGCGGCGCTGTCGCGCCAGTAATGGAAGCTGCGCTCCCCAGCTGCGTCGGTGCGGATGATGTAGAGCCCCGGCATCCGGCCCGGCAGCCGGCGGATCCGGCCGAGTCCGATGCCCTCACGGCCCCAGGCCTCCACCATCGCGTCGCTCCAGGGATCGTCCCCCAGCGCGGTCACGTAATCCACCGTCACGCCCAGGCGGGCGAGGTAGAGGGCGGTGTTGAGCGTGTCGCCGCCGAAGCCGCGGACGAGGCTCCCGTCCGGCCGCTCCGACAATTCGACCATGCACTCGCCGACGCAGGCGACCTTCATGCGGCTTCTCCCGTGCGGGCCACCGACCGGCCCGGCGACGGACGGGCCTCGTTCGGCCCGGCCTGTCAATCGCGCGGCTTCACGCCCGGGCTGCGGGCATTGCCCGCTGATCCAGTCCAGGATCCGGCACGGTCACCACCGCAGATGGAGGCATCTGCGACCTCGCTATTCGGGCAATAGCTCTGGATGGACGGATTCTCGCTCTGCTGTTGAGAGCCGGAATTATAAAATTTCACGTCTGCGCGCGACGTCGCTTTTCGATCAATGTCAGATATAAATTGGTATTTGCCGGCAGGAGGAATGTTTCTGGTATAATGTGTATTTTAGTTTGATGTAACATTAATATGTATCTGTCAGGCATCAGCGATGCGCCGATTTTTACCGATCGAACGAATGAATTTTCCAATCGTAAGCGAAGACGCGCAGTTTTTATCGATCTCAGACAATGAGTACCGAGATTGGCGCATATCCGATCTACCTGCACAGCGGGGTGCATCGGAAAGAAGATACGCATATTATCTTCAAAATTATGCACGAATGAAGCCGATGTGTATCGATCTATCCAAAAGGGGGACGTTCGATTGTTGCGCGCCACAAGACACGCCGCAGCCTCGCATCGAATGCCGAGCGGCGGGTTTCGATCGCCGGTCCAGAGGAACTGCGTCGCCAATCCACGTCTCGGACGACAGGCTTGGCCGAATGGGTCCGACAGGTATGGGGGTCGATCGATGGCGGCGCGCAGGCCTTTAAAATCAAGACTATAAAATCGAGATAACCTGAGATGTTTCATTCCGCCCTCAGCGCACTGACGTTTTCCTCCGGGGAATTTCTGACGATCACCGAGAGCCGGGGGTTGAGCGGAGCCTGGAGCTGGGTGCTCATGAGCGGCGAACAGATCTGGTCGCCGGGGTTCTTCCGTCTTCTCGGCCTCGTCCCGAATGCCGCGAAGGCGAATTACGACCTGCTCCTGAGCCTGGTCCATCCGGAGGACCGGCACCGGCTGCCATCGCTCGGCGAAGTCCGGCAGGGCCACGTCCCCCGCGAGACGATCGTCCGGGTGATTCGCCCGAACGGCACGATGCGTGTGCTCTCGCTGGTGATGGAGGCACGCTTTTCCGGGGATGGCCGACCCGTGGCCGTCAACGGCACGGCGCTCGATGTCACCGACCGCGAGCAACTGGCGCTGATGCAACAGGACGAGCGGCGGCGGCGGGGTGCCCTGTATCTCACCGAGCACATAACGACCTACTCGGTCGGGCTCGATCTTCGCTTCGAATTCCCCTTCGAGGTGGCGCAGGTGCATGGACTACCGCATGATGAGATCTGCTCCAACCCGTACCTGATGATCGTCCCTGAGGAGCGGCATGCCTTCCAGGAGGCCGCTCAGGCGCAGATCGACAGACAGCAATTCTTTCAGGGCACGGCCCACGAGCGCTTTGCCAACGGCGAGCTCTGGCATTTCAAGATCATCACGGTGCCAGTGCGCGATCCGGATGGCAGCTATCTCGGACGCTGCGGGCTGAAATACCCGGTCCGAAGCTCCATGCCGGTCTCCGCGGCTCTGGGCGAGGGCCTCGACCAAGCCGTGACCGGCCATCATCTGCGCGCCGCCCGGGCCCTGCTCGACTGGTCGATGATGGAGCTGGCCCAGGCGAGCGGCCTGTCGCATTCCACCGTCCGGCGCCTGGAAGAGGACGGCGAGCATCGCGGGAGCCGCACCCGTCTCCAGGCCGTGGCGTCGCTGCGCCAGGCCGGCATCCGCTTCATCCTGATGGACGACGGCATGCTGGCGGTGGCGAAGGGCTAGCGCGGACCCGGTTTCGGGCCGCCCTGAAAGCTATCCGGAGATCGGCCGCCTCGTCCCCGAATGAGCGCCGCGACCGGCGGGCGGAGCACGTGCAACACGCATTCCGGGATAGCCCCGGCGCGCATGGGTTCAGGCTGTCGGATGCGCAATCCTTACGGCGCGCGTCCCTCGCGGTCGGTCCGGTCGGCCCAAAACCGGGGCCCGGTCCGCGTGGGGACGCGCGCGTACGCTCAGCCGACCTTGTGGCCGAGCTGGATCGCCTTGGCGATCTGCGAGCGCCGTTCGGCGTAGCTCGGGGCGACCATCGGGTAGTCGGCCGGCAGGCCGAACTTGGCGCGGTAGCGCTCGGGCGTCAGGCCATGGGCGGTCAGGTGGCGCTTGAGCGTCTTGTACGACCGCCCGTCGATGAAGCTGATCAGGCCGTCCTGGCCGATCGAGGCCTCGATCTGCACGGCTGTCGGGCCGGTCCAGGCCGAGGTCGAGCCGGCGGTGCTGCCCTGAAGCACGGAGATGGCGGTGTGAACCTGGTCGATCAGAACCGGCAGCTCCCCCGCCCCCACGGGGTTCCGCGATACGTAGGCTGCGACCAGTGAAGCCGTGCACTTGATCAGGTCGTAGTTCGGTTCCTGGGTCTTTTCATGGAATTCGATCGTGTTCATGATCCCTTCGCTTCAGGTTGCCGCAGAAGCCCAAGCTTGAGACTAGAAGATACCGACAATTTTACCGGATCTCTTCGCTCGAACTTCTGCCGGACTGCTGATGCTCCGCCAAAATTGGCAACTAACAATACGAAAATGCGGCGAATTGTCCAGGGTTTACCTCGGATAGTCTTTGAGCAATTTTTGCTCCACGATCACAACACGAGGTTGTCCATCTTTCGGCTCGTGACACATATCGCTCATTCACGAATGCCGACGCAGCGCGCATGTGCGTCGCCCGCCACATGTCGCTTCCTCGACCGCTGCCGGTGCTGATCGTTCGCGGATGATCCAAGCCTTGGGACGAAGGAATGGGCCCGTTTAAGCCGGGGAACACATGATCCGATGCTATCCGGCCCTTCTCAGGACACCCCAGCATTGTCGATCGAATGCGAAGAGAGAAAATTGTTAACCAACAGAACGAATTCGGAATTTTTCGACGCCGAATGAAAGTGTTGACGTTAAATTTGCCTAAAAATTTCCGTGATGCTAGGTGTCGTTGCGATCATATTTGAGCCTGAACAACCTATGTAAATCGGATTTTACGATGAAAAGATTGATTTTTGCCGTATTTATCGAAATTATACTGTCACGTAGTCCATATGCGGCGGATCTGATCAATAAAAATCTCGCAGAATCGGAGGGTCTGCCGGCGTGGGCCGGGCTCTACAGCGGCCTGTTCGCCGGATACGGAGGCCTGGACAGCGTGACACGGTTCGACTGCATCGGGCCGAACGGGAGACGCGGCGCGGTCGGCTGCCCGATCATCGAGACCCGGAAGGGAACCGATGGCGCGTTCATCGCGGGTGGCGAGATCGGCTACAACGGGCTGTTCGGAGCCCATCTGCTGATCGGCGGCGCGGCGGATTACCAGTTCACCCGCCTCTGGGACTACGGGTCCCGCGAAGGGACTTTCCCGGCCGTCAGCGGGGGCGCCTACCCGTTCAGCACCGCGCATGCCGGGCAGCGACTGGATAATCTCGCGACGCTGCGCGGGAAGGTGGGTCTCGTTGCCGGCCGGACGCTGGTCTACGCCACCGGCGGCCTCGCGATCGGCAACGTTCGCGTCGACACGACGCAGAGGCTGCGTGGCCGCTTCAATGATGATTACGATGCCCGCGAGGGAGAGCTTCGCACCGGCTACGTGGTCGGCGCCGGCCTCGAATATGCGTTCAGCCAGCATCTCTCGGCCAAGATCGAGGGATTGTACTACGATCTCGGCAGCCGCGCGGTCTTCGACGATACGACCCGTTATCGCATGGGCACGCACGCCACCACGGACGGGTTCCTGACCCGGGTCGGCCTCAATTACCGGCTTGGCGATGGGCTTCCGGTTCTGCCGCCCGCAGGCGCCCCGGCGGGCTCCGGCATCTGGGATTTCGAGGGCGGCCTGCGCTATTTCTACAGTTCCGGTGGCCCGCGCTACACACTTGGATCTGCACGGACGCCCGGACAGGTCAATTCCCGGTTGACCTATCAGAACACCGAGGCCCATGCCGGCGAGGGCTTCGCGCGGGTCGACCACAACCCGACGGGCCTGTTCGCCAAGGGCTTCCTGGGTTCGGGCGGCGTCACCTCCGGCCGCCTCTACGACGAGGACTTCCCGCCCGCCATACGCCCCTACACGAAGACCCTCTCGCGGATCAAAGACGGCGACATCAGCTACGGCGTCGTCGATGTCGGCTACACGGCGCTCCGCCGGGACGGCTTCAGCCTGGGCGGTTTCGTCGGCTACCAGTACGACGCCGAGTTGGCCAACGGATATGGCTGCACCCAGGTCGCAGGAGGCACGATCTGCGCGCGCCGCAACGTCGTGCCGAGCGACATCAATGTTTTGAGCGAGAACCTGCGCTGGAATGCGCTGCGCATCGGCCTCGTCGGCGCGGCGCGGTTCGATCGGTTCAAGGTCAGCCTGGAAGGCGCCTATCTACCCGTCGTCGCCGTGACCGGCGTCGACCGCCATTGGCTCCGGCCCGACATCAACCCGCTCCCGCAACGCGGTACCGGGGATGGTTACTTCGCCGAAGGTATTCTCTCGTACGACCTGACGCCGTCCGTCAGCGTCGGTATCGGCGGCCGCTACTGGCGGATGCAGACGGGTTCCGGCCGCATCAGGTTCCCGTTCTCCCCCGGCAGCCCGACGAAGTTCGAGACCGATCGCTACGGCGCCTTCGCCCAGATCTCTTACAAGCTGTCGGATCTGGGGCTGGGCGGAGCGGACGTTCCGCCGGTTCTCGCGCGCAAGTACTGAATCTGAGCGGAGCCGAAGCTCGGGAGCGGTGACCGGTTCGGGTGAGACCGGCGCCGTATCCCGGGCTTTGTCTTGTCGGGTGGTTTGGCGGAGCCGATCTTGCCCGGTGGATACCATCCTCGGAGACGCGGCGGCCGCAATGGTTTTAAGGAAGTCATCAGGCGACTCGTGGAAGGTGCGGGTCGCACGCGCGCTTCCGAAGACGACCTGTCATGTCCCATCGCTCCTCCCTGCTCCACCGGCATGACGGCCTCGATCCGGATCGCCCGTCGCGCGCGGGCAATGCCCGGATGGCACCGCTCTGGCAGGTTCTGGTCGGGGGGGAGGCTGTCCGCCGCCATGTGCACCTGATCCTGGCCGCGGGCGTGGCTCTGGCCCTCCTGGGCGTGGCCGTGACGATCGATGCCTTCGCGGGGGCGGTCCACATCCCGGAACGCTGGTTCGGCCTGCTCCTGCTCGCCGACGGCCTCGGCTCGCTCGGCGCCGGCCTGATCGCCGCGGGGGCGGCCCGGCGGCTGCGGGTCTTCAAAGGGCTGTTCCTGTCCCTGGCCGCGATCCTGATCATGATGGCCTCGTCCACGAGCTTCTTCCTGCTGGCGATGCTGTTCGGCACCGCCTTCCTGGTCGACGGCGCGATCCGGATCATCCTCGCCGGCCTGCTGAAGTTTCCCGAATGGCGGACCTCGGTGGCGCTTGGCGCGCTGGGCGTGGCCTTCGGCCTGTTCCACCTGCAGCCCTGGCCGACTTGGTATGTCGGCACCGTCGGCTACTGCATCGGGATGTTTCTCATCCTCAACGGCGCGCGGCTGGCCCTGGCGGGGCTGCGCACGCACCGCCTAGCCCCGGAGCCGGTCGCGGCGCCCGCCGCGGCGTCCGACAGCCTGACGGTCTATGTCTGGACCCCGACCGGCCAGGCGACGACGCCCGCCGCGCAGCGGCTGGTCCGGCGCTACGTCGCGTCCGTCGACGGGGCCGGGCGGTATTCCACCGGCCACGCCGCCCTGGAGCAGGGGGACGACCTCTACATCAGCCATTACCCCGCGGTGGAGATCGATCGCTCCCCGGCCAACCTCCGGTCGAGCCTGCGCGCCGGGCCCGAGAACGACGTCCCCGGCCGGTTCCTGCCGTCCCATCGGGAGGAGGTCGCGGATTGGTGCGAGGCCACGGTCGCGGTCACGCTGAACGGCGTCGACGGCGCCCGGTTGCGGGCGTTCTGGGAGGCCTATCGGCGGGACACCACCTACAATTTCATCAGCCGCAACTGCTCGACCACGGTCGCCCGCGCCCTGGACGTAGCCGCGGAGGGCGCGTTCAGCCGCGACGGGCATCCCTGGCGCAACCTCGCCAACGCGTTGACCAGCCCGGAATTCTGGGCCGCGGCGCTGCTGCGCAACGGCGCCCGGTCCATGACCTGGACCCCCGGTCTGGTTCTCGACTACACGCGGGCGCTCAGCGCCCTGGTCGACCCGGCCGCGCCGGTGACGACCATTGCCTGGGCGAGCGTCGGCCGGCGGTTCGTCCGCAATGGGCGGGGCGAGTCGCTGACGCGGTTGTTTCAGCTCGCCCGGCGCCGGCCCGCTTCGGATGCGGGTCCGACCGAAGCCTGAGAGCGTCGTCGCGCCCCTGCCCTCCGGCGCGCGGCGCGCCCGGGTCAGCGGGCCGTGCGGCCGGCGGCGAGGTCGGCCGCGATGGCCTGCATCACCGATAGCGTATCGACCTCGTCCTGCTCGGCGCCGTGGTCGCTGAGCTTCACGATCACGGTGCCGGTCTCGCGATTGACGTAGACGTACTGGCCGTAGACGCCGATCGCCGAGATGTCGCTGTCGTCGCCCCCGGGGGCGTGCCACCACTGCGCTGAATACTGCCAGCCATCGACCGCCCGGCGCGCCGGCGTCTCGATCCGGTCGATCCAGCGGGCCGGGATGATGCGGTTCTGCCCGGCGCGGCCCTGATCGGCCACCAGAAGCCCTAAGCGGGCGAAGTCGCGGGGCGTGGCGTTGATGCAGCAGAACGCCTTCTCGATGCCGCCGGCCCGGTCGAGGTTCCAGGTGGCGTCGGCCTGGGCGCCCATCGGCTTCCAGATCCGCTCCGAGAGCAGGTCCGCCAGGGGCTTGCCCTCGACCCGCGCCAGGATCAGGCCGAGCAACTCCGTGTCGATGCTGCGGTAGCGGCCCTGGCTGCCGGGCTTGAACGCCAGATGGGCGTTGTCGCGCACGAAGGCGGTGATGTCGCGCGTCAGGTACATCCCGGCGGTGCCGGTCAGCGGATGCTGCGGGTCGTAATTCTCCGGCACGGCGATGCCGCTCGTCATGTCGAGGAGGTCGCGCACGGTGATCTGGCCGAACACCGCGGCGTGGCGCAACTCGGGCAGCAGGGCCGAGACCCGGTCGGTCTCGGCGAGCTTGCCCCCCGCCACCGCGGCGCCGACCAGGAGCGACACGATCGACTTCGCCACCGACCAGGACGGGAACAGGGTCGTGGGTCCGGTCCCGAGGCGCTGCCATTCGTGGATCAGGACCCCGTCCTGCACCACCAGGAAGGCGTTGGTATGCGTCTCCGCCAGCATCGCGGCGAGCGGGACCGGCTTCCCCTTCCAGGGGACGCGCTCCAGGATCGGGGCCGGCCGGAACGCCAGGTCGTGGGCCTGTGCCGGCGCCTGCACGACCCGGCTGGGGAACCACGGTCCGATCGCGGATGGCTCGAGGACCGCCAGAGCCGCCAGGGTGACCGGATTCGGAACGTCGATCAGCGCCGTGGCGGTCCAGGCGCAGGCCGCCGCTACGACGCCGCCGGCCGCGGCGATCACGCCCCAGCGCGTGCCCCGCCGGCGCCCCGGGCGGGGGCCGGCCGAAGGCTTCGGGATCGCGGACGACGAGGTCATGGTGGATCGGTGTCGCTCTGGATCGTCACGGTCAGGGCGCCGTCGATCGGGGTCTCGGCGCGCGGCGACCATGATGAGGAGGCGTTAACGAAGGGCCAAGCAGGTCGGACGTTGCATTCGGGGCTCCGCCGCGCGAGCCCGGCGTCGGCGATCCAAAAATGTTCATCGATTCGGTGGACAAGGATTGTCGAAGTCTGGCCGCATCTTATGGCAGGCTGCTGCAGCGCACAAACTGCAGCCTGTCGTCATTGTCTGATCGTCTATGCTGACCTGAAAACCGAGGTTCATTTGAAACTGGCTCCGTTCCTCCACAAAAGGTCTTCCGCGCGATGAACCCTTTCCTCATCCTCGGGCTCGCGATCGGCGCGGAGGTCACCGCCACCCTGGCGCTGAAGGCCGCCGACGGTCTGACGCGGCCCGTACCGACCCTGATCGTGGCCGTCGGCTACGGCACCGCCCTGTGGCTGATGTCGAGCAGCATGGACATGCTGCCGATCGGGGTGGTCTACGCGATCTGGTCGGGGGTCGGCATGATCGGCGCAGCCCTCGGCGGCGCGTGGCTGTACGGCGAGGCGATCAGCCCGACCATGCTGGTGGGGATCGCGATCATCGCGGTGGGCGTAGCCGTCCTGGCGTCCGGGCAGGGCCAGCACTGAGCCGGTTCCCTGGGCCGGCGCGGGACGTTGGCATCGGCGAACTGGTCGGATCGGGCAAAAACCCCTCACGGCGTTTCCTTTTGATCCCCGAAGGGAACCGTCATGGCCACCATCGAACCAAGGCGCAGGCCGTGCCAACGCCCCGGCACCGGTTGGCGGCCGGTGTGTCTCCCGGATGACACCGGGCCTTCGGCCGAGCCCCCTCCCCGCCGCGAGATCGTCCGGGCGCGGGTGCCGGATCCCGTGCCGCGTGGATCCCGGAGACGATGCTATCGGACTGACGACACGTCGGTTTTCCGGCCGGGCCGGCGGACCGGCCGCGGGCGCCCCTCTCGCCCGGAGCGATCGGGCTCCGGGCCTTCCCGGCTGTCCACCAGCGCCTGGAGGCTGCTGCCCTCCGCGAGGCGCGGACGACAGCTCGCCACATCCTCGCCGCGAACGTGCACGCAAGCTTGGCGCGTACAACGACGGCGGGAGGCGATGCCGCGATGGGGCGGCCGTCTCGCACCGAAACGAGGCTGCAGGAGGACGGAGCGCTGATGCATGCAGGGTAGCGAGAGGACGAAGACGGTTTCAAGATGGGTCGTCCTGGCGCTCGCCGGCGGCCTGGGTGCGTGCAACACCGCTTCACCCCTGACCACAGGATCGATCCCAGACCGCAAGCCGCCGCTGGTCGTCAGCGATGAAGAGCGCGACTGCCTCGGCCGGGCCATGTATTTCGAGTCGAACCGCAGCGACGAGGGCGGCCTGCTCGCCGTCGGCACCGTGGTCATGAACCGCCTGGAGGCCGCGATCTTCCCGGGCGGGATCTGCGCGGTCGTCGGACAGCCCGGCCAGTTCGCGCCCGGCGTGCTCACCAAGCCGATGCAGGACCGCGACCTTCAGAAGGTCGCCGACGCGGCCGACGCGGTGCTGGCGGGCGAGCGGCACCCGAAGGTCGGAAAGGCGATGTATTTCCACACGGCGGGCCATCACTTCCCCTACAAGAACATGCACTACGTGGCCGTGGCCGGCGGCAACGCCTTCTACGAGAAGCGCGACACGCGCGCGGCCAGGAAGGAAATGCCGGCCTCCGTCGCGCTGCCCGCAACGGTCTCGAGCTATGCGGCGGGCCCGGTGCCGCCGGCGCAATAGGGCGCCCCTCACCAACGATCCGAACAGCCCCGCCTGATCGGGTCGTGGATCGGCGGGGCACCGGGAAGGTCCCTGCCCCGGCGCACGCCCTGAGCCCGGGCATGTCGGGCCGCCTGGTAGGTATCGTGCGTCCGAGGCGAGGCGGCGATCAGTTTCCTCGGGCGTCAGCGAACCGAAGCTCGATCTTAAAGTTGTATGCTCTCATTCAACTCGGCTCTTGCGCGACGATGTCTGAGGATGACGGTTTCAGCCGCATGGTGGAGGCAGCCATCGCGGCGCACGAGCTTCTGCTCGCGCATGGCACGTCGACCATGCAACTCCTGTCGCGGTTGCTGCTGATCGAGGTCGGCGCCGAGATCGCCCTGCGAGGCGAGGCGGAAACCGCCGCGAACGACAACCCCGACGGTCCGGACGGTTAGAGCCTCGCCTCGCAAGGTGGTCACCGGCTTTCGGAAAAAGACGATGCTTCAGGGGGCGAAGAAGGCCGATGCATCGGGCCAGGCTCCGCCGATGTTGTCGATCGGGCCGGATTGACCAGTCATGTCAGACGAAGTGACAACAGGATTTGTGGCAAATCTGTTATTCCGTTCCCCCGCCGGAGGGGACGGCGTTTACATCGCCCGACGACGCCTTAGCTTGTCGGTTGAAACTACCTACGAATCGCGGAATTCCTGCCGATGATCGCCCACAGGGTAGCGCTCACCGGCGCGGTCCTCATCCTGAGCATCGCGCCGGCGGCCTCTCAGTTGCGCCGCCCGATGACCTGTACGGAGGACGTGTCGGTGGGGCTCGATGCAGCCCCCGTCCCCGAAGGTGCAAAGCCGCAGCCGCAGCCGCAACGGCCGCGGACCTTCTCGCTGGTCGCCAGCGGTGGCTTTCTGACCGTCATCTCCGCGGGGCGCTCCGATTATTACGAATGTCAGGTGGCATCGCCGCGCCTGAACGAGCGTACGCCGCGCAACGCGATCAAATGCCAGAACGGCGTGTATTTTCTTCTGATCGATTTGAACAAGCTGAACTTCGTCGAAGCGCAGCTGAATCCGGAGGATCGCAGCGAGATCAAGGTGAGCTATGGAAGCTGCCGGAGCTTGTAACGCATTGTCCTCGATGCGCTATACAGGACGATGCGCTGACGTGACTCAATCCATCCGGATGAGAATGTAGGCCGAGATTGCGATGACGGCGACGGTGACGGCGAACAGCAGCAGCGTCTTCGCGAAGGGGTTGTCCGGTGGGTCTGGCGCGTCGTTCATGATGCTCCCCCAACCCCGGAAGGCGGGTGGCGTCTGCCGTTCGGCTCAACGTATGAGCGGCCAATTAGCGGCATCCGCATAGCGTATTCAGTAATCTTCGCTGTTGGCGCTGAAGAATTCGTTTCTCATGCGAGTATCTGGATCGGGCCGTGCAGCCGGCGCCGGCACAGGCTTGGCGGCTGGCGACGTGATTCGGCGCGGCTGCGGATCCCCTTCGACGGACGGGGCATTACTGGCAGAACCGTGTCGCCGCCGGGGTCCATTGGCCGAATCCCGTCGCGACCATGTTGGCGACGACCCGGCAGATATACTGCTTCTGCGCGGCATTGTTGTTCGGGCCGGCATGGTAGCGAGCCACCGCCATGGTCCAGCTGCCCTCCCGCTTCTTGAGTTCCCGGAGGAATTGCGTCGCGTACTGGACGTTGGCGTGCGGGTCGATCATGGCCTCGACCGAGCTGAACTTGCCGCCGTGGTAATGGTGGTTGATCTGCATGCAGCCGAGATCGATCAGGCGCACGCCCTTGCCCCGCGCCGCCGCGAAGCGGGCGAGCACGTCCCGCGGCCCCGTCGCGAAATAGGCCGTTCCTTCGATGTTCATGGCATAGGGCTGCAGCGAGCCGCGTTTGCCGGTCTCCGTCAGGCCGACGGCGTAGAGCACGCCCAGCGGCACGCCGTAGCGGGTGGAGGCGCGCCCCATCTCGTCCTCGCAGACATTCGCCGCAGCCGGGACAGCGCTAGAGATAAACGCCGCCGTCACGAGGACGTACCGCTTCATCCGTCCGTTCTCCTTCGCGTCTGCTGACGGCCTGCCGCTGCTCCTGCTGCCGTTGCCGGGCGCCCTCGTTGCCCGGTCGGGCGCCGCCGTCGGTGAATGACGGTGAAGCCTGCTGCTGGGAGCCGCCGGGTGCCGCTCCCGCCTCGGTCGGACGGGCCTGCCCGACGATGACCTCGGCCTGGTAGCTGCTGTGACTCAGGAGGTCGGTGAGGATCGCCGTGTCCTTGTGCAGGAGCGCGGCGGTCTCCGGCTGCGAGGCGCGCAGATGCGTCTCCAGCTGACCGTTCGAGAGCCGCATCTCCACGGTGACGACCCCGAGGTCCTCCGGCCGAAGCTGGATCCTGAGCACGCGCAGCGGCCCCTCCGGGACGGCGTTGGCGGCCGGATCGGCGTGGATCCGGGACTGCGATGCAGCCGCGGTCGCGCGCGCGAGTTCCTCCTTGATGGCCGTCGCGATCAACGGCAGGGATCCGGCGGGCAGGCTCGCGGCCGCCCCGGTCCCGTCATGCGGCCCCGTCGCCGACGCGGTGCCCTCCCCGCGCTCGCCGACGGAGGCCAGGATGGCCCGCTCGACCCCGGAGACGGCGCGGCCCTGGGCGGGTGCGATCGCCATCGGCTTCTCGGGCTCGGCCTCCCGATCGGCAGCCGCCGCGACGGCGCGCCGCGGATCCGGCTCCGACCGGATCTGAGGCGCGAGCTTCAGCGCCGCCGCCGCATTCATGGCCACTCCTTCGGGCCGGGCGATCTGCGGATCGGCTATGCCGATTTCGGTTTCGGCGGCGGCCGGTTCCATCGGGGCCGCATTCGCGGCGTCGGGCGCCGGCGCACCAGCGGGTACGACCGGCCTGAAATGAACCGCGTGCCGCGGATCCGGCTCGGACCGGATCTGAGGCGCGAGCTTCAGCGCCGCCGCCGCATTCAGAGCCGCTCCTTCGGGCCGGGCGATCTGCGGATTGGCTGTGCCGATTTCGGCTTCGGCGGCGGCCGGTTCCATCGGGCCCGCATTCGCGGCCTCGGGCGCCGGCGCACCAGCGGGTACGACCGGCCTGAAATGAACCGCGCGGCCGAGCACCTCGACCTTCGACGCGATGGCCTGGGGCACCTTGGCGATGTCCGGGCGGGCCGCACCGTCCGTAGGCACAGCACTGTCTGGGAGTGGCTTATCCTTCGCGCCCGCTGCCTTGTCGACGGATGCTGTCGCGTCCGCCTGAGGCGTAAGAGGCTCCGTGTTCCCGGAGGGAGCCTCGATAGCGACCGGCGCAGATCCTGACGGAGATCCGCTGGCCGGTGCTGCGGTGGAACCCGGTGCCGAAATCGACAGGCTTCCTGTCGCGGGAACGAGGACCGCCGCAATGGACCGATCCTGGACCGGTGCAGCGGCTTTGGCCACGGCCGCGGTGGGAGCGGGCGGTAAAGCGATGTTCAGGAGGTTCGCCAACATCGCCGTGGCAGAGACGGCCGGCGCAGGCGTCGGCAGAGCAGCCGTCGCCGCTGTTGCCGGAGGAGCGTCGTCGCTGTCCGCGTCGTCGGGCTTGCCCTTCACGACCTCGGTATCGGTCGTCGACGGCGTACCCGCCCCCGAGAGTTCGCGCAGCACGGACCCGAAGGCGCTCTCGCGCCCCGTCCCCGCCTGCTGCGGAGTATCGCCGTTCGCGTTGGACGGCGCGACCTCGCGATCGGGCTTCGGAGCGGGATTCTGAACCGCGGCCGAGATCGGATTCACGGGTTTGACCTCCGAAGGAGTTGGTCGACTTGGCCGATCATGGCTTCGGCCTTGGGGATCAGGCTGCCCGGATCGTCCGCGGCTGCCACCTGCGCCTGCGCACGCTTCGACGCCTCGGCATCCGGCGGGGCGGGGGCACGGGCCAGCCCGCGCCCGATCTGCTCGGCCATCGACAGAGCCGCGTCGAGGAGTTGGATGTCGCGCGCTGGCAGCCTGGCCCTGTCGACGGCCTTCAGCTTCCGCACGGCCGTCTGGAATGTCGCCAGGGTCACGATCTCGGCAGCCGCGCGGTAGAGCTGGGCCTGGGTCGCCTCGAGACTCTCCGGAGCACAGAGCACCAGCGCCTTGTCGGCCGCCATGAGGGCCGAGCTGGTCTTGCCCTCTTGGACCGCCGTCCGGGCGATCAGCAGGTAGAGATCCCGCCGGCTCTCGGGGGCGAGTTCGTTCATGATCCTGGTGAAGGATGCGAAGCGGGCCTCGTCCCGGCCGAAATCGAGCTGCATCAGCTGGTACGCGAAGCGCTGCCGGAAATTACCCGCGTAGATCGAGTGCTGAAAGCGGCGCAGGTACTGGATCGCCAGGACCTCGAGCTTCTTCAGGTCGCCGCCTTGCCCGAGGGCGAAGATCTCGCGGCGCAGCGCGCCTTCCTCGACGAGCGTTCCCGGCAACAGCGACCGGACGCGATCGAGGAGCGTGATCGCGCGGACCGGATTCTCGTTCACCGTGAGGGCGGCCTGCGTGAGGGTGATCGCCCCGGCAAGCGTCGGCGGCAGCGTCGCCGTGTCGACGTCCCTCAGGAGGCGGTTCGCCTCGGCCTCCTGGCCATCGATATAGGCCAGCGCGCCGCGCGCGAGATTCGTCTCGGGCGTATCAGGGCTCTCCTGATTCGTCAGGCGCCGCAGGATCGCCGGGCCGCCGCCGCTCAGGGCGAAGACGATGGCCGCCTGCACGTTGTGCCGATCGGTCCAGACCTCCGGGGCCGCTTTCAGAAGGTCGCCCTCGATCCGGGCCATGAGCGCGGGCTGGCTCTCGTGCGCGGCCAGGGATCCTGTGGCGATCCGGTCCTGCAGCAATTGCAGCGTGCGCACCCACGCGACAGGACCGCTCTTGCGGCCCGGCGGGTCAGCGGCTGGGGCCGTCGGGGAAGCCTCGGACACCGGAGGTTGCGCCGTCTGCGGAGCCGCCTCGGTCGGCGTCTGCGGCACCGGGTTTGCGGCAGCCGGGTACGGACAGAGGTTGAGAAGAGCGCCGAGGGCGATCTGCGTGATCCACCTCATCCCGGAGCGCCTTGCAAAAGAATCTCGATCCGGCGGTTCTCGGGCGCCTTCGGATCCGTAGTGTTCCGCGGCATCCGGTCGGCGGCGCCCTCGATCCGGGCGATCCGGGCTTCATCGACGCCGGCCCGCGTCAGCATGTAGGACGCAATATGGGCGCGCGCCGTCGAGAGCCGCCAATTGTCGTAGACTTCGGAGCGGAACGGGCGACTGTCGGTATGGCCGCGGATGACGATCTTGCCCGGACGCCCGGCCAGGGCCTTCGCGAGACGCTCCATGGCCCGCACCATCTCGGGGCGGGGCTCGGCCGAGCCCACCGCGAACATGCTGAAGTTCAGGTCGTCCGTCACGTTGATCAGGAGCCCCTCCGGCGTTCCCTGGACCTCGACATGCGGCCCGGACGCGCCCGACGCGGAGGGGGCGAAGATCGTGGTGATCTCCGCCTTCAGCGCGGCTTGGTCGGCCTGCGCGGCGGTTTGAGCCGAGGGCTGCGCCGGTGTTTGCGCGGCCGATTGGGTTTGGATCGGAGCCTGGCCCGCTTCCGGCCCGTTCACCGGCGCCTTGGCGTCCTTCGCGTCCTTGGTGGTGTCCTTGGTCCCGGCGCTCTCGGGCGCGGTCGAGGAGGTGCGTCCCGCGCCGCGTGCGTCAGGCTGGGTCCGGGACGGCAGCGGCGTGATCCCCGTGGGCGCGGACCGGTCCGTCTTCGCGGGCGAGAGGGTGATCACCTGCCAGTACAGCGGATCGAACGGATCGCGCGCGGCGTCCCCGCCCCGCCGTCCTGCTTCGCCGACATCGCCGATCGTCGCGCTCTGAGGCTTGTCGGGCTCGGCTTCGGCGGCAAGGGCCGCCAGCACCGCGTAAGGATCCTGGAACAGCTCCCGCTCCCGAGGTGTCGAGCCCGGCGGCAAGGGGCTGCCCTTGTCGCTCTGGCCCGCGCCGGCTTCCGCTTGATTCGCCGTGTCGCCCTCCCTCGGATCGGCGGTGTTGGGCTGGGCATCGGTCAGCCCCTTCCGCGTCGGCAGGGCCTCGGATAGGCTGATCGGATTGAAGTAATTCGCGATACTGGTCTTCGTCTCCTCGTTCGTGGCTCGGATCAGCCACAGGACGAGGAATAGCGCCATCATGGCGGTCATGAAGTCCGCCAACGCGATCTTCCAAACGCCCCCGTGGTGCTCCCCATCCTCCTCCGGCCCCCGGCGGACGATGATGATCTCGGTCTTCTCGTCGGCCATGCTCAGCGATCCCCGAGCAGGGCGGCGACGCGCTCGCCCCACGCCTGAAGCTGCGTTTCGACGACAGTCCCGTTCATCCGGACGCGCAGGTCGGGGCTTCCGTCGGATGCCGTGACGAGCCGGCCAGGGGGCAGGTCCAGGCGCTTCGCGAGCGCCTCCACGAGATCCGCGGGACCGGTCACCGCGAGCGTTCCCGAACGGTCGTCGGCCAGGACGGACGACACGGTCTCGTGCAGGTCGCGGAGCGCCTCGCGCCGCAGGGCCTCGGCCAGGAAGGGCTTTAGGACCCGCGTCAAGCTCTGCGCCAGCTGCGCCTCCAGCGTCCGGACCTGCTCGGTGAAACCGTTCGCCAGGACTGCCGATTCCGCGTCCACCCAGCGTCGCCGGGTCTCCGCGAGGGCGGCCGCGCCGGCTTCCCGTTCGGCCGCAATGGCGGCCCGGGCCGCCTGGGCTGCCAGAGCCTCGCCTTCACGGCGACCTTCCGCCCGTGCCGCGGCCGCGATGGCGTCCAGATCCGGCGGCCTCGCGGGCGCCGCCGGCGGTGCGCTCGAATCGACCCGCTTGGGTATCAGTGCGGCCAGGGCGGAGGAGGAGCGCTGGCTCGTTCCCGAGAAGACGGTCCAGACCGGCGGTGCCTCGGCCATCACGCGGCCTCGTCACGGCTGAGCCATTGCTTCAGGATATTGGCGACCTGCTCCTCGTCGAGCTCGACCAGCTGCTCGAGCTTCCGGATCGGCGAGTGCGCGATCCTTTCCGTCAGGTCCTCGATGAGGTTGGGTTCCGCGGCTGCCACGGCTTGCTCTGCCTGCAGCCTGTCGAGCGTGTCGGACTCGGGCGCGGCGAGCGCCAGCTCGGTCTCCGTCTCGGGTGATCGGGCGAGAATCGCGTTGACGGCCGGACGCAGGCCGAACCAGATCAGCAGGCATCCGACGATCAGGATCGTGGCCGCGTTGATCAGGGTTCCGGACTGACGCATCAGGACATCGCCGATCCCGAGCGCGGGAACGGGTGCGAGGGGCTGGCCCTCGTTGACGAAGCTGACCGCAGCCACCTTGATCTGGTCGCCCCGCGCCTTGTTGAAGCCCGACGCGGAGGCGACGAGCTGTTCGATCTCGGCGATCTGCGGCTCGAGTTCGATCTTGGCCGCGTCCTTGCCGGCCTCCTTGCCGGGATTGGCCAGCGCTTCCAACCGGGAGCGGTTCACCAGCACGGCCACGGACAGGTTCTTCACCGTGTAGCCGTCGCTGACGGTCTGGACCGTCTTCGAGGAAATTTCGTAGTTGGTCTGTTCCTCGCGGCGCTGACTTTCGGAACTCGAATTCTCCGCCCCGCCGGACTGGACGTTCTGGTTGGGCAGGTTCTGCTGGGCGGTGGTCGGCCTCTGGGCTGCGCGATTCTGCGAGCTCTCGGTTTCCTTGATGACCCGGGTCCCGCGCTCGACCTTCTGGTCCGGGTTGAAGAGCGTCTCGTTGGTCTGGGTCTTGTCGGTGTTCAGCCGCGCGACCACGCTGACCTCGAAATTGTTGGTCCCCAGATACGGCGTGAGCGTCCGGCGGATGTTGTCCTGGATCTCACGGTTCGTGAGCTGCTCCAGCGTCGCCATGCGGCCGGCGGGCGCGGTGGCGGCGTCGTCGCCGGAGAGCAGGATCGTCCCGTCGGTGTTGAGCACCGTCACCTTGTCGGGCTTCATGCCGGGGATGGCCGCGGCGACGAGCTGGCGGATGGCGGGCGCGGTCGAGGGATCGTTGGCGGGCTCGGTGCGCACCACCACGGAGGCGGAAGCCGGCTGCTGCTCGCGGCGGAACGAGCCGGGATCGGGCATCACGATATGGACGCGGGCGGCCTTGACGCCCTTGAGCGTCTGCACCGTGCGGGCGATCTCGCCCTCGAGAGCCCGGACCCGGGTGATGTCCTGCATGAACGAGGTCAGGCCCAGCGAGCCCAGATCGTTGAACAACTCGTAGCCGGCCTTGCCGCTCTGGGGCAGGCCCTTCTCGGCGAGCAGCATCCGGGCCTGGGCGGTCTGCCCGTAGCTGACCAGGACGGCGGTGCCGTCGGAGCTGACGTCGAACGGAACGCCGGCATCCTTGAGCACGGCGGCCATGCGGCTGACGTCGTCCCGGCTCAGGCCGGTATAGAGCGGCTCACGGAGCGGGCGGCTGAGATAATAGGCGCCGAGGCCCACGGTCACGAACACGGTGAGCCCGACGAGACCCAGGGCGATCAGCCGCCGCGGGCCGAGCTCGAGGATGTTCGTCCATAGCTTTTCGAGGTGCTCACGACCGGGCATCGGCAAGGCTCAGCTTCCACCGCAGTGGCTCGGCGCCAGCGTGCCGGATCAATCTTGCGTGGGGGTGGTGCCCGGCGGCGGCCCGCCTCAAAGAGAAGGGCCGCGCACCCGAAGACGCGCGGCCCGCATCACCCCGAAGGGACGATGCTGATGAGGGTCAGGGACCCGGAACTTAGCTGCGGAACAGGCTCAGGATCTGCTGGGTGGTGGTGTTGGCGATCGTAAGCGACTGGATACCGAGCTGCTGCTGGACCTGGAGGGCCTTCAGCTTGGTCGACTCTTCTTCCATATCGGCGTCCACCAGGATGCCGATGCTCTTGTCGTTGTTCTTGATCAGCGTGTCGACGTAGTTCGACTGCGACTGGATCTGGCTCTGCACCGCGCCGAGCTTCGTCGCGACGTTCGTGATGTTGGTCAGGACCTTGTCGGCCATGTTGACGTAAGCGTGCAGCATCGACAGGTCGCTGTTCTGGATCGAAGTGATGTCAATCGTGTCGACGCTGAGCGTATACGCGACGTCGTAGCCGTACTCGTTCTTACCGAAGACGGCGTATTGTTTGTCGAGAATGCCGCCGCTTCCGTCAGAGCCACGGCTCGTCGCACCAGTCGCACCAGTCGCACCAGTCGCACCCGTCGCACCCGTGTCACCCGTCGCACCCGTCGCAGTGCCTTCCACGATGGCATTCTGTTTCTTGGCGTCGGCTGCGAGATCGTTCTGGGCCTGCTGCCACGTCGCGTTCGCATTGTTGTAGTTACTGACGGCGGTGGATCCCTTGTCGCTGGCGGTGTAGGTGGTTTGAGCGTCCGCCCAGGCCTTCTTGGCGGTTTCGTATTTTTCAATCTGGGAACCCGTGCCACCCTTGGCGCCAGTCGCGTCCGTGCCCTTCACCGCGCCCTTAAAGCCCGGCGTGGTCGCAGCACCGCTCGCGCCAAGTGCCGCAGTCTGGGCGTCGTAGAGCTTCGTATCGTCCACGTCGACCGTGACGGTGCCGACCGCGATCTGGCCCTGCGTACGGGTGAAGGACGACACGATCTTGCGGTCGGCCGTGTAGTTGCCGGAAGCAGAATCGACCGCCAGCCACGCCTCGCCGTTCGTGGTCGCGGTGCTGGCGTAGGTCCGCAGATCCGTCATGCGGGCGCTGATTTCCGACTGGATCTTGGCGCGATCGACGTTCGGGTTGAGCGCCGCCGTCAGCTTGTTCTTGAGATCCAGGAAGGTGTTCTTGACCGCTTCCAGACCGTTCACGGCACCGTTCACCGTGGCGAGGCCGAGGCCGATGGCGTCCTTGACGGCGCCGAGCGAGCCGTTGTCGGCGCGGATGGTGGTGGCGATCGACCAATAGGCGGCGTTGTCGGCGGCGACGGCCACCTTCTGGCCCGTGGCGACCCGGTTGCTCGACTTCTCCAGATCCTGGTTCGTGGTCTTGAGGGTGGTCAGCGCCGTCATCGCGGCGGTGTTGGTCAACAGGCTCGACATGAGGATGTCCCTTCAAAGAGAAGACGTTCAGGGGACATGTCGGATTTTCACCGGCATAGCAGGGCGGCATCATGCCTTTGACCCGGCGTGCCGAGCACGCAGTCAACCCGCTATCGATCTCTCAACCGTTGGTCTGATCCGGTCGCTCTTATCGGACCGATCAACCACGCGTTGGCAGGCCTCAGATGAAGAACTTTCAACAGCAAGTCAATAGCAGGCGCTGCGCCTTGTGAAAATTTTGGTCCTTGCAGCGTGTTTCATGAAAGACTTTGTTTGAAACTTCAAAAATACGACCGTACAAGTCCGCTGATGAGCATGTTCCAGCCATCGATCAATACAAAAAACAACACCTTGAACGGGAGTGAGATCACCGTCGGGGGCATCATCATCATGCCCATCGCCATGACCAGCACCGCCACCACCATGTCGATGACGAGGAACGGGAGCGCGATCAGGAAGCCGATCTCGAATCCGCGGCGCAGCTCGGAGATCATGAAGGCCGGGATCAGCACCCGGAGATCGGTCCGGCTGCCGGCCTGGGCCTTCGGGTAGGCGGCCACCGCGATCTCCGCGAAGGTGTCGAGATCCTTCGGGCGGACATGGGTCAGCATGAAGTCCCGGAACGGATCGGTCACCTTGGCGAAGGCCTCTTCTTCCGAGATCCGGTTCTCGGTGAGCGGGCGGATGCCGTCCTGCCAGGCGCGGTCGAAGGTCGGGCCCATCACGTAGAAGGTCATGAACAGCGAGAGGCTGATCAGCACCATGTTGGCCGGCGCGCCCTGCAGGCCGAGCCCGGACCGCAGGAACGAGAGCGCCACGACGAATCGCGTGAAGCTGGTCATCATGACCAGCAGGCCCGGCGCGACCGAGAGGACGGTCAGGAGGGCGATGAGCTGGATCATCCGCCCGCTCATCGAGCCGTTCCCGGGCGGCAGGACCTGATCGAGGCTGAACGATTGGGCGCTCGCGGCCGTGGCGACGAGAATCAACGAGCCCGCCAGAAAGACGCGGCGCAGCATGGCGTGACCGATCCTGATGTTCATCGGACGCGCATCCGCGATACGGCCGGAAAGGGATGTTTTACTGGACGACGAGCGTCTCGATGAAGAAGTCGCGGACCTGGCTCTTGGATCGCTGCTGGACCCGCTCGGCCAGATCCTCGCGCAGATGGACGAGGCCGCTCGGCCCTTCGATCTGCGCGAGCGACAAAGTGTGCAGATAGCCGAGGAGGTCCTGGCGGATCTCGGCCGCGACGGCTTGAGGATTGGAGAATGTCCCGGTCTTGACGACGATCGAGGCTTCGAGCCGGATCCAGACATCGCTGGGGCTGGCGAGGTTGGTCACCACCGTGCCGATACTCGTCAGGCTGAAGCTCGCATCGTAGGCGACGACCTTCTGGACCTGCTCCTCCTCGAGTTTATTTCTCTCGTTCACGGCCTTCTCGACGGTGGAGATCATGAACAGGCCGCCCGCGCCCCCGACGCCGACCGCCAGGACCGTGAGTATGGCGAGCAGGAGCAGCCAGCGGAGCTTGGAGCGCGGTGACGCGGCATCTGACGCCATGATTCGGGTTTCCGCTGTCGGGTCAGAACGGCGCGACCAGGTCGTAGACCTGCTGGACCGCGCCGGGCTGCTGCACCTCCATCAGGCGCCCCCGGCCGCCATAGGAGACCCGCGCCTCAGCGATCTTGTCGTAGTCGATGGTGTTCTTGCGCGAGATGTCCCGCGGCCGGACGATGCCGGCGATGTTCAGCACGCGGATCTCGTAATTGACCCGCACCTCCTGGGAACCGCTGATCATCATGTTGCCGTTGGGGAACACGTTGGTCACGATGGCGGCGACGGAGAGGCGAAGCTGCTCCTTGCGGTCGATCGAGCCCTGCCCCTTGGTCGAGGAATTGCCGTTGACCTCGTAGTTGTTCTTCGATTGCGTGCCGAGGCCGAACAGGTCGAGCTCGACGTCGAGGCTCATCTTGGACCGCGAATCGCGGGACCGGTCGGTGGCGTTGTCGAACTGGGCCTTGTCGTTCATCTCGATCAGCACGGTCAGCACGTCGCCGACATTCTTGGCGCGCGGATCCTGGAACAGGTCGGCGCTCTGCTGCGCCCAGGTCGAATGGTATCCCGCCCGCTGGGTCGCGGTGAACAGCGGCGGCACCGCGTCGTGATTCGCATTGATCCCGAGCCCGACCGGGCTCATGGCCGGAGCGCGGCCGATCTCCTGGACGGGGGTCGAGCAGGCTCCGAGGGTCACAAGCGCCGCGATGGCAGCCAGCCGCTTCATCCTGATTTCTCACTGTTCTGCGGTTGGCGGTTTCCCTCGTCCGAGCGAGGCTCGGGCGGGGGGCTCGGGGGCGGCTCGGACCGGGGCGGCACCGCTTTCTTCGGGGTGTTGGTGATGACGTTGGCCAGCCACGCCGCCCGGCCGGGCTCCATCTCGTTCATGATCGCGCTGGCGGCGCGCGGATCGAGCCGCGTCAGAATGGCTGCGGCCGCCTCGCTGTCCATGGCGGTCAGCTGCTGCGAGGCCGCCTCGGGCTTCATCTTGGCGTAGATCGCCGTGACGCTCTCGTCCGCCTTGGCGAGGAACATCTGCCGGCGCTTCAGCCATTCCTCGTACTCGGCGCGCTTCGCCTCGAGCTGACCGATTCGCCCCTCGATATCCTTGGCGAGCGCCGTGAGCGTCTCCTTCTGCCAAGTGAACCGGGCATCGGCGGCGGCGTTGGCGATGCTGCTGCAATATTGTTGGGCTTGCGCTTGCGGGGCGCGGGTCTCCTCGCCCTTGGCCGGCTCGCCCGGCTTCTGCTGGGCAGCGGCCTGGGCGGCGGGCAGGATCGCGGCCGCCACCAGGACGCGAGCGCCCCAGCCGTGCAGGCTGCGCCGCCCGGTGCGCCGCTCGCGGGTCGGGGCGATCATTGAACCACCAGCTCCGCCTGCAAGGCGCCCGCCGTCTTCACCGCTTGCAGGATCGAGATCACGTCGGTCGGCTTCATGCCGACATTGTTCAGGCCGCGGACCAGGCTCTGCAGGTCGGGCCCCGAGACGACGGCCAGGCGGGCGGTCTGCTCGGCGGCGTTGATGTCGGTCCGGGGGACGATCGCGGTCTGCCCGTCGGAGAACGGGGCCGGCTGCGACACCTGCGGGGTCTCGGTGATGCGAACCGTGAGATCGCCGTGGGTGACCGCCACGGTGGAGATCTGCACGTTCCGGCCGATGACCACGGTGCCGGTGCGCTGGTCGATCACCACCCGCGCCGGCGTATCCGGCTGGACCGCCAATTCGCCGATCTCGGCCATGAACCGCGTCCGACCGACATGCCCGGGCCGCGTCAGCACGACGGTGCGATAGTCGCGCGGGCTCGCGGCGCGGCGCCCGTAGCGCTGCACCGTGTAGGCGTTGATCGCGTCGCAGATCAGGATGGCGGTGCGGTAATCCGGGTTCTTCAGTTCGAGCGACATGCCGGGCAGATCCCGGAACGTGCCGGCCACCGCCCGCTCGACCAGGGCGCCGTTGGGGATCCGGGCGGCCGTCGCGACGCCCGAGACCAGCGATTCGGCCTGACCAGTGGCGCTGAAGCCGGAGACGGCGAGCGCGCCCTGCGCCACCGCGTAGACCTGCCCGTCACCCCCCGCCAGCGGCGTCATCAGCAGGGTGCCGCCGCGCAGGGAGGTCGCGTCGCCGAGCGAGTTCACGCTGACGTCGATGCGCGAGCCCGGCTCGACATAGGCCGGCAGGTTGGCCGTCACCATCACGGCCGCGACGTTGCGGGTCCGCATCCGCTGGTCGCGCACGTTGATGCCGAGCCGGTCCAGCATCGATTGCAGGGATTGCTCCGTGAACTGCGAATTGCGGAGGGTGTCGCCGGTGCTCTGCAGGCCGGTGACGAGGCCGTAGCCGACGACCTGGTTCTCGCGGACGCCCTGGAGCGACGCGATGTCCTTGATCCGCGTCGCCGCGGTCGCGGGCGCCGACCAGAGGCCGAGCCCGATCAGGAACAGGGGAAGCAGGCGACGCATCACGGCTGCCCGCCGGTGCGTACCCGGCCGTCGGGCTGGACGACGCCCTGGATCAGGCGGCCGGTCGCGGTGTTCCGCACCGTCACCGGCTCGTTCACGGCGGCGTTCGCCAGCGCCGTGCCCAGGGTCGAGATGACCATGCCGCGCTCCTCGAACACGATCACGGTCGGCGCCCCGCGGGTCACGAGCTTGACCTCCTCGAGGGCGCCGGACGGGATCACCTCCCCGGGCAGGAGGGTCCGCCGCGCAACCTTGCCGACGGCGCGCGCCGCCGTCTCGACCGCCGGCACCCGCGGCTTGAAGTTCTCCGGATAGGTCTGGTCCCGGAGCATCGTCGGCTTGATGACGTCGCCCGCGTAGATCGTCGCCACCGGCACCGGGAACGTCTGGTCTGCGGCGGCGGCCGGAACGGCGACGAGGCCGAGCGCGCAGGCCGCGCGCAGCCCCCGAGCCGTGCGCGCGACGCCCCGTCTCACGAAGAGATGTCCCCGGGTCATGATGTCAGCGCAGGCCCTTCGAGACGGTGCCGGCCATCTCGTCGGCGGCCTGGATCACCTTCGAGTTCATCTCGAACGCCCGCTGGGCGGAGATCAGGTTGGTGATCTCCCGGACCGGATCGACGTTGGAATTCTCGAGATAGCCCTGCTGGATCTTGCCGAAGCCCGGATCGCCGGCGACGCCGGTCACGGGCAGGCCGGAGGCCGGTGTCTCCCGATACAGGCCGTTGCCCAGCGGCTCGAGCCCGGCATCGTTGGCGAAGTTGGCGAGCGCCAGCTGGCCGACCGTCTGCGGCAGCGGCTGGGCATCGAGCTTGACCATCACTTGGCCGGTCTCGTTGATCACCACGTCGACGGCGTTCTGCGGGATGATGATCGCCGGATCGACGCTGTAGCCCTCCGCGGTGACGAGGCGGCCGTCGGCGTTCTTGTTGAACGAGCCGGCGCGGGTGTAGTTGATCTCGCCGTTGGGCATCGTGACCTGGAACCAGCCGCGCCCGTTGATCGCGAGATCGAGGGGGTTGGTCGTGTTGGCCAGCGGGCCCTGCCGGTGCAGGTTCCGGATCGCGGAATTGCGGACGCCGAGGCCGAGCATCGCGCCCTCGGGGATCGCCGACTCGCCGGCCTGGATCGGGACGCCCGCCGGCCGCTCGGCCTGATAGATCAGGTCCTTGAATTCCGCCCGCGCGCCCTTGAACGCCGTCGTGTTCAGGTTCGAGATGTTGTTGGCGATGACTTCGACGTTCAGCTGCTGGGCATTCATGCCCGTGGCCGCGATGGCAAGCGCTCTCATGATGATGTCCTTCCGCCCGGGATGACGATGACTGTGGTCAGGCGACGTTCGCGTGCCACCGACGGGAGAGGGCGACCTCTCCCGCGCTGTTTGCGATGTCAGATCGCCATGCGGACGATTTCCTGGTAGGCGGCGACCACCTTGTCCCGGATGGCGACCGCGGTCTGGAGGCTCTGCTCGGCCGACATCACCGCCTCGACCACGGACTGCGTCGACGCCTTGCCCTGAATGCCCGAGATCGCCGCCGCCTCGCCGGCCTTCACGGAGTCCCGGGCGTGACCCGCCAGCTGTGCCAGCAGATCGCCGAAGCTGGAGGCCGTTCCTGCGGGCGCGGCGGCGCTGGGCGTCGCCAGGTCGAGCTGTGGGACGCCGAAGACCGAATTCTTGTCGGACAGACTCGAGAGCGCGGAGAGAGACTGGATCATCACGGCCTCAGAAGATCGATGATGCTCGAGACCATCGAGCGGGTCTGCTTGATCATCTGGAGATTGGCCTCGTAGGAGCGATTAGCCTCCCGCATGTCGGCCATCTCGATCAGCATGTTCACGTTCGGGAGCTTGACCGTCCCGTTCGCGTCCGCCGCCGGGTTCCCGGGATCGTACTCGACCCGGAACGGCGCCTTGTCCTGACCGATCTGGCGCACCGCGACCGCCGTGGTGCCGGAGGCCCGGTCCATGGCGGTGCGGAACGTGATGGTCTTGCGGGCGTAGGGGTCCGAGCCCGCTGTCGTGCCCGTGGATTGCGCGTTGGCGATGTTCTCCGCCACCACGCGCATGCGCTCGGACTGCGCCCCCATGCCCGAGGCCGCGATGCGTGAGGATGCGACGAGCGGATCGATCATGGTCAGGCCTTCACGCTCATGGCCAGCATGCGGTTGAAGGCTTTGACGATGCCGGTGTTCAGCGCCTGATCGCGGCTGATCTCGCCCGACTTCATCATCTGCTCTTCGAGATTCACCGAATTGCCGGAATGGACGACGTCCCAGCCGTCGGACTGGGTCGGACGGGCCGGGCGTGCCGTGGGACCGTCGATCTCGAAATGGCCAGCGTGAGTCGCCGCCATCGCGAGCGTCGTCTTGTCCAGCATATCGCCGAACGGGGTCAGATCCCGCGCGCGATAGCCCGGTGTATTGGCATTCGCGATGTTTCCGGAAATGACGGCTTGGCGTGTGGAAAGATGCTGCAGCTGCCGCGAGGCGAGATTGAGCAGAAAGATCGGGTTCATAACCTGTCGGCTTTCTGATCTGTCGGGCGTGGATCGATATCGTCCTGGAATGACCTGGAACAACGTCTTTCCAAGCGCGCTCTGAATCGGATCGGCTATTGAACGCCACGATGTTCTGGAATGCGGTTTGCCCGATCAGTCTTGTCCGAAGCTTGCGGCGAGCTGTCCGCCGGCGACGCCACGGTCTTGCCGAACCCGTGGGACGCTCGATATGACTGACCTGCGAGCAGGCGCGGCCTCCCGACGACAGACGCGCAGACCGCCGGATCCCGGGCCTCGCGGCCGGATCGGATCCATCGCGATACGGTTCCGTCGTCCCGCGGTGCGGTTTTCCCTTGGAGGACGGACCGCGAATCGCCACGGCCGGTCGTCGGGCCGATAGAGGTCTCCGTCGGGGCGACCGGCCGCGTTCTGCCGGCTCCGCGGCTCGGCGATCAGCTCACGAAGGCGTATCCGAGATAGCGCCGCACCTCGATCGGATCGAAGCTCAGCTTTTCCCGGAGCTTCTTGCGAAGCTTGCTGATGTGGCCCTCGACGACACTCTCGTCCACATCGCTCGTGAAAGCGCCGTAGACCGCGTTGAAGACCTGCTCCTTGGTCATCCGCCGTCCCCGGTTGCGGACCAGGAATTCGAGGATCTGCCGCTCGCGTCGCGGCAGGACGATTTTCTCCCCGTCGATGTCGGGATCTCGGCCGTCGAAATACACCTTCAGCCGCGCGGTCCGGTCCACCGCCGCCTCCTTGATCGCCCCGCGATGGGAACGGCGCCAGACCGCCTCGGTCCGGGCCATGATCTCGCGGACGTGGACCGGCTTGCGGACGACGTCGTCGATGCCGGCCGTGAACAGGTTCAGGGTCTCGGTCAGGCAGCGGGTCTCGATCATGGCGATGATCGGCGCCCGGGACCGCTTCTGGATGAGTTCCGGGAGATCGGGGCGTTGCTCGCAATCACCGAGGAGGAAGCCCTGCACGGCGTCCACGTCCGGCTCCCGAGCGGTCTGGAGCCAGCCCTTGAAATCAGAGTCCAATAATCCGACGGAGGAAATACCCTCTCTGGCGAAGCTCGCGACGTATCCATCGGTCACCATCGGTCTTTCATCGACAATGACGTACATTATCTCGGAACTCCACAGACAATCATTCCGGGGAATGATGGAGATATGGCTTGAAGCAAACATTCATAAGCTTCATGAATCTTGATGACGTCAACAAAACACGGCGTCAATGGCGGATTTCGATTTTATGTCGGGTGTGTTTCTGATGCAATTGGAGAAATTCAATTCCGTTTATGTTTTATGATTCGATTTAAGAATATTTATTTCGGTTTCTGTGTAAGATTTGTTGGGACTGCTCGA
Source organism: Methylobacterium sp. J-077 (assembly GCF_022829365.1). GTDB lineage: Bacteria > Pseudomonadota > Alphaproteobacteria > Rhizobiales > Beijerinckiaceae > Methylobacterium. The sequence goes on along the minus strand of NZ_JAKSYJ010000083.1, from coordinate 49,461 downwards.
TGCAGACCAGCATTTGGTCTTGATGGATGCTTCGTCACGCGTGGTGCTCTAAATGACGCGAGTGCCTTACAGCCTATGAGCGAGCGATCTGTCTTCTTGCCGGTATCAGTTCGGCCGAGCGTGAATTCAGCATCGGCGACCGGCGCGGATCATGTCATCGGCAACAGGAATCGCTGGTCGCGCCTCGGCCTCACATTCGGGCCCCTGCCCGCGGGGCAGTGGTATGAGTTTCGTGCATGCATGGTGTGCGCGGCCGCCGAGGCCGCGACGGGTGCCGAGGACTTCGCGGCGCTCGGTCTGGAATTCTTCGCTCAGGACCAGTCCGGGATCGATTTCGCCCAGGTTCCGGGACTCGCGCGAACCGCGATCGACGCGCATGGGGCCTGGCTCGCCGGGCCGACCTGGGACGGCGGCGCGGACAGGCGGGCCGTCACCATCCGCCGCTGTTTTCATCTCCCGGCCCCGGCATCTCAGGTGGCCGTCGTCATCCGGAGCTGGCGCAACACCCACGCCTTCCGAATCGGCGACCCCGCGATCCGTCCCGCCTCGCCGGACGACCCCGTCTCCGCAGAGGAGCGCGTCGGCCGGATGGGGAGCCGGCTCACCCGCGACGGCCGAATCGCCCTCGGCCTGCAGCCGCGCTGGTACCGGCACGGGCTGGTGCCGGGACGCGGGTTGACCTTCAAGGGGCAAGTCATCGCGCAAGGGCAGACGGAGGGCGCCCTGGCGCGGGTGGTGTTCTGCGACGCTCTCGGGAACCCGCTTCCGACCCCCTACCCCGAGACCCTGGCGACCCTGGCGATCCCCGCCTTCATCGACATCCCGGTGCATCGCGAGGCCTATCGCTTCACCCTGAAGGTGGTGCCACCCCCGCGGGCTGCGACGCTCGAGATCGGTTTCGCGACCTGGGAGGCCGACGCTTCGCTCGCCCTGACCTGCGCACCCGACATGCTTCTGGACGACGACCTGCGCCTGGAGAACCTGGTGGACGATGCGGATCCGGGGGCCGAAGCCTTTCTGCCGGTTCTGATCGGCCGCATCGGCGGCGCGTCGGCGACGGAGGGCGCCTCCGCGGCCTCGATCCGCTCCTACCTCGACCCCGCCCGGCTCGCGCAGGCGCCCGCGCCCCTGCGGAGCTTCACGGCGCTGAGGGACGGCCCGGACGCGTGCAATTGGGCGGGAGACGTCCTTCGCCTGAGCCGTCGGCCGGCCTGGACGCTGTCGGAGACTGTGGACTGGGCCGCCGATCCGTTCCAGTCGCCTGCGTGGCGCCTGTCCTTCCAATCCCTGACCTGGGCCGGTGCCGCGGCCGCAAGCCCCGAGCACGTGGTCCGGGAGCGCGCGATCGCTGTCGCCGTCTCCTGGTCCCGGGCGAATCCCTGGGGGCAGCCGGCGGATACGCTGAGCCTGCATCCGGCCTGCATGGCGATGCGCCTTGAGGCCCTGCTGAGCCTGCTAAGCGCCGCCGCGCGGGACACCGCCGACGCGGATGCGCGCGCCGTCGAGATCCTCGGCGGCGAGGTCGTGCGGCACGCCTTCGCGCTCGCCGAGATCCTCGCCCAGCACACGGTGGCGGGTTCGCTGCTGGAGGTGAAGGTGGCGACCGCCCTCCTGGTGGTCTGCCTCGCGCTTCCGGCCCTGCCGATGGCGCGGCACTGGGCTTGCCTCGCGGCGATCGCGCTGCGGAGCGGCTTCGAGGCGCTAATCGACGCGAGCGGCGTGATCGCGGAGCCGTCGTACCATCGCAGCCTCGAGATCCTGACCCTGGCCTCGATCCTCCTGCCCGTCCTGCACGCGCGGCCGGATCTGGCATCGCTGGCAAGCTCCCTCGACCTGCGCCTCGCGAAAGCCTGGACCGGCCTCGTCGCGCTGTTCGAGCCGGACGATACCCTGCCCCCGTTCGGCGACACGCCCGGTCACGACGACCGTGCTGGCTGGATCGAGCGCGTGGCGGCATCCTACCCGCGTCCCTGGATGGCCGGACCGCCGGCCGACCGGGCGGAGCGCCGGGGCGGCCCCCTATCCGTCGAACCCGCGCGATCCGGGACCATCGTCTATCGCCGGTGGTCGGATGGGCCGGACTGGGCGTCCTTCACGGCGGATTTCTCCGAACAGGTCCACCCGCAGGATCACCGGGACTGCTCCGCCTTCACCTTCGGCACCGGCGGCCTGCGCTGGATCACGGAGGTCGGCGGATCGCATACCGAGGCGCCCGGCCGGCATCCGGCGGCGGCCCGGGCGCACAACGTGGTCATCCCGGACGGGCGGGAGCCGACCGCGGGTACGGGGGTGTCCCGCGCGCCCTTCACCGTGGGCGCCGCGTCCGTGCATCTGATCGACACGAGCGTGCACGGTCCGGATTACCGGCACGTCCGGGCGTTCGCGATCCTGGACGACCTGTCGGGGCTGGCCGTCTTCGATCGCTTCGCCACCGGCGGCGGCCCGCTGTCCCTGGAGGGCTTCCTGCACCTCGATCCCGCAGTCGCGGTCGCCCTCGACGCGTCCGGACGCGTGTTCGGGCTCCGGGGCGACCGGCGGCTGCGCATCGTGCCGCACCTGATCGCCGGTCAACGCGGCCGGATCGCGGTCGGGCGGTCCTGGGCCGGGCCGCAGGCGGCGGTTCAGGGCGTCGTCCCGGCGCCGAGTCAGCAGCCCCCGGCGGGCCCCGTCCTGAGTTACGGCATGACGGGAGGCCGATGCGTCGCAGGCGGTCTCCTGATCGCCGCGTCGGCCGAAAGCTCGAGGCGGCTCGTGCAGATCGTCGAGGACGAGGCCTTCCGGCGCGCTCTCACGGATTGAGGCCAAACGGGTGCGTCCGCACGCGTCGGGGGAATCGCGCCGTCTGTCCGCCGTCGGCTGCCGGGCTCGTGCCGGGTCCGAAAATAGGCGTCGGCTCTCCGGCGGCGGTGTTGCCCTACGTCCGGATGTCCTTCTTCGTTACAAAATTGAAATTCTCGATCATCACGTCCTTGACGACTTCCGATCCGAGCCGCTCGTTGACTTTGACCTTGATTTCTTCGAGGCGCTTATTGATGTCGTATTTCTTCAGATTGCGGAAATCGAGGTCGCCGTCGCCATAGATCTGGCGAAACGACTCGTCCATGACGAACGGCGCGGGCGTGACCCCGAGCCCCTTGATCAGGTGGGAATCCGCCGTGAACACGACGGTGGCCATGATGTAGCCCTGGACGGTCCCGTCAGCGATGACCGGAATGTTGAGCGGCTTCAGCTTCTGGTAGGTCAGGCCTTCCAGATATTCTTCGGACTTCGCTTTGGGGAGGTCCGGCATCCAGGAGACGACAGCATAGCTGGACAGCACCGTGATGGCGCAGACCCAGAGACCGGTGATGACGATCCGGAACACGCGCGCTTACTCCTGGTAGCGCAGGGCGGCCGAGTAGGTGCCGTCGGATTCCGCGCTCTGGATCATGCTGGTGACGATATCCGACACTTCCTGCATGGCCCGCAGGTGGATGGCCAGAAGCTCGTGGTTGCGCCGAAGCTTGGCGCGCACGCGCTCCAGGCCTTCGATCTCCGCGGGCCTCAGCGGCGTCGCGCCGATCGTCCGCCCCAGGCGCGACAGTTCCACCAGGCTCTGGCTCTTGCGACGGTTGAAATCGTCCTGCTCCCGAATGTCGTGGATCGTGAGCGCGTCCGTCTCGGCGTCGATGGTGGCTTCGAGGCGGGCCAGGGATGACAGCAGCATGCACAGCGTCCGGACGAGGGGTGAAACGTGGGATTCCGGGATCCGTCAGCCGATCCGCGCCGGGTCGGGCTTCGCCGCCGGGTCGGCGGCGGTCGGCTGATGCGCGGCCTCCAGCATGCGGGCGATGCCGAGGCCGCCGGCCTTGGCGATCTGGGCGCCGATCTGCTCGGCCATCATCGACTTCCAGATCGAACCGGCATTGCCCTTGCCGAACACCGCGGCGGCGTTCTGGGGCAGCATCGATTCGATGAAGGTCTGCAGGACGAAGGCCTCGAATTCCTGGGGCGGCGAGCCCTTGGCCCGCGGGGGCGGAAGCGTCGCGGCGGTGCGGAACCGCGTCAGGATCGTGTCGACATTCGCCTGCGGCGCCGCCGGGATGCCCGCACCGCCGGCTGCGGCCGCGCCCATGGCATCCGCGAAGGTGCCGGGGGCGGCTTGCGTGAGCTTGGTGACGGCCGCCTGATAGCGGGCCGGATCCGCGGCGCGCGCGACGTCGAGGACGATATCGGAGGGAGGTTGGACGCTCACGGCGCTCTCGTGTCCGGATGTTCGTGACCACGATCCGTCTGGTCACCGGGCTCGACCGAACCCGTCGGGGCTATGGACTGGTTCAGAGGCTTATCAGGCCTGGCTGACCGGAGGCTTGCCTGCGCGGGACCCACGAGGCTGTCCAGGCGCTCGGCCCAGATCTGCTTCTCCACCTGCTGGCGGCGCTCGGCTTCGAGACCGTCGACCCATCGCTCGGCCCGCTTGTGCTGCGTGGCCTGGGTGATCAACTGCTGGGCCGCCCTGTCCCGCGCCGCCCGCAGCCCCTGCGCCTCGATCGCCAGGTTCTTCAGGCGCCGGACCGCCGCATCGCGCAGCGGCTCGAGAAACGCCGAGGCCTCGTTGAGGGCCCGGATCACGTCGACCTGGGCCGCATCGACGTCCTGCACCCGGCCCTCCGCCTGGGCGAGGTCCCGCTCGGCGCGCCGGTGCATCTGTTCCTGGACGCGCAGGAGCCGCGCCGCCCGACCGAGCCGTGCCTGCATCTCAGCCCCTCCTGAGCCATTGCCCGTAGGCGAGGGCGAATTGCCCGAACAGGTCCGTCGAGAGAAACAGGAACAGCAGCATCCCCCCCGCCAGGATGAACGGCGTCGCGATGAAGAAGATCGGGATTTGGGGCGTGAGCTTGTTGGCGAGCCCGAGGGCGAAATTCACCACCATGGAATAGACGATGAACGGGCTCGTCAGCCGCAGGGCCATGGTGAAGGCCGCGCTGGTCCGGTCGACCAGACCGGCCAGCATCGGGCGCGACCCGAACGGGTCGCCGGCCGGAATCCGGTCGTAGGATGCGACCAGCCCGCGGAACAATTCCCAGTGCAGGTCCGTGGCGAAGACCAGCATCGTCGCCACCAGCATGATGAGCGAGCCCGCGATGGATTCCGCCTCGTTGTCGGCGACCGGCGTCCCGGGGATGCCGCCGAGGCCGATCATCGTCGCGATGGCGCTCCCCATCGTTTCGAGGGCAAAGAAGAACGACCGCCCGAACAGGCCGATGGCCAGCCCGGTCAGCGTCTCGCACAGGATCCACCACAGCGTGTCGGCCGGCGACGGGTTCCGCAGCCCGTCGCCGAGCTTCGGCAGGAGCATGGGCGCCAGGGCCAGGGACACCGTCAGGGCGATGAGGAGGCGGATGCGCGGCGCCACCCGCCCGCTGGAGAGGCCCGGCGCGATCAGCAGGCAGCCGCCGATGCGGCAGAAGATCATGAAGACGCCGAGAATCGACTCCGAGACATTGACGGTCACGAGATGGTGCCGAGCGATCGGATCTCGACGCCGCGGGCGATCTCGACATGCGACAGCACGGCGACGGTCGGGAAGATGCGTTCGATGATCATCCGCACGTAGCTGCGAACCTCCGGCGCGGTGACCAGGGCGAACTTGTGCGACGTCTTCATGTGGGCCCGGATCGCTTCCGACGCCTCGACGCCGAACTGCTCGATCAGGCGCGGATCGATATCGACCTCGAACACGTCGCCCTTGGAATCGCGCTTGAGCCCCTGGTGGAAGGTGAGGTCCCAGCGGCTGCCCAGCCGCAGCACGTTGAGGGTGCCGTTCTCGGCGAGGTCGCCGCAGATCTGCTGCGCGATCCGCAGCCGGACATGCTCGGCGATCTGCTCGGCGCGGCGGGCATGCGGCACGATCTCGGCGATCGCCTCGATGATCAGGTGCAGGTTCCGGATCGAGACCCGTTCCGCCAGCAGGAGCTTGAGCACGGCCTGCAGGCCGGAATACGAGATCTGCGACGGGCAGATGTCCTCGACCAGGCGTTTGTATTCCGGATCGAGCCGGTCGATCAGCATCCGCAGGTCCTTGTAGGACAGGAGCTGCGGCAGGTTGTTGCGGATGACCTCGCTGACATGGGTCAGCATCACCGAATGCCAGTCGATCGGGCTGAAACCCTCGCGGCGGGCCTCCTGGGCGTAGGCCTCCGGCACCCAGACCGCCTTCATGCCGAAGGCCGGCTCGTGCACCTCCTCGCCGATCAGGGTGGGCATCGGCCCGTCGCCCACGACGATCAGGACTTCGCCCGGGCGCACCTGCTGCGCGGCGATGACGGTGCCGTGGATCGCGATCTCGTAGGTCTTGCTGGGGACGGTGATGGATTCGACCAGCTTGATGTCCGGAACCACGAACCCGTATTGCTGCGCGAATTTCCGGCGCATCCGCCCGACCCGCTGGGCCAGCTCGCCCTGCGCGCCCAGCATCTGCACCGCGAGGTGCTTGCCGAGCCGCAGCTCGATCTCGGCGGTCTTGAGCGAGTCCTTCACGGATTCGCTCTCGCGCTGCGCCAGCAGCTTCTGAGTCTCCTCGGCCTGCGCCTGAGCCGCGACCTTGGACTGCGCCTCGGCGATGCGACGGGGAATCAGGTAGGCGACGGTGCTCATCAGGATGCCCAGGCCGGCGAACGGCACGAACGGCATCCCGGGCATGATCGCGAACAGCATCATCAGGCCGGAGGCCACGAACAGCGCCCGTGGATAGGCGCTGAGCTGGCCGAGCACCGCCTGCTCCGCCGTGCCCCGCGTGCCGCCCTTCGAGACCAGCAGGCCGGCGGCCAGGGACACGATCAGCGCCGGGATCTGCGAGACGAGGCCGTCCCCGACCGAGAGCTTGGTGAAGACGTCGGCCGCGGTGGCGAGCGGCAGGCCGTGACGGGTGACGCCGATGATGATCCCGCCGAAGATGTTGACCGCGATGGTGATCAGGCTGGCCACCGCCTCGCCGCGCACGAATTTCGAGGCGCCGTCCATGGAGCCGAAGAACGCGCTCTCCTCCTCGAGTTCGCGCCGCCGCTGCTGCGCCTGCTTGTCGTCGATGAGCCCGGCGGAGAGATCCGCGTCGATCGCCATCTGCTTGCCCGGGATCGCGTCCAGGGTGAAGCGCGCGCCGACCTCGGCGATGCGGGTCGCCCCCTTGGTGATCACCAAAAAATTCACCGTGATCAGGATCGCGAAGACCACGAGGCCGATCACGAAATCGCCGCTCATGACGAATTGCGAGAAGCCCTGGATCACGTGGCCGGCCGCGTCGACGCCGGCATCGCCGTTGGCGAGGATCAGGCGGGTCGTCGCAATGCCGAGCGCCAGGCGCAGGAGCGTCGCGATCAGCAGGATCGTCGGGAAGGACGAGAATTCCAGGGGCTTCTGGATCCAGAGCGCCACCATCAGGATCAGCACGGACAGCGCGATCGAGAAGGCCAGCCCGATATCGATCAGGATCGCGGGCACGGGCAGGAACAGAACCGCCAGGATGGCGATGATCCCGACCGCGAACCAGATATCGCGCCGGACCCTGCGCTCCGGCGTGAAGACGTCTACGGCCGCTGCCACGCGCTCAACCCCTCGGTGCCCACCTCCATTCTGGATCACCAAGCTTGCGCCTGGATTGCGCGAGCCGCCGCGCCGCCCGGCCCGGGCGGGTGCCGAAATCTCGGGATCGGCGTACCGGCCAGCCCCCCGACGATGCGGGCTCGCGGCGCCTTTCAGAACCCGGAGATGATCTTGCCGTAGACCAGCTCGGTGAAGGTGTAGATCTGGCCTCCGACGAAGGAGCCGGTCGCGATCATCACCAGCAGGGTGACGACGATCTTCGGGACGAAGGTGAGGGTGACTTCCTGGATCTGGGTGAGCGCCTGGAAGAGGGCGATCAGGGTGCCCACGACCATCGCGGCCGCGACCGAAGGCCCGGAAGCGACGATGATCGTCCAGATCGCCGTGCGGGTGAGTTCAAGCGCGTCGACCTCGTTCATTGTGCTTGCCCCGGAGCGAAGCCGAAGGATCCTGGCATCAGCCGATCTGCGCGCTGTCTGTCCGCGCGTGAGTGCAGACCGGCGCCGTGCCGTCGAGACGTTTCGCCCTGAGAATGAAGCTCGGGCAACCGGGGCGATCCGTGGCGAGCCGCGATCGCCTGCCACGGCTCCGTCTCTGCACATTCACGACGCGACCGCGCATCGAGCGGTGCAGATCTGCTCCACCGCATGCGCGCCGGGACGGCTCGCCGACCGGACGTCGCCACCATCCTTCAGGAGACCGTCACGCCGGGATCGTACGGGATGTCCTTGCCGTTGTTGAGATGGGCGACCACGCCCGTGTCGGTCACCTGAACCGAGGTGACTTGTCCGGTGACCGACTTGTCCGCGGAGGTGATGGTGCGCCCGATCAGCCCCTGGGCCTGCGTCATGGATGTCGACTTGAGGAGCGAATCGAGCTTGCTGTTCGCGTTGACGCTCTGCTCGACCTGCGAGAACGTGGCCAGCTGACCCATATACTCCGTCGATTTCATCGGAGCGGTCGGATCCTGGTTCTTCATCTGCGCGAGGAGAAGGCGGAGGAAGTTGTCGTAGTTCAACGTCGTCGAACTCTCCGCCTTCTTCTTCGCGGCTTGGGCCTTCAAAGCCGCGTCGGTGGCCGATGTATTGGCGGCGTTGGTGACTGGCACGCTCATGATTCTGCCTCCGTCAAACGGGATTGGCGGCCCCGGGTTGTCCGAAGGCACCCGGATTGGAAAGGTCGGTGACCAAGCGGGCGCGCTGAGCAACGTCCGGTTCGAACAGGCCGCGCAGGACGCGCAGGCCATCGAAGGCGCGCCCGGCATCGAGGAAACTTCGCGCCGTCGCGAGCGCGGCCACGATGCTCGGGTCGGGGCCGCGGTCGAGATAGGTCCATTCCACCGCGTCGTAGGCCGCCCGGACGCGCTCCGCGTTCTTGGGATCGATCAGCATCGCCTGCGCGATGAAGTAGAGCTGCCGGATCGGCGTGGTCGCCTCCTCGGCCTGCAGCACATGGGCTTCCAGCAGGAAGGTGGCGTCGTTGAGCAGCTCGATCGTCACCTTGCGGTCGACCCGGAGGACGGCGCCGTTGATGAAGATCCGCTCGCGCCCGCGCAGGCTGAGATTGATCGAGCGGCTCATTTGAGACCATCGCGGATCATCGTGTTGACGTAAATCAGGCTCTCGAAACCGGTGGCATCGCCGCGGATGATCTGGTCGGTCTGGCTCATGTTCCAGAGACCGATCGAGATCAGGTCGGCGCGCAACTGGACCGTCAACTCGTTCTCGGGCTTCACGAGATCGTCGATGAGTACGCTCCAGAGTCGCTGCACGAAGCTGACCGCTTCGGCACGCGCCTCGAAGGGTGCATCGGGCGCCTCCGCGCGCTTCATCAGATCGATGGCCCGGTCGAAGGCCTCGCGCTCGCGTTCCCTGGCCAGGGAGGGCGAGTCTTCCATGATTTCCGCGTAAGACGCGCCGTACATCGCAGAATTGCCTCTTGCGTGGTAAGAAAAACGACCGCAACGGATCCGGATTCAGATCGTTGCGCTCGCCCACCGCGGATAGTGCCCGAGCACCGGATCAGACGTAATCGATGAGGTTAAGCTTCCGGATCTGGCTGGTCAGAGAATACGAGATCTGGAGTTGAGTCGACAGAGCGTCGAGGCGTGTCTTGGCTTCCGCTTGGTCCACGCCCTCAAGAGAGTTGAAGCCACTAGTCAGGATGATTTTCTGAGCTTCCTGCTGTTTTCCCAATGTGGTGAGCCTAGCCTCAACGGTACCGAGATCGGCGTGGATCGCAGTGACGTCGACCGTGGCCTGACCGGCGATGCTGCGCATCTTGCTGTAGACGACGGCCTGCGTTGCCGAAGCCAGACTAGCCAGACCAATATCCGACCCAATCATGTACATCATCGCCAATTGCCGGAACGGTTGGGCATTGGCGTTCGTGGAGGTGGTCGCGGTCTCGCCGGGGCCGATATCGGTTCGGATATTGGTGTCTGAAGCAGAAGACCAGTTCGAACCCCATTGCGGATTGGCGATCAGGGCAGCGGCCGGGCCGTCGAGGAAGCTCTGCATTTGCGCCGGGGTGATTTGGCTTGCCCCCGGTTGAGTGCCCGGCGCGAATCCGAACGTGGTCTGGAAGGTCTGTGCGAACGCGGTCTTGGCGGCCGAGGTCGGGAACGCCTCATAATCCGCGAGCGGGCGCTGCGTCGTGTTGATTCCGGAGAACACATATTGACCTGCGGTCGATGTGTTCATCTGCCCGATGAATGCCGAGAGCTTCGAAGCTGCCGCCTGGGCTACGACAGTCCCGCTGGCGTCCGTCAGCTTTCCCGGTGCGATGAGGGCAAGAAACGCTTCGCCGTCCGAGCGGATCTGATTGAGTGCGCTCTGGCTGTCGGCAAGCCGGACCGTGGTCAGATCATTGCGCGTCTTCTGGGCAGTAATGTCGCCGAACTGCTGACGCAGATCGAGGGTGATCCCGGTCTTGTAGCCCAGTTCGAGGCCGATATCGGCATAGCGGCCCTTGTCGACTTCGATATTGGCCTTGGCAATGCCCGCTTGCAGACGGGACATGTCCCAGCGCGTACTGTTTAACAGCGTCGCCGTGGAGATGAAGCTGGCTTTCATATCGCTATCTCACGGCATCGAGAAGGGTCTGCAGCATCGCATTGACGGTCGCGAGGAGCTTGGCGGAAGCCGCATAGGACTTTTCGAGCTCGAGCATCGTCGCAACCTCGTCGTCGCGATTCACCCCCGTCGCATTGGAGAGCGCGTTCGACGCGCTGTTCAGGATGGCCGATTCGCTATCCACCTGAGTCGAGGCCCCCTTGCGGGTCGCTTCCAGCCAACTCGCCGAAGCCCCGGCGGCCGTGAGCAGCGAGGCCGAAGCCGGGAGTTCGGAATCCGATGCAAAGGACCGGTCGGCCCCGAGTGCGGATTGAAGGGCGCGCAGATGATCCGCGTACGAGGCGGCGTTGGCGACGTTGTACTTGTACTGCGTGCCTGCGTTCATGCCGCCGTCGCGCAGGGTGAACGGATTGCCGCCCTGCTCCGGATCCGCCTTCGCGTTCACCTGAATCGAACTCGCCAGCCCGGTCGTCACGGTCGGCAGCGCCGCGTTGGCGGCATCGGTGAACAGGCCTGCCAGAGCCGTCCCGGTCGCCGAGTTCTTGTCCGTCTCGGCAAAGGCGTTGATCAAGCCGCCGGCGATCGCGTCGAGTTGATTCTGATAGGTGACGGCGGCCTCGTCGCGCACCGTCATCAACCCGACGATGCGTCCGGACTGGAGCGGCATCATCGAGCTGTTGCCGGTCACGGGGATGCCGTCGATCAGACCGGCGTTGCCGGTCGTGCTGGCGCCGAAAGCCGGTGTCGCCGCGAACGATACGGTCCGGGCGCTCCGCTCGAAGAGCGGGGCGCCGTTGTCGGCGTAGATCGCCATGTCGTTGCCGGCCCGGACGGCCGTATGGATGCCGATCTCCTGGGACAGCTGCGCAAGGATCTTGTCGCGGTTGTCGAGGGCGTCGCTGATGTCGGCCCCGGTCGCCGTCCCGAACACCACGGCCTTGTTGGCCTTGTCGAACTGCCCGAGCAGATCGTTCACCGTCGCAACGGAGTTGGCGATGTCCTGATCAGCACTGAGGCGCGTTTTCTGGATCGTCGTGCTCGCTTGGTTCAGGGTCCGCGCCAGATCCTTCGCGGCCGCGACGGCAGCCTTAGCCAGGTTGATGTCGCTGGGCTGGTTCGCGGCGTTCGCGAGCGCGATCTTGACCGCGCCGATCTTGGCGGAGACGGAGCTACCCTCCTCCGTGTCACCGACCGTGTCCTCCAGGCTGGTGAGACCCTTGAGGATCGCCGTCCGGCCGGCGAGTTCCGACGTGCTGCGGAGTGTCTTATCGAACAGCAGCGTGTCGCTGGCGCGGCTGACCACGACGCGGACAGGCCCGTCCGTGGTGACCAGCGACGCGATCTTGCGTGAATAGGCCGGATCGTTGACGCCCGCGATGTTGCGCGACACCACGCCGGTACTGGTCGCGTTCGCCTGCAAGGCGCCGCGCGCCGCCTTCATGGCAACGGAAAGGCTCATCCCCGGTCTCCTTCAGCCGATCGTCAGCGCTTCAGGTTCACGAGGGTCTCGAGCATCTCCGTGCCTGTCTGGAACACCTTCGAGTTGGCGCCGTATCCGGTCTGCGACTCGATCATCGTGGCCAGCTCGTTGCCCAGGTCGACGTTCGAATCCTCAAGGGAATGCGACTCGATCGATCCGCGCCCGCCGACATTGGCAAAGTTGAGCTGCGGGTCCCCAGATTCGGGGGTGACCTCGAACACGTTGCCCGAGCGCGGGGTCAGGTTATCCGGGCTCGCCACGGTCGCGAGCGGGATGCGGAACGCCGCGGCCGTCTGGCCGTCCTGATAGACCGCGTAGACCGTGCCGTCGGTGTCGATCGCGGCATGGTCGACGGCTTGCGGCTTGTTCCCATCGACCCGGCCATTGAGTACGAAATCGCCCGCCATCTGTGTCAGGTTGGCAAAGTCCAGCTTGAACGGCTGACCGTTGGGGACGGTGAAACTCAGTGACGCCGCATTCGATAATTTGCCGAACGTGTCGAATGTTAAGGGAGTCGCTGTCCCCCCTGGCGGGATAGGAGTTTTAGTGTCATGATTATAGGCCAACACCTGCCACTTCCCCGTCGCTGTCTTCCCGAAGTAGAGATCGACCTGAAACGGGTTTCCAAGGTTGTCATAGGTGATGACACTGCTCGCCTTAGTAAAGTTGGTGTTACTCAAGGCGCCGGTCAGATCCGGGTCGTTGCTGTTGAGGTTGCCCGCGTCGATGCGACCCGCCGTGCTGGGATGGGCCTGCATGCCAAACGAGGCGAGGTTGACCGGCGCGAGCCCGTTGAAGCTGTTCATCGACAGGATCGGGGTGCCCGAAGCCAGGCTATAGCCCTGCAGATGCATGCCCGCGGCATTCACCAGGTCGCCCGTCTTCGCATCGATGACGAAGTTCCCGGCGCGCGTCAGCGCTGTCTTGCCGCCCGCATCCTTGACGACGAAGAAGCCGTTGCCGCCGATCGCGATATCCGAAGCATTTGTCGTCGCGGTCGTGTTGGATTTGCTGCCAATATCGTGCCGAACGACCGTGGTCACGCTGCCGGAATCGTAGGAACCGCTTCCGGATTCCGTGAGCAGTGATGAGAATTGCGTCGATCCGCGCTTATAGCCGACGGTATTCTGGTTCTGGATGTTGTCCGCAACGACGCCGAGCCGGTTGGACTGGGCGTTCATTCCGGAGACGCCGCTGTTGAGCACCCCATACAGACCCATGACGCGAATCTCCGTTGTTGGACGACGTTGCAGGACTTCAGATCAGGAGTCGCTTGCGTGAAGCTTTCGGCACCTCATCCGCCGGCGCGCAGGGCGTTGGCGAGATCCAGGAAGGCATCGAGGCTCTGCGGGTCGGTGGGGTCCTGCCGCAGGGCGGCGTAGATCTTCGGGACCAGGGCCACGGCCTGATCGAGCTCCGGGTCCGTCCCGGCCTGATAGCCGCCCATCAGGCGCAGGTCCCGGGAATCCTCGAAGCGGGCGATCAGGCTCTTGAGCGTGCGCACGAGCTCGCGCTGCTGCGGGGTCCAGACCAGGTCGGCCAGGCGCGAGATCGAGCCGAGCAGGTTGATCGCCGGGTAGCGGCCCTGGTCGGCGATGGCCCGGTCCAGGACCACGTGGCCGTCGAGGGTGCCGCGGATGCTGTCGGCCACGGGATCGTTGTGGTCGTCGCCGTCGATCAGAACCGAGAAGATGCCGGTGATCGTCCCGCCGCCCTCGAGGCCCGGGCCGGCCCGCTCCAGCAGGCGCGGGAGATCGCCGAACACGCTCGGCGGGTAGCCGCGCGCCACCGGCGGCTCGCCGGCCGCCAGGGCCACGTCCCGGGCCGCGTGGGCGAAGCGCGTCACCGAATCGAGCACGAGCAGCACCGACTGGCCCTGATCGCGAAAAGACTCGGCGACCGCGAAGGCGAGCTTCGGCGCCTGCCGGCGCATCATCGCGCTCTCGTCACCGGTGGCGACGACGACGACTGCCCGAGTGCGGCTCGCCTGGATCGGCCCCTCCAGGAACTCGCGGACCTCGCGCCCTCGCTCGCCGACCAGGGCGACGACCACGGTGTCGAACCCCGCGCACCGAGCCAGCATCGACAGCAGGGTCGACTTGCCGACGCCCGAGCCCGCGAAGATGCCGATGCGCTGCGCCGCGCAGAGGGGCATGAACAGATCGAGCGCCTTCACGCCGGTCTTCAGCGGCTGGTCGACCCGGGCGCGGCGCATCGCCGGCGGCGGGCTGGCGTCGAGCGGCATCGCCCGTGTGCCCTTGGGCAGGTCGCCGGCCCCGTCGATCGGCCGGCCGAGGGCGTCGATGACCCGGCCCTTCCAGGCCTCGCACGGCCGGGGATCGAACGCCGTCACGCGATAGGCCAGGGATCCGAGTCCGGCCTCGATCCGGGTGTCGAACGGCTTGAGGATCACGCCGTCGCCGTCGATCCGGACGACCTCGCCGTCGATCCGCTGGTCCCCCGCCTCGATCCGCATGCAGTCGCCGAGCTTCAGCAGGGGCAGAGTGATCTTGATGCGGCAATGGCCGAAGCCGATCTCGCTCACAGAGCCGCCGACCCGGATCACGGGATATTCGTCCCGGTCCTCCAGAGCGCGGGCGAGCTGGTCGAGGGCGTTCATGGTGATCTCCGGAACCCGCGGCCCCGGGCCCAGCGGCGGCGGCGGCGAGCGCGGCTTCGCGGTCTTGTCCCGTACCGCCCGCCAATGGAAAATCGAGGTTTCAAAAGGTCTTCGACCTTTTGCGGGTGCAGGGCGGAGCCCTGCGGGCCTCGGGCTATCGCTTCATTCGCGGGGCTAGCTCGCCGGCCCGAGGCCGCGGATCGCGCTCTGCAGGGACGATTCCGTCTCCGCCACCGCGGCGGCCGCGCCCTCGAAGGTGCGGGTGATGAGGATCAGCCGCGACATCTCCATGACGGGATTGACGTTGGCGCCCTCTTGGAAGCCCTGCTGGACGCGGACGGCGGTCTCGCCGCGCTGGTTGAAGTCGAGGATCGGGGTGCCCGGCCGGTCCGAGGCCACCGCGTCGCCGTCGACCCGGGTGAGGGTGGCTGCATTGTCGAGGCGGAAGACGCCGAGCGCCCCGATCTGGTTGACCCCCTGGGTGATGATCCCGTCCTGGCCGATGGTGATCGGCGGTCCCTCGGGATCGACCGTGATCGGGGAGCCGCCGGGATCCAGCACCGCCCGCCCGTTCAGATCCTGGAGATCGCCCGCGGCCGAGATCTGCATCCGGCCGTCCCGCGTGTAGACCGGGCCCGACCGGCCCCGCACGGCCAGCCAGCCGTCGCCCTGGATGCCGACGTCGAGGGGGCTGTCCGTCTTGTTGAGCGGGCCGGCCTTGCGCGACAGGAAGGTCTCGCCGGGCGTGACGAAGGCGGTGTCGCGCCCGCCCGCCTGGGACAGGATCGTCTCGAACTTCACCTCCTCGGCGCGGAATCCGGCCGTCCCGAGGTTGGCGACGTTGTTCGCCACCGTGGTCAGGCGCTGTTCGAGGGCGACCTGGGCGGACAGGGTGACGTAGAGCGACGACTGCATGTCATCGGCCTCCCAGCCGGATGGATTGGAGCTTCAGGAGGAGGTCCGCATCGAGGCTGGTATCGGATCCGGCGAGGAATGTCAGCGCCGGCGACGAAGCCGTATTGTTTTGGGTGTCCCACATGATCGTGAAGCGCTTGATAAACTGATTCAGTTTTTGAGGATCTTTGAGACTGGAAATGTCGATCTTCCGCTCGATCAGATTGGCCTGCGCTTCGATGCTGCTCTTTGCCGACTGCGGTAAGCCGAGCGCGGTGCGGACGACCTGGGCCAGGGCCGGATCAGCAAGAAATCCATACGCGGAGTTGATGCTCGCCGCCTTGCGTTGGAAGTAGAGAGCAAGCCTGACGCCTTCATTCTCGTTCCCGGCATCCGTTTCAAGCGTCTGGCGGACATAAGCGTCCACTGTTGCCGTGCGGGCCTCGCTGCGTTGTGTCTTAAATCTGTCAAGAAATTGACTGAGCTTCCTGGGATCTCGGAGGGATGAGACGTCGAGCCTGCTCTCGATCAGCTTGGCCTGCGCGTCGGAATTCTTCGATGTCGCCGCGGTGGAGACGCCCAGCGTGCTCAAGACGAGGCCGGATAACACCGGGTCGGCGACGATGTCTTTAGCAGAGTATACCGTGCCTATCTTGGCTTGGAAATACTGGGTCAGCTTTCCGATTTCCGCATCGGAATCGGCGTAGGTTCCCGCTGGCCGGAAATAGGGGTCGATGATAGCTTTGCGGCCTTCCAAGCGCTGGGCGAAGAAACGATCGATCAGTTGACGAAGTTGCTCCGGGTCCTGAAACGCGGCAGCATCAAATTTGCTCTCGATCTGTTGGGCTTGCGTGTAATCATCATCATCCGAGGAGGCCGGAGGCAGGCCGACGGCGGTCCGGACGAAGGATGAAATTTTGGAATCCTCGACAATGTCATCAATAGAATGAACGTATTTTGCCATATTTTGAATGTAATCTATTTGACCCGTAGTTTTGCTATCGTAGTCATCCTTTTTCTGCATCAGAGTCTGGTTGATGCCGAGAGAATCGATCAGCGCCTGGACCTCCGGATCGTCCGAGTGCTGCGGCTTGTTCGGGTCTTGGCCGTAGGTCTTGAAGTTGAACGCGGCCGCGAAATCCCGGTACCGTGAATCCTGCAATCGATCGACCAAAACCCGCCCGTTGGCATCGGGCTCGCCCGCGAGGACCTTCTTCATGAAGCCCTTGGCGTAGATCATATCATCCAGGCCGTACGACTTCATGGCGAAGCTGTAGAGGCGATTGTCCGCCATAAAATCGTCGAGCGTTTTGACGTTGCCGATATGGTCCTGAAAATATTGTATGTCGCGTTTTGATGTTGGCTGAGATGCCGTTCGGTTAAGAGATTTCGATAGGTCTGTGACTGTGGATCTGTAATCAATAAATGTCGAAAGCATCGGGCGAATCCTTCATCTTTCGGGTTTGAAAATCTAAGATCTCTGGCTTGCCTGAGCCTTGCTCGTTCCGAAGTCGTAGGCCGGCATGCTTGCGCATGTGCGCTGCTCCAGCCCTGCGCAAGCATGCAGATCTAGCTTCGCTGCTATTGAGTGGAACGACGTCAGGGCGCCGCGCGTGGGTGTTATCATCGGCTTGCTGATCGCGGTCGGCTGCGTAGGCGGCGGGTTCGCGGCCATGGGCGGCCACCTCGCGGTGATCTGGCAGCCCTTCGAGTTCGTCATCATCGGCGGCGCGGCGCTGGGCGCCTTCGTGGTCGCCAATCCGATAAAGGTGGTCAAGGATACCGGTGCCGCGATCGTGGATGCGATTCTGAGCCGGGCGCCGAAGCAGGACGATTACCTCGCGCTGCTCGGGCTGCTGTTCGCGCTGACGCGGGAATTGCGGGCCAAGCCCCGCAACGAGGTCGAGCCGCATCTGGAGAATCCGGATGAGTCCGAGATCTTCAAGGCCTTCCCGCGGGTAACGCGCGACAAGGAGCTGACGCTGTTCATCTGCGACTACGTGCGCCTCATCCTCATCGGCAACGCCCGATCCCACGAGATCGAAGCGCTGATGGAGGAGGAGATGGTCACCCATCGGCGCGACAAGCTGAAGCCGTACGGCGCCCTGACCGGCGTGGCCGACGGGCTGCCGGCTCTCGGCATCGTCGCGGCCGTCCTCGGCATCGTGAAGGCGATGGGTGCCCTGGATCAGTCGCCGGCGCTCCTGGGGAGCCTGATCGGCTCGGCTCTGGTGGGGACCTTCAGCGGCATCTTCGTCTCCTACAGCGTCATCGCTCCCTTAGCGAGCAAGGTGAAGACCACCCGCGAATCGCAGGGGCGCGTCTACATCATCGTGAAGCAGACCTTGCTCGCCTACATGAACGGCGCCCTGCCGCAGATCGCCATCGAGCATGGACGGAAGGCGATCTCCGCCGCCTATCGGCCGACGATCGACGAGGTCGAGAACGCGACGATCACGAACGGCTCGCGCGCCGAGGCCGGCCAGCGTGAGGCTGCGTGATGGCGGACACGCAGGACAAGCAGCAGATCACCAGCGACATCCGGGATCGGCTGCTGGACGCCGCGGGCCTCTCGCTCGACCGGCTGCCGATGCTGCACGTCATCCTGGACCGGGTGGCGACGTTCAGCGCCGAGCACCTGCGCCATTTCGCGGCGTCGCCGGTGTATTTCTCCCTGAGCAACGTGGAAAGCCAGCGCTTCGGGGACATCCTCGAACCCTATGAGGCGAACGCCATCGCGGGCATCTTCCAGGCGCCGGAATGGGACAGCCACATCCTGGTCGACTTCGATCGCGACTTCGTCTTCACCATGGTGGAGGTTCTTCTCGGCTCCGACGGTTCCGAGCCTCCCCTCGACGAGGAGCGTTCCTTCTCGGCCATCGAGATGCGGATGGCCCAGCGGATCTTCGACCAGATCGGCAAGGCGCTGCAGGCCGCCTTCGCCCTGGTGGCGGACACGCCGTTCAAGCTCGAACGGACGGAGCTGCGGATGGATTTCGCGGTGATCGGCCGCCGGAACAATCAGGCCGTCGCCGCAAAGTTCGTTCTGCAGGCGCTCAATCGCGGCGGCGAGATGTTCATCGTCATCCCGCAATCCGTCCTCAACCCCATGCGCCAGAGCTTGGCCCGGATCCTGGTTGGCGAGAGCACGGCGCGCGATTCCCGCTGGACGCGGCAGATCGCCGGCGAGGTCCAGAAGACCCCGGTGACGCTCAAGGCGATCCTGGAAGAGAAGCCCTTGACCCTGGGCGAGATCGCCAGCCTGGAGGTCGGTCAGGTGATCGAGTTGCGGGCGACGCCGAATACGCGCGTCAAGCTCGAGGGCAACAATCGTGAGTTGTTCTGGTGTGACGTCGGGCAGCAGGATGGCACCATCGTGCTGCGTGTCGACCGGTTCATCGATCAGGACCAGGAGTTTATCGACGATGTTCTCTCTCGCTGAAGCCCTGCTCTTCGCCGCCCTGGTCGCGACGACCGGGTGCTTGGTCCCGATGTACATGCGCTTGAAGCGCCTGGACCGGTATCATGCGCAGTACCGGGACATGATCGATTGGAGCGCCTGCGCCATGGTCGGCGCGAGCAACGCCGTGCAGGCCTTCGCCCAGGAAGGGCGGACCGTCCTGGAGGATCTCAGCTGCGAAATCGAGTTCGCGAAGGCGGCCCTGGCCGAGCTCAAGGCCGAGCGGCTCAAGCTGACAGCCGCGGTGCAGCCCGCGAGCGTCGCCCACGAGTCCGCGGTCGGCAGCCTGTCGAGCGTCTGATGCCGATGGCCGGCGCGTACGCGCCGAACGCGCGCGGTGGCGTCACGGCTTGAAGCCGCCCGATCCGAGCGGCGGTCGAGACGGCGCCGGCCCTGATTTCCTCAAGGAACCTATGATGTCAGCCTCAGACTTTTCGGATGCGGAAACCGATGGCGGCTCCGGCAACGGCCACAAGGAGAGCCTGTTCGCGAAGATCGAGGCCCAGGCGCAGGAGCGGCGCGCCCAGGGCGAGAAGGCCGGCAGCGGCCGGAACCTGGATTCGATCCTCCGCATCCCGGTCCTGATGCAGGTGGTCCTCGGATCGGCGACGATGCCGGTGGCGAACCTGATGAAGCTCGGGCGCGGGGCGATCGTTCCCCTCGACCACCGCGTCGGTGAGCCGGTCGACGTCGTCGTGAACGGCCGGGTCATCGCACGCGGCGAAGTCGTCGTCGTCGAGGACGACAACTCGCGCTTCGGCGTGTCGCTGACCGAAATCGTCGGTCCCGCGACGGCCGATTCCAACGGCTGACGGGACGCAACGTCATGGCCGTCGGCCCCCTCACCAAGGTCACGCGCGTCCTGAACCCCGCCGAGGAAGTCGCGGCCGTCCTCATCGCGATGAACAAGGCGACGGCGAGTCGTCTGGTCAAGTATTTCGACACTGCGGAACTGAAGCAGATCACCCGCGCCGTCGCGCAGCTCGGACCGGTCTCGCGATCGCAGCTCGAGAACATCATCGACGAGGTGACCGCGTTCTTCTCCGACGGGGCCAACCTGATCGGAACCGCCCGCGAGATGGAGAAGCTGCTGGAGGGCAACCTGCCGCCCGAGCAGATCGCCAGCATCATGGCCGACGTCCTCGGGCAGGGCGAGCGCTCGGTCTGGGACCGCATCTCGAACGGGGCGGAGACCGCGCTGGCGTCCTATCTGCTGAAGGAGCACCCGCAGACCGCGGCCCTGATCCTGTCGAAGGTGAAACCGGCCTGCGCCGCCAAGGTGATGGCCCAGCTTCCGGCGCCGTTGCGGAACGGGGTCATGCGCCGGATGCTGACGTTCAAGCCCACCGTCGACGGGACGATGAAGATGATCGAGCAGACGATGCACGAGGACTTCATGATCAACCAGGCCCGCAATGCCGGTGCGGACACCCATGCGCGCATGGCCGACATCATCAACAAGATGGAGCGCCAGGGCATGGAGGAGGTCCTGGACAGCCTCGCGCAATCGCGTCCCAAGTCGGCGGAGATCCTCAAGAGCCTGCTGTTCACCTTCGACGACATCATCCACATGACGCCCCGGGCGCGCACGGCCCTGTTTGATCAGATCCCGCCCGAACGCATCATCCTGGCGCTGAAGGGGACCAGCGGCACGCTCCGCAACGTCGTGCTGAGTGCCATCACGGCCCGCACGCGGCGCCTCGTGGAGCACGAACTCGAAGGCGGCGAGCCCGCCTCCCAGCGCGACGTGCTCGAAGCGCGCCGTGCGATCACCGACCAGGCCTTGGAGATGGCCTCCCGCGGCGAGATCGAGCTCAACCAGGCTGAAGCCGAAGACACCTACTTCAGCTGAGCGGGTCGATTGCGATGTCGGACGAGGACAAGGAGAGCAAGACCGAGGCCGCGAGCGAGAAGAAGATCGGCGAGGCGCTCGAGAAGGGCAATGTCCCGTTCTCGCGGGAGGCGCCGATCTTCGCTTCGATTGCGGCGACGCTCATCATCCTCGTCTTCGTTGTGCGGGATCACGGCGCGCCGTTCGTGCGGCAGCTCACCCTGCTCCTGGAGCAACCGCGGAACTTCGCCCTGGCCAACGGGCAGGATGCGGAGCAGCTCCTCGTGGCGCTGGCCTTCACGATGTGGAAGCTCCTGCTGCCCATGCTGGTGATCCTGATGGCGGCCGGGTTGGCCGCTTCGATCTTCCAGAATGTGCCGCGCATCGCGGGCGAGCGCATCAGGCCGCAATGGTCTCGCATTTCACCCGTCAGTGGGTGGGATCGCGTTTTCAGCCTGCAAGGATATATCGAATTTGGGAAAAGCGTTCTCAAGTTCCTGGCCATCGGCGGCGTCGTCTTCATGATTCTGCGCGCCGACCGACACGAGATCAAGAATATCATGTTTGAGGATCCGATCGGCCTGCCCGAATTGCTTCTGAGCCTGTCGGTCCGACTGGTTTCCGCAGTCAGCGTCGCGACGATTGCCTTGGTCGCGGGCGATCTCGTCTGGACACGCATGAAGTGGCAGCGCGACCTGCGGATGTCGAAGCAGGATCTGAAGGACGAATACAAGCAGACCGAGGGCAATCCGGCGGTGAAGGCCAAGCTGCGCTCGATCGCGCTGGATCGCGTGCGCAAGCAGATGATGGCGTCCGTGCCCCGCGCCACGATGATCCTGGCCAACCCGACGCATTACGCCATCGCGCTGCTATGCTTCTGCCTCACGCTAGTCGATCAGAAAATCATTGTAAAACAATGGTTTATCGGTCGCTCAAGCACCATTCGATCCTATCGGAAGCCTTTGATTCATGCGTTCGGGCACAATGTCAGTCACAATGAGGATGACGATGGCAACGATCAGGAAAAGAAATGGGAAATATCAGGTCCAAATAAGAATAAAAGGATCTCAAGCTACGACAAAGACTTTCGAAACAAAATCCGAGGCGGTAAGATGGTCGAAAGCTACGGAGACGGATAAATACAGCCGCATCGATATAAAAGATCAACAATCTAACAATACGGAGACCATAGGAGAATTGCTCGAAAGATATTTTATCGAAATTCTTTCAAAGAGATATTGGTATAAGCGCGAAGTTTCGGTACTAAAGAGATTTCAAAGGTCGGATATATACAACATAAAGCTTAGCGATCTGTGCGAGGGAGATGTTGCTCGTTACAGAGATCAAAGATTGAAAACAGTTAAACCTGCAACGGTCGTGAGAGAGCTTTCCATCGGTTCACATTGTCTGACCATAGCTCAAAGCGAATGGGGCGTTCGACTGTCAACAAATGTCTTCAAAAGCGTGCGGAAACCGAAGGTTCGAAATAGTAGAGAGCGGCGCATTTCAAAGGAAGAATGGGACCGAATTGTCGATAGTGATTTTCGCCGAGGCGAAAAGTCTATGATACATATCATTGAACTGGCTATTGAAACAGCAATGAGAAAGGGCGAACTTCTTAACGCTAAATGGTCGGATATTGATTTCAGTCAATCGACACTTCACATCCCGAAAACAAAAAACGAATATCCACGGACAATTCCACTGACTCCGAGGGCAATGGAAATCATACGATCAATCGAAAGAAAAAACGGCAACACTTCAATTATCTCAGTAAACTACTTCACACTAAATTCTTGGTGGGTGAATTTGCTCAAGGCTGCGGGAATTCGAAATCTGCGATGGCATGATCTAAGGCATGAAGGCATCTCTAGATATTTTGAATATGGGTTAAGTGTGCCGGAGGTCGCAATGATTTCGGGCCACCGCGATTATCAAATGTTAAGAAGATACACGCATATCAAGCCTGAAAGTGTCGCTGCCAAACTCGCCGCGATCTTTAATAAGCCTACATAGAACAGGCAGGCGGCAAGGAATGTTTAGAATATTTCTTGCCGATGCCGCCTAAGTTGGGGAAGCGTCTAGCTAATATTGCGGCCCACACAGTGATTAAACCGGTTCAAGCTCGGCTATAAGTTTTTGCGTCACTTCATTACTTGACTGATTTCAAGTGACGATAGGGAGGATCGAACTCCCGATTTACGGTTGAACTACCGCTGTTTCACCGTTGATTGCAGAGGATTGAACAATCAGAACGACAACCGACTTACCGTCTTATGTGAGAGTCCGGTGTGATCGTCCAGCCAAACCTTTATGTTGATTATAGAAATCACGCAGAACTTAATTTCAGTGAATGTGGGGCGATAATGGCCGGCTATAAACTAAAGTCTGAAAACTAATCTAAAACTTTACATCATGTTGCTTATAGATCGATCAAAAGTAGAGTAAAAAGCTGCGACAGTAGGATCTTGAAACTCGCATCTTCGCAAGTAAACCTTAAATCGTACAGAAACAATCTAAAGTTCGGAAACGGACTGTCACCGCATATTACTGTTATATGGAACGGATTTTCAGAATGAATCTGGAAAAGTGGATCCGTCCGGTCTATGAGTGTTTTCCAGTGATCGGTCGCAAATTGATACAATCTATCCAAATTGTCGGCGATTATTCCAAATAGATATTGACAATGATGGCGAATTGTGCCACGCGCAGGTTCATTAGACTGCATTGAATTGTTTTACGTAAATTTCTTGTTGACATCTCACTGAAATTATGAGATAAACACATCGCTTTAGTACTTAAGGCAACAAACTGCGCCGAGCTATTGCTGCTTGGGGCGAATTTCAACTGTATTGCTCTTATTAAAATCGCCGGCCTTTTGGTGGCGGATAAAGACGCATGTTTAAAATGGTCTAGTAAATTGAATATCGATTACAATGAAACTCATTTCTCGTATATCCCCCTGCATTCGAAAACTAAGAAACCGGTGCAGCAGGACTGGCAGAACAAAGGTGAGGAGCTAAAGAGCTTGCTCAACTTTGGATCGATTCCCTCGGATATCAACGTGGGGGTTCTGACCGGAACGGCATCCGGTGGTCTGGTGGACATCGATCTTGACGGCTCGAACACGACTGAGGCGGCAGCGCTGATCCTGCCGCCTACCGGATTGGTGTTTGGCCGAGATAGTAAGCCGGGCTCGCATTACCTCTTCCGCATCACAGGCGACACTCGGACTGTGAAGCTGACGCACCCTGTCAGCGGGAAGATGCTCGTCGAGTTTCGAGGCGATGGCTGTCAGACAATGATGGTCGGCTCCGTGCATCCTGACGGTGAGGCGGTGCGCTATGAGGCCGGCAAGGATGGCGTGCCGTCATGGGTCCAACGAGACGACCTTCTCAGAGCCGTACGTCAAATCGCGACGGTAAGCGTCCTATCCGAATTCTGGGTCCAGGGCGGTCGGCATAAGCTCGCGCTTCGGTTCGCCGGACTCTGTGCTTGCAGCGAGGTAAATCAGGAATCATGCTTGACGGTGGTGCAAACCCTTTGCGACATCACGGACGATGAAGAGATGGATGATCGCATTGGAACTGTAGTGACTACCTATGAGCGTGCGGCAGATCAGAAGCCGGTAGAATGGCGGTCAAAACTGATTAAATTGTTCGGCTCAGAAAAAGCCCTCAATACTCTTATCGAATGGATGGGTGGACGGCAGACTGCGTCGAAGGCCATTGCCGTTAACAACAACACGCGCACTGTATCCGTCACGATTGATACAAGTACCGACATCTCGACAGCCGAAGCATTTCACGAATCAACAATTGGTAGTCTGATCTATGCCGAACATGAAGAACGATTCTACAAGAATAGTTCTGAGGTATACGATCCTATCTCGCCTGTTGAGGTTAAAGCAACGATCATAGATTTCTTGAAAGAGCCAGCTAGGACGAACACTATAAGCGATCCTGTCAAGATTCGCGCATCGCAATCTAGTGCACGTATCAATTCCGTCTATGAACTCTCAGAGTCATTGAAACGGACTGACGATAGGGGCTTTAATGCTCATTCCCATCTCATTGGAACTCGCAACGGTGTGCTGGATCTAAGCGTTCAGCGACTGATAACGCCAAACGATATCATAACTAAAAGGATCGGAACAGATTTTCGTGCCGATGCTTCATGTCCTAAATTCCTGGATTTCATCTCCCAGGTATTCAATGGTGACATAGAGAAGATCGAGTATGTGCGTCGCGCTGTTGGATATACTCTGACTGGCAGTGTTGAAGCACAGATCATGTTTATCCTAATCGGCGCCGGTGCAAATGGGAAATCGGTATTTCTGAGTCTATTGCAGGCGTTGATGGGTGATTATGGGACGGCTCTTCCAGCCCATTCAATCATGCAGCAGAAGTTCTCAAACGATAAGACTGATGACTTGGCCTCATTGGTGGGAAAGCGATTTGCCTATGCTACCGAAGGTGAATCGGGAGATCGGCTTGCTGTTGCTAAGATCAAGCGAATGACTGGCGGTGATATGATGTCGGTCAAGCGATTGTACAAAGATTACTTCAATATGCGGCCTGAGTTCAAATTGTGGTTTGCCAGTAATGAGTTGCCACAGATTTCCGGGAATGATGATGCGATCTGGCGGAGGATCCATGTCATTGAATTTCCCAGAACGTTCAAGCCGGAGGAAAGGGATCCAAAACTACTCGAAAAGCTAAAGGGTGAGCTTCCGGGCATATTGAATTGGTCGCTGGAAGGTTTGGAGCAGATCGGAGAAATGAAAGGGGATTTTCTTGCTCCACCTGAGTCTGTTCGTCATTCCATCGCTGAGTATAGAAGTGAAAACAATAATGTCGCGGACTTCATTGATGCTGCGTGCGTGCGTGATGGAGTTAGCAAGATCATGGCCGGAGAACTGTATGAGCGGTACGTGTCTTACTCCGATAACAGTGGGTCAGAGCCATTGAACAAGATTATGTTCATGAAGACACTTACTCGCATGGACATCGGTATTCATAAGAGGGCAAACGGTAACGCACGAACCGGAATTCGATTCAAGTAACAGTTACGGGGCCTCTGTCCCCGTCACTCCCTTTGGTCGTGATCTATCATCCTTATGTGCATATGGAGGAATGGATGATTGATAACATAACTTCCTATGTATCTATCTGATTCCTATTTCTATTTTTTAGGTAGATAACATCCATTCATCCACACACACACACACACTCGGAAAGGAAGAGAGCAGAAGACAGAGGTCCAAATATCGCAAACTATAACCCCGCCACTGGCATCGAATTTTCGTTCGATGCATCTATCGCCTCCATCACATTTAATAAAGAAGACAAATTGTGCCTGGAAAAACTGTTTATGATGCCCGCACTGCTCGACGGCTAAGGAACTTTTTTGCGTTGACTCTCAATATCATGAATGAACGGCGTAGGAATTCTAACAAGCCAGATCACTACCTTGTTCCTGAGTGGGAGTATGTATATATTGAGGAGATGATCGAATTGATAGACTCAAATCTATCAGAAAATCTAGTTCTCAATGATACTGACAATCACTGTTTTTTAGATGCATATGAAGTTGCTCAACGCATCTATCATGATCGCATCATGAATATGCATCATTATTATCTTGAGACCAGTAGAATGGTTGATGGTTGCAATGGGAAGAATCAGGACCGCCCCGTCAATCTGATCTTGAAGATTGGTGCACCTAGGAGGCAAGCGGCCTGACATAATCAAGGGGCACCGCTTCAAGGGTGCCCCGTATCCATTCTGCATTACTGTTATGAGGAATGCGTCTTCGGTGAGAGCGCGATGAGCAGCGTCTCATAGCGGTAGGGGTATGAGCCCTCAAGGTGGTGGGTTTCGGCTCAGAACAGTTCGGTTCCCAACACCTTGCCCGAATTGGCTTGCGGCCCTCCCATACGACCATAGGCGATGTTCGTGCGGCATAGGGGCAACGATAGAGGCTATCACTTTCGCTGCGCCCCGACCCCAACCTGAGAACACTTATGAGGATCGCGCCTGACACGGTGATCGCTATCAACGGTAGATGCCCCGAATGCGCCATGACCATGCAACACAAAGCCGTCCGTCAATGGGGGCTGTAAATGATCCGATCCACGCTGCTGGTTAGCGCCGCTCTCGCAATCGTATCGGTCGTCCTAACCTCGCTATGGATCGGGTATGGCCCTCGACCGCAGGTGGCACCGGACAAGTGAGCATCAACCGTCATCCCGGAATCCAAACAGGAACGGCAACATAAGCTTGAAATTCTATGCATCAAGCATCGTCCGTCAAAGGTGTACGACGAATTGAGGGTATAGAACGTTGTGCTATCGTTTCCATCCGATTTTCAATCAGACCTTTAAGGTGAAGTTTGACTAGCACGGGACCAATTGTTGTTTGCAATATCATTGGGAATGCTGCTTTAAACTCTGCCAATCTAATCCAATCTCTAGGTAGTTTTTCCAAGATATAAACTTCGTCGTCTGACAATTGAGACGGTTTAGAGAGTCGTTCGATTGCATCATCTAGATCCTTGGCCGGCTGACCATCAACTAGCCATTCTCGTTGTATAGAGCGTTCATCATACCCCGTGTGATCCGATTTAAGGCTCCGATCTAAAGTAATTAACCTACGGAAACTTATGTGTCGCATAATTTCAATGATATTTTCACCAAAAACTGTTTGACCTTCATTTTCGAATGGCCCCGCTTTCAGCACTTCCTGCGTAATTTCGTTATCCACGGCCTTGCTCCAATGCTTGAGAGATCTCGCTGGATTATGAATCGGCAATCACAATACTTGTATTGCGGCCTTTGCATAACCACAGCTTGTCCAACTCGGAACAAACTCATGTTACGCATCTCATGAATGTATTATCAAGCTCGCAATTCTGAAATTTTAGCGAGGGTATTCGGGCATACTTTGTCAGTGTAATTTAAGTTTTTATGAGATCAGAAATCGATGCAATATTGCATCGGCCTGTTTCCTACATGCGTGGCACCTTAATTGCAATAGATCGAGTTATGAGGGTTGCTCGTGATTGCGAACTCATTATAATATCTATCAGCAACGCATCGGGATAGCAGGTGCCGATGAAAAGACTCTGTAGATCGTCTACCTTGTATAGCGAAGATAGAAACAACTCTAATTTGCTGAGATTTATATCCTTGTATAAGAGCGCGCTTGACCACGAAGAATGGGATCGTTTTGTTGCCAAATGCGGTTGCTCATATAGATGTCTTTTCAAAGCGCATTGGCTATCAAATAGTTCTCGAAGTATACTATTTTCGATCAAGCGATTTGATATAGTATTAAAGGAAGGACCGACTGAAATTAAGATTGGTCAGTTTGCTATCATTATGACAAAAGATACAAGAATATTTACAGATCAGTTGCAATTGCTGCCTAGCTGGGGACATATGTGGGCTACAATTATGCGAGCGATCCTAGCAATACTTGGTCCAGGGCGATATAGATATGGTTCTGAGTGGATGACTGGGCCCTGTCGAGTAGAAGCTTTGAAGGGCACACCGGATGTAAAAGTTTCAAATATAAAATATGCAAAGCTTGAGGTGGTAGATTTTAGTTGTTGGACGAGTTGGAACGAATATTGGGGCTCAATTAGCAAAAATGTAATCCGAAGCTACAATAAGTACGTTCGTGAATGCGATAGTCAAGGCTTAATGATACTTGATATCCGACGGTTTTGGAAGTATCACGTTGAAATTATCAATTTAAAGTCATTGACGCTTATAAGCAAAGGTGTGGCATCATCCAAGGTCAAAATTTTTGTAAAAAGTGTACTTCGCTACATAGCATTAGCCAACCACCTGAAATTTGTAATATGCGTTGCTCCGAGCGGACGACTTGACAGCTTTGCTGCCTGTGTGTCTATCGGCATTAACACATATTATATGGAAGGGGGGTCGTTTAAGTCGAAAAGAGGATCGGGCTGGTTCACTCTTGTGAATGCTATACGTCAAGCTTATCATGGAAGTAATGGAACCGGATTATTCATTATGGGCCCGGTGGACGATGCGACGTCGGGTTCACCTCGTTGGCTTGGGTTAGAGCAATCCCGTCAACAGTGTAGAATAGTGCAGCGCGCTGTTTCAACTATAGATTTTGAGTTTCGTTACAGCGAATGACAGGGTTCTCAATGAAATCAATTCAGTCGCAAATCTCATATCTAACCCGCATGGCCTTAAAGGATCCCCGGCTCATATGGGCAAATTTACGGGAGCGACTACTATTTGACTGGATTTATAAAGTTGATACCGTTCGACAAATTTCTAAGGAAAACTATTCTACTGGCTTAGCAAATCTAAAATATGGCTTGCACTATTCTAGTTCCTGGACCTCAGAAATAGTTTTTGGATACAAATCATCTCGCCAACATCTGAATTCGAGGTTTGAATCCTTCCATTTCTATGATGTGGGATGCGGCAAAGGGAAGGTTCAAATCGTCTGGAAGCAATTGCTCCATAGGGAAGGATTGTTGCAGAACGTTGGTGGTATAGATTATTATGAAGACGTTTTAGCAGTGGCTCGGAATAATCATTTTAATTTATTTGGTGATGAGGGCATCTTTATTCAAGCAGACGCTTCTGAGTTCGCTTTTTGTTCGGGCGGAAGCTTGATATTGTACCTGTATAACCCCTTCGATGATGTCGTACTTCGTCCGATGATAAACAATCTTCGAAGCAATGAAGTATTTTTAATATACAACAATCCTGTCTATGAGTATGTACTGTTGGAGGCAGGTTTCATGTTGATCGAACGAAAGGATGGATTTCATCCTCAATCGGTGACTCGAACTTACTACAGATCGCCTGCAATTTCGAATGATTTGAGGCAATCAGGCATTTGAGTCTGTGCTTTACAAATGCGTATTATATTTGGACGCGCTCAATCAAGATTGTATGCCTATATTCTAGAAATCTTGCTTTTTTTCAGATGCGCTGTATCTCTTTAAATTTTGGGCATCAAGCAGCTAATATTACCAGCTATGATTTATTAGTATTTCTGCCTTGTTGATTAAGCATTCATTCCAAACGAGTCGGTTGATCCATTTCTGAGGGATACCGGTAAGTCCGTATGCTGCTCCCGCGATCTGACCTGTGACCGCCCCAACCGTATCCGCATCGTCCCCTAGGTTCACCGCCAGGAGAACAGCGTCACTGAAAGTCGTCGTCTCTGAAATTGCCCAGAGAGCCGCTTCGAGCGTGTGGATGACGTAGCCTGAGGACCCGATCTCGTTCCGTGCCCTGCCGCGATACGACCCGTTCATGATCCGCTGGACGCCAGGACAGAAGGGACCGTAGGAGGCTGAGAGAACGTCCGTGAGCGGCTTGCCCTCGATCAGTGACGCAAGGACCGTCGCTAAGGCTTCACAGGCATCCACGGCTTCGGTAGCACCATGTGTCGTGTAGCTCTGGCGTCGGCTGACATCACGTAGGCGTTCGAGTTCATTCCAGTAGCGGATCGCACAGGGCGCGAGCCTCATGATCGATCCATTTCCTCCGGTCCTGTCGTCGGTCGGACCAGCTACAGGATTACCCGTCCGTCGAAACGCTTCGAGGGCATTCCTCGTCGTTATCCCGATATCGAAACAGGTACCCGTGCTAGAATTCTCACCGGCATTGTACCACCGGCAGAAGCGTTCCATCAGATCGTGCTCGTTAAGGCGGTCATAGGCTATGAGCGAGTCGGCCAGGCACAGTGCCATCGATGTGTCGTCTGTCCACTGTCCCGGTAGCAGATCAAAGGGACCGCCACCCACCATGTCATAGACCGCTGGCTTGGTGTCTCGTGTCTCGAATTCCAGGGTGGTCCCGATAGCGTCACCCACCGCAAGGCCAATGAACGCCCCTATGGCACGGTCGCGGATCGCTTCAGACATTCGGCGCCCCCTGCCCGAGAACGTACGCTTCCTGTGCCTGGGTCTCGATGGCTCCCGGCCTTACCGCTCTCACCCGTTCGATTGCTCGTCTCGGATCTTCGCCCATCATCACCAAGAGCATGGCAGCCACCATACCGGCGCGTCCGAGACCGCCCCGGCAATGAACCACCACGGCCCCACCTTCGCGTAACTGTTCTGCGATGCGAGGCCCAATTGACCGCCATGCAGTTTTGAACGCCAGCCCTGGAACGCTGACATCGGGGATCGCGGCATGATGCCAAACCATTCCGGCATCCCTGACCGCATCCGGCAAGCCTTTCACGGCCAGAAGGTCAAACTCGTGGGACTCAAGCAGGGTGAGAACGGATGATGCGCCCCAAGCCCGAATGGCCTCTACGTCTGCCGACAGGTCACGATCCCAAGGGGCACCAAAGACGGATGGCCCCTTCTTGCCCGGACAGAAAGTAATGCCGATAGCGCCACCGTTTTCCCCTGCAGTAACTGTTGCGATCTGCAGGGGATGACTGACGGATGTTCGGACTGGTCGTTGCGCTTTAGGTAAGCTGTGTGATCCAAAAACAGCATGTCCAACGTGCCGAATATCATCCTTCGCCATGGTGCCTCCGATATGATTGTTATATCACATCAGGGCGGGAATATAAAATATCATTCATGGTATGGAAGGGCAGAGAATTGCAGATCATTCCTCGTCATTTCTGAATGGTAGCGTCAGCTGTTGGTCGGAGGGTGGATAGGTATTAAGCCTGTCGTATAACTCCTTGAAGTTTTGCTTTAAGATCATTTCGATCGTTTTGAGTTTGCGATCCGTATCAAGCGATCTCACGAACTCTGTAGAAGGCTCGCAGGCAAGATACTTATGGAATGTATCATAGAAATCATTGTATATGATTGCGAAGGATCCGGAAGTTGGTGCTTTCGGGCTGATTTTCTGTAATTGACTGACAAAAACAATTTCAGTTAAATCGAACCGATAGAGTAGCCGGAGTAGTGAATTGGCATAAGCTTGCTCTGGTCCGTCATACAATGTTAGATGTGGGGTGCCTTCGCGAAAGTC
The DNA here is from genome assembly GCF_022829365.1 of Methylobacterium sp. J-077. Classification (GTDB taxonomy): domain Bacteria; phylum Pseudomonadota; class Alphaproteobacteria; order Rhizobiales; family Beijerinckiaceae; genus Methylobacterium. The sequence goes on along the minus strand of NZ_JAKSYJ010000083.1, from coordinate 17,522 downwards.
AGGCTTGAAGAATAAATCGCTTAGATCAAGTAAATCAACTCTTATAATGACTGTGTTTTGTTTTCCTCCAATGAAAGCGCCGGCGCCATCGAGTCGAACGCACCATTCGCGAGCCTTATGGTGGTTTAGTTCACTTAGGGTGTAGCTAGACAACAGCTGATTGTAAGGCCCACGCAGCGTTATGTGTGAAAAACGAATGCTGTCGGGCTCGGACAAATACCTTATGACATCAAACGCAGCGGAAAGTTTCCCGCTCTGTAGATGTATGCCGTAGAAATGCCGTTTCATACCACAAGATACCGTAACGTCTCGGATTGTGTGGCGGATGTATAGACCACGTGGTAAATGGCGTCTCCAAACTTGCTGGCGTGTGTGAACGCTTCTGTTCTGTTGTTTCTATCGGAGAAATAGCTTTCCAGATCTGTCGTCGTATTTTCGGTTTTTTCTAAAAACCAGTGATACTGCTGTAGTGCCTGAATAAGGTGTCCTTTGACGAGCGGTTGTCTCTCTGCAAGAAGCAGTAGGCGTTCGATGGGAGGCATCCGACAGATACTGACTAAATCCTCTTTTGTGATTTGTTTATAGCTAGACAGGAGCCCTACTGTTGCGAAGCAGGTCATGAGACGACTGTAGCCAAGTTTAAAATTTCGAATTTTCTGCTTAATCTTTCGCGCATCTTCTTCCTGGTTGCGCTTGTGTTCATAATTCAGGCACAATGTTTTCCAAAAGCGAATGATATCGTTTACAATAAACGTCGGACGAAAGTCCTTCACGTGATCTTCATAGTCCCTGAGATATGATCCAATGACCGTATCAATGACGGACCTATATGCATCTTCACCCATAACAGGGCTACTTTCGAGCAACAAAAGCATCCTTGCGGTGAAGTGATTTTTGTAGTCGTCTTCTCTTCCGCCAAGATCTTTTAAAATTTCCGCAACTGTCATAACTTTCAGGAATTCGCCGTCGTTTGACGGTGCCGGAAATCCAAGCTTTCCTTCCGTGGCCTTTATTACGTCTGACATTACTTTTATTTGTCTCAGGTTTGGATTGACAACCTCGCCAGATAAACAGTCATTAATGAAGAACAGATCTACATCGGAGTGAATGCTTGCTTCGCCTCGTGCGTAAGATCCGGTCGCGAAAATGCTAAGTCCTGGATAATTAGCAATGGAGGTCGATAGATCGAGTTCGCGGTTTAATTCAGCCATGCGATGATTGGAATGATCACGTCGTGTCCCAAATAGACGCACTGTTGTCTGTGATAGACCGAGATGTACAAGGCTATCTTCAAGATTACGACCAGGTGAGCTCGCCACTATCGTTCTCTTCAATTGCGTCCACCTTCGACAAGTGGGTTGCCCGGATTTCAACCCAAGGTGAACATACCGAATCAGGGTTGTAAAGCGACGACGCTCTCGGCGACCAGGTCGGCATTTGCTTTAACGAAAATAGGGCTGGTGTGACGTTGGCTCAGTCGCGTAGGAGCCAATTTATAGCGTCGGCCAGCATCATCAGCCTCGGTGTTTCATGTTTCCGGCCTACTGATGCGACCCGGCGTCCCGTGGAGGCGTCGCGTAATCGTTCCTCTTCCAGTGCTCCAAGCTTGCGTGTTTTCCAGATATGACGCCAGCCGTGGTTCTGATCGACGCCGCTATCTAGCTTGACGGTCTAGCGACCCCCTTCTTGGTGGCGACCGATCGTAACAGCAGCACCAACCGACGATCCCCTAAGGCTTCGGCTCGGCTGTGGATCGTCGGCGATGCTCACTCCTGTAAGCGGTTCAGTGCCCGCCCTGCCGTTTAGGGAATGGGGGATCAGCCTTCGCAAGGTACGTCCTGTCCTCGCGATCTGGTCACAATCTGTCACACTGACCCCGAAAAACGCTTCAAATTTCGTCTTCCCCGTGATCGCCGACTATGATAGCCTATGCCAGCCTAAGGCGCTGTGATGAAATGGTTTTTCGATTGTGAGAGAGTGGTCGGCTTATCGTTGGGTCAGCATGTAGGACGAGACACTAGACCCATACTAGGCAATCGCGCTGCGCTACGATCAGGCGGAGAACGACGCCCCCATGGTGCTCGCCAAGGGGAAGGATCTGCTCGCCCTGCGCATCCGCGAGATCGCCGAGAAGCACCGGATCGAGATCGTGGTCGACAAGACCCTGGCCCGGGCGATGTACGACAATGTCGAGATCAATCAGGCGATCCCGGCGGAATTCTACCGCGCGGTCGCCAACCTCTTGGTCTACGTCATGACGCGCAAGCGCCGCTGACGCTGGAGGCCGCCGGGTGACGCGCGGTCACCCGGCACCGGAGCGGGCCGCCTTATGCGCCCCGGCGCTTCGCCTCCCGGCGGAAGCGGTGCAGGACGAACTCGGTGTAGCCGTTCGGCTGGGCCGCGCCCTCGAAGACCAGGGCCTCCGCGGCCCGGAAGGCCGGCCCGTCGAAATTCGGGCCCATCGGCCGGTAGGCCGGATCGCCGGCGTTCTGGCGATCGACGATGCCGGCCATCCGGCGCAGGGTCTCAACGACCTGGGCGCGGTCGACGATCCCGTGGCGGAGCCAGTTGGCGATGTGCTGGCTGGAGATGCGCAGGGTGGCGCGGTCCTCCATCAGCCCGACATCGTGGATGTCGGGCACCTTCGAGCAGCCGATTCCCTGGTCGATCCAGCGGACCACGTAGCCGAGGATGCCCTGGCAATTGTTGTCGAGCTCCTCCCGGACGGCCTCGGGCGAGAACGGCCCCGGGGCGAGCGGCAGCGTCAGCATGGCGGCCCGGGTCGCGGGCGCCCGGCCGCGGAGCTCCGCCTGGCGGGCGCGCACGTCGGTCCGGTGGTAGTGGAGCGCGTGGAGCGTCGCCGCGGTGGGGGACGGGACCCAGGCGGTGTTGGCGCCGGCCTCCGGATGGGCGCCCTTGGCCTCCAGCATCGCGGTCATCCGGTCGGGGGCGGCCCACATGCCCTTGCCGATCTGCGCGTGCCCCGGCAGCCCGCAGGCCAGGCCGGCATCGACGTTGCCGTCCTCGTAGGCCCGGATCCAGGCGGTGGCCTTCATGGCATCCTTGCGGACCACCGGGCCGGCCTCCATCACGGTGTGGATCTCGTCGCCGGTCCGGTCGAGGAAGCCGGTGTTGATGAAGAACAGGCGGTCGGACGCGGCGGCGATCGCGGCCCGGAGGTTCGCGCTGGTACGCCGCTCCTCGTCCATCACGCCGATCTTCAGGGTCCGGGGCGCCAGCCCGAGCAGGGCCTCGACCCGGCCGAACAGCTCCACCGCGAACGCCACCTCGTCGGGGCCGTGCAGCTTCGGCTTGACCATGTAGACCGAGCCCGCCCGGCTGTTGCGCCGGGCGCCCTTGAGGTCGTGGAGCGCGATCAGCGCGGTCACTGCCGCGTCGAGCATCGTCTCGGGGATCTCGGCCCCGTCCAGGGTCACGGCGTCGGTGAGCATGTGGTGCCCGACATGGCGCACCAGCATCAGCGACCGGCCCGGCAGGGTCAGGCTGCCGCCGTCGGGGGCCGTGTAGACCCGGTCCTCGGCGAGCCGGCGCTCGACGGTCCGGCCGCCCTTGGGCAGGCGGGCGACGAGGTCGCCGCGCATCAGGCCGAGCCAGCTCCGGTAGACCGCGACCTTGTCGGCGGTGTCCACGGCGGCGACCGAATCCTCCATGTCCATGATGGTCGAGAGGGCGGACTCGAGCACCACGTCGGCGATGCCGGCCGGATCGGTACAGCCGATCGGGCTGGTCCGGTCGATCCGGATCTCGATATGCAGGCCGTGGTGGCGCAGCAGGATGGTATCCGGCGCCTGAGCGGCGCCGGTGTAGCCGGCCAGCGCGGCGCCGTCCCGCAGGGCGGCGCTGCGGCCGCCGCCGAGATCGACGGCGAGCGCGCCCGCAGTCACGGCAAAGCCCGCGGCCTCGGCCCAGATCCCCCCGGCCAGGGGCACGGCCGCGTCCAGGAACGCCTTGGTCCGGGCGACCACGGCGGCGCCGCGGGCCGGGTTGAAGGCCTGGCCCGGGGCCAGCTCGCCGTCCTGCGGGATTGCGTCGGTGCCGTAGAGCGCGTCGTAGAGGCTGCCCCAGCGGGCATTGGCGGCGTTGAGGGCGTAGCGGGCGTTCGAGATCGGCACCACGAGCTGCGGGCCGGCGATCTGCGCGATCTCCGCGTCCACGTCCGCGGTGGTGACCCGCACGGTCTCGGGCTCCGGCTGCAGGTAGCCGATCCGCGCCAGATACGCCGCGTAGGCGGCCGGATCGTGCGGCTGGCCCCGGTGGTCGCGATGCCAGGCATCGATGTCGGCCTGGAGCCCGTCGCGCCGCTCGAGCAGGGCTTGGTTGCGCGGCGCGAGATCCCGCAGGATCGCCGCGAAGCCCGACCAGAAGGTATCCGCGGACACGCCCGTCCCGGGCAGCGCCTCCTCGGACAGGAAGCGGCGGAGGTCTTCGGCGACGATGAGGCCCGACATGGCGATCCCCTGGGCTGGCGCACGCGGGTTCAGAAAAACTTGAGCGGCGCGTGAAGAATCTTTGAGAAGACAGCGATAGAACCCTTGGCTCCCGCGAAAAAGGCGCCAAAAGGGATTTGATTCTTTCCGCGGCGTTGAGAATGCACGATCATAGCGATTTGGAGATCTTCGCCCGGGTGGTCCGGGCCGGCAGCTTGACCCAGGCCGGGTCGGAGCTCGGCCTGTCCGTGGCGGTGGTCTCGAAGCGGCTGAAGCGGCTGGAGGAACGGCTGGCGGTGCGGCTGCTGCACCGGACCACACGGCGGGTCGCCCCGACCGATGTCGGCCAAGAGTTCTTCCAGCGGATCGCCCCGATCGTCGACGCCATCGCGGAGGCCGAGACCCTGGTGTCGCAGCGGGCCTCCCGGGCGCGGGGAACCCTGCGGGTGACGGCGCCCAGCTCGTTCGGGCGGCTGCACATCGTCCCGCACCTGCGGGCCTTCTTCGCGCTCCATCCCGATCTCGTCCTGAACCTGGAGCTCAGCGACGATTTCGAGCCGATCGTCGAGCGCGGCTACGATCTCGCGATCCGGGTCGGCACCCTTGAGAGTTCCGGGCTGACCGCCGTGCGCCTCGCACCGGTGCGGCGGGTCCTCTGCGCACGGCCCAGCTATCTCGACGCGGCCGGGCGCCCGTCCGGTCCGGACGATCTGCGCGGCCATGTCTGCCTGGCCACCGAGAACCAGAATCCCTGGCGCCTGGTTGGGCCGGACGGGCCCTGCACGGTGAACGCCGCCGGGCCCTTGCGGACCCATTCCAACGAGGTGGTGCGCGAGGCGGTGATCGGCGGTCTCGGCATCGCCCTGCGCTCGACCTGGGACGTCCACGCGGAACTGCGCAGCGGCCTGCTGGAGGTGGTGCTGCCCGCCTACACGGCGGCGGCCCAGGCGGGGATCTACGCGGTCTATCCGAGCCGGGCCTTCGTCCCGGCCAAGACCCGGGCCTTCATCGACTTCCTGAAGCGCTCCTACCGGTCGAGCGCCGCCTGGCCGGAGCCGTGAGGCGCCCTGCCCGGTTCACGTGGGGCTGGTATAAATTTGACGCGCAAGTCCTGTTGCAGGCCTCGACGCGCCCCCTCTCCCGTGCGGGAGCGGGTTGGGTGAGGGGCCGGGTCTATCTGGATAGGTCGCACCCCTCACCCTGTCCCTCTCCCGCACGGGAGAGGGGACCCGCGCTCTTCACGAGCGGCCTTGGGCCCTACGCTTCACGACGAACACGTAGATCATTTGTCGCCTTCTCACTGCGCGAAATCCGGATCGGTGCGGGCCAGCATCCGCTTGAATGCCGCCCACTCGTTGTCGGGGGCGCCCTGGACGGCGATGCGATCGTAGCCGGCTGCGTATTGCCCGGCGGTCTTGGCCGCGATGGCGGCGGAGGGGCGGGTGATCGGCGCGCCGGCGGCCAGGATCGCCAACTGCGCTCGGCACGAGCGCTCCAGGTTGTGCATCAGCTTGAACGCCTCGCCGACCGAGCGGCCGCAGGTCAGCAGGCCGTGGTTGCGCAACACCATGACGGGCTTGTCGCCGAGATCGGCCACCAGCCGCGCCCGCTCGTCCAGGTCGAGGGCGATCCCCTCATAGGCGTGATAGGCGAGCCGGCCGGCGAACTGCATCGACCATTGGTTCAGGGCGAGCAGCCCCTCCTCCTGGCACGAGACCGCGACCCCCGCGACCGTGTGGGTGTGCAGCACGCAGATCGCGTCGTGGCGCGCGGCGTGGATGGCGCTGTGGATCGTGAAGCCGGCCGGGTTGATACCGAGCCCCATCGGATCCTCGAGCACGCGCCCGTCGATATCCACGGTGACGAGGTTTTGCGGCGTCACCTCCTCGAAGCGCATGCCGTAGGGATTGATCAGGAACCGATGGCCCTCACCCGGCAGCCGCGCCGAGATGTGGGTGTAGATACTGTCGTCGAGGCCGAGCCGGTGGATCAGCCGGTAGGCGGCCGCCAGATCGACACGCATCGCCTGGGTCGCGGTCGGGTCGGCATCGAGGTCCGGGGAACTGGAACGGGCGGCGGCGATCATGCGACGGCTCCTGGCTCGGTGAGCGAGATCGCCGACAGGGTGCACCAGGGCCCGCTGCCCGGCAATGCGTCGGGGCCGCCGATCTATGGCATCCTGGATTCACAAGGTCCGGGACCTTGTGCGGGTCCAGGGCGGAGCCCTGGTATCTCGGGGCTCCGCCCCGAACCCCGCCAAAGGGCTCGCCCTTTGGGAGCCCCCTCCCCTGGCTCAGCCAGAACTTGACAATGTTCCTATTTTGTGCTCATGGTCTCTCGCCCGCCGCGACGCGTCGTGAGACGTCTCGGGGCGCCGGTCCGGTCAGCCGCCGGGCGGGCGGCGGTGGGCCGGTGCCTGCGTCTGCCGTCGGCTGCGGCAGGCCCGGGCGCGGGAGCACGACACCCCCCGGCTCGGGCTGGGCGGCGGCCGGCGGAGGAAATGCCAATGGCCGTTCAGATGCCGAAAGGCGACCCTGTCCTGGGCGGTGCGGCGGTTCTGCGGCGCCCTCTACTACGAGGGGGCGTGCGACGAAGGCTCGCTCGGAAGCGCTGAGGGGCGATGAGCACCTCGGGACTGGAACTTAGCGCAGGCGGGCTCCCGCGTGACGGACACCGGACGAAAAGACGGATGCGGTGGCCCGGCCGTCCTCTCGGCGGCGGCGCCTCCGGTCCGCGGGACGCCGGGAAGCCGGCTCTTTGTGCAACGTTGCGTTCGGGCTTCGCGGCGTCCCGCGTCACCCCGGTTGCGACTGGGTTTTTTTAGCCGTGCTCCCGGCGGTTTTCCGCGCGGGGCCGATGACGTGTGACCGGATGCCGGTGAGACCCGCCTCCCCAAACCATCCCCCTCATCCTGAGGTGCCGAAGCGGAGCGGAGGCCTCGAAGGAGGGCTCCAGGGATCGTGCGGCTGGCTGGAGGGCTCCTTCGAGGGCAACGCTTCGCGCCGCCACCTCAGGATGAGGGGGGATGGATGGGATGATCCGGCCGGATCGGCCTTCAAAAAGTCCCGGGATAGGCCCCGCCGTCCATCAGCAGGTTCTGCCCGGTGATGAACCCGGCGTGCCGGCTGCACAGGAACGCGCAGGCGGCGCCGAACTCGTCCGGGCGGCCGAACCGGCCCGCCGGGTTGTCGCGCGCCCGGGCTTCGAGGAACGCCTCCACGGTGGTGCCGGCCTTGGCGGCTCCGGCGGCGGCGTTGCTGCGGATCCGGTCGGTGTCGAACGGGCCCGGCAGGAGGCTGTTGATCGTCACGTTGTGCCGCACCGTCTGGCGGGCCACCCCGGCCACGAAGCCGGTCAGCCCTGAGCGGGCGCCGTTGGACAGGCCGAGATGCGGGATCGGCGCCTTCACGGCCCCGGAGGTGATGTTGACGATCCGGCCGAAGGTGCGCCCGATCATGCCGTCGACCGTCGCCTTGATCAGCGCGATCGGCGCCAGCATGTTGGCGTCCAGCGCCCGGATCCAGGCGTCGCGGTCCCAGTCGCGAAAATCCCCCGGGGGCGGACCGCCGGCATTGGTGACCAGGATGTCGGGCTCGGGACAAGCGGCGAGCGCGGCTTCCCGGCCGGCTTCGGTGGCGATGTCGCCGGCCACCACGGTCACGGCGGCGCCGGTCTCCCGGCGGATGGCGTCGGCGGTCGCCTCCAGGGTCTCCAGCGTGCGGGCCGTGATCGTCACGGCGACGCCCTCGCGGGCCAGCGCCAGGGCGCAGCCCCGGCCGAGCCCCTTGCTGGCCGCGCAGACCAGTGCCCGGCGCCCGCTCAAACCCAGATCCATGGATGCCTCCGCGTCTCGGCCCTCCCCGGGAGGGCTTCTGGGGAGGTGATAACGCGCCGGGGCGGCCGGCGGCACCCGGGTCGCGGCGCGCCCGCCGCCGGGGCGCCGACTCGGAGGGATGATCTTCCCAATACGCCGGAAGTATTACTGAACCCGATGCAGGCTACGCGATTGATCGATGATGGAGGTGGCCATGATCGTGCTCCGGACTCCTGTATTTGGCCTCGTGCTCTGTACCCTTTCCGCGGGACTGGCCTGCGCGCAGCCGGACGTCACCGGCACCGGCGGCGTCCCGCTCTCCACCGAGACCGCGCCGAACACCACGGCGGTCGGACGGACCAAGCCGCCGAGCCGGGCCGCCAGCCCGACCGCGACCGGTTCGACTGCGATCCGGCCGATCGAGCGCCGGTCGCCGCGCCAGGTCGCGAACGACGCGATCAGCACCCGGATCTGCATCGGCTGCCGGCCCGACCCCGGCACCACCGGCTCCCTGCCGGGCGCCACCGCCTCGGCCGCCCAGGCCACGCCCAAGAGCGACGTGACGCTCGACGAGCTCCGGACCTTGGCCACGCCCAGGCCGCAATCCGACCTCGACACCCTCCCGCTGGCCTCCGCGCATCGCGAGCAGGCGCGCTCGGCGCAGGAGAAGACCGACGGCCTCTGGCAATCCTGGCTCGTCTCGGTCTGCGACGGCTGCGGCGATCAGAAGCCCGCCCGGGCTTCGAGGGCGGAGGATTGGCCGAAGCGGGAGGCGGCGACCGCCCCGGGCGATCACCGGCCTTCGCCCATCCGGGTGCGGGCCGCCGATAGCCCGCCGCACCGGAGCCTCGCGGCGGATCTCTCGCCGGAGAGCATCGCCGGGATCCGCCGCATGCCCTGAGCGGGCCTTCGACTCCCGGTGGTGGGTGCTCACCAGGTGCGCAGGTCGCGGCGCGACGTCGCGTCCGGCACTTCGTCGAGGGCCGGGGCGACGAATCCGGCCCAGAGCAGGGCGCCGACGCCGGTCAGCAGCGGGGCGGTGATACTGAGGACGAGGCTGAGGGTCACGGCAGTCTGCTCGCTGGACAGCGTCGAATGGCCCGGATGCAGCAATAATTGCCGAGAATTATTGTTTTGACCTTAAGATGATTGGTCGTTTTGGGGCGGATCGATCGTTTTGCGGCGGCGGCGACAATCGGCCCGACGCCGCGTCGGCGCAGATCTTCGCCGGCCCTGGAGGCGGGGGCCCGTCATGGACCGGCTCGGTCGCGCTGGAGGTACCGGCGAGGCGGGCGAGCAAAGCTCCCCCTCCCGCCCCGCCGGTACTGGCCTGCGCGGGGGTTACGCAAGTCAGTAATCTTCGTCTAGCATCCGTGCTATGGACTCGCCAATCAGCGGTTTATACCGATCGATATAGCACAGAGAGCTATTGGTAGATTCCTGTACTGCGTTGAGATGGCTTCATGGCGACCCTTCTCGCGGACCCGTTCGGCCGTCAGCTGTTGAGCCTGCTCACCGCGGATTATGGCCTGCCCGGCGATCCCGGGCGGCGGGTCCTCCGGCACGAGTTGCAGCAGCTTCAACTGCGCGCCCAGGCCCGGAACGCGCCGCGATCGGTGCGGATGGCGATCCGCGCGGCGCTCTCGGCCCTCCGGGCGGAGTTTTCGCTCCCCTGCCCAGGCGTCCCCGCGGCTGTCGGCCCCGAGCGCGACGGTGGCGCTCGGCCTGCGCCGTGACGTGCGCCCGGCCGTGGTGATCGGCAGTCTTCATCGGGCTGTTACAACCGGGATCTAGAGGCATCCTGCGTGACATCATCTCAGGAGCGAAGGCAGATGCCGGCCCATTATTGTATTAACCCGCTCGATCCCTATGCCGAGCAGGAAGTGCTGGTCACCTACGAAGAAGATCGCCCGTTTGTATCGGTCCGGTCCGCGATCGACGAGGACGGCTTCGACATCCTGACGGAGCTGTCCGAGGAGTGCGTCCGGGTCCTGCAGCTCGAGATCGCCGTGTATCACGGCCATATCGAGCCCTATGCCTGGGCGCAGCACGCGGTCGACGTGGTGGCTGCCCCGGCCGCCGCGTGAAGGCGGTCGGCCGGCGTCAGAGCCGGCCCGGCTCGGCGAGCGTGCCGAACTCGCTCACCATGCATTCGTGCATGCGCCGCAGCCACATATGGGCCTCGGTGGCGCGGGCTTCCGCCCGGTCGGCCCGCTCGGCTGCCAGGCGGACCTGCTCCTCGGCGCGCTCCGCCCGGGCGACCGCCTCGCGCATCGTCGCCTCGGCATGGCGGGCCCAGTCCTCGGCCGCCCGCGCCGTCGCGTCCGCCTCGCGCACCGTGCGCTGCGCCTCCCGGACCGAGTCCCGCGCGCGCTTCTGCATCTCGCGAACCCGGGCCGCGACGCCCCGGACCGCCAGCAGGGAGGCCGACCAATCCTCGTCCTCGGCAGCGGCAGGCGCGGTGCCGTCGGCCCCGGAGAACAGCGCGACCACCCGGTCCACCGGGTCGCTCTCCGGCGGCGCCGCCGTCGCCCGGGCCGAACCGCTCATGCCGCAGCCTGGTCGGTCAGGTCCGAGAACTCGGACATGATCGCGTCCTGGACCCGGGCCAGCCACTCTTCGGCGTGACGCGCGCGATCCTCCGCCGCCCGGGCGCGGGCCTCGGCAGCCTTCGCGCGCTCTTCGGCGGCCAGGACCTGTGCCTCGGCGCGGACCTGCGCGTCCCGCGCCTGGACTTCGGCGATCCGCGCGCGCTCGTTCGAGGCGGTGATGTCGTCGCGGACCCGCTCCAGTACGTGCTCGATGCGCTCCTCGCGCTCGCGGGCCTGCGCCTCGATCTCGCGCGCCTGGCGGGCCGCCGCCTGGACCCGGTGGATCAGCGCATCCCAATCCTGCGGCGACGATTGCGGCGTCGGCAGTGGGGCCTGCTCGTTCAGCGACGAGACGACGCGCAGGACGTTGCCGAGATTGACCTCGGGGGCGGCACTCGGCTCGCGCTTCGACTTGTCGGCGCTGCGGAAGCGCGGATCGTTCAGAAGCCGCTGCAGCTCGCTCACGGGGCGTCCTCTCCCTGCCGGTAGACCTTGGATCCGACTAAACTGTCTGCATTGGTTAACGGAGCGTTAAAATCAAGTCCGGCCCGCGGTGCTTTGTTGAAACCGGGCGCGCGCTATGCTGGAATTGGCGCAGCCGGCCGGGTGCCGGCAGCGCCTTCCGCGACACCGCAGGCTCCGCCCCCCTCGGCGGGCTGCGGAACTGGATGCGGCGCCTCCAGTTCCTCCAGACGGGAGCGGCCCGGGAGGAACAGCCTGATGCGGAACGGTGCCCAGGATCGAGGCCCGACCGCGTCCGGCCCGGACCGGAGCGAGGCTCGGGGCTTCACCGAAGCCCTGCGCGAGCAGGCGCACGGCTACACCGGCAAGCGCAGGGCCGACGCGGCGCGGGTGGTCTCGGATGTCGGCGACGCCATCCGAGAGACGGGCGCCGGCTTCGACGGGCTGCCGCAGTTGAAGGCGTTCTTCGATCAGGCCGCGCTCGGCGTCGATGGTCTGGCCGAGGACATATCCCGCCGCTCCTTCGGCGAGATGTACGACGAGGTCCGGGCCGCGGCCCGGCGCCGGCCGGCCCTGACGGCGGCCGCCGCCATGCTGGCGGGCTTCGCGCTCTACCGGCTGATCACCGCGCCCGGGATCCGGCCGGTCCCGCGCTCCCGGGCCCTGGTTCCGGTCGACGTCCTGCCGAATGATGCTCCGACGGAAGGCAGGACACCATGAGCAACGCGGCGGATGAACTCGAACAGGACGTGGAGGCGAGCCGCGGGCGCCTGGATCGCACGCTGGGCGATCTGCAATCCCGCTTCCAGGGTCCCGGCATGCCCCGGGATCTGGCCGACCTCAAACGGTCGGGGCAGGCCGCCGGCGAGGTGGTCGAGCGCTTCGTCGCCGATCTGCGCGTGAACCCGGTGCCGACCCTGCTGATCGCGGCTGGGCTCGGCCTGCTTGTCTACGACGTGTTCCGGTCGGCATCGGCGCGTCGGCGTTCCGTGGCGATCCCGGCCGGCGCCCCTGCGGCGGCGTCGGATCGGGGTCTCGCGGAGAACCAGCCGGACCGGATGGAGGAGCGGCTCGACGAGGCTCTGGAGGAGAGCTTTCCCGGGAGCGATCCCGTCTCGGTGCGGATCACGAAGTAGCGCGCCCCGGACTTCACGAGACCGGGGCGGCCAGGATCGGGCGGCGGATCGGATCGCGGCCCCGATCGCCGACCGGAACCGAGTTCGGCCGCCCGCCTGTCCGGGTCCCTCGACAGGCCAATCGTCGGCCCGGGGCCGGCAGGTCCGGCATAAGGCCCTCGGCAGAAGTGTGGTGGAGGGCCGACACGTCGGCCGCTTCGACGATCGGTCGATCACTGGTTTTCGACCCAAGATCGTCGGGTATTCTGCGAGATTTGCTTTCGACCCGCGTGCGGAGTGATTGTAATTGGCCGTGACCCTGCGTCGGTCGTGGAACACCCAAGCTGCCGAGCGGTATCCCTCTCGGCGGCGCGCGTCCGGGAGCCGGGGGACCTGACATGACCGACATGGACCCCGGAATCGACGTGGAGACGGATCCCAAGGCGGCCAGGATGCCGGAGGTTCTGCGCCTCGCCTCGGCGCTGGCGGAGCAGATGCTGGCCTCGCAGATCATGGGACGCTCGATCTCGAGCGAACAGCTCACTGCGCTGGTGAGCGCCGCCCGGCTGCTTCAGGACAACGACGTGCCCTGGCCGCCCCTGGTTCAGGAGGTTGTTCAGGAATTGGCCGAACGCATGGACGCCGCCGCGCCGAAAGCCTGACGCCCTTTGGAGCCTCGTCCCCGAAGGTGATTGCGCACGCGCGCAGGTCGTCGCAGCGGGACGCGAACCCCCCTGACGGTCGTGTGACGTCCCCGTCCCGACCGCCCCATCGACCCGGTGTTACAGATCGAGATCCCCGCCATGTGGTACCTCTACGGCTTCGTGCTCCTGGCCGGCGTCGCCAACGCCGTCCAGGCGGGGCAGAACGGGGCGCTCTCGAAGGGCTTGGCCGAATCGCTGACCGCCGGCCTCGTGGTGGCGGCCGGGACCGCCACCTGCATCCTCGTGGTCGGCCTCCTCTCCGGCAAGCTCGCCTGGCCGACGGCGGCGCAGGCGCTGGCGATGCCCTGGTGGGCGTGGTTCGGCGGGATCCTGGGCGGCGGCATCATCCTGGCGCAGTTCGTCGTGGCGCGTCAGATCGGGGCGGCGCCGTTCCTCGGCCTGCTCGTCACCTCGGGCGTGGTCACCTCGATCGTGCTCGACCATTTCGGCTGGGTCGGTTTCGAGCGCCACGCCGCCAGCCTGTGGCGGATCCTCGGCGGTGTCCTGATGGTCGTCGGCGTGGCCCTCGTCGCCGCCTTCTGACGGCGGGACACCCGCAGGGGCCTCGCCGATCGCTGCCCGCGACGGCCGGCGCCCCCGGAACGCGCTCGCGGAACACCCTCACTTGCGCGGGGTTGGCCTTCATACGCTCCAGGAGAACGCGATGCTGACGGGTGGATTGCTGTGGCTGATCGGGGTACCGATCCCCGTCCTGATCCTGATCTGGTTCTTCTTCCTGCGCGGGCGATAGCGCGCTCGCCGCCTCGACACGCCCGCTCCTGCCTCTATCCTGCCCGGATGCGCATCGCCCTCGCCGCCCTAGCCCTCGTCGCCGCCGCCGGTGGGGCGAGGGCGCAGCAGAATCCGCCGACCATTCCCGAACTGCTGGCCGCGGAGGAGAAGGCCGCGCTCGGCTGCGAGGGCTCGGGCGATCCGGCTGTCATCCGGGAGCAGTGCCGGCTCCGCGACCGCTTGAGCGGGCGTCTGGCCCAGGCCGGCTATTGCTGGGGGCGCAAGGGCCAGACAGACGAGAAAAAGGACTGGCACGCCTGCCAGCCCGATTCGATCTTCGAGGACGACATCGAGGCGGTCCAGCGCTGAGTCAGGATTTCGAAAAGTCTTCGACCCTGTGCGGGTGCAGGATAGAGCGTCGCTCCGGCGCTCGAGGCCTTCGCCCCTGAACCCCGCCGAAGGGCCGAGCCCTTTGGAAGCCCAGGACTTTCATGCTGTGTCGCGGCCGGTCCGCGGGTTCACGGAACAGCACGCCCTAATCGATCGCCGCCGGGTGGCGTTTCGGCTCGCCTTTGTAGTGCCGCGGGATCAGCGGGCAGCCATCGTGCACGCGAAAATGCGACAGCGACGCGCGCCGCACCGCCGTGTAGCCGCCCTGGATCATCAGCCGTCCGAAGCAGGCCGGGCAGCGCTTGAGGGCATCGCGATGGCGGGCCTGCGCCTCGTCGACCGTCATGGCCACCCAGGCCCCCTCGACGGAGACTTCGCAGGTCGGGGTTCCGGGCTTCACCATGCGGCGACGATGCCGTCCGGCAGCGATCCGCGCCAGCGCAGGCGCGCCACAGCTGGCCGCCGACCGAAAGGACGTTGTGCCGCAAAGCGTCGCGGTATGACCGCGTTCACGCGCCGCCGCGGGGCGGACCGACCCGGTCTCTGTGTCATCCGGCCAAAGTCGTTCGCCGGATGACGCCTCGCGGCACCCCGTTCACGGCGCCGGTTTGTTCTGCCCGGATTGGGTCTTGATACACAGAAGTATGCGTCGAATGTGGTTACGAAGCTTGTCTCTACTGTCTGATGCCGCTTCGGTTCTCTGTCCGGAGTCCGGTTTGTCACACGTCGACATGGCAAGTGCCCCAAGCAAGGAGCGCCACCTCAGCGGGCCTTAAGGCCTTGGTTCGGAAGGCGATCGCCAATAGCTTTAATGGATCGTCTCGCCAAAATCTCGACATAATTGCAACTCGCCCATCCAATTCAGGTTTGAGATATTTTAAGGTTTATCGTTGTTTTTGAATGCTGCTGCGTCGGTTCGCACTACGTAGCCGAATTCATCAACCCTCCCGGGAGGGCGTCGATCAGGGGGACGTGCCCGGTGCCTGAACGCTTCTACTTCGACATCGAGAACGGCAAGGAATCGATCCGTGACGCGGAAGGCGTCGAGGCCGACAGCGCGGAGGAAGCCGTGGCGGAGGCCCGGAGCGTGATCCGCGAGATGGCCGATGAATTGACCGCCGCCGATCCCGACGAGGCCTGGACCTTGATCGTGAAAGACGAGGCCGGGGCCGTGCTCAGGCGTCTGCCGATCAAGACATAGGATCGGTGCCGCGTCGTTCCTCGGCATCATCGTCTCGGTGGGCGTGGCCGCCCCGATCGTGCCCGACAATCACGGACGGGTCGGCTTCGCCGTGCATCCGGCAAGCCTGCGGCAGATCCACGGGGCCGTCCTGATGACCGCCGGCTTGGCGTTGGTCGTCCTGCTCTGATCCGCGGCCGATCTCAGGCCGGGCCGGTCGCCGCCACGGCCTCAGCTGCGTACCGGGCTCGCCCGGGGCCGTCGCCCGCGACCCCGGTGCGGGCACACCAGGCGGCGAAGGCATCGGGCTCGATCGGCACGCGCACGATCTCGACGCCGCTGCGCTGCACCTCGCGCTCCATCTGCTCGGTGGCGATCCGCCAGGTCTCGTAATGCGGCGGCAGCTTCGCCCCGTCGGCGAGGCCGGCGCGCAGCGCCTCGTAGTGCTCCGGGGCGTACCAGGGCAGGCCCACGCGGCGCGGACGGTCCATCGGAAATTCGAAGTCGGTGAGCGTGGCGAGGCACGGCACCGATCGTCGCGCGATCGGTGCCGCCAGCATCAACGGCGGATCGCGGCATTTGGTTCTGATGCGGGCTCGACGCCGGGCCAGGGCGGCATCGCGAACGGAACCGGGATCCTCGCCCCGGCACCGGCAATCCCGTCGGGATTCGGCCGCCGTGCCAAGCCGGGGTGTGGAAGCCAGAATGTGCAAGCTGTGGTGTGGAAGCGCACCTGCGGGGAAACCGCTCTCCCCCTTATGCACGCGCCGACACGTTCCGGGTGGTTGTCGGCCGTATTCGTCGCCCTTAAGTCGACCACGCAGGATCGCGACGGCGTCGCGGGCCTGCCGCCCTTCCCAAGGGTGTCTCCTCCCAAGACTTCGGGCCGCTCCTTCGGGGGTGGCCTTTTTTGTCCCGGCCCGTCGGCTGGCGCGCGCCTACTCCGTGGCCTCGGCCGTATGGGCGATGGCGCCGCTTCGCCCGAAGGACTCGTCGGCCGCCTGCCTCAGCTCCCTGCGGGCGACGAGGTCCGCCAGAGCCAACAGGCCGCCCAGCAGCACCAGGACCAGGGCAACACGACGAAGGAGCGGTCGAGTGGACATGAGCGGCATCCGGGGACGCCGACCTGTCTAGCAGAGGCCCCGGCGGACGACTGCCGCAGCCGGGTCACAGGGGTACGGAATGCGAACGCCTGCCGCGGAGCGATTGCGGATGTGCGCGCCTAACAGCAGGCGTCAAAGACGATCCGACCGCGGCGGCGGTCCGTCATCATCATCATCGTCGTCATCCGGCGGCGGCGGTCCCCGGCGCCCCGGCGGCGGCATTCCGTCATCGTCGGCATCGGGCGGTGGGGGCCGGACCCGATGCGGTGGCGGCGGCGGCCGATCGAGATCCTCGCCGGACGGCGGCGGCGGCCGCCGATCGTCGTAGGGTTGGGCTCCCGCGCCGGCGGTCGCGAGAACCAGCAGAGCGGCGCCGGTGAGGAATGCGCGCATGAGGCCTCCGTCGAATCGCCCCTCAGGGCTTGGTGTCCCATGAACGCGCGGCGAGTCGGGCGGTTACATCGGCGTTGCGGGCGACCCCGGCAGCCCTGTCGCCGATCGGCCACAGGTGTTCCGCAATCGCCGGTGCCGCCGCAACCGATGCCCGGCGTCAGAGTTGTCGCGCTCGGCCCAGTATTCCCCGAATGGTGATCGGAGCACGCTATATATTTACCGGTAGTTTACTATGATGTCCTGCGTCGCGGCTGGGCGGTGTGTCCGTAAAACTACAGCTTTCTCGCCGACGGATTGGTAGTCATAGCGTCAGATTTCACGCCCTGGATTACCCCTCATGACCAAGCTCATCGCCTCCCTGGCCGCCTTTACCGCCCTGACCGGCGCGGCTGCCGCCGCCGACCTGCCCCGCCGCGCCGCGCCGCCGCCGGTGTTCACCCCGGTGCCGGTGTTCACCTGGACCGGCGCCTACTTCGGCATCAACGCCGGACACGCCTTCGACGCCAGCAGCCGCTCCAACAGCTCGGTCTTCGGCATCCCGGCCCCCTACGCCACCACCGGCACCACCGCCACCTTCCGCGACCGCAGCC
>NZ_JAKSYJ010000055.1 GCF_022829365.1 Methylobacterium sp. J-077 | reverse complement strand
CACGAAGCCGAGGTCGGGGTGAAGTGGAACGTCCAGCGCCGATGCCGGGCGAGCCAGGCGCGTACCTTCGGATGCTTGTGGGTGGCGACGTTGTCGAGGATCGCGTGGATTGCCTTGCCGGGCGGGACGGTGGCCTCGACGGCGTTGAGGAACCGGACGAACTCACCGTTCCGGTGGCGCTGCATGCAGCGGCCGAGCACGGTACCCGCCAGGACGTCGAGGGCGGCAAACAGCGTCGTGGTGCCGTGACGGGTGTAGTCGTGGGTCTGGGCGGCGGGATGGCCGGAGGCGAGCGGACGGTCGGGGCGGGTCCGCTCCAGCGCCTGGATCTGGCTCTTCTCATCGATGGACAGCACCACCGCATGGGCGGGCGGGTCCATGTACAGGCCGACTACATCCTCGACCTTGGCGGCGAAGGCGGGATCGCGCGAGCGCTTGAACGTGCGCAGGCGGTGCGGCTGGAGGCGGTGAGCGTCCCAGATCCGCTGCACGGCGCGCAACGAGATCCCGACAGCGCGGGCCACGGCCCGGCCGGTCCAGTGCGTGACCTCGCCCGGCGGCTCCGAGCAGGTCAGCGCCAGCACCTCGGCGACCGTCTCGGTCGAATGGGGTGGTGTCCCGGGCGGACGCGTCTTGTCACGCAGCAGACCTTCAACGCCCGCCTCGGCGTAGCGCCGCTGCCAGCGCCACACGGCCGGGCGGCTGACGCCCGCCCGCCGGGCCACATCTTGGACGCTCAGGCGCTCGGCCGAGAGTAAGACGATGCGGGCGCGCTGGGTGTGCTTGAGCGGACGGGAGCGGTCGCTGGCGATCGCAGCCAGCCGTGCCGCGTCGGTTGCATCGAGGAGTACGCATACCGTCTGAGCCATCGCCCAGACTCGCACGTCTCACCGTGTGCGTGAATCCTCCGTCCGCGTCACTGCACTAG
>NZ_JAKSYJ010000054.1 GCF_022829365.1 Methylobacterium sp. J-077 | reverse complement strand
CTAGATGTTTGGTCCCACCGTGTGGTGATACATCTGGTGCCACATGGAGGGACGCGCTATGGGACAGATTCTCCACGGCAGCGCCACAACGACAGAGACGGTCCGTCGGGCAATCCAAGCTCGTAAAGAGAGCGTGAGAGCCGCCGCGAAGCACTATGGGATCAGCCCGACCACCGTGCAGAAGTGGCGGTCGCGTCCGACCAGCACCGATGCGCGGATGGGACCGAAGGAGCCTCACTCCACGGTGCTGAGCCTGGAGCACGAAGCGGTCATCGTTGCCTTTCGCCGGCATACCCTGCTGCCACTGGATGACTGCCTCTACGCGCTTCAGGCCAGCATTCCGCACCTGACCCGCTCAAGTCTGCACCGCTGTCTCCAGCGTCACGGCATCAGTCGACTGCCGGAGGTCGACGGCGACAAGCCCAAGCGTTCGCGCTTCAAAGCCTACCCGATCGGCTACTTCCACATCGACATCGCACAGGTCAGCACCGAACAAGGCAGGCTCCACCTGTTCGTTGCCATCGACCGCACCAGCAAATTTGCCTTCGTTCAACTTCACGAGAAGGCAACTCAGCGGATCGCAGCGGCCTTTCTACGCGATCTGGTCGCGGCCGTGCCCTACACGATCCACACGGTCCTGACCGACAACGGCATTAAGTTCACCGACAACAAGCCGGTGAACGCGGAGGCCGAAGCGAAGGCGGCCGCCTACTGGGCGACCCAGGACGGGCCGCGCCTGTACCGCTGGCATTCGTTCGAATGGGCCTGCGAGCAGAGCAAGATCGAGCATCGCCTGACCAAACCACGCTGCCCGTGGACGAACGGCCAGGTCGAGCGGATGAACCGCACCATCAAGGACGCCACGGTCAAGCGCTACCATTACACCGACAACGACGAGCTGCGCCGCCACCTGCAACTGTTCGTGGAGGCCTACAACTACGGTCGTCGGCTGAAGACCCTGCGAGGCCTCACCCCCTACGAATTTATTTGCCAGACCTGGACGAAAGAGCCCAAACGCTTCAGGCTCGATCCGTCACACCACATGCCGGGACCAAACATCTAATAGGCCAGCGGCGCACACCCCTCAAACCTCCGAGCGTAGGCATTGATCGCCCAACGTGCCACATCCCAACGACGTTCCACAACCGAACGCAACGAAAGTTGGCAATCATCGGATTTGTGTAGGGTTGGCACTCCGAACGTACCTCTACTTTGTTCATCCACTGCAGCGGCTGCCGCCGTGTGCATGGCGATCGCTCGAATATCGCCAAGGGCGGCCTCAGCTGCACCATCGTCACATCGCCGCAAATGCGCTCAAAACTCCTCATGATAATACGAGGTAAGAGAATTTTGCTAACCTGGTCCAGCGCAGAGCTGATCAACGTCCGTAGATATCCTCGATGCGGATGATGTCGTCCTCGCCGGTGTACGAGCCGACCTGCACCTCGATCAACTCCAGCGGGATCTTGCCCGGGTTGGCCAGCCGGTGCATCGACCCGATCGGCAGGTACACCGCCTCGTTCTCGTGAACGAGCACCACCCGCTCGTCCACCGTCACCTCCGCGGTGCCCCGCACCACCACCCAGTGCTCCGCCCGGTGATAGTGCTTCTGCAGCGACAGCCGCCCCCCCGGCACGACCTGGATCCGCTTCACCTGGAAGCGCTCGCCGAGGTCGATCCGCTGGTACCACCCCCACGGCCGGTACATCCGCAGATGTGCGTCCGCCTCCGGCTCGCCCGACGCCCGCAGGACATTGACCAGCTGCTTAACCTCGCCCGAGCGAGCTTTCGACGCCACCAGCACCGCGTCCGGCGTCGAGACCACCACCACATCCTCCAGACCCACCACCGCGGTCAGGCCCTCGCCCTGGCTGTGCACTAGGCTGTTCTTCGTCCCGATCAGCGACACCCGGCCCCGCACCGCGTTGCCCTCGGCATCGTGGTCCAGCACCTGCCAGACCGCGTCCCAGGTCCCGACATCCGACCACGCGAACGAAACCGGCAGGACCCCGGCCCGCGCCGTCCGCTCCATCACCGCGTAGTCGATCGAGATCTTGGGCGCCCTGGCAAAAGCATCGCCATCCAGACGCACGAAATCGAGGTCGGTCACCGCGGCCTCCAGCGCGGCGCGGGCGGCCTCCAGCACCTCCGGCACGAAGGCTTCGAGCTCCGCCAGCATCAAATCGGCGCGGAACAGGAAGTAGCCGGAGTTCCACAGCGCGCCGTCCGTGATCAGCGCCTCGGCACCGGCCTGGGTCGGCTTCTCGACGAACTTTTCCACCCGGGCGGCACCGGCTGCCTCGGGAATCGGGGCGCCGCGCCGGATATAGCCGTAATCGGAGGCCGGGCGGGTCGGCTCGATGCCGAGCGTCATGGTGTAGCCGGCGCGCGCGCCCACGGCGGCGGCCTTGACGGCATCGACGAAGGCTTGCGTGTCGGGCACGACATGGTCGGCGGCCATGATCAGCACCACGGCCTGCGGGTCGATCGCGGCGGCGTGCAGCGCCGCCACGGCCACGGCGGCGGCGCTGTCGCGGCCTTGCGGTTCGAGCATGATGTCGGCGGCGATGCCGAGCTGGCCGCACTGCTCGGCGACGATGAACCGGGCCTCGGCCGAGGCGATCACGGTCGGCTTGGCGAACACGGACGCGTCGGCGACGCGCTCCAGGCTGGCCTGGAAGGTCGAGGTCTTGGCATCCACCAGCCGGGCGAACTGCTTGGGCATGCTCTCCCGCGACGCCGGCCACAGGCGCGTCCCCGTGCCTCCGCACAGGATCATCGGGTACACCTTACCTACAAACTCAGACATCGAGATCAACCTTTTGCATAAAGGTATAGAGTGGACTTAACATAAAACAAACGGTTCAAACTCAATTCACACTGTCAAGCTATCTAGCGGCTAGCGTGGGTCGGTGCCCTTGGTAATCCCGTGCGAGGACGCCTTCGATGAACTGACGCATGGCCGTGGAGAAGCGCTCGGTGCTGAACTCCGAGGCCCGTTCGATGAGGGCCTCGGACCGCGGCGCGATCGCCTTGCAACGCTCGATCGCTGCGATCAAGGCGTCCACCGATTGTTCGTGGAAGAAGGTCCCGGTCCCCCCCTCCTGAACGGTCTCCGTTGCGCCGCCCTTTCCGTACGCGATCACCGGCCGCCCGCTTGCCATAGCCTCCACGGGCACGATCCCGAAATCCTCCTCGCCAGGGAAGATCAGGGCCTGGCACCGGGCATAATGATGCTTGAGCACCGCAAAGGGTTGCGGGCCAAGCATCGTGACGTGCGGGCCGGCCATGCTCCGCAACTCGCGCAGCATCTCGCCGCCGCCGATCACAACCAGGGGCTTCTGCAGGCGGTTGAACGCTTCGATTGCCAGTTCCGGGCGCTTGTAGCGGACCAGCTCGCCGACCATCAGGTGGTAATCGCCACGTTCCTGCTCGGGGACGGGACCGAACGCGTCGGTGTCGACCGGGGGATAGATTACGGTGGCGCTGCGCCTGTAATACGTCTCGATCCGGCGCGCCACGGTCGCCGAATTCGCTACAAACTCGTGGACCCGGCTCGCCGAGATCGCGTCCCAGTTCCGGATGTAATGCGCGGCCGGCGGCATCAGCAGGCGGTTCAGAAATCCCGTGCGCTCGCGGTAGTCGTGGAACATGTTCCAGACGTAGCGCATCGGCGAGTGGCAATAGCAGATATGGGTCGAATTCGAGGGCGGGATGATGCCCTTGGCCGGCCCGGATTCGCTGCTGATCACAAGGTCATACCCGCGCAGGTCGAGCTGCTCGAGGGCCATGGGCATCAGCGGCAGATAGGATTTGTAGCGCGTCGCGGAAAACGGAAGCCGGCCGATGAACGAGGTCTGGATGCGATGGGCTTTGATGACGGGCGAGATCGAGTCCGGCGCATAGGCGTGCGTGAAAATATCGGCTTGGGGATACATCCTGCACAGGGCTTCGACGACTTTCTCACCGCCTCGCATGCCAACAAGCCAATAATGTACGATTGCAACTTTCATTCAGTCATCCCCTGCCAGGATTCATATCTTGAGTCCTATATTATCACGCTTTAGCGTCGATTAAATCCGATTGCGCGTACTGAGTCTGTCCTCCCAGGCGAGCGCCTGGGCGACGATGGCGTCGAGGTCGTCGTGGCGCGGCTGCCAACCCAGCTGCGACCGGATCCGCCCCGCCTCCGCCACGATGCGCGCCGGATCGCCCGCCCGGCGCGGGCACAGCCGCACGTCGAAGTCCCGCCCGGAGATCCGCTAAACCACCTCGATCACCTCCAGGACCGAGTAGCCCCGGCCGTAGCCGCAGTTCAGCGTCAGACTCTCGCCGCCCCCGCGCAGGTGGTCCAGCGCCACCCGGTGCGCCTCGGCCAGGTCCGAGACCTGGATGTAGTCGCGCAGGCACGAACCGTCCGGGGTCGGGTAGTCCGTGCCGTAGACGTCGAGCCGGTCGCGCTGCCCCAGCGCGGCTTGGGTCGCGACCTTGATCAAATGCGTGGCGTCCGGGGTCGACTGCCCGGAGCGTCCGGCCGGATCGGCGCCCGCGACGTTGAAGTAGCGCAGCACCACGTAGGTGAAGTTGTGGGCCGCCGCGGCATCGGCGATCATCCACTCGCTCATCAGCTTGGAGCGGCCGTAGGGATTGATCGGGTTGAGTGGCAGATCCTCGGGCACCGGCACAATCTCGGGCTCGCCGTAGACGGCGGCGGTGGAGGAGAAGATCACGTGGCGCACGCCCGCACGCGTCGCGGCTTCGATCAGGGCGCGGGTCTTGACGGTGTTGGCGAGGTAGTAGCCGAGCGGGTCGGCCACCGAGTCCGGCACGACGATCCGGGCGGCGAAGTGCGCGAGCGCGTCGATGCGGTGCTGCAGGATTGTCTGAGTCACGAGCGCCTGATCGGCGACGTCGCCGACCACGAGCTTGACGCCCTCCGGCACGGCCCAGTCGAAGCCGGTGGAGAGGTCGTCCAACACCACGATTTCCTCGTGGCCGGCATCCAGCAGCGCCAGAACCATGTGGCTGCCGATATACCCCGCCCCGCCCGTCACCAGAACCGCCATGTCGTCCGCTCCGTAGCCGTTGCGATGGTTTCTTCCGGGAGCCTTGCCCGATCGGGCCGCGACGGGGCAAGGCTTTCGGCCGCCGCTTCATCGCACGTTCAAGCGCCACGTGGGATTCCACTTGATAATCGCCATTTCAGGTGGTCGCAGACGGTATATTTACGGCGCTCCTGCTCATACTATCGAGGTAGAGGCCTTGCGAAGCATCGTGTTAGGCTATCTTACGGCTCAAACCATTGCCCATGCCGTTCCATTCAGTTTCTGAGGTTGTCGCTTGATGAAACCGATCCGCAAGGCTGTCCTGCCCGTAGCGGGCTTGGGCACGCGATTCCTGCCCGCCACCAAGGCTGTCCCGAAGGAAATGCTCACGGTCGTGGACCGGCCGGTGGTGCAGCACGTCGTCGACGAGGCGCGGGAGGCCGGCATCGAGCACTTCATCTTCGTCACGGGTCGCGGCAAGGCGGTGATCGAGGACCATTTCGATATTGCGTACGAACTCGAAGACACCCTTCAGGAACGCGGAAAGATCGCGGCCTACGAGGAGTTGAAGCGAGATCTGCCCAAGGCCGGCCAGACCAGCTTCACCCGCCAGCAGGCGCCCCTCGGCCTCGGCCACGCGGTATGGTGCGCCCGGGAAATCGTCGGCGACGAGCCTTTCGCGGTGCTGCTGCCGGACATGCTGAGCCGCGGCTGTATGCAGCAGATGCTGGCCACCTACGAGCGGCACGGCGGCAACATCATCGCCGTCGAGGAGGTGGCTCCCGAAGAGACGCACCAGTACGGCATCGTCAGCGTCGGCGAGACCTACGGCCAATCCTTCGAGATCACCGGCATGATCGAGAAGCCGAAGCAGGGCACCGCGCCATCGAACTTCATCATCTCCGGCCGCTACATCCTCCAGCCCGAGATTTTCGGGATCCTGGAGCACGGCAAGAAGGGCGCCGGCGGCGAGATCCAGCTCACCGACGCAATGATCGACCTGATGGAAACGCAGGATTTCTTCGGCATGCACTACGAGGGTCGAACCTACGACACCGGCTCGAAGATCGGCTTCCTCACCGCCAACTTGGCCTACGCGCTGGAGCGGCCGGACCTCGCCGGGCCCTTGAGGGCCGAAATCGCCAAGCTGCTGGCTCAGAGCTGAGCCCTTTGCGCGCGGCGCGGCCGAGCTATGCGATGACCGCGGAGGCCGACGCGATTTTACCCTTGCTTCTTGTGCGGCGCACTTTATTTTGTGCATTGCGAGATCGCGATGGCGTCGCGGTGTCGTAGCCCTTCTTGGGCGTTTCCTCCCTAGACTTCGGGCCGCTCCTTCGGGAGTGGCCTTTTTTCTTTTCAGGCTCCGTTGATCGGCCCCGAAGATCTGCGGCTCGAACGCTATTCGGCCGCCATCCGGCGCGGCGTCAGATCGCCGAGATCGGCCGCCACCGTAGCGATGACAGTGCTCAGCACTTTCACCAAACCCGGAAAATCCCGCGTCACAGCGAGGCTCGCCTCGTCCATGTATAGAGCCCGATTGACCTCGATCTGCAGGGCGTGACGCCCAAGATTTGGCTCGCCGTAATGCTCGGTGATGAAGCCGCCCGCGTAAGGCTTGTTGCGCACCACTCGA
>NZ_JAKSYJ010000050.1 GCF_022829365.1 Methylobacterium sp. J-077 | reverse complement strand
CACGGGCCGAGCAACTGCGGCGCCGCTGGCCCGCGCGGCGCCGAGCACCCGCCCCTCCGCCCGCAGCGCGGCCACGACCGCCGGGAAATACGCAGGCGGCTCCGATGCCATCGCGATCCGGGGCGCCCCGGAAAAAGAGGGGGCGGCATTCAGGCGGATGCTGGCCCGCCCCGACCCGTATTTCGCGCAGTGAGAAGGCGCCAAATGCTCTCCGTGTGCGATGGGGAGAGTGGGCCCCAAGGCCGCTCGTGAAGGGCGCGGGCCCCCTGTCCCGTGCGGGAGAGGGACAGGGTGCGGGGTGCGACCTATCCAGATAGACCCGGCCCCTCACCCAACCCGCTCCCGCACGGGAGAGGGGGCGCGTCGAGGCCTGCAACAGGACTTGCGCGTCAAATTTATACCAGCCCCACGTGAACCGGGCAGGGCGCCTCACGG
>NZ_JAKSYJ010000047.1 GCF_022829365.1 Methylobacterium sp. J-077 | reverse complement strand
GGCCAGACCGAAGGGCAGATCACCCGCCTGAAGCTCGTGAAGCGGCAGATGTTCGGCCGTGCCAAACTCGACCTGATCGAAGCTCGGCTGATCGGCACACCATGAGCCGCCCTGCATCGAGATTGCGTCAGACCCACGCTTCGGCGCCGATCCACAGCGGATTTCGGGATCCACATTCATCAGAAGCTCAATACCGACCTCGTCGAGGACCAACTGGTCAGCGACCCGTTCGTCCTGATCTGCAATCGCGGTCATTCCCTCGCCGACCAGAGCGAAGTTCGGTGGGCCGAACTTGGAGCTACCGACCTGATCACGCTCGGTGGCGCCAGCGGCAATCGGCTCCAGGTCGAAGCACAACTCACAGCAGCAGCCCTACCGCCTCGCGGCCGGTTCGTAGTCGAAAGCACGCCGACCGCGATTGCCCTCGTGTCGGCGGGGGTCGGGGCCGCGATCCTGCCTGCCGCACTGACGGGCGCGACGCAGCGTGATGATCTGGTCGAGATCATGCTGATCGAACCCGAGATCTACCGCACAATCAGCCTCGTGCGTCATCGCAATGTTTCTCTTACGCCAGCTGCCGCAACCCTCTATGAAATGCTCAAAATTGAAATATCGGCCAGTTCCAAATCAATCAAAGATCTAGGTGGTGCCGCTTGAAGCCGCCGATAGAATGGCTGAACGATCATTGCGATCGTCATTTGGCTATGTTTCCTAAATGTTCAGTATTGTTGATATATTTTTCTAAATAAATACGCAATATGTGTCATTAGTCCTGAAAAAACGTTAATTAATGCTGATTGTAGTTTTGTGTAATTCATCCATAGCTTAATGGCTAGTCCTCAATCGGTCCTCAATCGAACGGCAACTTCGTTTCGCCGTAAGAACGGGATCGAGAACGGCGGGTCATAGCCCATGAAAATGATTGGACCGTCGGCCCTCATGGAAGTCGCCGCGAGTACCTCGTTTAGAATTTGCTCATGTCGCGCTCTGGCTTCAGCTGTGGCACTGCCCGAGAAGCCAAGCGCTGCCATTCGCTCGACCGGAACGAGAACCACCCGCACGGCTGTTTCCGTTGGCTCGGGCGCACCTGCCGCTGCAATCTTACGGGGCAGGAAGAAGCGCATCGTGCCCGTCGAGCTTCGCTCGACCGGCGCTGTCATCGCGATCCGCCGGCCTTCGACTTCCACGGGCACCGTCATCGTGATGTGGTCCCCAGCCCGGTTCGCGCCGGTGATGTAGCGAAACAGGCGTCCGAACGCCTCGCTGTCTCCCTGCTCAAGGGCGTCGGTCTCAATGGCCACGCGTTCGTCGTAGGCTCGGATCTCGACGCCGCGGTCGAGGCACTCGATTACCGAGAAGCGCGGCTGCTCGTAGAGTGCCCGGATCCCAAAGACACCGAGGACCGCCTCAATCAAGGTGACGGCGTAGTAGAGAAATTTGTCCATGACGAAAGTCCGGTCGCTCACGATCGCGAGCTAAAGGTCTGTGACCAAAAGCTGTTCCCACATTCACGCCACTCAGGACCGACAGGGCATGGTCAAGGCACCACATAGCGTGGCGCCCCATCATGCGGTCCTGTCGGACACCGCGGTGATGAGGAACCACTCATGGCACACGTTCTCGTCTTAGGCGCCAGCCAGGGCATCGGCTTAGAGACCACGAAGGCGGCTCTGGCGGCCGGCCACCGTGTGCGCGCCTTTGCGCGGTCGGCAGCCGGCATCGACCTGGCTGATCCAAGTTTAGAGCGGTTCACGGGCGACGCGCTCAATGCGGGCGATGTCGCCGCCGCCCTCGATGGGGTCGATGTCGTGGTCCAGGCGCTGGGTGTGCCGGCCAGGGATCTCATCGGGCCGGTGCACTTATTCTCGGACGCGACCAACCTTCTCGTGCCCGCCATGGAGACCGCCGGGGTTAGGCGGTTGATCGCTGTCACCGGCTTTGGAGCAGGAGACAGCCGGGATGCGATCGGACTTCTCCAGCGACTGCCATTCCGTCTGGTGTTCGGGCGCGCCTACGACGACAAGGACGCGCAAGAGATGCGCATCCGCAGGAGCGGCCTCGACTGGACGCTCGTCAGGCCAGGCGTCTTGACGCCCGGCGCAGCGACAGGGCGCTACAAGGTCCTCACGGAACCCTCGTCCTGGCGAAACGGTCTGATCTCACGGGCGGACGTGGCAGGTTACATCGTCGCCCAGATCGACCGTCCGTCTCAGGAACGGAAGGCCGTCGTATTGATCAGGTAGGCAGGAGATCGCCCGCACGCGCGCTATCCGTATCATCGGTATCGAGACACCCTCGATATGAGGGCATTCCCATCCATCACGCCCCAGGGGATTGCTCCTGATGCCAAATCCCATTCGATCCGCCGCTCGCGCCGTCCTCGAAAGCGGCGTCGAACTGATGGCTGCCTGCAACCGGGCGCGACTGCCGAAGACCCCGAACCCCTTCGTGATCGGCATCCACGAGCCGATGCGGGAGGAACTGACGCAACAGAGCCTGGCCGTAATCGGGGCGATCCCGACCCAGCTCGACGGTCGGTACCTGAAGATGGGCGCGAACCCTGCGCGGCCCGTCTCGGCCGGTCACAACTGGTTTCTCGGCGACGGCATGGTGCACGGTCTCGCCATCAAGGACGGCAAGGCCTTGTGGTACCGCAACCGGTGGATCGGCTCACGCACGGCCGCGGCCGCCCTCGGTCGGCCGGCCGCTCCCGGGCCGCGGCGAGGCCGCAACGACACCGTCAACACCAACGTCGTCGATATCGGGGGCCGCGCGTTCGCCATCGTCGAGGCAGGCAGCTTCCCCGTCGAACTCTCCGAGACCCTGGAGGCGCAACGCTACAATCCGTTCGACGGGACGCTCACCGGATCGTTCACCGGGCATCCGCACCGCGACCCGATCACCGGAGAGACGCACGCGATCGCCTATGACGGACGTGTCTGGGACGCCGTCCGTCATGTCGTCGTCTCGGCAACCGGCAGGGTGGTCCGCGACGTGCCGATACCAGTGGAACACGGTCCTTGTATCCACGACTGCGCTCTCACGGCCGGCTTCGTAATCGTACTCGACCTTCCCGTCACATTCTCGATGCGGGCCGTACTCGCCGGCCACCGCTTTCCATTTCGCTGGAACCAATCTCACCGCGCGCGGGTCGGTCTGCTTCCACGGGAAGGGCGCGCCGCGGACGTCGTGTGGTGCGAGGTCGAGCCGTGCTTCGTCTTTCACGTCGCCAACGCCTTCGACGATAGGGACGGGTGCGTGGTCCTGGACGTGATCGCCTACCCGACGATGTTTGCCTCAGCGAACGGTGAGCTCGATACGCTGGGCCGGTTTGAGCGCTGGAAGCTGGATCCCTCCACGCGGAGCGTCGAGCGTCGCGTGATCGACCAGGCAGCGCAGGAATTTCCCCGTATCGATGAGCAGCGCTTCGGGCAGAGCTATCGGTATGCCTACACGGTCTCCGTACCCGCAGACGGCAACCCGCAGCTTGCCGGCGCGACGAAGCTCTACAAGCATGATCTTGAGAGGGGCGAGCGCCGCGTGCACGAGTTCGGCGATTATCACGTCCCGGGCGAGTTCGTGTTCGTTCGCGCCGACGGTGGCACGCATGAGGACGAGGGCTGGCTGATGGGGCTGGTGATCGACACAGCGAACGAGACGACAGACTTCGCCATCCTCGATGCTCGCGCGTTCGAGGCGCCCCCCGTGGCGACGATCCGGCTGGGGCACCGGATCCCGCCAGGATTTCATGGAAACTGGTTTCCATCGCGTTAAACCGAAAGGTCTGCCCATCTGCGATGCTCAGCAAGATTGAGCAACCGTGCAAGCCAGCGCCAATGCGTGACAGCCAGACGACGCCGGCGGGTATCGAATGACTGCGTCCGCTTTCGTGATTGAAACTATGTTCCTTCCCAATCGGCGCAGGCGCAGAGCGAACAGTTGAACAGAGCGACCTGCTCCGTCCGGGTGGGGGCGGCTAACCCGCCGGGTGCACGATCAGTCCTGACAACAGCGTGCAAAACGCCTCGGCGGCTGTAGGCATAGTCCGACCTTCTCTCTTGATCAGGCAGACCGAACGTTCGAATCGCGGATCGTCGATCGGACGCGAGCGAAGCTCGGGCTCGGCCCGTATCTCGCGCGCTGAGCCCGGCAGGATCGTCAGGCCGAGGCCGGCCCGAACCATGCCGACCGCGGTCATCATGTAAGTCGCCTCGCAGGCTACGATGGGGAGCCGGCCAGCTCCCATGAACGCCAGATCGACCACGGTCCGCACGCTCGTGGCAGGATCCATCAACACCAGGGGATACGTGGCCAGAGCTTCGACGGTAATACTCGGCAAAACGCTGATCGGATGATCGCAGGGATAGACCACGTGCAATTTATCGCTGGTCCGATGCAGCACGCTGATCTCCGAATCGCAAACATCGCCGCCGACGATGCCCAGATCGACCTCTTCGCTTCGTACGAGGTCGAGAACCCGTTGCGCGATCACGTCCTTGATCACGAATGTCACGCGCGGATGATCCGTGCGGAAGAGCGCGATCGCCTCGGACAACGAGCTCGCCGCAAAGGACGGCAGCGTTGCGATACGGACGATCCCATGGCGTTGCGCTGCGAGATCGCGGGTATCGATGACGACCGCGTCAAGGTCGCGCAGCACCTTTTGAAACACCGGCAGCAACTCGCGGCCGATGCGCGTCGGTGCGACCGTACGGCTGGTCCGGTCGATGAGGCGTGCATCGAGCATCTCCTCGAGGCGCTGGATCTGCACTGTGAGCGCAGGCTGAGACAGGTTCAACAGCGTGGCAGCGCGGGTGAAGCTGCCTGCCTGAACGACGGACACGAAGGCTCGCACCTGACGCAGGTTGAGATCCATAAGCTCTGGCTATCGCTGTGATCGGATCTTTTCAATTGCATCATGCAGTATCTCGCCGTTTTCTGGTGGGGCGAAGGCGCGGATCTGAACAGCGCTGCAGTCCATCGGGAGGAACGCATGCTGGCTCTGCTCGGCCTGGGCACGATCGCGCTGCTGCTCGCCGTCATCCTGACCAAGCGCATGTCCCCGCTTGTGGCCCTGATCGTCATACCTGTCGCCGCCGCGCTGATCGGCGGGTTCGGGCTCGAGACCGGCAAGTTCGTCCTAACCGGATTGCAGAACCTCGCCGGCGTCGTCGGCATGTTCGTGTTCGCGATCTTGTTCTTCGGCATCGTCAGCGATGCGGGCATGCTCGATCCGATCATCGACCGCATCCTGGCCACTGTCGGGACGCGCCCGACCCGGATCGTGCCCGGCACCACCCTGCTGGCGCTGCTCATCCATCTCGACGGTTCGGGCGCCGTCACCTTCCTGATCACCATTCCCGCGATGCTGCCACTCTACGACCGGGTCGGGATCGACCGGCGCATCCTGGCCTGCGCCGCCTCGATGGCAGCGGGGGTCAATTTCCTGCCCTGGACCGGGCCGATGATCCGCGCCTCGGCCGCGCTTAAGCTGCCGATCCGGGAGATCTTCTCGCCGCTGGTGCCGGTGCAGGTAGTCGGCCTCGTGTTTATCTTCGCCGTCTCGTACTGGCTCGGCCTGCGGGAGGAACGTCGTTTCGCGCTTGCGCCCCGTGCCGCCGCCGCGGGGATCGGCCCCGGCTCGGCTACGATTGCCCGCACGCTGAGCGACGCGGAGCGAGCCTTGCGCCGCCCGGGCCGGTTCTGGATCAACATCTTGCTCACCGTCGCCGTCCTCGGGATAATGGTGTTCATGGCCGAGAAGGTGCCACCGGCCTTGATGTTCATGCTTGGCACAGCGCTGGCGCTGATCATCAACTATCCGCAGGTCGACGCCCAGCGGCAGCGCATCGACGCGCATGCCAAGGCCGCGATCCTGATGGCTTCGATCCTCTTGGCCGCCGGCGTCTTCACCGGGATCATGCAGGGCACCGGCATGCTCAAGGCGATGGCCCAGACCGCCGTGACCTTCGTGCCGCCGGACATGGGCCGCCACATCCCCTTCGCGCTAGGCCTGGTGTCGATGCCTTTGTCGATGCTGTTCGACCCGGACTCGTTCTACTTCGGCGTCCTGCCCGTCGTGTCCGAGGTGGCTCATCAACTCGGCGTGCCGCCGGTGCAGGTCGCGCAGGGCGCGCTGCTGGGTCAGATGACCACGGGCTTCCCCGTGAGCCCGTTGACGCCGGCGACTTTTCTGGTCTGTGGCCTGACCGGGATCGATCTTGCCGATCACCAGAGGTTCACCTTCCCGTTCCTGCTCGCAGCTTCGGTGGTGATGACCTTTGCCTGCGTCCTCCTCGGCGTCTTCCCCCTCTGAAAGCGGAGATCCGTCCATGAGAACCGTCCGCTTGGGCGCCGGTGCGGGCTATGCCGGCGACCGCATCGAGCCCGCACTCGAACTCGCAGAGAGGGGCGAGATCGATTATCTCGTCTTCGAGTGCTTGGCCGAGCGCACCATCGCGTTGGCGCAGCAGGCCAAGCTGCGGGACCCGGAGGGCGGTTACGACCCGTTGCTGGAGGCCCGCATGCGGGCGGTACTCGCGCCGTGCCGGGCCCGCGGCATCCGCATCGTGACCAACATGGGCGCGGCCAACCCGATCGCCGCCGCGCAGAAGACCCAAACACTTGCACGGAACCTCGGCCTTGCTGGGCTGAGAATCGCCGCCGTCACGGGCGACGACCTGCTCGACGCGGTGCGAGCCGGCGACTTTACCCTGGAGGAGAGCGGCGCGCCGGTGGCGAGCCTCGGCAACCGCATCGTCTCGGCCAACGCCTATCTCGGCGCGGCCCCGATCGTCGCAGCGCTCGCGGACGGGGCCGACGTTGTTATCACCGGCCGCGTCGGCGATCCGGCGCTGTTCCTCGCTCCCCTCGTCCACGAGTTCGGCTGGGCGATGGACGATTGGAAGCGCTTGGGCCGCGGAACCCTCGTCGGCCATTTGCTCGAATGCGCCGGACAGATCACCGGCGGGTACTTCGCCGATCCGGGCTGCAAGGACGTCCCGGGTCTGGCGCGCCTCGGCTTTCCCATGGGTATCGTGGCGGAGGATGGGACGGTCGAGATCACGAAGGTCGAGGGCTCGGGCGGCCGGATCAGCCTCGCCACATGCAAGGAACAGCTGCTCTACGAGGTGCACGACCCAGCCCGCTATCTCCAGCCGGATGTGGTCGGCGATTTCTCAGAGGTCGAGATGGAACAGATCGGCCCGGATCGCGTACGGGCGACCGGTGCGACGGGCTCGCCGGCGACGGGCCTCCTGAAGGTCTCGGTCGGATACGTCGACTCCTACATCGGCGAGGGGCAGATCTCTTACGCCGGAGCCGGCGCCCTGGACCGCGGTCGGCTCGCCCTCGAGGTGGTCCGTGAGCGCCTCGCGCTCACCCGCGTGGCGTTGACCGAGCTGCGCTGCGACCTGATCGGCGTCGATGCCTTGCACGGGGCTGCGCTGTCGGGCGGGCGGGAGCCCTACGAGGTCCGGCTCCGTGTCGCCGGTCGCACCGAGACCCTCGCCGAGGCGGTGCGGATCGGCAACGAGGTCGAAACGCTCTACACCAACGGACCGGCCGGCGGCGGCGGCGCCTGGAAGTCGGCGCGCGAGGTGGTGGCGGTGCAGTCGGTCCTGGTTCCGGCGACGCTCGCCCGGCCGCGCGTGCAGTTCGTCGAAGCCTAAGAGCTGGGAGATGCGAGGATGAAACTGCGTGCGCTGGCTCACTCCCGCACGGGGGACAAGGGCAATACGTCGAACATCGCGCTGATCGCTTACGATATAGCGGATTACGGCCATCTCGAGGCGCATGTCACGCCCGAGCGGGTGCAGGAGCACTTCCGGGAGATCATGACGGGCGAGGTCATCCGCTACGCGCTGCCCAAGATTGGAGCGCTGAATTTCGTGTTGAAGGGCGCCTTGGGCGGCGGCGTAACGCGCTCGTTGGCGCTCGACGCACACGGCAAAGCGCTCGGCTCAGCGCTGCTCGATTTGGATATCCCGGACCGATCTTCAACAGACATCGTGCGCATCGCGTGAAAGCTGTCTGCCTACTTGAGCTCGGCCGTCCGGCGTAGGACAAGCGCAGCTGCCCGGAGGAGATTTTTCGAGATATGTTTCAGGAGATCTGCCAGAAAACTTGAAACAGCAGATTTGGGTGCCTTTCTTCAGTCGAAAATCTCGACTGTATTAGAGCGCGATCTGCGGTTGCACGCCCAGCAGCTGTGCGCCAATGGGCGTATCTCGGTCGGCGCCTCGCTTAGGCGGGTATCCGCGTGCCATCCCAGGCAAAGACGCCGCCGGAGTCCTTCACGCCGAGGCTGTCGAGCACGCGCAGGAGGTGGGCCGCGCTCACGTCGGGCTGAACCACACCTTTGTCGGTCGGATCTGACCGGAAGGGTCGCGACAAGTCGGAAGCGACCGTACCCGGATGCATGCCGACGACGAGCGCCTCCGGTCGGGTGCGAGCCACTTCGATCGAAAGGGTCCGCAAAATTTGGTTCAACGCCGCTTTCGACGCGCGATACGAGTACCAGCCGCCCAGCCGGTTGTCGTCGATGGAGCCAACCCGCGCCGACAACGCCGCAAACACGCAGCGTCCCCGACGTGCCAGCACCGGCACGAAATGCTTGGCGACGAGCGCCGGGCCGATCGTGTTGACCGAAAAGACCGCGGCCATCGCGGCTGGATCGAGCGCTTTGAACGTCTTCTCAGGTGAGACGCCGTCCTGATGGAGGATGCCGGTTGCGACGATGACCAAACCGACAGAACCGGCCGCACCGACGTTGGCCGCAGCCGAAGCGATCGTCGCCTCATCGCCGAGGTCGATCGGAACGGTGCGAACGCCGTACGGAACTGACGCCTCCGAGCGGGAGAGCGCGAAGACCGGGGTGTAGGCTTCGCTGGCAGCGAGGGCGCACACCAGAGCCCGACCTATCCCGCCGGAGGCGCCGATGACGACCGCGCTGGTCGACGTGGGCGCCGTCAACGCGAAGCCCCACCGACGTTCGAAGAGGGTCGGTCCAGCTTGCGGAAGATCAGGCTGAGGTTGTTGGCGGGCATCGGGATGCGCTCGGTGAGATGGAGCCCATGCGTGTCGGCGGCGGCCGTGACGGCCTCGATGTCACGGACACCCCATGACGCGTTCCTCATGCGCAGGCCATCGTCGAACGCGGCGTTGCTCGGCGCGGTGTGGGCACCATCCTTCCGAAACGGGCCATAGAGGTAGAGGATCCCACCCGCAGGCAGCGTCGCGCCCGCGCCGGCCATCAGCCCGGTGGTCGCTTCCCAGGCCGCGATATGGATCATGTTGATCGCGACGATCGCGTCGGCCTTCGCCACTGGCCATGGCTGCCGGGTCGCATCGATCGCCAGCGGAGACCGGAGGTTCGAGAGGCCCGCGGCACGGGTATGGGCGATGATGCTGCGGCGCGCCGCCTCGTCCGGATCGCTGGGCTGCCAGTCGAGCGTGGGCATAGCCCGGGCGAAGTGAACGGCGTGTTCGCCTGATCCGCTTGCGATCTCCAGAACGAGGCCGCTGGGCGGAACGGCTCGTCTCAAGGTTTCGACGATCGCTGCAGCGTTGCGCGCAACGGCTGGCGAGAACAAGGCATCCGACATGGGGGGCTTCAAGCGATGATCCCTTGGGGCCGCGTGGCTTTCCACCGCAGCATGTCTGTTTTTGGCCGTTCGCGCACGGCCCCCCAAATGACCCGTATGGACCCAATCGCCAGTCAAATATGTATATTGATCCAGAGGGAATCGCGTGTACATGTTAAGTTTGCCATGTGTAGCACGTATAAATCAGATCGGTCTGTCAATAATAGCTGAGTCACAAGGGTGGGCCTTTGATTTGGTGTTCGCGAGCTGAAGAATGTGCAGTTCGTGCGCCGTAGCCAGAATTATTTGCTAATTTTTTGTCTGGCTAGATCTAGTTTATGAAACCAAATTGTTGTTTGGCGCGCAGAGTCCGTAATCGATTTTCTAATGATTGTTTTTTTCAAGCTGTATATTTGATCACGGCATCAGTCCGGATGACTTGAGCTTAGTACTGAGGCGCGGATAGACTTTCAGCGTGTTCTCAGCATATATTTTTATTCGGCCCGCGTCGGATATGGCGGCTGCATCGACGTAGCGCTTGGTGTCGTCGTAGGCATGCCCAGTTTCAGGGTCGATACCGTTCACCGCCCCTACCATTTCCGAGGCGAATAGCACATTCTCGTGCGGCACGACTTTGAGCAGCAAGTCGATGCCCGGTTGATGATAAACGCAGGTGTCGAAGTAAACGTTTCGCATTAACTCAGACAGGGGTGGCCGCTTCATGTCCTGCGCGAGACCCCGGTAGCGGCCCCAATGATAGGGCACGGCACCGCCGCCGTGTGGGATGATCAGGCGGAGGGTCGGAAAGTCCTTGAAAAGATCCGAGGTCACGAACTGCATGAATGCGGTGGTGTCGCCGTTAATATAATGCGCACCTGTCGCGTGGAAATTGGGATTGGCCGAGGCGCTGACATGCACCATGCCCGGCACGTCGAGCTCCACCATTTTCTCCCAGAGTGGATACCAGAATCGATCCGACAGGGGCGGGTCCGTCCAGTAGCCGCCCGAGGGGTCTGGGTTTACGTTGCAGCCGACGAAGCCGAGGTCCTTTACACACCGCTCCAGCTCGACCGTGCAGTTTTTGGGCGAGACGCCGGGGGTCTGTGGCAGCTGGCAGACGCCGACGAAATTCTTCGGCATCAGGCTCGCGACACGGTGGATCATGTCATTCGATACGATCGACCATTCGAGGCTGGTGCGCGCGGTGCCGATATGGTGGCCCATGCCACCCGCCCGCGGTGAGAACAGGGCGAGTGAGATGCCCCGCTCGCTCTGAAGCTTCAGCTGGCGCCCGCTCACGCTCTCGCGGATCTCGTCGTCGCTTACCCGTAGACTGGACGGGCTCGGCGACTGAGCGGGGTCGTTGATGGCATCGATCTGACGTTTGCGCCAAGACAACAGGGAGGGCGGCTCGGTGGTGTAGTGCCCGTGGCAGTCGATCACGAGGCCCGTATAACTGGGCGTCCGCGGCGCTGGCTGCGCTTGCGCGGTATCCGCTGCGACCATTGCAGCTGCGGCTCCGACGCTTGCGAAGCCTCGCATGAAACCGCGCCGCGGCAGGCAGCACGCACAGGTGGCTCCGGCCGGATCGGTTGCAGCGATCATCGCGAGCTCGCCAAGCGATAGCGCTTTGCCCTACAGGGTTTACCTGCTCCCAAAGGGGCGACGAGTGCGGGCTGAGTGAGAAGTCCCAGATGGCGTGGCATGCAGACCCTCGGGATTTTTAGATTCCGATCTCGGCTGCTTACTTGGCGCAGCAAATTCAAACACGTCCAGTCACGCGGTCGAAGCTCGATCGAGGTTCCGCGACGCATCAGGCGGAATGTCGCTCTCGAAAGACCGGCAGCTTTCGTCTTCTTCGGATGACCGCGGAGAGGTAAAGATTCGAAGCACTGCTCGAGAGGCCGAAATCAGAGCCTCGATCGAGCGACAGGTCCGGTCTGTGTGCCCCCGGCCTGTCGGTTGCACAGGAAAGAGCAGGTGGTCTTGAAGCCAACGAAGTGGGCGTCATCACAACGCTCGGAAGGAGCTGCGGCGGTGCGACTGGGCTTCAACCTCGCTTGGTGGCGGAGACACCGGCTTGTGTTCCTAGTCCAAGCGTATGAGGAAACGCGCGATCGCGTCGTGAATCATGGCGACGATCTGTGTCTCCCTTCGCTCGAATTCGTCGAGCAGTCCTGAGACCGCAACGGCGAGAGGACGGCCCTTGCGGTCGATGCGGTTGGGCAACGGTACCGCGATCGACCCGGCGCCGGACGTGACGAGGCCATGCGAGAAGAAATGGCCATCCTGCCGCAAACGGGCCACGTTGGCCAAGACAGCTGAGACCTGAATCGGGGGTTGATCGGGCGGGGCCTCCGCATTCGTACGCCGCACAAGCGGGCCGATCTCGGCATCCGGGATCCCGGCGAGAAGCGCGGTGCCGGTCGCCGACCACACCACAAGTCGGCGCGTGCCGGGTGGGACGTGAAAGCGCATCGCGGTTCGCGCCTGCAACACGTGGACGTACTGCGAATAGATGGTGTTGCGTGCCGCCAGGATCACCGTGCCGCCCGTGCACTCGGACAGATGCTCGAGCATGCGCACGAGACTACCGTCGCGCACCGGTCCCTTGTCGAGCCACGCGCCCAGCAGCGCGACCCGCGGCGACGGCAGGAAGCTGCGGCTATCGGCGTCGTAATCGAGATAGCCGAGTTGGGCGAGGCTCTTCAGAAGCATCGAGGTTGAGGATTGCGGAAAGCCTAGGCGCTCGGCAATCTCTGAGACCCGAGCTTCGCGCTGAAGCTCGTCGAACAGCTCCAGGATCTGAAGCACGCGGCCCGCGGATTTCACGAAAGCCAAGGAGGGGCCGACTGCATCGGCCCTAACTAAGAGGTCCGTGCTCGAACCCGCTCCGGTCTTTACCCGAGGCGTGAAGCGGCCGGGGGCAATCATACCCGGCTCCAGGCCGGTAGTGCGAGGAGGCTGTGCACGGCCGCGAACGGGACATCCGCGCGCCGTGAAGCCCACGAATAGGCTGCCCGCCCGGCAATCATCTGAGTCGCCCGCAACTCGAACGAACATGGCGTCTGCAGCGTGATCTCATGGCATGTCCAGTCATTGTGAATGGAGTACGGGCCGCTCAGGTCCAGCTGCCGTCATGAATGCATCACCGCATCCGCGCTGGACGACGTATAGTGCAAATCATCGGCCGCTCCATCACAGATGTGATATCGCTCAGCAGATCCACGATCACGGTTGAAGACCAATCCCGGCTCTGTCCTACTCGAGGGCGAGCGCCGGACGGTGATGCTGTCTGGACGTGCTGAGACCGCGCGACAAGGGCGGCTCTGCTCGGGAGGAATGCCGATGTCGATCCGCCTCGCGGGCGTCGCCGCGCGTCTCGTCGCTGTGACCCTGCTGCTCACTGCTTTCAGCGGACCGACCCGCGCCGAGACGAACGCGGTCCGCATCGGCCTGCAATACGGCCTCGTCTACTTGCCGGTGATGATCGCGCAGAGCGAAGGTTTGTTCGATAAGCGCGCCAAGGCGGCAGGCCTCGACGGGCTGGCAGTTACGTTGATCCGCTTCAGTGGCTCGGCCGCGATGAACGACGCGCTGCTCTCCGACAGCGTTGAGCTGGGCACCCTCGGTGTGACCGGCGCCCTGATCGCCTGGGACAAGACCCGCGGTCGTCAGCAGATCAAGAGTGTTTGTGCCCTCACCTCCGTCGTCTACACGCTGTTTACGGGCAAGCACGGCGTAGCCGGGCTAAAGGACTTCACCTATGGCGACAAAATCGCGGTCCCAGCCTTCAACTCGCCGCAGGCTATCCTGCTGCGGGTGGCGGCGGCCCAGCAGCTCGGCGATCCGGCAAAGGCGGATACTCTGATGGTGAGCTTGCCCCACCCCGACGCCACCGCGGCCATGCGCGCCGGGCAAGGCATCACCGGCTACTTCTCGACGCCACCCTTCACCCAGATCCTACGGGCGGATCCCAAGCTCCGGGCGATCATGACCTCCACCGGTCTGATCGGCGGCGGTGACCCTACCGCCGCGACCCTGAACGCCAAGCAGGGCTTCGTCGACGCCAATCCCAGGGTGACGCAGGCGATCCTCGCCGGCATGGAGGACGCGGTTTCGCTTATTCGCAGCGACCCGAGGCGGGCGGCGGCGATCTACCTTGCTTCAGAGCAGGTGCAGATCGATCAGGCCCAGGTCGAGGCGACCCTCACCGACGGGTCCCTCGTCTACGGCGTGGCCCCGAAAGATATGGTCAACCTCGCCAAGGCGATGGCGGCGCAGGGGCTCCTGCGCAAAGTGCCGACCGACTGGCAGGAGCTCTTCTTTCCGGGCCTCAAGGACCGCGACGGGAGCTGAGCGGGCCATACGGGCGAGCCCCTGATCTGACAGACCACGGAGCAGAGATGCAGAGCTTTCGCTTCAGCGCTGAACCGCTCCCGGCCGAGGCCGAGGCGGCCCGCGCGGCCGTCCGCGTTTTCCTCGACGCTGAACTGGCGGCCGGGCACTTCGTGCCGCATCGGACCTCGTGGACGACCTTCGACGCCGGCTTCAGCCGACGTGCTGGGGCGGCCGGGTTCATCGGCCTGACCATGCCGGAGGCGTATGGTGGCCATGAGCGGTCCGGCCTCGTCCGCTTCGTCGTCACCGAGGAGATGCTGGCGGCCGGCGCGCCCTGCGGGGCGCACTGGATTGCAGACCGCCAGTCCGGCCCGCAGATCCTGCGGCACGGTTCCGCGGCGGCCAAGCGGGCGATCCTACCGCGGATCTGCCGCGGCGAGTGCGCCTTCGGCATCGGCATGAGCGAGCCGAACTCTGGCTCGGACCTCGCCGCCGTACGCACCCGCGCGGTGCGCGACGGCGACGATTGGTTGATCAACGGCTCCAAGATCTGGACGACGAACGCACATCAGGTCGATTACCTGCTCGCCCTAGTCCGGACCGGCGAACCCGGACCAGACCGGCACGGCGGCTTGACCCAGTTCATCATCGACATGGCGGCTCCCGGGGTCACGGTGCGACCGATCCTCGACCTGTCTGGCCACCACGAGTTCAACGAGGTGTTCTTCACCGACTACCGCGTCCC
This sequence comes from Methylobacterium sp. J-077, assembly GCF_022829365.1. Lineage (GTDB taxonomy): Bacteria > Pseudomonadota > Alphaproteobacteria > Rhizobiales > Beijerinckiaceae > Methylobacterium. The sequence continues at coordinate 22,648 of NZ_JAKSYJ010000047.1, read as the reverse complement.
GGATGCCATGATGGTCGGCGCGGAGGGCGAGGGCTGGGGGCTCGTCACGGAGGAGCTCGCTTTCGAGCGCTCGGGGCCCGACCGCTTCCTGTCGGACTACCGGCTGCTCGTCGAACTCGTCGACCGGATCGGGCCGGAACCCGACCGGTTCCAGGCGGTCGAGACCGGCCGGATGGTAGCACAGCTCACCGCGCTCCTCGGCATGTCGGCCTCGGTGGCTGGGCTCCTCGACCAGGGCATCGTCCCCGGCGTCGAGGCGGCGCTCGTGAAGGATGTCGGCAACAGCTTCGAGCGCGCCGTGCCGGAGATCGCCCGGCGGCTCGTGCCGGTTGAGCCCAGCCTCACCGCGCAGGGCGAGCCGTTCCGTGAGGCGCTCGGCGGCGTGACCCTGCGGGCGCCCTCCTTCACCCTGCGCGGCGGCACCCGCGAGGTTTTGCGTGGGGTCATCGCCCGGGGGCTGGGCTTGCGATGAACACGATTAACCACGCACAGGACGGGGCGGGCGACGAGGTCGCCGGCATCGTCCTCGATCAATTCGAGCGGCTGCTGGCCCAGCATCTCCCGCCACAGGTGCTGGCGGCCTGTGACGGGGCCGTGGATAGCACGGCATGGCCCGCGGATCTCTGGAGGGCTCTTAACGACAGCGGTCTGCCGCTGGCCCTGGTGCCCGAGGCGGCCGACGGGATCGGCCTGGACGCCGGGACAGCTGCCCGGCTGATCCGGCGTTGCGGGCAGGCGGCCCTGCCACTGCCGCTGCCCGAGACCATCGCGGGCGCGGCACTCTGGGCGGCGGCCGGCGGCGGCGCGCCGGAGGGCGCCCTAAGCTTGATCCCAGTCGGCAGCTCCGTTCGGATCACGCGACGGGCCGACGGTTTCGTCCTCGACGGGCGGGCGGCGCAAGTGCCCTGGGGCGGTTCGGTCGCGGCCCTGCTCGTGGATACGATCGACGCCGCGGGCGCAGTGCACCTTGTGCGGATCGCAGCACCGGGCACGGTTCGCGACACGCGCCACAACCTCGCGGGCGAGCCGCGTGACGCCCTCGACCTCACAGGCTGCACTGTCGCCCTCGACGATGTGCGGACGGCGCCGGACTGGGCCGCCGAGGTTGGTGTCGGCTCGGTGGAGACGGTCGGCGCCTGGGCGCGCGCGCAGCAGATGGTGGGCGCGATGGAGACGTGCCTCACCTCCGCCCTGGATCACGCCCGCGAACGGCAGCAATTCGGGCGACCGCTCGCCAAGTTTCAGGCGATCCAGCACATGCTGGCCGAGGCCGCGGGCCACGTCGCGGCGGCGACCGCCTCGGCCGATCTCGCCGCCGCGTGCTGGGGAGACGCACGCTTCGTCCTCGCCACCGCGATCGCCAAAGCGCGCTGCGGCGAGGCGGCAGGCCACGTCGCCGCAATCTGTCATCAGATCCACGGGGCGATGGGTTTCACCCAGGAGCACCCGCTGCACCGCGCGACGCGGCGGCTGTGGTCCTGGCGAGACGAGTTCGGCTCCGACGCTGTGTGGCAGGAACGGATCGGGCGCGCGGTCTGCGCGGGCGGCGGCGCTGCACTATGGCCTTTGCTGGTCCGGCTGCGGGCCGGTGCCGGTTGAGATGGGAGATCGGTGCGTGCTGGATCATTCCGCCGAGACGAAAGAGGACGGTCCCCTCGCGGGCGTGCGGATCGTGGATCTCACCAGCGTGATCATGGGGCCATCGGCCACGCACATCCTGGCCGATCTCGGGGCGGACGTGATTAAGATCGAGACACCGGAGGGCGACTCTTTCCGTCACTACCGGCCGGCCCGCAACGCCGGGATGGGCGGCAACTTCCTACACCTCAACCGCAACAAGCGCAGCGTCCGGCTTGACCTGAAGCGGCCCGAGGCCCGCACGGCCCTCGACCGGCTGATCGCCACGGCGGACGTCTTCGTGCACTCGATGCGCCCGGACGCGATCTTGCGGTTGGGCTACGGCTATGACCGCGTGCGAGCGCTCAAGCCCGAGATCATCTTCTGCGGCGCCTACGGATTCGGGGCCGACGGCCCCTACGCGCACAAAGCGGCCTACGACGACCTGATCCAGGCGGGCTCCGGCCTCGCCACCCTTCAGACCGCCGCCACCGGCCAGCCCGGCTACCTGCCCACCGTGCTCTGCGACAAGATCGCAGGGCAGGCCATAGCCTGCGCGATCCTGGCGGCCCTCTACGAGCGACGGGCCGGCGGCGGCGGGCAGGCAGTGGAAGTGCCTATGTTCGAGACCATGGTGGAGTTTAACTTCGTCGAGCACATGGTCGGCTACGCATTCCAGCCACCGCTCGGGCCGCCGGGCTTCAACCGGGTGCTCAGCCCGAAGCGCAAGCCCTACCGCACACAGGACGGCTACGCCTGCATCCTGCCCTACTCCGACCGGAACTGGCGCGACTTCTTCATCCACACCGGCCGACTCGAGTTCGTGAACGACCCGCGCTTTACGCCGCTCGCCGTGCGGGTGGAGAACATCGAGGTCCTGTACGCGCTGGTGGAGGAGGAGGCGCCGCGTAGGACCACGGCAGAGTGGGTGGCATTTTGCGACTCGGTGAGCATCCCGTGCATGCCCGTCCTCGGGTTGGAGGACCTGCCGGAGGACGCGCATCTGAAGGCGGTGGGCTTCTTCGGCACCGACGAGCATCCGAGTGAGGGGCGCTACCGCACTATGCGCCGGCCGGTCTCGTTTAGCGGCAGCCGATTCACGATCCGCCGCCACGCGCCCCGGCACGGCGAGCACACCGCCGAGGTCCTGGCCGAGGCCGGCCTCGATCCGTCGGAGATCGCTGCCCTGGGCGCGGACATGACCGCGCCCGAAGCGACGACCACGACGGCCGAACGCGCGGCCGTTGCACCGCTGGAGACTGCGCCATGACCAGCCAGACCGAGGATCTTGGTGCGGGCGAAGACCTCCTGTTCGCTGTCGCCGAGGGGGTGGCGACCATCACGTTGAACCGACCAGAGCGGAAGAACGCCTTCACCTTCCCGATGATCGAGGCCTGGACGGCAGCCCTCCAGCGCTGCCGCACGGATGAGGCGGTACGCGTCGTCATCGTGACCGGCGCAGGCCCGGCCTTCTGCAGCGGCGGCGACATCGTCGAGATGGGCGAGCGCCTCGACCAGCCGCCCCAGCGGCGTAAGGACGAACTTTTTAGCCGGATCCAGCGCATCCCGCTGACGCTCGAGGATCTCGACAAGCCGGTCATCGCCGCGCTGAACGGCGTGGCCACCGGGGCGGGCCTCGACCTCGCGCTGATGTGCGACCTGCGCTACGCCGCGCGCAGTGCCCGCTTTGCCGAGACCTATGTTCGCGTCGGGCTGGTGCCCGGTGCCGGGGGCGCCCACTTCCTGCCCCGACTCGTCGGCACCGCGAAGGCGCTGGAGCTGTTCTTCACCGGTGACTTCGTCGATGCGGAGGAAGCGCTCCGGATCGGCCTCGTCAACGGCGTTCACGACGATGTGGCCCTGATGCCGTCGGTCGAGGCGCTGGCGCGTCGGATCGCCAAGGCGCCACCGCTCACGCTGAGCATGATCAAGCGCGCAGTCTATCAGGGGATGCGCAACGACCTGCGCACCAACCTCGACCTGATCTCCTCGCACTATGCGGTGATCACCGCGACGCCCGAGCATCGGGATGCGGTGCAGGCGTTCATCGGCGGGCGCAGCAAGCCTTGAAGTGAAAGGCGCCCATTTGAGTGCTGGGGGGCTTCTGGTTGGGTCACCCCGCCCCCGTACGTGATGTGGGGAAGAGGACGTGCCAGGAACGAAAGCATCAAAAGCAAAACAACCTCGGCATTATGTCAGCTGGCTTCAGTCTTAAATTGGACTGATCGCGCAAGATAATATCAAATACTATTCGACCGATTAAAGGACCCGCCAAATGAATGTTGCAGCCAAGCGGTCGGTGTACGAACCTGACCAAGCCGGTCTGGCTTTCCCTCGCTACCCCGTGTTCGATGATGCCGCGCAGGAGCGAAGACACCGCAAGGTTCGGTTGGCTGCCGCCTGCAGGCTCTTTGCTGATCTCGGCTACGAATACGGATTCGCCGGCCACATCACCGTCCGCGACCCGGAGGATCCGAACCTCTACTGGACGAATCCGTTCGCCAAGGAATTCGGGGCGGTCAAGGCGTCGGACCTCCTCCTCGTCGACCACGACGGCCGAGTCATCGAGGGCGCGCGTGCGGTGAACCGCGCCGGCTTTGTCCTGCACGCCGCCATCCACGAGGCGCACCCCGGCATCCTGGCATCGTGCCACTGTCACACGATCAACGGCATGGCTTGGGCCGCCCTGGGCCGGCGACTGGATCCGATCACCCAGACGGCCTGCGGCTTCTACGGTGATGGGCAGGCCCTGATCACCGAGGAAGCTGGCGCCGTGGTGGTGGAGCGCGGGGCCGGCCACAGCGTCGCCGCCGCGTTCGGACGCGACACCAAGGTCGCCATTCACCAGAACCACGGCCTGTTCAGCGCAGGCCAGGAGAGCATCGAGGAGGCCGTTTGGTGGTTCGTGGCCGCCGAGCGGGCCTGCGAGATTCAACTCAAGGCCGAGGCGACGGGCCACCCTCTGAAGCTCGTTCCCGAAGCCAATGCGGCGCACTCCGCCAAACACCTCGCCACTCCGTTCATGGCGTGGCTTCATGCCCAGCCGATGTTCGACCGCACTTTGCGCCAGCATCCGGACGTGATCGAATAATTGATTGCTGCACACCGCGGCGCGCGCATCTATGCAGAGCACAGTACGGCGCGGATCTAGAGCTTGCGGTGCCGGAAATGATTGCGGCATCCTATATCTTTGATTATAATATAAAATAGACATACCGAATGCATCGGGAGGTGCGAATGGGCAAGCGCCGTTATCTGCTGTATATTGGCATTTTCTTGCTTGTCGTCTTCAATTATGTGGACCGCGTCGCGCTGTCGGTCGCGGCGCCGGCGATCGCGGCTGAATACAATCTGAGTCCGGTACAGATCGGTTACCTGTTCTCAGCTTATCTCTGGACGTATGTCGTCTGCTTGATCCCATGCGGATTTCTGACCGATCGCTACGGGGCGAAGGTGGTCAACGGCGTCGGTGTGCTCGTGTGGTCCGGCGCGACGATTCTCACAGGGCTCGCGTCCGGCTTCGTCAGCCTTCTCGGCTCGCGCATGCTGATGGGCGCGGCGGAGGCGTCCACCTATCCAGCGGGCGGTCGCGTGTTGCGGGATTGGGCGCCGCGATCCGAGTTCGGTCTGGCGGCCACGATGCTCAACAGCGGCGGCTACGCGGGTCCTGCGTTCGGGACCTTGCTGCTCGGGTGGGTGGTGTCAGTCCACGGCTGGCGGTGGGGTTTCTATACGGCCGGCTTGCTGGGCTTGGTTTGGCTGGTCGGCTGGTTGGTCTGGTATCGCGGGCCGGAGACGGCGACCTTCGTCGGCGAGGACGAGCGCGCCTTCATCCTGCGGGAGCGCGATTCCGGAGCCAAAGCCGGCGGCTCGGCGGACGGGTTCGGCGTGCTCTTGCGATCGCGCAGTATGATCGCCGTCGCCGTCACGCAGGGCTGCGCCGTCTACACGCAGATCGTGTTCCTGACCTGGCTTCCGAGCTATCTCGCCAACGTCAAGCACATGTCGATCGTGAAGTCGGGCCTGTTTACGGCGTTTCCGTACTTCGCGGCGACCGTCTTCGCGTGGGTCCTCGCCCATCTGAGCGATCGTGCGCTGGCGGCGGAGGGCGGCTCCAGCACGGGGCGGCGGCGGCGCATCGTCGTCGTGTCGATGCTCAGCGCGGCCGTGATCTTGGCGGCACCGTTCGTCGACAGCACGCCGATGATCCTGGGCCTGATCACCATCTCGCTGACCGGCTTGGCGACGGGCATCTCGCTCAACATTGCCCTGGCCGCCGATCTGCTGCGGTCGCCGGCGAGTGCTGGCAAGGCCATGGCGATCCAGATCACCGGCGGGAACATGTTCGGCCTCATCGCGCCAATCGCCACGGGCTACATCATCGCGGCGACGGGTAGCTACGACCTTGCCTTCGTGGCCGGCGGCGTGCTGCTGGTGACCGGGGCCGTGATCACGCTGACCCTGACGCACACCCCGATCGGTGGCGACCTCCCTGCGCCAGCGGTCGTCCCCGCGCTGCGCCGCGCTTAAGCTCTTAGACGGAGGCCACGATGTACGCAGCTCCGCCCATCTGCCCAACGAGGGTCTTCGCCACCTACCCCAAGGCGTGGCGGGTGGCCACGGCGGAGAACGAGTGGATCCGCACGCAGCCCGGGCGCATGCCGACCGGTTCGTTCCTGGAGGGGCCGTCCTTCGACCGAAACGGGAATCTCTGGTGCGTCGACATCCCGAACGGACGCATCCTGCGCGTGGCGCCGGACGGCGGTTTCACCATCGTGGCCGAGTACGATGGTTGGCCGAACGGCCTCAAGATCCACCGTGACGGCCGGATATTCATCGCCGACTACAAGAACGGCATTATGGTCGTCGACCCCGCCTCCGGCACGGTCCGGCCGTTCCTCCTGCGGGTCGGCCCCGAGCGGTTCCGGGGCGTCAACGATCTCTTCTTTTCTCGCGATGGCGATCTCTACTTCACCGATCAGGGCCTAACTGGCTGGCAGTACCCCGGCGGACGCCTCTTCCGCGTTCGGGCGGACGGGTCCGTGACCTGCATCCTGGACGACATCCCGAGCCCGAACGGCCTCGTCATGAACCTCACCGAGGACACGGTGTACCTCGCGGTTACGCGGGCCAACGCGGTCTGGCGGATCCCGCTGATGCGGGATGGGACGGCCGCCAAGGTGGGCACCTTCATCCAGATGTCGGGCGGGGCGGGGCCGGACGGGCTCGCCCTCGACGCGGACGGCTGCATCGCCGTCGCCCATGCCGGGAAGGGCGCCGTCTGGCTGTTCGACGCCACGGGGGAACCGGTGTTGCGCATCGCCTCCTGCGCCGGTCTGCACACCACTAACGTGGCGTTCGGCGGCGCGGATGGACGCGCGCTGTTCATCACCGAGTCTGGCTCAGGCGTCATCCTGCAAGCCGACTTGGAGACGCCCGGGCACACCATGTTCTCCCATACGCTCGAGGGCGAGGCGTGACCGTCGGCTCTTTGCGACCGCACGGTCGGAACCGGAAGCCGTAAGGTTCCGGCCAGCCCCGATCGTAGTACGCGGGATCGCCGTGGTTGAGGACGACACGCGAGGCTCGTGCTGGGCCATGTCCGCTTCCGGTATGTTCCTGATCTGAGCCGAATGACGGGGATGGGCGCAAAGCCGTACGGCCGGTTTTGGGCTCAACGGCAATTCAGCATGGCGTAGTTTGGCCGAAAGCGGCATGTCTGCTTCGGAAAAAGCTGCCCAGATAGCAGACGAGCCTCCGACCTGACCCCGCACTGAACGCATCTCACTCAATGATGGCCTGTCCTCGCCGGTGCTCGTGTCCGTTGATGAGACGTCTCAGCAGCTTGGTCAGATGGTCCTGTTCCGCCGGCGTGAGCGCCTCGACCGTCATAGCGTGCGCTAGCCGCGCTGCCGGCTCCATCGCGCCATGGAGTGCCGCGCCTTCCGCTGTCAGGCGACAGATCTGAGCGCGGCGATCCATAGGTGACGTCGAGCGGCTTACGAGACCGCGTGCCGCAAGCCGTTTGAGGGCTCCGGTCGTCGTCGTTCGGTCGAGGGCGACCACACCCGCCAGCGTCGTCTGATCGGCCTCCCCCAAGTCACTCAGGATAGAGAGTAGGCTGTACTGTAACGGAGTGACGCCGAAGGCAGCACAACGCTCAGCGAACAGGCTGACGTGGATCTGGTGCATGCGGCGCGCGAGGAAACCCGGGCGGTTAATCAGAGGCCAATGCTGCGGGCCTACTGGCGCCCCCTCTCCAGTCGCCTCATTTGCGAGGTCAACTTGCGGACACTCATCCATCACCCGTCTCCGCAAATCGGTTCCAACTTTGGCACACTCTATGCAGGGCCATTTACGAAGCATGCTTCGCATTTGGCAAGAACGGGGCCTGCACGAGTTGGTCACCATCACGAGGTCGAGATGGACAATCACCGCTACGATCTGGTTCTGCGGGGCGGGCGGGTGATCTGCCCGGCCTCCGGCGTCGATGGCATCCGCGATGTGGCGGTGCAGGACGGCCGCATCGCAGCCGTAGAGGAAACCATCCTGCCATCGGCCGCAGCGGAGGTAGTCGACGTCTCAGGCAAGCTCGTCCTGCCCGGCATGATCGACACGCACGCGCATGTCTACCAGTACGTCACCGGCCGCTTCGGCCTGAACCCCGACATGGTCGGCGTGCGCTCGGGCGTCACCACGGTGGTGGATCAGGGCGGCCCCTCCTGCATGACCCTGCCGGGCTTCCGCCACTTCATCGCCGAGCGGTCGCAGACGCAGGTGCTCGCCTTCCTCTCGGCCTACCTCGTCGGTGGCCTCGAAGGGCATTTCTACCCGAACCTCTACAGCCCGGATGGCGTCGACATCGATGCAACGGTAAAGTCGGCGACCGAGAACCGCGACCTCGTACGCGGCATCAAGGGCCACGCCGAGATCGGTGGTTTCGCCCGCTGGGGCATCAAGGTCATGGAGATGGCCGCCGAGATCAGCCGCCGCTCCGATCTGCCGCTCTACGTGCATTTCGGCCAGCTCTGGGGCCTACCGGAATCGGGCGCCAACGGCGAGGATGCCGACACCATCGTCGAGCGGGTGATCCCCCTGCTGCGACCGGGCGACGTGCTGGCCCACCCCTTCACCCGGCACCCCGGCGGCTTCATCAACGAGCAGGGCGAGGTGCACCACATCATCCGCCGGGCGATGGATGCCGGGCTAAAGGTCGATGTCGGCCACGGAAGCCACTTCTCCTACCGCGTGGCCCGGGCCTCGCTGCCGGCCGGCGTGATCCCCTACACGCTCGGCGCCGACATGCACGGCTACAACACCGAGGTGCCCGAGGTGAGGAAGCCCGCAGGCACCCCGGATGAGCATCACGACGACGAGAATCATCCCTTCCTCGGCCAAGCCCGCTTCAGCCTGACCCAGGCGATGAGTTCGATGATGGCGCTGGGCATCCCGCTGGAGGACGTTGTGCCGATGGTTACCTCGCATCCGGCCGAGATGCTGCGCATGGGCGACCGGATCGGCGCGCTCAAGGTCGGATACGCGGCCGACGTCTCAGTGCTGCACGACGATCGCGGGCGCTTCCTGTTGCGCGACAACGAGGATACGCGTGTGATCGCCGACCGCTTGCTGCGGCCAGCCTTCTGCCTGCGCGCCGGCCGGCGCTTCGAGGCCGACTCGCCGATCCTGCCTCAGGCGATCGCGGCCTGAGGTGGCGCTGGTGCCCGCCTTGGTCCTCAACGACCCGACACCGCCGGATCCGCGCCGCCGCTGGGACAGCCTGGATTTCGCGGCCCGGGGGGCCTGTTACGACAACAACGCGGCCGTCCCGGACAGCGCGGCCAAGGTCGCGGCGCGCAACACCGCCTCGGCGATGTACCGGGCCGCGCATCCAACCGAACTCGACATCCCTTACGCTGCCGGGGAGCGCACGGCCTTCGATCTCTACCCCGCGGCGGACGAACAGGCCCCCTGCCTCGTCTTCATCCACGGCGGCTACTGGCAGCGCAATGCCAGAGCGGACTTCGCATGCTTCGCGGAGGGGCTGAACGCGGCAGGCTGGGCGGTAGCGATGCCAGGCTACACCCTGGCGCCCGAGGCGAGCCTGGCCGGCATCGTCACCGAGATCGGGGCTGCCCTCGACTGGCTCGCCGAGCACGGGGCGGCGCGCGGGGTCGGTGGCCCGATCGTCCTCGCCGGCTGGTCTGCGGGGGCGCACCTCGCCGCCCTCCATCTCAGGCATCCCGCCGTGGCCGCGGTCCTGGCGATCTCCGGCGTCTACGACCTCGCGCCGATCCGCGAGACATATCTGAACGACAAGCTCGGGCTGGCCGACGACGCGATCGAGACCCTGTCACCCCTGCGGCTTCCCGTGACGGCCAAGCCCATGACGCTGACCTACGGCAGCCGGGAACTCCCCGCCCTCGTCCACGACGCGCGCAACCTCCACGCGCTGCGCAGCGCCGCTCACGCGCCGGGTGCCCTGCTGCCGGTGCCCGGCGCCGACCACTTCTCGATCCTCGACGGGTTCCGCCGGCCCGACGGCATCCTGGTCCGTGCCGCACAGGAACTTCTTGGAGGCACCCGATGAACTACGAGGGTGTGGGGGCACCGCTGCCCCGCAAGGAGGACGACCGCCTGATGCGCGGGCGCGGCCAGTATGTCGGCGATCTCCGCCTGCCGGGGATGCAGGACGTAGCCTTCGTGCGCAGCCCGCTGGCCCACGCCCACATCCGTGCCGTCCATGTGCCGGAGGCCTATCGCGACCGCGTGTTCACAGCCGCCGACCTGGACGGGGTTCTGCCGATCCGCGCCGTCTCGGGGCTGCCCGGCTTCAAGGTCTCCGAGCAGCCGGTGCTCGCCACCGGCAAGGTCCGGCAGGTGGGTGAACTCGTCGCGCTCTGCGTCGCGCCGACCCGCGCCGAGGCCGAGGACATCGCCGCCGCCGTGGTGCTCGATCTGGAGGAGTTGCCGGCCGTCCACGACATGCTGGCCGCGCGCGAGCCGAGCTCCGCCCTCGTCCACGAGCATTGGGGCGACAACGTCTTCCTGGAGACCCTGGTCGACATCGGCATCGAAGGCGCCCTCGACGCGCCGATCAAGGTCAGCCGCACCATCTCGACGGGGCGCCAGTGCATGGCGCCGATCGAAGGCCGCGGCACCGTGGTGCAGCTCGATCACCGGCTCGACCAGCTCGTGGTCCACACCGCGAGCCAGATGCCGCACATCGTGCGCAACGGCCTCTCGGAATGTCTCGGGATCGAGCAGGGGCGCATCCGCATCGTCTCGCCGGATGTCGGCGGCGGGTTCGGCTATAAGGCGATCCTGCTCGCCGAGGACGTGGCCCTCGCCTGGCTCGCGCTGCGCTGCGGCCACCCGGTGCGCTGGCTGGAGGACCGGCGCGAGCACCTGACCGCCAACGCCAATTGCCGCGAGCACCATTACCGCATCACCGCCTACGCCGAGCGGGACGGGACCCTGCGCGGCATCGATTGCGAGGCTACCGTCGATTCCGGAGCCTACTCGGCCTACCCGTTCTCGGCCTGCCTGGAGGCCGCGCAGGTCGCCAGCATCTTGCCCGGTCCCTACGACTTCCCGGCCTATCGCTGCCGGACGTGGTCGGTGGCGACCAACAAATGCCCGATCCTGCCCTATCGCGGGGTCGCCCGCACCGGCGTCTGCTTCGCCCTGGAACTGGTGCTCGACGCCGTCGCCCGCGCGGCGGGGGTCGCGCCCGAGACCGTGCGCGAGAAAAACCTCGTGCGGCCCGAGCAGATGCCGTTCGAGAACATCACAAAGAAGCATTTCGACAGCGGCAACTACCCGGAGGCACTCGCCCGGGCGCTCAAGGCCGTCGACGTGGAGGCAATCCGCGCCCGCCAGCGTCAGGGCGAGCCGGACGGGCGCCGGATCGGCCTCGGCCTCGCGATCTATTGCGAGCAGGCCGCGCACGGCACCTCGGTCTATTCCGGCTGGGGGATCCCGATGGTGCCCGGCCACGAGCAGGCCAGCGCCCGGCTGACCCCGGATGGCGGGCTGGAGCTGCGGATCGGCGCCCATTCCCACGGCCAGGGCTTGGAGACGACGCTGGCCCAGGTCGCCCACGAGATTCTGGGCGTGCCGGTGGCGCGCACCCGTCTCGTCCACGGCGACACCGCGATGACCCCCTACTCCACGGGCTCCTGGGGCTCGCGCGTGATGGTGATGGCGGGCGGTGCGGTAGCGGCGGCCTGCGAGGCGCTGCGCGACCGCGCCGTGCGGATCGGCGCCCACCTGCTCCAGGCGCGTCCCGAGGCGTGCCGCTTCGAAGGCGGTCACGTCGTCGGCCCCACCGGCGACGTCCCGCTCGAGGCGATCGCCCGCACCTGGTACAGGCGCCCGCAGGACCTCGCGCCCGACACCGATCCGGGCGGGCTCGAAGTCACCGCCGGCTACAAGCCAGTGCGCGATTCCGGCACCTTCTCGTACGCGGCGCACGCGGCCGTGGTGGCGGTCGATCCCGACCTCGGGGCGGTGGAAATCCTCGACTACGTCATCGTCGAGGACGGCGGCACGCTGGTGAACCCCCTCGTGGTCGACGGCCAGATCTACGGCGGCCTCGCGCAGGGGATCGGCACGGCCCTGTTCGAGGAGATGCGCTTCGACGCTCGCGGCCAGCCGCTGGCCTCGACGTTGGCCGACTACCTCCTGCCCGGCGCCGCCGACGTGCCGATGGCGCGCATCGACCACATGGAGACGCCCTCGCCCTACACGCGCTTCGGCCAGAAGGGCATCGGCGAGGGCGGCGCCATCGCGCCGCCGGCGGCGCTCGCCAACGCTGTCAACGATGCATTGGCACCGCTGGGCGTCGAGCTGCTGCATTCGCCCATCACCCCCCGGCGGATCGTGGAGGCGGTGCTCGCCGCCGGACACCCCGCCGAGACCGCGCGGGAGGCCGCATGAAGCCCGCCGCCTTCGCCTGGGAGCGCCCCGACAGCCTGCCCGCGCTGCTGGCGCGCCTCGCCGAGGCCCCTGCCGGCGTGAAGCTGATCGCGGGCGGCCAGTCCCTCGGGCCGATGCTGAACTTGCGCCTCGTCGAGCCCGCCCTGATCGTCGACATCACCGGCGTGCCCGAGCTCCGGACCGCGCGGGTTGAGGGCGACACGTTCGTCCTCGGGGCCTGCGTGACCCATGCCGACATCGAGGACGGGCGCGTCCCGGACCTCACCGGCGGCGCGCTGCGGCGGGTCGCGGCTGCGATCGCCTACCGGTCGGTGCGCAACCGCGGGACAATCGGCGGCAGCCTCGTCCACGCCGACCCGGCCGCCGACTGGGTCAGCGCCCTGACGGCCCTCGGCGCCGAGGTCGAGATCGCGGGGCGGACAGGCCGCCGCACCCTGCCGGTGGAGCGCTTCGTGACCGGCGCCCTCGCGGTCGCCCTCGATGCGGATGAGATCCTGGTCGGGGTGCGTGTCCCGGCGCTGCCGACGGGGACGGCCTGGGGCTACGTCAAGCATTGCGCGAAGATCGGCGAGTTCGCCCACGCCATCGGGGCCGTGCGCCTCGAACCCGGCGCGGGCCGGGGCCGGGCCGTGATCGGCGCGGTCGAGGGGCCGCCCGTGCTCCTGGCCGATGCCCGCCCGCTCTTCGGCGGCCGGATCGGCGCCGACTTCGCCGCGCGCTTCGACCCCCGGGCCGCCGACCTCGCGCTGCGGGACGCCGGCATGGCCGACGCGGTCGAGCGGCACATCCACGTCGCCGTCCTGGGCCGCGCGGTGGCCGCGGCGGCCGAGTACGATTCCCGCGCCAACCCCCTTCCGGAGGCCGCATGAGCGCCGCGCTGGCCGAACCCGGGCCGTCCCGCATAGCCCTCGCGCTGACGGTGAACGGCCGCGCCGTGCGGGTCGCGGCCGAGCCGCGCAGCCATCTCGGCGACGTGCTGCGCGAAGGGCTCGACCTCACCGGCACGCATCTCGGCTGCGAGCACGGCGTCTGCGGCGCCTGCACCGTGCTCCTCGACGGCGAGCCGGCGCGCGCCTGCCTGACTTTCGCGGGCGCCTGCGCAGGGGCCGCGGTCACGACGATCGAGGGCCTCGATACGGACGCCATCGCGAGCGAGCTGCGGGCCGCCTTCAACCGCGAGCACGCGCTCCAGTGCGGCTACTGCACGCCCGGGATGCTGGTGGCCGCCCGCGATCTGGTCCTGCGGCTGCCCGAGGCCGACGAGCGGCGGATCCGGGTCGGTCTCTCGGGCAATCTCTGCCGCTGCACTGGCTATGTCGGTATCGTCCGGGCGGTGATGGCGGTAATCGCGGACCGGCGCGGGCGCGGCATCCCCCCGGAGGCCGGCGCGGCGCGCGCCCTCGGCCCGGTCGGCGCCCAGATTGGCGACGCGACGGTCGCCCCCCTGGATCCGCCAGCGGAGCGGGTCGCCCCGGCGGCGCCCGCGGCGGTCGCGGACCTGTCCGACGCGTTCGTCCCGGCCCACGGCTTTACGCAGGTCCTCGACGTCACCCACCCGCCGGAGGCCGTCTTCGTCCTGCTGGGCGACATCGCGGCGGTCGCCGCCTGCCTGCCGGGCGCGGTGCTGACGGCGCGGCCCTCCCCCGACACGGTCGAGGGCGGCCTGCAGGTGCGGATCGGACCGATCGCCGCGACGTTCCGCGGTCGCGCCCGCCTCTCCCGGGACGAGGCGGCGCAAACCGGCTCGGTCCACGGGGCCGGCAGCGACGCGGGCGGCCGCTCGGCCACCGAGGGTCGGATCGTCTACCGGGTCGGCGCCGGACCGGCGCCGGGCACCGCCCGAGTCGAGCTGGACGTCGGCTACACCCTGACCGGACCCCTCGCCCAGTTCGGCCGTCCCGGTCTCGTGCGCGACCTCGCCGGCCGCATCGCGGCGGAGTTCGCCCACAACCTCGATGCCCGGCTCTCCGGCGTCGCAGCGCCGGTGCCCGCCGGTCTCAATCCGCTCCGTCTGCTCCTCGGCCTCGCCCGCGCGCGCCTCGCCGCGTGGTTCGGCCGCGCCTGATCCCTCCCCCCGCCTCAACGCACCGGAGACACGCGAATGCCTGGCAGGTTCACCCTCACGACCGCGATCCTGCTGGCGCTCACGGCGACGGGCGTCCGCGCGGACGCGATCCGCATCGGCGTCAACGAGCCGCTGACCGGGCCCTTCGCGGCTTCGGGCACCTACGTGGTCAACGGCGCCAAGATCGCCGCCGACGAGATCAACGCCAAGGGCGGCGTCCTCGGCAAGACGATCGAGCTCGTGATCGAGGACAACAAGAGCAACCCGACCGAGGCCGCCGCGGTCGCCGAGAAGCTGATCACCAGCGACAAGACCCCGGTGATGATGGGGGCATGGGGCTCGAGCCTGACGCTCGCCGTCATGCCGAAGCTCATGGACTACGAGACGCCGATGCTGGTCGAGACCTCCTCGTCCGGCAAGATCACGACGTCGGGCAATCCCTACGTGTTCCGGATCTCGCCGCCCTCGTCCCTGGAGGCCGAGACCTTCGCGCCGATGGTCGGTCGCCTCGCCCTAAAGAAGGTCGACTTCCTAATCCTCAACAACGATTTCGGCCGCGGCGCGGCGACCGATTTCGGCAAGATGCTCAAAGATAAGGGCGTCACGGTCGGCCTCGTCGAGACGATGGATCAGGGCGCGCAGGACATGAGCGCCCAGCTCGCCAAGCTGAAGGCCTCCGACGCCGACACGATCATGATCACGAGCTCGGTCGATCAGCTCGTGCTGCTGTTCAAGCAGATGGCCGCGCTGGGCCTGAAGAAGCGAGTGATCACCACCGGCGGCTCCCAGAACCCGGACCAGATCATCGCCCAGGCCGGGGCGGCCGCCGACGGCACGATGCACCTGACGACCTTCCTGCCCTGGTCGCCCGACAAGACGCCAGACCCGAAGGCCACCGAGGCCTTCATCGCCGCCTGGAAGAAGCGCGGCTTCGACTTCGCCGGCGTCACCGAGAGCTTCCGCGGTTACGACGGCATCCGCGCGATTGCCCACGCCATCGAGAAGGCGGGCTCGGCCGATCCGGCCGCGATCACCAAGGCCTTCTGGTCGGTCGACTTCGTCGGGCTCAACGGGCCGATCCGCTTCACCAAGGCCGGCCCCGCCGGGAAGGAGAGCGGCCAGAGCAAGCCCGACGTCTACCTCATCGAGATCAAGGACGGGAAAGTGATCGTGCCGGCGCTGTGAGCGCCCCCGAACCGGCGGCCCGACGCCGGTCCCTTCGCCCGTCCGCCGGCCCCCGGGCCGGGGCGCACCCTCTGAGGCCGCCCGTGAACGAACTGATCCAGCACCTCGTCAACGCGCTCATCCTCGGCGGCACCTACGCGCTGCTGGGGATCGGCCTGACGCTGATCTTCGGGATCATGAACGTCGTGAACTTCACCCACGGCGCGCTCTACACGGTCGGCGCGTACGTCATGTACCTCGCGGTCGCCGCGCTGGGGCTGAACTTCTTCCTGGCGCTGCCGGTGGCGATCCTCGGGGGGCTCCTGTTCGGGGCCGCGATCGAGCTGCTGCTGCTGCGCCCGTTCCGGGGCTCGGACATCGATACCACCATGCTGGTGATGATCGGCGCCGGGATCATCCTGCAATCGGGCACGCTCTGGACTTTCGGCGGCGTCGCCAAGGCGATCCCGTCGCCGTTCCCCGGAGCGCCGCTGCAGATCGGCCCGATCTCGGTGTCGTGGCTGCGGCTGTTCGTGCTCGGCGCGGCGCTGACCTTGATCGCCCTGACCTACGCGCTGATCAACCGGACCAAGCTCGGGCTCGCCATGCGCGCCGCCTTCCAGGATTCCGACGCGGCGGAGCTGATGGGCGTCGACGTCTGCCGGATCTACACCGCGACCTTCGCCCTTGGCTCGTCGCTCGCGGCGGCGGCCGGCGCGCTCCTCGGTCCCGTCTACGTGGTGTTCCCGCAGATGGGCGGCCTCGCCGAGCTGAAGGCCTTCGCCATCGTCATCCTGGGCGGGCTCGGCAACGTCACCGGCGCGGCGATCGGCGGCTTCATCCTGGCGCTCGCCGAGGAAATGGGCGCCGGCTACGTCTCCTCCGGCTACCGGGACGCGATGGGGTTCCTGATCATCATCGCGGTGCTGCTCTACAAACCCACCGGGCTGTTCGCGAAGGCGGAGCGCATCGGATGAACCGGCTCCTCCTCCTCGCGCTGCTCGCCGGCCTTGGCGTCCTGCCCCTGGCGCTCGGCGCCAACCCCTATCTCCTCAACGCGCTGATCGTGACGGGCATCCTGACGATCGGCGCCATGAGCCTGAACCTGCTCCTGGGCTTCACCGGGCAGCTCAGTCTGGGCCACATCGCGTTCTTCGGCATCGGCGCCTATGTCAGCGCGCTGACGAGCCTCGGCTTCGACGTGGATCTCGGGTTCGGCCTCCGCGTAGTTCACGAGCCCTGGCCGGCGGCGGTCGGCCTCCTGCTGGCGACGGTGGCGGCGGGCGGCTGCGGCTACCTGATCGGGCGGCTCTCCTTCCGGGTGCGGGGTGCCTACTTCGTCATCGTGACGATCTCCTTCGCCGAGGTCGTGCGCCTCGTGGCCCTCAATTGGGTGGAGCTGACCCAGGGCCCGCTTGCGCTCACCAACATCCCGGCCATCACCCTCGGCCTGCCGGGCCTCGGGATGTGGACCCTCAAGACCAAGCTCCAGAACTATTACCTCGTGCTGGCCGTGGGTACGCTCTGCTACGGCGTGATCGCCCGCCTCATCGGCGGCCGCTTCGGCCGGGCGATGCGGGGTCTCAAGGAGAACGAGTCGCTGGCGCTCTCGGTGGGCATCAACGCCACCCGTACGCTGACGGTGGTGGCCGTGATCTCGGCTGCCATGGCCGGCGCGGCCGGCAGCCTCTACGCCCATTACCTGCGCATCATCGATCCCGACGTGTTCCTGTTCGCCACCACGGTCACCATGGTCATCATGGTGGTGGCGGGCGGCAAGGGCACCCTGATTGGCCCGGTCGTCGGCGGCCTGCTCTTCGGCCTGCTGCCGGTGGCGCTCCGCCCGGTCATGGCGCCGGAAGCCCAATGGATCGTCTACGGCCTCGTGCTGATCGTGATCCTGTTCGTGATGCCGCGGGGCATCGTGCCGGGCCTCTCGGCCCTGCTCGGTCGCCGGCAGGCCCAGTCGGTCCCGGCCCTCGAAGCCAACCCGGCGGTGCAGCGATGAGCGCGATCCTCTCGGTCGAGCATGTCGGGGTCCGCTTCGGCGGCCTAGTCGCCATCGCCGACCTGCATTTCGACGTCCACGCAGGCGAGATCGTCAGCCTGATCGGCCCGAACGGGGCCGGCAAGACCACGGCCTTCAACGTGATGACGGGCTTCCTGAAGCCCAGCCAGGGCGACGTTCGCTTCCGCGGCACGTCCCTGCGAGATCGGCCGCCGCACGCGATCACGCGGCTCGGCCTCGCCCGCACCTTCCAGCGCACCAGCGTCTTCCCGGACGACACGGTGTTCGACAATGTGATGATCGGCCTGCACCAGATGGGCGCCGCGTCGGGCCGCGTACCCTTTCTCGACGCGCTTCTCGGCCGCTCGGGTGCCGGCGAGAGGCAGCTGCGGGTCCGCGCCGAGGCGCTCCTCGACTGGGTCGGGCTCGCTGCCAGAGCGTACGAGAAGGCCGGCGGCCTGGCCTATGGCGAGCAGCGGCTCGTCGGGGTCGCGCTGGCGCTCGCCACCGAGCCCGCCATGCTGCTCCTCGACGAGCCGGTTTCCGGAATGAACGCCTCCGAGACGCGGGTCTTCGTGCGGCTGATCCGGCAGATCCGGGAGCGCGGCATCACCATCCTGCTCGTCGAGCACGACATGCCGATGGTGATGGAGGTCTCCGACCGCATCGTCGTCCTCAACTACGGCCGCCTGATCGCCGAGGGGCCGCCGGACCGGATCCGCACCGACCCCGCGGTGATCGAGGCCTATCTCGGCCAGGGCAGCGCCGCCCGGCAGGCCGCCGCCGCGGTCCAGGAGGCGGCCCATGCTTGAGATCCGCGACCTCGTCTGCGGCTACGGCCAGGTCCCCGCGCTGAAAGGGCTTACGATCGACGTGCGCGAAGGCCAGCTCGTGGCCCTCGTCGGCGCCAACGGGGCTGGCAAATCCACGACGCTCCGGGCGATCTCCGGCCTCGTGTCGCCGCGATCCGGCGCGATCCGGTTCGCCGGGCGGGACATCGCGGGGGCGGAGCCCCGCCGGATCCTGGCCGCGGGCATCGCCCACTGCCCGGAGGGGCGGCGGGTCTTCCCGCAGATGACCGTCGCCGAGAACCTCGCCATGGGCGCCTATCTGCGCCGCGACCGGGCGGCGGTCGGGGCGGATCTCGAGCGTACCTACGGGGAGTTCCCGCGCCTCGCGGAGCGCCGCGACCAGGCGGCCGGCACGCTCTCAGGCGGCGAGCAGCAGATGCTGGCGATCGGCCGCGCGCTGATGGGGCGCCCGAAGCTCGTGCTGTTCGACGAACCCTCCCTGGGGCTCGCCCCCAACATCGTCGAGCGGATGTTCGCGGTGATCCGGGCGATCCGCGATGCCGGCACGACCGTTCTGCTCGTCGAACAGAACGCCTTCGCGGCCCTCGAACTCTGCGATTACGCCTACCTCCTTGAGACCGGGCGCATCGTGCGCGAGGGGACGGGGCCTGCCCTCATTGCGGACCCGCATGTGCGGGAAGCTTATCTCGGTGGCTGAGGCGGAACGGCCAGAGCGGATTCACCTCGTCCCGCACGACCTTCTCTCTGGCCGGACTCTGGTGCCGATCACCGTGGGAGGACACCACCTCCTTCTCGTGCGAGACAGCGAGCGGATCGTAGCCGCTGAGCGGACCTGCCCACACGAGGGCGCAGACCTGCTTCTCGGCCGATGCGTCGGTGGAAGGCTGTTCTGCCCGAGGCATCTCGCCTCTTTCGACCTCCGGGATGGCTCTGTCTCACAGGGCTGGTCGTTCCGTGCCCTTCGCCTGTTTGAGATCGAGTTAGCATTCGATGGACTATGGCTCAAGAAGAAATGAAGCTTCTCGAGATAGACGTCGTGACCAACTCTCATCGGGGTCCGCTTTGTGGCAAGGACAGGAGGTTCCTGAATGGCTTGGATGGGCGCAAAGCTGCCGATTGGTCTCAGCCGAAAGCGGGCCGACGGTTTCCAACGCTCAAACCGGAAAAGCTGCCCATCGGGCGGTCGTCGCGGTCGTCACTAAGTGACCTTCGCGAAACTTTCGCGTGTCGGCCTCCGGGCTGTTCGGTGACCGGGCGCGTAAGCGAGAATGCGGCCGCTGCGCGAATGGAGCGTTGGCCAAAACCAGATCGCGTTTCCTCAATGTCGGATGCTCGGCTCGTGTCTCTGCAATGAGTTCGAAGGCTTTTTCCCTCACCAGGGAGGTCGACGATCTGAACGGCCATCTCGCACGCGGCAAACGGACGCCTCGGCCGGCCCTAGTCGCGCTTCCGGATTGCTGCGATCCACGAAGAGGCGAGCAAGACGGTTGTAGTGTCCTGCTGAGGCCGTCTGGGCTTATGTCGTCCCCTGAGGTCCGGTGTCAGGCCATGGCGAACAGGAGTCATGACTGGCACATCCCACGCCGCTGAACCAGCGCCCACCGTCTCCACCCTTGCTGCGACAGCCATCGTCGTCGCCGACATGATCGGCATCGGCGTCTTCACCAGTCTCGGTTTCCAAGTGACGGACATCCCGTCCGGTTTCACGGTGCTGCTGCTGTGGCTCGTCGGCGGTGCTGTCGCGCTGTGCGGCGCGCTCTGCTACGCCGAGCTTGCAACGATGTTTCCCCGTTCAAGCGGCGAGTACAATCTCCTCACCCGGATCTACAGCCCGGCGATCGGATTCATGGCCGGCTGGCTATCGGCCACCGTGGGTTTCGCCGCGCCGGTGGCGCTCGCCGCGATGGCCCTCGACCAGTACGGCAAGGCGGCCCTGCCCGGTACGCCCCCGTTGCTGCTCGGCTTCGCGGCGATCTGGATCGTGTCGCTCGTCCACCTGCGGGGGACGCGCCACAGCAGCGTCTTCCAGATCGGGTTCACGCTGCTGAAGCTTGTACTGATCGCAGCCTTCATCGCCGTCGGCTTCGCCGGGGGCGGCGGTACGGCGATCAGCTTCGCCCCTAGTGCATTCGACCCGGCGCAGATCCTCAGCGCCAGCTTCGCGATCAGTTTGGTCTTCGTGATGTACGCGTATTCGGGCTGGAACGCCGCGACCTATATCGTCGGTGAGCTCGCCGACCCGCCGCGCAGCCTGCCGCGCGCGCTCCTCGTGGGGACCAGCATCGTCGTCGTGCTCTCCATCGCGTTGAACGCGGTGTTCCTCGTCACGACGCCTGTCCCCGAACTCGCCGGCCAGATCGAGGTCGCGGTGATTGCCGGACGTCACGTCTTCGGCGAGGCAGGCGGCCGCACCGTCGGCGGGCTGATCTGTGCTGGCCTGATTCCGACCATCAGCGCGATGATGTGGATCGGCCCGCGGGTGACCGTCGCGATGGGGGAGGATGTGCCGGCACTGCGCCTGTTCGCCGGGCGCTCACGACGCGGCGTGCCGGTCGCGGCACTGTTGCTCCAGGCCGGGGTCGCGACCATCCTGCTGTCTACGCAAAGCTTCGAGGCAGTGCTCGACTTCATCCAGTTCGGCCTGATCCTGTGCTCGTTCCTGACCGTTATCGGGCTGATCAAGCTTCGGATCACGCGACCCGACCTGCCGCGGCCGTTCCGGGCCTGGGGATACCCGATCACACCCCTGATCTTCCTAGCGGTCACGCTGTTCATGCTCGCCCACCTCGTCACCGTCCGGCCGCTCCAGTCCCTCGCAGGCCTGCTGCTGATGCTGGTCGGTCTCGTCCTGCACAGCCTCGTGACGGCGCGGGAGCAGAGGAAAGCCCGGATGGCACCACCGCCGCGGTGATCGTGGGCCTCGTCGTCGAGGCAGGATCGCGTAGCCGGTCTCCGATGACTCTGGCACCATCGCTCGCGTCAGGGAACGGGTTTCACATCGGGCTTGATCGACCGCAACACGTCGAGCCGATACTTGTCAGTGCGCGACTGCTTCAGGACCCGCGCGAAGGCGTTTGCATCCGCGATGAAGCCTTCGGCCGCCTCGTCGCCGGATAGGGGATAGTGGGTGACGCCGAGCCAGTGGACCAGCACGATGTCCGCTTCCGGCAGGACCGCGCCCTTCACCCGTGCGACCAAGCGGGCGAGGTCGGCGCGGTCGAGATAATAGGCCACCTCGGAGATCACGATCAGGTCGAACCGGCCCTCCGGCCAAGCGCCTGGAACGGCGGCGAGTTGAAAGCTTACATTCGGGCAATCGGCGCACCGCGCCCGCGCGGCATCCAGGACCGACGGCACCACATCGAGCCCCACCAGCGTGTCGCAGCGGGGGCAGAGCTCGTGCGTGAACACGCCGATCGAGCAACCCACCTCGAGACCCGAAGCGTAGTGGGCCCTCGGCAGCGCCGCGAGGGTTGCTGCGTACTTGTCGCGCTCGTAGGGGCTGGAGGCGAAGCGCCACGGATCCGACTCCGTGGCGTACATGCCCTTGAAGTACTCGGTATCGAGGGTTTTGGATCGACGGCCCGTCGGCGTCTCTCCCGGTGCACCCGAGCCCGTCTCCGCACCGGCGGTGCTGCCAATACCGAGCATCGCGCTCGTGACGACGGCGCCTCCGGATTGCAGCAGGGTGCGCCGGGATGCTGGCTTGCGGTCGCGCACGATGGGCCTCACCGCACCTTCGGGAATCGAAGGGGCAACCGGGCGTGATCGGGGCGGTTCCGGGGTGCGGCGGCGGCGTCAGGCTGCGCAGCCCCCGAGATACGCGGCGCGGATGTCGTCATTGGCCCAGAGCGCCTGTGGGTCGCCTTCTAGGACGAGGCGTCCGGTTGTGGATCGGCGTCTAAGCGTGGGTCTGACGCAATCTCGATGCAGGGCGGCTCATGGTGTGCCGATCAGCCGAGCTTCGATCAGGTCGAGTTTGGCACGGCCGAACATCTGCCGCTTCACGAGCTTCAGGCGGGTGATCTGCCCTTCGGTCTGGCC
>NZ_JAKSYJ010000051.1 GCF_022829365.1 Methylobacterium sp. J-077 | reverse complement strand
CCTTGTTGCATGCCCGGTGAGGCTATGACAGCAATGTCACCCTCTACCATTCGACAGCCCTTATGCGGCCTCCAACCCTCTGAATTCACAGGGTAGGAAACAGGAGTATTCGTGCCGCTCACGGATTTACGCCCTCCCTCTTTAGAGGAAGAGGGTAGCGTTTCGTTACCCCCTTTGCGGGCGAGCCGTAGCCAAGCGGTCCATTCCCGCGACACGATGCAAACGATGTTGATGTCGTTGCGGAAGCGGGCGAGGCGTCGTTCCTCAACGGTCACGAAGCCGAGCACCATGGCTTGTCAGATCGCGTTGCGGACGGTCGCACGGCTCACACCCGCTAATGCGGCTAGGTGATCCAGGGCTAGACGGCAGTCCCCCCGCTTCACGACCTCCACCGTGATAACAGCCAGCACCGCCTGCTCCGCCAGGGTAAACTAAGCAGCGATAGCCGGTGGAAGCCTCCCAGAGGCTGCCCAGCGGCGACGGCGGGCCATCGAGGCATCCGTTGCGCGGTCGGGAGCCTACGGCCTTCCTGGGGGTATCTGTGGAACGCTGGTGCAACTCCGTGGGACGCTCGGTCAATTGCCGGGCTTCGATTAGCCCGGACAACGCCTCAGCCTCAGCCTCCGACAGGTGTCCCTCTCCGAACGCTTTCCACAGCGCGGATGCGACGGCCGGCAACGCGGCGCGCGGAGCTGTCTCCGCCTGTCGGCGGATCTCATAGGTATAGTTCATGGTTCACGGTCCCTCACGGGCCGCGGCAGGGTCCAGGCAAAGCCTTCCCGTTGACGGAAACAGGTTCCGTCTTGACACCCCGGGGGGTCTCATGGCTTGTGAGGGGCAGCGATGCGGGCCTCACAAGGCCTCAGGTTTTTCGACAGC
>NZ_JAKSYJ010000027.1 GCF_022829365.1 Methylobacterium sp. J-077 | reverse complement strand
TCGCTTTGCTCGCGAAGGACGAGGCAGCATGAAGCGTGCGGTGGCGTGTGAAGGCCGCGACATGCCCCCTCTCCCGTGCGGGATAGGGCTGGGGTGAGGGATCAGGTCCATCCGGAGAGGTCGCACCCCTCACCCTGTCCCTCTCCCGCACGGGAGAGGGGACCCGCGACGCCTGCTCCCACGGCATGATGGCAACCTGTGTTGCCGGTAGCCTTACGAAGGAGCGCGCGTTGCGCTACCCCCCCGTCACGCTCATGTGCCGCGGCACCGCGGCCGGGCGCTGGCGCTCGATGACGAAATCGTGGCCCTTCGGCTTGCGGGTGATCGCCTCGACCACGGCGGCGGCCAGCACGGCATCGTCCGGGGAGGCGCGCAGAACCGCCCGCAGATCCGCCGAGTCCTCTTGGCCCAGACACAAATAAAGCTGGCCGGTGCAGGTCAAGCGCACCCGGTTGCAGCTCTCGCAGAAATTGTGGGTCAGCGGCGTGATGAAGCCGAGCTTGCCGCCGGTCTCCTCGACCCGGACGTAGCGCGCCGGGCCGCCGGTGCGGTCGGGCAGCGGCGTCAGGGTGTAGCGGCTCTCCAGGCGCTGCCGGGCCACTGAGAGGGGCAGGAACTGGTCGATCCGGTCGGCCTCGATTTCGCCGAGCGGCATCACCTCGATCAGGGTCATGTCCATGCCCAGCCCGTGGGCCCAGGCGATCATGTCGGGGATCTCGTCGGCGTTGACGTCGCGCAACGCCACCGCGTTGATCTTGACCTTCATGCCGGCCGCCCGCGCGGCCGCGATGCCGTCGAGCACCACCGGCAGGTCGCCCCGGCGGGTGATCGCCCGGAATTTTTCCGGGTCCAGCGTATCCAAGGAGACATTGATCCGGCGCACGCCGAGGCTCGCCAACTCGTCGGCGTAGCGCGTGAGCTGGGTGCCATTGGTGGTGAGCGTCAGTTCCTCCAGCGCGCCCGAATCGAGATGGCGCGACAGGCGGCGGAACAGGTGCATGATGTCCCGGCGCACCAGCGGCTCCCCGCCGGTGATGCGGAGCTTGCGCACGCCCCGGGCGATGAACACGCCGCAGAGCCGGTCGAGTTCCTCCAGGGTCAGCAGGTCGCGCTTGGGCAAGAACTGCATGGTCTCCGACATGCAGTAGGCGCAGCGCAGGTCGCAGCGATCCGTCACCGAGATGCGCAGATACGAGATCGCCCGCTGGAACGGGTCGATCAGCGGCGCAGGCGACGGCGCGCGGGGTGCGTCGGCCATAAACCCCTGCGGCGTGCTGGAGATGTCATCGAGCATGATTGAGCATATGATGCCCGATACGGTCGTGGGCAAGCAGCACCCGGGCCGCAGCCCCAGGATGCTTGAGGAGTGTGACCCGTGAACGAGGATCTGTGGCCGACCGAGATCCGCCTGTCGGCCGACCGGCGGGTGCTCAACGTCGCCTTCGAGGACGGGTCGCGCTTCGCCCTGCCGGCCGAGTACCTGCGCGTGTCGAGCCCGTCGGCCGAGGTGCAGGGCCATTCGCCCCTGGAGCGCAAGGTGATCGGCGGCAAGCGCGCGGTGGCGATCCTGGCCGTGGAGCCGATCGGCAACTACGCGGTCAAGCTCGGCTTCGACGACATGCACGACACCGGCCTCTACGGCTGGGGCTACCTGCATACCCTCGGGCGGGAATATGAGACCCGCTGGACCACCTACCTCAGCGAACTCGCCGAGCGCGGCCTCGACCGCGAGACCGCGCGCACCGCTCCGGTGAAGCAGACCGGGGGCTGCGGCTCGGGCTCGTGCGGCTGCCATTGAGAGGGGCCGCGTCCGCACCACGGCTTCGCACGCCGCCGTCCTCGCGAGCGGAGCGAAGCAACCCAGCAACCACACCGGCCAAGGTTGCGCTACCCTGGGTCGCTTCGCTCCGCTCGCGATGACGGCATGGGTCAACTCGCGCCGCTGAGGAGGCCGAAAGCTTGCATCGTCGTGACGGCACGCCGATTGATCGACCGCTTTCCCCGGAGCCACCATGGCCTTCGCCTGCACCATCCCCGCAACGCCCACGATCCAGCAGGACGACGCGGCGGTCCGCATCACCCGCTGGGATTTCGCGCCGGGCGCCGTGACCGGCTGGCACGAGCACGGCTGGCCTTATTTCGTGGTGATGCTGGTGGACGGGATCCTGCGCGTCCACGACGGCGCCGCCGTCAGCGAGACGGCGCTCGCGGCCGGCCAATCCTACATGCGTCCGGCCGGCATCCGGCACGACGTGATGAACGGGTCCGAGCACCCGATCGCGTTCATCGAGATCGAGGTGAAGCGCCCGGACACGCTGGTGACGCTGCCGGCAGCCTGAACGCAAAAGGGCCGGCCTCGCGGCCGGCCCTCATCAAAAAATCCCAAAATCAGCGCTGGACGACGACCTTCGTGCCGACCTTGGCGTGGGTGTAGAGATCCATCACGTCCTCGTTGGTCATGCGGATGCAGCCCGAGGACACGGCGGTGCCGATGGTCTCCGGCTCGTTGGAGCCGTGGATCCGGTAGATCGAGCCGCCCAGATACATGGCGCGGGCGCCGAGCGGGTTCTCGATGCCGCCCTTCATGTAGCGCGGCAGGTCGGGCCGGCGGCGCAGCATGGTCGACGGCGGACGCCAATCCGGCCATTCGCGCTTCATCGTGATGGTCTGGACGCCGCCCCAGGTGAAGCCCGGACGGCCGACGCCGACGCCGTAGCGCAGGGCCTGGCCGCCGCCGAGCACGTAGTAGAGCCGCCGCTCGGCCGTGGAGACCACGATCGTGCCGGCGCCGTAGGGGCCGTTATAGGCCACGGTCTCGCGCGGGATCGCCGACATCTGCGGCACGGCCGCGTCTGCAGTCAGCGGGTCGGCGGGGTTGAGGGAGGCGTTGGCCACCGGCACCGCGACCGTTTCGATAGCCTGCGGGCGCACCCGCACGGAGAGCGCGTCGTTCAGCGGCTGGCGGGTCAGCGGGTCGATCTCGTAGGCCAGCGCCGGCGCGGCGCAGGCGGCCACGCCGATGAGCCCTACGAGGGCGGGAAGGAAACGACGCATCAAAGCCTCTCGGGGCAGGCGCGGAATGAGTTGGGAACGCGGCGAATTACCGGGACACGATGCCGTGCCGATCCTCGCCAAGGGGTAAACGCTCGCGTCTCAAATCCAAGCCTGAAACCGCCATGCTTAGCCGGTTCCGCCCCTCCGTGACTCGATGGCAACACTGTGGCAGCTTGGCCGTCATCGCGCGATGGGCCGGGCGGGTCGGGCGTGTTCCGACCCGCCCGGCTTTCAAAAAAACTCACGCCTCGTCGGCGGCGAGCCAGATGGCCGGCGTTAGCGGCGCCGTGCGGACCGAAGCTGCGGCGGCCGGCAGGCCGCGGATCTGGGTCAGCTCGGCCAGCTCCGGCGCCTGCGCGGTGTCGTCGGCGGTGAGGAAAAGGCCCCGGGCCCTCGCGGCGCGGCCGAGATCGGACCGGCTGGTCCAGACGCTCTGGGCCGGGCTCGCCAGCAGCGCCAGCGCCAGGGGCGCCAGCCACAGGCCGAGCCAGGCATCGCCGGCCCAGACCAGGGCGAAGACGATCAGCGCCCCGACCACCACGGCATCGGCCTGGAGCCGGAACGCCTCGGCCCAGGAGACCTGCCGGTCGTCGCGGTCCTGGGTCTCCCAGCGCACAACCCGGCCCAGGAAGGTCGAGACCACGGCGCCGGCGGTGAACAGGGTGAGCACAGGCCACAGGAACACCCAGACGACCTGCTCCAGGGCGGCGCTCGCCAGCAGCGCCCGGGTGCCGCCGAAGGCCGCCCGGCGGGTCGGCGAGACCAGGACATGGCCGAGGCTCAAGACCTTGGGAAAAGCCAGCACCGCGAGGCTGAGGGCGGCGAGACCGTGGGCCGCCGCACCGTGCCCGGTCAGCCCGTAGGCGAGCAGGCCAAGGTCGCCGGTCCGGGCCGCCTGCCAGGAGGCTAGCCCCAGGAAGACGATCCAGAGCGGCAGCATGCCGTAGGCCAGGATGCCGACCGCGAGGTGCCAGCGGCTGGCGGCGTGCAGCCCCGCCCAGGGCAGCACCCGCAGGTGCTGGAGGTTGCCCTGGCACCAGCGGCGCTCGCGGCCGAGCAGGTCGACGAGGTTGGTGGGCATCTCCTCCCAGGTGCCGCCCATCTCGGGCAGCAGGCGCACCTCCCAGCCGGCGCGGACCATCAGGGCACCCTCGACGATGTCGTGGCACAGGATCTCGCCGCCCAGCGGTGCCCGGCCCGGCAGGACCGGGAGCTGCGCGTTCTCGGCAAAGGCCTCGATCCGCAGGATGGCGTTGTGGCCCCAGTAGCTGCCCTCAGGGCCCTGCCAGGTCTCGAGGCAGCGCAAAGCCAAGGGCGCGTAGAGGCGCACGGCGAATTGCTGGACGCGCGCGAACAGGGTGTCCCGGCCGGCCGCGTAGGAGACGGTCTGGATCAGGCCGGTGCGGGGGCTCTCGTCCATCAGGCCCACGAGCCGGGTCATGGCCGCGCCGGTCATGAGGCTGTCGGCGTCGAGGACGATCATATAGGCGTAGTCCGCGCCATGGCTGCGGCAGAACGCGCCGATATTGCCGGCCTTGCGGCCGGTATTCTCGGTCCGGCGCCGATAGCGCATCCGCGGCAGGGCCGGGTCGGCCTTCGTCCAGGCCTGGATGCGGGCGAATTCGTGCTCCTCCACGGCCGCGATCGCCCCGTCCCGGGTATCCGAGAGGACGAAGATGTCGATGTCGTGCGCGTCCGCTCGTGCGAGCGAACGGGCCATCACTCGCAGCCGGGCGAATACCGCCACCGCGTCCTCGGCGTGGATCGCCACCACGGCGGCGGTGCGGCCGGAGCTTGCAGCTGGGACTTCAGCGGCCTCGGAGCGGCGCTCCAGAACCGATCTCGCCCGGTCGCCGAGGATGGCGGCGACGAGCCCGTAGACGTATTGGCAGGCGACGAACGCCTGCCAGCCCATCACCAGGCCGAACAGGACCAGGATGGCCCAGGCCAAGGGGCTGGCGCCGGCCGGGTAGGCGCGCTCCGCCAGGCATGCGAGACCGCCGGCGGCGGCGAGGCTCGGGATCGCCAGGGCGAGGCGCCGGGCCAGCAAGGCCCGCCTGCCAACGGCCCAGGCCTCGGGTTCGAGCGCCATGGCCGGAGTATTCATGAGCTGGGGATCGGGAGCGCCCGGATGGGCGTTCCGGTGCGGCCGCTCGGCGGAGGGGGTGACCCGTGAAGACATGGTGCGAGGAACTCGACCGTGGAAGGCTGTCGGCTGCCTCGCCGCGTGCGGGCGGGAACCGATGAGCGTGGACACCGATGATCGGGGTGAGGACACGCAGCCGACCCGGCCGCACAGGCAGCCGGAGGCCGAACGGATCGATCCCCCCTCCCGACGCCGCGTTCTCAAGACCGTCCTGACCGCGACTGCCGGCAGTATTATACCTAGCGCTATCGATCTGAATGGCGCCCGAACATGGGCCGGGGCGGCGCTTCAGCCGCAGGGTCCGGCTTCCGGCAGCCCGCGGGACGGTGCCGTGAACGCCGGTGCGATGACCTTCGAGACCCTGTCGGCCGAGGCCGAGCGCCGCGCGGCCGCGCCCTACGCGGCGCCCCCCACGGAGCTGCCGCCGGCGCTCGCCAGGCTCGACTATGACGGCTATCGCCACATCGTCTTCCGGCCGTCCGAGAGCGTTCCTCTCGGACGGCATTTCAGCGCGCAGCTGTTCCACCGCGGCTTCCTGCAGCGCAAGCGCGTGGCGCTCTATCTGCAGCCGCGCGGCGGATCGGCCCGGGAGATCCCCTACCAGAGCCGGCTGTTCGATTTCGGCGGACGGCTCGCCGGCCAGAGTTTTCCGGCCGATCTCGGCTTCGCCGGGTTTCGCCTGCACTACGCCTTCCCGGAAACGCCAGCCTGGCGGCCCACGGGCTTCCAAGAGGAGTTTTTGGTCTTTCTCGGCGCCTCTTATTTCCGGCTGCGCGCAGCTGGCCAGGAATACGGGCTCTCGGCCCGAGGCCTCGCCATCGGCACCGGCGCTCCGGAAGGGGAAGAGTTTCCCGACTTCGCCGCCCACTGGCTGTGCGAGCCGGAGCCGGAGGCGCGCAGCCTCACGGTGCTGTCGCTCCTCGACAGCCCGAGCGTCTCCGGTGCCTACCGGTTCGTGATCACCCCAGGCGACCCAGCCCGGATCGCCGTCACGGCGGCGCTCTATCCCCGCAGGCCGATCGCGCAGCTCGGGCTCGCGCCGCTCACCAGCATGTTCCTGTATGGCCAGAACGGACCGGGCGCCCGGGGGGCGAAGCCGTTCGACGATTTCCGCCCGCAGGTACACGATTCCGACGGGCTCTGCGTCGCCACCGCGGCCGATCGGCTGTGGCGGCCCCTGGTCAACGGTCGCAAGCAGCCGCAGATCTCGGCGTTTGCGGCCAAGCCGCTCTCGGGCTTCGGGCTGCTCCAGCGCGAGCGGAGCTTTGCCGCCTATCTCGACGTGGAGGCGCGTCAGGAGGCCCGACCCGGCCTGTGGGTCGCGCCCGGTCCGGAGGGGGCCTTCGCGGAGGGCGCGGTGCAGCTCTACGAGATCCCCTCGGCGGAGGAGTACATGGACAACATCGTGGCGGCCTTCGTGCCGGCGGCGCCTGTGCAGCCCGGCACCGCCCTGCAACTGGCCTACGGCCTGACGACCGTGGGGGCGGAGCCGGCGGACGCGATGCCGCAACCGGATTTGGCCCGGGTCACCACGACCCGGTTCGGCTCGGCCGAGCGCCTGCGTCCGACCGAGCCGCCGAACCCGGCCCGGCGGCTCTGCGTGATCGATTTCGAGGGGCCGTCGCTGCCGAAGGGCGCGGACGAGACGATCGCCGCGGAGGTCTCGGCCAGCGCCGGCACCCTGCACGAGCCGGTCGCCAACGTCGTGCCGCAGACCGGCGGCTGGCGCATCTACGTGGAATGGCGCCCGCCCCAGACGATGCCGGCGGGCGATGTCGTCCTGAGGGCTCGGCTGGTGCGCGGGACGACCCCGTTGAGCGAGACCTGGGACGCTATTGTTTGACCAACGGCGTTGGCACACCGGCGGACGTAGGCCGCAACGCGCCCCCCTCTCCCGAACGGGAGAGGGTTGGGGTGAGGGATCAGGACTTTCCGGAGAAGTCACACCCCTCACCCCGTCCCTCTCCCTCCAGGAGAGGGGACCCGCGCCCGTCCGGCAAACGGATTGTGGCTGGTGGGGGGCGGTCTAACTCCCCGTCAGGCGCTGCGCCGCTCGCGCTCCAGGCGTTTGGCGAGGCGGGTGGCGCCGTAGACCTCGCTCAGGCGTCGGCGTGCGGCGGTGATCGGCGGCGCCTGCCGCTCGACATGGGCGGCCGCGATGACGCGCAAGGCGGAATCGACCGAGCGCTCCAGGCAGCGTTCGGCCGAGACGGCGAAGTCCTGCTTCGAGTCCAGCATGTGTCGATCCCTCGTGCGAGGCCGGACCCGCCCTCTCGCGGGGCGGTGACCGGCGGCAGGGGTAGATTCCACACCCGGCTTGACCGTATCAAGGCAGCTTGGCCTTAAGCGACGAAGCCGCGTTACCGCAGCTCCTCGTGCCAGGTCCGGCCGTCGCGTTCGATCAGCGCGATGGCGGCGGTGGGTCCCCAGCTTCCGGCGGGATAGGGCCGCGGCGCCTCCGGGCGGTCGGCCCAGGCCTTGAGCACGCCGTCGGCCCAGGCCCAGGCGGCCTCGACCTCGTCGCGGCGCATGAACAGCGTGGCGTTGCCCCGGACCACGTCCATCAGTAGGCGCTCGTAGGCGTCGGGGTAGCGCTGCTTGAAGGTCTCCTCGAAGGAGATGTCGAGATCGGTGGGGCGCAGGCGCAGGCCGCCGGGGCCGGGATCCTTGGTCATCACCTCGAGCTTCATGCCCTCCTGCGGCTGCAGGCGGATGACGAGGCGGTTGGGCTCGCGGCCGAATGCCTCCTCAGGGAAGATCGAGAACGGTGAGGCCCGGAACTGCACCACGATCTCGGACAGCTTCTGCGGCAGGCGCTTGCCGGTGCGCAGGTAGAACGGCACCCCGGCCCAGCGCCCGGACTGCACTTCCAGCTTCATCGCCACGAAGGTCTCGGTGCGGCTCTCGTGGCCAAGCTCGGTCAGGTACCCCTCGACGGGCTTGCCGTCGACGGCGCCCGCCACGTACTGGCCGCGCACGGTCACGGTCTGGATGTCGTGGGCAGTGATCGGCTTGAGGGCGCGCAGCACCTTCAGCTTCTCGTCGCGCACCGAGTTCGCTTCGAGGTTGAGCGGGCTCTCCATGGCGGTGAGGCACAGCAGCTGCAGCATGTGGTTCTGCAGCATGTCGCGCATGGCGCCCGAGGTGTCGTAGTAGCCGGCCCGGCCCTCGACCCCGACCGTCTCGGCCACGGTGATCTGGACATGGTCGATCACGTCCGAGGTCCAGAGCCGCTCGAAGATGGTGTTGGCAAACCGCAGGGACAGCAGGTTCTGCACCGTCTCCTTCCCGAGATAGTGGTCGATCCGGAAGATCTGCGATTCGGGGAAGACCTCGCCGACCGCGTCGTTGATCGCGCGGGCCGATTTCAGATCCTTGCCGATCGGCTTCTCCAGCACGACCCGGGACTTCTCACCGACCAAGCCGTGCGCGGCGAGGTTGCGGCAGATCGAGCCGTAGAGGTCGGGCGAAGTGGCGAGGTAGTAGGGCCGCACTTGGTCGGGCCGCTCGTCGAGCTTGGCGACGAGGTCGGCCCAGCCGCTCTCGCCGGCCCCATCCACCGCCACGTAATCCACGTGGTCGAGGAAGGCGTGGAGCGCGTCCTCCGTCAGGTCGGTGGCGGGCACGAAGCGCTTGAGCGCGTCCCGGGCATGCTCGCGGAACGCGTCCGTCGACAGGTCCGAGCGCGAGGCGCCGATGATGCGGCTGGTCTGTGGGATCTGCCCGTCCCGGAACCGGTAGAACAGGGCCGGCAGGAGTTTTCGCGCCGTGAGATCGCCGGTGGCGCCGAACACGACGCAGTCGAACGAGGCGACGGGGATGATCGTGGCCAAGAGTGCGGCTCCCTGGTGTCGTGCGCGGTTGCGATGCGGCAACCGCGCCGCACTGACCTAACCTGGGTGCAAACCCTTCGCCAGACGAGGGGCTGCCGTCAGGAAGGTCCGCGGCGCATATCTCCGGCTGGGGGCTGAACGGCGGCTCGGTCCGATACAGACCCGTCATTGCGAGCGCAGCGCAGCAACCCAGGGCTCCGAGCAACACATCGTTTCGTTCGCCGGAACGGACGAGAAGAGTCGCAGATAAGACGCGAGGGAAAACGCCCCCACCAGCTATGACGCTGCCCCAGAGCGGGATTTCGGCACGATCCGTTTTCCGACCCCGCTTGAAAACATCTTTCGTCGCAGAGCCCTGGGTTGCTTCGCTGCGCTCGCAATGACGGTGGGGATCACCCCGCCATGAACCGCTTGAACGCCTCCAAAAAATCCGGGTGCCAGCGCGACAGGGCCGGCCGATTCTCGATGATGTCGCCGGCGGCCCATGCGATGCGCTTCTCGTCCTGCGCCCGGGTGGTCTCGTTGTCGGGGCAGATGATGTAGAAGTCGCCCGCCTCCAGCCGCTCCAGCATGAAGGTGATGGTCTCCTCCGGCGTCCAGGCGCCGGCCGGCTTCTCGGCGACGCCGCGGGCCCTGGTCAGCCCGGTATAGACGAAGCCCGGGATCAGCAGGTGGGCGGTGGTCCGGCAGCCCGCGCGGTTGCGCAGCTCGTGGGCCAGCGCTTCGGTGGCCGCCTTCACGGCCGCCTTCGAGACGTTGTAGGGCGCGTTGCCGGGCGGCGTGGTGATGCCCTGCTTCGAGCCGGTGACGATCACCGCCCCGGGCTTGCCCCCCGCGATCATGCCGGGCGCGAAAGCGTGGATGCCGTTGACCACGCCGCCGAGATTGGTGGCGAGGATCCGGGTCCAGGTCTCGGCGTCGGAGAAGAGTTTTCCGCCGGCCTCGATCCCGGCATTCAGCATCACCACGGCCGGGGGCCCGGCCTTGGCGCTATGGGCCGCCAGGGCCTCCACGGCCTCCCGGTCCGAGACGTCGGTCGGCACCGCCCGGACCTCGACGGCGGCGAGCTCGGCCACGGCGCGGTGGGCCTCCTCGAGGGCCGGGCCGGGGAGGTCGGCGAGCCAGACATTCATGCCGGCCCGCGCGAAGGTTTTGGCCGCCGCGAGCCCGATGCCGCTCGCCGCCCCGGTGACGACCGCGCTGCGGCCCGGGCTGATGGCGGGGTGCTGGCTCATGATTTTTGTCCTTGGCTAGATGGTGTCCCGAAGATGGGGCGAGTCGGGGCCGAAGGCGAGTTGGGGCGCCTATGGGCTTCGCGCGGCGCGGCAAGCGGGATCCCCTCGCTCCGCTTGCGGGGAGAGGGGATCCGGCCTGCGCTGGAGATGTTTGAAAAATCGAATTCCCTGGCGGAGAGACGTATGTTCGGCAGCTTGCTTCATCCGTTGGAGATCTCTGTCCCTGCAAGCCCACGCTCAAAGGACCCGGCATGATTCCACCCCCCGGCCTGCCGAGCCGCCGCGCGCTCCTCGCCGGGGCCGCCTGCGCCGGCCTCGCCACGGCGGCGCGGGGCGCGCCCTCCGGCTTCGGGCCCCTCGGCGAGCCGTCCTGGTCGGCCGACAGCCTGCAGGCGGCGGCCTCGGCCAAAGGGCTGCTTTACGGCTGCGAAGTGCCGTTTCACCGCTTCGATTCGACCCCCGCCTATCGGCAGGCGGTGGCGCGGGAATGCGGGATCCTGGTCTGCGGCACCGAGATGAAGATGGAGGAGGTGCTGCCGGCCCCCGGCCGCACCGATTTCACTCGGGGCGACGCGATCCTGCGCTTCGCCCGGAGCAACGGCCAGCGGATGCGCGGGCACACACTGGTCTGGCACGCGGCCCTGCCGCCCTGGGTCGCGCCGCTGCTCGGCCGGGCGAGCCCGGTCCAGGCCGAGGATTTCATGCGGCGCTGGATCGAGACCGTGGCCGGGCATTACCGGGGGCAGATCGTCGCCTGGGACGTGGTCAACGAGATTTTGGGCAACGAGGCCGATCCCGACCGGGGCGGCGGCCTGCGCGAGTCCCCCTGGCTCGCCGCGATGGGGCCCGGCTACGTCGACCGCGCCTTCCGGATCCTGCACGAGACCGACCCGGCAGCCGCCGGCACCTGGAACGAGGACGCGGTGGAGCAGGGCGCGCCCTGGATGGAGGCCAAGCGCACCAAGGTGCTGCGCCAGCTCGAGGCGATGCGGTCGCGCGGCGTGCCGATCCGGCGGTTCGGGCTGCAATCGCACCTCACCGGCACGGTCCCGATCGACCAGGCCCAGCTGCGGCGCTTCCTGCACGAGATCGGCCAGATGGGTCTGGGGATCGCGGTCACCGAGCTCGACATCGACGACCGGGCCTTCCCGTCCGACGTGGCGACCCGCGACCGGATGGTGGCCGACTTCGCCCGGCGCTACCTCGACGTGGTCCTGGCCGAGCCCGCCCTGCTCGACGTGCTCACCTGGGACATCTACGACCCCGACACGTGGCTGAACGACCACCCCTACCGCAAGCGGCCGGACGGCCTGCCCCAGCGGGCGCTGCCGCTCGACGCGCAGTTCCGACGCAAGCCACTCTGGCACGCGATGCAGGATTGCTTCCGGGCGGCGCCGGATCACACGGCCGCGCGCGAAAAACTCAGGCGGGGGTGATGCCGGTTCGGCTTTGTCTGTCGTCAGGAGCCAGCGGCGTCGCCGGAGGAGGCGCGGGTCCCCTCTCCCGGGCGGGTGAGGGACAGGGTGAAGGGCGTGCCCTTTCCGGAAGACCCTGATCCCTCACCCCAACCCTCTCCCGCTCGGGAGAGGGGGCTGCGTTGCGTTCCGCATGGGACGGTGTGAGCGCCCGGCGGCACCAAGAGCAGGCTCTGGCGGGTGATCCGCCAGGAGCCGTCGGCGCAGCCGCGCGCACGGGCGCTCGACCCAGGTGAACATGCCGCAGCACCAGAGCAGCGTCAGCGGGAAGGCCACCAGCATCAGCCAGACACCGTGCAGGTTTGGCGCCTGATGCAGCACCAGCGCCACCACGGCCATGTGGGCGAGATAAAAACTGTAGGACCAGAGGCCGAGCTGGCGCATCGGCCGGGCGGAGAGCCACCGCACCGCCCGGCCCTCGCCGTGCAGCAGATAGGCGAAGGGCACGAACAGGGCCGCGCTCTGGATGGTGTAGCGCAGGCTCTCGCGGAAGGCAGGATCGCGCACGGCCAGGGTCAGCAGGATCACCCCGAGGCTCGCGGCGACGTGCCAGAGGCGTGGGCGCCAGGCCCGGTCGGCCGGGATCACCGGATTGTTCCACAGGCCGAGACAGCAGCCGAACAGGATCGCGTCGATCCGGGTGTGGGTCCAGGAATAGTTCAGGCTGTAATCGGGAAGCCGCCAGACGTTGACGCACCGGATCCCAAGCACCAGGGCGCACAGCCCCAGGCAGGCGAGCGCTGCCCGGCGCGGTCGCAGACGCCCCAGCCACAGGATGTAGGCCAGGGGGAAGACCAGGTAAAAATGCTCCTCGATGGCAAGGCTCCAGAGAGGTACCGGCAGCACCGCCTCGGTCCCGAACAGGCCGGGATAGTTGGTCAGGAACAGCACTTGGCCGACCACCGCCGTCGGCTCGACCCGCATCCAGTCGAGGAGCCCCGCGGCGTAGAGCGCCCCGGCGGCGGCCAGCGTCAGGTAGAGCGGCGGCAGGATCCGGAGGCTGCGCCGCAGGTAGAAGGCGGCGAGCGAGACCGTGCCGGTGCGCCCGCGCTCGATCCGCAGCAGCGTCGTGATCAGGTAGCCGCTGAGGAAGAAGAACACCGTGACGCCAAAACCCCCCGGCACCACGTGGCTGTAGCCGCAATGGGCCGCGAACACGATCAGGATGGCGAGCGCCCGCACCCCGTCGAGCTGGGGCAGGTAAGGCATCACGCTCGGGATGTCCCCGGTGCGCTGGGATCCGGAATCCGGCATGGCGGCGGCTGATCGTCCTTCGCGGTCCGGCAGGGTGCGCCTTTTCCGCGGGAACCGATATCCGCAGGCGGCACCGGGGAAGAAGCCCCTCGCCGGATGGTGAATGGCGTCAGCGGCCGCCCCGATCGACCGGAGGGGATTGGTAACCGTACCGCCCCATCATCCCGACCGACCGCGCCGCCCCGGGCGCCGTCGGGAGTGTTGCGTATGGTCCCGGCCCGTTTCCGCCTGTCCGCCCGCCTCGGCGTGGGTCTCTCGGTGCTGGCGCTGCTCGGCGGCCCTGTCGGTGCGCTGGCGGAAGGGGCCCCCCCGGTGCCGCCGCTGGCCGTCCCGGTGGCGGTACCGCCGGCGGCCGCTCCGGTCCCGGAGCCCGCGAAGACCGCGGAGCCCGCGAAGGCTCCGGAGCCCAAGCCCGGCGATCCCGCGAAGAATTCCGAGGCGAAGGCCGCCGAGCCCGCGAAGAGAACGCGCGAGCCCGCGCCGCTGGTCTACGCCAAGGTCTCCACCGACCCGACCCCGACGCTCACCGCCCGGACCTTCCTGGACACGCTGAAGGTCGCCGACCGCTACGCCGCCTTCGCGGAGGCCGGCGGCTGGGAGCGGCTGCCCGACGACCTCGTCCGGCTCAAGCCGGGGGAGCGCAGCCCGGCGATCCCGTCGCTGCGCCACCACCTGACGTTGACCGGCGACCTGCCGGCGGACGCGCCGCCGAGCGACCGGCTCGACCCGCCGCTGGTGGCCGCGATCGCCGCCTTCCAGGGCCGCCACGGCCTGCCCGACAGCGGCATCCTTGGCCGGCTCACGATCAACGCGCTCAATGTGCCGGCCGCCACCCGCCAGCGCCAGCTCGCGGCCTCGGCGGCCCGGCTGATGGGCTCGAAATTCCCGTTCGGCGAGCGCTACGTCGTGGTCAACATCCCCTCGGCGAATGTCGAGGCGGTGGAGAACGGCGCGGTGGCCCGCCGCTACGTCGCGGTGGTCGGCTCTCCCGACAAGGCGACCCCCCCGGTGGAGACCCGGATCACCGACATCAACTTCAACCCGACCTGGACCGTGCCGGCCTCGGTGGTGAAGAACGAGATCATCCCGCAGATGCGCAAGAACCCGGGCTACCTCGCCCGGAACCACATCCGCATCCTCGGCCCCACCGGCGAGGTCGACCCGACCAAGATCGACTGGGCCGGCAACAAGGCCGCGGCCTACACGCTGCGCCAGGATTCCGGCTTCGACAATTCGCTCGGCCAAGTGCGGATCGACATGCCGAACCGCTTTGCCGTCTACATGCACGACACGCCGGCCAAGTCGCTGTTCGCCGCCAACGTCCGCTTCCACAGCCACGGCTGCGTCCGGGTCGGGCAGGTCAAGGAGCTGGTCGGCTGGCTGCTGCAGGGCACCGACGGCCCCAACGGGCCCGGCACGAGCTGGGGCCCGATCGAGATCGAGACCGGCATCGCCGACGGCGAGCGCCGCGACATCAAGCTGGTCAAGCCGGTGCCGGTGACCTTCGTGTACCTGACGGGCTACGCCACCCCGGACGGGACGGCGCATTTTCGCGATGACATCTACAACCTCGACACGCCGGCCCCAGCGCCGGAGCCCGCCGCCACGGGGGCGATCCCGCCGGCCGGTTCCGCGCCTGCGGCTACGCCGAAGCCCGCGGCGGTCAAGCCGGTGGCGGCCAAGCCGGCCGCGGCGAAGCCCGCTCCTGCTAAGCCGGTGGCTAGCAAGGTGACGGCGGTGAAGCCGGTCATCGAAGGGGGCAATCCGGATGCGTCCCAGCCGCCACGCTGAGGTCGGTTCGCCCTTCGGCTTGGCTGAGCGTCCTCATGCTCAGCCGGAAGGAGCTCGCTTAGCTTCTGAGCCATCACGAATGCCATCTGGAGCTGACAATCTAGATTGAGGACGAGTTGTGGCGCGGAGTAGCCTTTAGCGCTGTTGGCGAAGATTGCGATGGCAAGTAGGTGATCCCGAATCGGGAGCTTGCGCGAGACGAAAACGGTCCAGCTGGTGACGATGTACTGTTGACGGCAGTTGGTTAAGCTGAATAGCTTTCGGGTGGCGATGAACGAATGCTTGAGGTAACCGCAGCGTGGGCAGAATAGCTAGCCTGTGGTCGCCTCCCGTCAGATCAGCTTGCAGGTGGTCCAAGCGTCGTCATCCGAAAGGCGGGCCACCTTCTCGTGGGAAAGGGACCAGGCAGCGCGCGAGAGGAGGAAATGCTGTGGCATGCGATTGCCAACGCTTTTCGTTGACCTCTGCAATGTCCTCGCATTCCGACTACGTCAACGAAAAACGATGGCCTTGACGAATTTTGTTGGCTCTGCAGAATCGTATGCATGATTACGCCCGCTCAATGTCGAGCCGCCCGCGCATGGCTGAACTGGTCGCAAAACGATCTTGCCGACCGCGCGCGCGTGTCTCAGAGCACGGTGAGAGATTTTGAGCGCGGACGCCGCACGCCAATTACGAACAATCTTGACGCGTTCGTGAAGGTGTTCGAGGCAAACGGTGTCGTGCTCACGACGGACCCGGCTGGCATCGCCGATAAAGACGATGCCAGGGCGAGCGCTTAGAACGGCAGCGGTCCAAGACCGCGGTAACGATGGCCACGAATTATCTTGCTGACCGTGCCGCTGCTCACCTGAAACTCGACGGAAGCGCGAGCTTGGCTCCAACCGAGGATCTTGACAGCGTGGATGCTATAGCCGGCCTTAGCTCGGCCGCAGGGGTATTCACCAGACATAACAGGTCCTTCCGCATTACGGATTTGCAGTCCTGCTACCGGCTTGAAAAACGCCCCTTACAATGCGATTTTATGGTTGCGAACCGCGCATTCGAGGGTGGCTTCCTAAGCCGGAAGCATTCTTGATGTGTGATCCTGGCCGGGCCGGGGCGTCCCCTTGGAAGGACGCTTCCGGCTCGACTGGTTTTTGCCTGCCGAGGTAGGATCTCGTTCGGCGGCGTTTCTGATTCTTGGTTGCGCGTCTCCTAATTAAACACTGGGTTCTGCGGCGGAACCGGTATCGTATCGTCGTCCAAATCGTATGGACCAAACGATTGCGCCGGCACTTCTTCGACAGAACCCTCATCTAATCCGTCGTCGCGCACGTCAGCCAAGGTCGGCAGCGGCTCGCTCTTACGACGCTTGTATTCTTCGTACCGGTTCAGCAGATCCAATCCGATATCGGACAGGGCGAACTCGGGAATGCGGGGATCGTCGCCTTCGACTTCCTCAACAACATTTTGCTCAACGTCTAACTTGATCTGCTCGCGGACCCGTTTAGCCGGAAGCCCGGTCCACTTCTCAATCTCATCATGCGAAAGGTCGCCCCCCTCACGAAGGGCGACGAGCATAAGATAGCGTTGAGGTCCGACCCGAGCGCGCCGCTTCCGGGACGGTCCGCCGTCACTCGATTCAGAAGCTAAAATCTCTTCTGAACGCAATTGCGGAATCGGCGGCCCGTACAGCTTGCTACCGCCAAGTGTCCCGTCTTGGAGTACGGTAAGCTGAAGATTCTCGGTCTCAAGAACGCCGTCGCGCTGCTTTTTGATGCGGGAGCGCTCTGCCTCACACGCCTCAAGGATCTTGCGGGCCTCAGCCTCGCGCGCGACAATCTGCGTCTCGCGGGCATCCAAGCCGTCGAGCACCTTACGATTTAACTGCCTGACCCAATCGATACTGTCGGGCACGGTGCACCAGCGTGAACGTTACCCGATCTATCTAGTGCCGCTGACTAAGTAACGCAAGTGAGCCGGCGCGCTAAGTAAGCGTAACTCACTGAGAATGTGAGCGACGGCTTACAGCCGCAAGGCACTGGTCGCCCTAACGCTCGCCCCAACGGCTCAGCTCACAGTAGGCTGGTTCCGCCTATAAATTGCGAGCTGTCTCTTAGCATGCTCGTTCGCAACGGGGCGGCTGGACCTGACCCGATCATAACCCGGGAAGACTTTATACTCGTTCACTTCGATAAGCTCATTGATTTTTGCAGTCAGTCTGTCCATGGAAACTTTTATATTTCTGTGTGCGATGCCCTCGGCGTAAATTAACCAAGCCTCTCCAAGGAGCTCTAATGATCTAAGCTCATCCGATGTCATGTAATTTTTAGCGATTTGAGCATCCGCAATATTTGGCTGCTTGTTTCCTAATGACACCATGCCCATATTTGGCTTGTTGCCATCGGCCCTCTCAAGAATGATTTGAGCCGCTGTATGCTCTGAAACAGCGTAATGGAAAGCGTCTTGAGAATACGAAAAAAACTCTGAGCTGCTTTTGACGATGGTTCGTAATCAACCGCACAGAGGGCGAACGTGTCTCTGACACGCTGATATAGGGCTTTCTCAGACGTTCTGATCGCCCGGACTTCTTCAGCCAGACGCTGAAGTGCGGCGGGGTCGGATTGCAGCCGCCGACCGTTGAGAGCGTATCCTTCTTCAACGTACCCGCGCAGCACCCTGGTAGCCCACTGCCGAAACTCAGCGGCCCGCGTGCCGTTTACCCGGTATCCTACGGTGAATATTACGTCCAAGCTATAGTGGCTAATCTCGCAAGCAACACTGCGACCGCCCTCATTTTGAACCAATTCCATTTTGGAATGGGTCGCCTCATTGTCAGGCAACTCATTTTTATCAAATATGCTTTTGATGTGCTTGGCAATGTCTGGCTGATTGACACCGAAAAGATCAGCCATCTGTTGCTGCGTCGCCCAGATCGTGTCTCTTCCGACATCAATCGGGAAATCAATCTCCGGCACGGCGCCGTCGCACTTGAAGCGCGCAAAAAAATCGAGCTGCGCGACCTCGCGAGCAGCGCTTTTTACAAGGTCGGTTGCGCTTTGAACTGCGCGGCGGATCAGTCCAGGCTTCTTGTCTATGCCATCAGCCACAGCGCACGCTCCTGTTTGGAACAGAACGATAGCGCAACCTCCGCGAGTTCGGGAGCCCTCACAAGCTACCTAAAGAAGGTCAAACCTCACCGCTTTTGGGCGGGATTGCTGCATAATACCGGGTGCATCAACGAGTCTAAATGCGCCTTAGCAGCGGTAGGTTCGCTGAGAAGGATTCTCCCGCGCAATCGGCCCCCTCTTGAGCAGGGGCCATTCCCCAGCCGCCCCCTACCCCACCCCAAGCTCCAGCTTCACGGTCACCAGCCCCGGATCCTCCGGGTCCCGCCCCTGCGTGAACCCGAGCCGGCGGCAGACCGCCAGCATCGGGCGGTTCTCGGCCAGCACCATGCCCTCGACCCGGCCGATCCCCTCGGAGCGGGCCCAGTCGATCATCAGGCGCATCAGCGCGAAGGCGAGGCCGGTGCCCCGGGCGTCGCGGCCGACCGCGATGGCGTATTCGCCGCTCTCGTGGTTGGCGTCGGCGTGCAGGCGAACGGCGCCGAGCATGCGCTCGCGCCCCGCCGGGTCGACCTCGGTGGCCACGAACGCGATGGCCCGGGCGTAGTCGAGCTGGGTTAGGCGGGCCAGGAAGGCGTGGCTGAAGGCGCGCACCGGGCCGAAGAAGCGCAGGCGCAGGTCCTCCGGGTCGAGGCCCTCGAAGAAGGCCAGGAACAGCCCCTCGTCCTCGGGGCGCACCGGGCGCACCCGGATCGTGCGGTCCTTGAGCTTGAGGGTGCGGATCCATTCCGCCGGATAGGGCCGGATCGCGAAGCGCGGGTGGCCGCGGCCGTGGCGTCCCCGCTCGGCGCGCCCGATCCGCACCCGGGCATCGAGGGCCAGCACGCCGGTCTCGTCGGCGAGCAGGGGGTTGATGTCGAGCTCGCGCACCTGCGGCAGGTCGGCGGCGAGCTGGGACAGCTTCACCAGGGTCAGGGCGATCGCCCCGAGATCGGCGGCCGGCACGTCGCGGTAGCCTTCGAGGCGCCGGGCGACCCGGGTGCGGCCGATCAGGTCGCGGGCCAGCGCGAGGTCGAGGGGCGGCAGGCCCAGCGCGCGGTCGTCGATCACCTCCACCGCCGTGCCGCCCCGGCCGAACACCACCACGGGGCCGAACACCGCGTCCTCGGCGAGGCCGGCGATCAGCTCCCGGCGCTGGCCCCGGCGGACCATCGGCTGGATCGCGAAGCCGGTCACCCGGGCGTCCGGCCGCTCCCGTCGGGCGCGGGCCAGGATGCTGCGCGCCGCCTCGCGGACATCGGCCTCGCTGGTCAGGTCGAGCTGGACGCCGCCGATATCGGATTTGTGGACCACGTCGGGCGAGACGACCTTGAGCGCCACCGTGCCGCCGGCCGCGATGATCGGCCAGGCGGCCGCCGCGGCGGCGTCCTTGTCGGGGGCGAGGGTGATCGGCACGGTCGGGATGCCGTAGGCCTCCAGCAGGCCGTTCACGGCGATCGGGTCGAGCCAGGCCGCCCCCTGGCGCAGGGCGGCGGCCACGATCGAGCGCGCCCTGGCCATGTCGGGCGAAAAATCCCGCGGCAGGGAATCCGGCGTGCGCATCAGGTCGTCCTGCGCCTCGCGGTAGCGCACGAGATGCAGGAACCCCTCGATCGCCTCGGAATCGGTGGTGAAATGCGGGATCCCGGCTCCCGCGAACGCCGCGCGCGCCGCCTCGGCATCGCCGAGCGACACCGCGAAGACCGGCTTCTTGCGGCTCTGGCCGGCCCGGGCGCGCGTGACCGTCTCGGCGATCGCCCCGGCCACGGCGCCGGCCTCCGACCGGATTGTGGGGACGTGGATCGCCAGCACCGCGTCGCTGGTCCGGTCGGCGAGCAGCGGCGCCAGGGCGGCCGCGAAGGCCGGGCCGCCGGCATCGATGCCGAGGTCGATCGGGTTGCCGGCCGGCCGCCCCTCGGCCTCGGGGATCTCCGCCAGGATGCCCGCCCGGTCGGTCAGCCGGTCGGCGGCGAGCAGGCCGATGCCGCGGCCGTTGGTGAGGATCGCGAGACGGTCCCCCGGGAACGGGCGCTGGCGCCCCAGGGCCTCGACGGCGGAGAACATGGCGTCGAGATCCGGCACG
Source organism: Methylobacterium sp. J-077 (assembly GCF_022829365.1). Taxonomy (GTDB): domain Bacteria; phylum Pseudomonadota; class Alphaproteobacteria; order Rhizobiales; family Beijerinckiaceae; genus Methylobacterium. Next base: position 12,841 of record NZ_JAKSYJ010000027.1, on the reverse strand, counting down.
GCGAGCAGGCCGGCCCGCCGGAAGGCCGCGGCGTAGACGGCGTCGGGGCGGGCGAGCGCGCCGGTATGGGTCACGGCGGCCCGGGTGTCGGGCCGGTGCCGGCCGGCGCGGAGCACCACCACGGGCTTGGCGCGGGCGGCGGCCCGGGCCGCGGACATGAACCGGCGGGCGTCGGCCACCCGATCGAGGCAGAGCAGGATCGCCCGGGTGCGATGGTCGGCGGCGAAATAGTCGAGGCAGTCGGCCACCCCGATATCGAGCACGCTGCCGAGGGACAGCACCGCGGAGAAGCCGGTGCCGTGCCGGGCGGCCCATTCGACGATGGCCGCCGCCACCGTGCCGGATTGCGAGACCAGGGCGAGGTCCCCCGCCGCCGGGGCGTGGGCGAACAGGCTGGCATCGAGCCTGGCGGCGGGCACCACGAGGCCGGCGCTGTCGGGGCCGAGCAGGCGCAGCCCCTGCGCCCGGGCGATCCGGTGCGCCACCGGCCCGGGATCGTCCGGCCCGCGGCCGAGCCGGGCGGTGAGGATCACCGCCGCCCCCGCGCCGATCGCGGCGGCCTGGGCGACCACCTCGGGCACGCTCGGGGGCGGCACCGCGATCAGCACGAGGTCGGGCACGCTTGTGAGGTCGGCGACCCGGGGCACGCAGGGCAACCCGTCCACGGTGTCTTGGTCGGGCTGGACCGGCAGGATCGCGCCGGGAAAGCCCGCCCGGCGCAGGCTGTCGAGCACGCTGCGGCCCAGCGAGCCCTCGCGCGCCACGGCCCCGACCAGCGCGACCGAGCGCGGCGCCAGGAGCTTGTCGAAGCGGTAGGTGCTCACGGCGCCGCCAGCTCGGTTCTGCGCGCGCGCATGGTGGTGCCCCTCGCCTGGGTGACGCGCTTGGGTAAGGCGTGCGGCGCGGCGCCCGCGAGCGCCCCCGTCCCGCTACCAGATGGCACAATCTCCCGCGTGTGCAACGCCCGGCGGCTCGAAGGCTCACCGCGCAGCCCGGATCGACCGCCCCGAAGGGTTCCGGACCGCTCCGGTTTGTACAGTATACGACAATGCAGGCTGCCATCAGGCGGGCAGTTGTGGTCAATTATAAATTGGTCTTGCTCTTGAATTAATCACACCATAGTACCGGCGCCATTATAGCCCTGTATCGGGCTTAGCGGACACAGCTTCCGGCCGCCACGATCCGAATGATGGCGGCCGAGACGAAACGGCGGGAGGTTTCGGAATGGACGCCACGGTCGGAGGGGACACGGTCGGAGGGGACCTGGATTATCTGACACTGTCCGTCGACATCGTGTCGGCCTTCGTGAGCAACAACCCGGTGCCGGTGCCGGAACTGCCCGGGCTGATCGCCGCGGTCCACGCGACCCTGCACGGGCTGAGCCAGCCGCCGGCCGCGCCGGTGGAGGAGCTCCGGCCGGCGGTCTCGGTGCGGCGCTCGATCCAGCCGGACTTCCTCGTGTGCCTGGAGGACGGGAAGAAGTTCAAGTCGCTCAAGCGGCACCTGCGCACCCATTACAACCTGACGCCCGAGGCCTACCGCGAGAAGTGGGGGCTCGCCTCCGACTACCCGATGGTGGCGCCGAACTACGCGGCCGCCCGCTCCAGCCTCGCCAAGAGCATGGGGCTCGGCCACCAGCGCCGGAAGGGCCAGAAGGGTTAGAACGGTTAGGCCGGGCCGGCGCGCGTCCACAGCTTTCCGAGCGGGATTCAGCATCGGGCAACGGGTGCTTGCGAGGGTCGACGGGCTCACAAGCGCCCCGAGACCCGATGCCCGGCAAGCCCAACCCCGTCGCCCGCCTGTTCTGGACGGCCGTGCTCGGCTGCCCGCTCGGGCTCTGGTACGGGCCGCCGGCCTTCGCGGCCACCGGGCTCGCGCTCACGCTGGTGCTGACGCGCCATCTCGGGCGGCCCCGCCGGTTCCGGGCGCGGGTGCGCCGGATCGCCCGGGCCCATGCCGAGACCCTGGCGCTGCGGCGGCGGCAGGAGAGCTTTTCCGACGCCTACGGCAACCGGATCGAGGACGGCTGGCTGCGGGAGCGGGACTATTTCCTCGACCGCACCGTCCTGCCGCAGATCGGGCCGCGGTTCGCCGACCTCGCCGAATCGGAGCGCGCGCGGATGCTGGCGATCGTGGAAGCGGAGGCCGCCGCCGTCGCGCTGCCCGAGGAGGACGAGGCGCCGGGCGACGGGATCGACTACGAGCGCTACTGCGCCGAGCGCCTGGCCCGGGCGGGCTGGCGGGCGCACCGGACCCCGCCGAGCGGCGACCAGGGCGCCGACATCGTGGCGGTGCGCGACGGCCTGCGCCTGATCGTGCAGTGCAAGCGGCTGGCCAAGCCCGTCGGCAACGCCGCCGTGCAGGAGGCGGCGGCCGCCCTGCGCTACTGGGCGGGCGACCGGGCCGCGGTGGTGTCGAATGCCGGCTTCACCCCGGCGGCCCGCCGCCTCGCGGCGGCGACCGGGGTGCTGCTCCTGCACCACGACGCGCTGGACGACATCGACCTCGCCGGCGCGCATCGCGGCTAGCGAGTCGGCCCCGGGATCCCAAAGGGCTCAGCCCCTTGGCGGGGGTTCGGGGCGCGAAGCCCCGATGGCCTCAGAGGACCTTGAGCAGCGCCTCGGCGCCGGAGGCCTCGGCCTTCGACGGGGTCTCCTCGACGTTGAGGATCCGCACCACGCCGTCCTCGACCAGCATCGAGTAGCGCTTGGAGCGCATGCCGAGGCCGAAGCCGGTGCCGTCCATCTCCAGGCCGATGGCCTTGGCGAAATCGGCATTGCCGTCGGCCAGGAATTCCAGGCCCTCGGCGCCGCTGGCCTTCGACCACGCGTCGAGCACGAACACGTCGTTGACGCTGGTGACCGCGATGGCGTCGACGCCGCGGGCCAGGATCGCGTCCTTGTGGGTGACGAAGCCGGGCAGGTGGTTGCGGTGGCAGCTCGGCGTGAAGGCGCCCGGCACGCCGATCAGCGCCACGCGGCGGCCCTTGAACACGTCGTCGGTGGTGCGGGCGATCGGGCCCTCGGGGCCGATCACCCGGAAGGTCGCCTGGGGCAGGTGGTCGCCGACCTGGATCATCGCGGGTCCCTTCGTTGACGCGCGCTCGGATCACGCGCTGAACAATCGCGGCTGACCTAGCGTGGCGGCCCGCGCCTGTCGAGGACGCAACCTCCGGACATGCACGACGTCGGACGGCGATCCATGACACGGGCGGCCGTCGCCATCGGCGAAATCGCGTCCTGGACTCCTTGAAGCCGCCCGGCATGATGTTCATTCGCAAGGCCGGCAGCGGGCCGGGATTCGGGTCTTGGGAGCGGAGGCTGTGAGCGACTCAGCCGAGGATGAAGCCAACCGACTGAAGTCGATCCACAACGAGCGCACGAAGCTGTCCGCGACATACATGAACGGCGTCGCGATCGCGGCGATCGCCGTCGGTGGCCTGTCGCCGATCGCGCAGACCCATTTTGAAACGATGAGCGATCTGGAACTCGGGGTCTTCTTCGTGAAGCTGAGTCTTTGCCTCTTCGCCAGCTTCGGCCTACATCTCGGGGCAAGCTACCTGCTCCGGAGGATCCAATGACCCTGCTCCAGCTTGCAGCCGTGGCTGCATTCCCGGTCGGTGCATTGATCGTCGGCTTCGGTGCCTTCTGGTTCGCCAGTCGGGCGGTCTGACACCGGTAATCTGTCGGGTTATCGCGTCGACGGGGCCCTGAGCTGTCGCGCCTGAAGCGAGGCCGGTTCGGCTTCGCCGTCACGCCCCCAAGAGCTTGATGAAGGCGGCGCCGGCGCCGAAGAAAGCCGCGCCCGCAGCCATGCCCGAGAGCGCGACCTGCCAGGGCGCCAGGACACGGTCGCGGCCGAGCTTGGCCGCCTCGGCCGACATCTTGAGCTGCTCCGCGGCCAGCTTGGCCGCTTCGGCCATGAGCTTTCGCTGCTCGGCGACGAACTTGCCCGTCTCCTCCTGCGCCCGCTGGATTTGGGCGCGCTGCGCCTCGATGTCGAAGGCAGCCGGTGATGCGGCGTCCGCCATGAGGGCTTCCTTTCATGGCCGGATCGGGCCTACGCGCAGTCCCATGCCCGAGGACAGGGAAATATAGCGATCCGCCCGCAGATTCGACAGCGCCTTTCGGGGCCGGTCCCGGCGGTGGGCCGCGCGCTTTGTCCGCTGGACATGGCGAGGGGGCCGCGTAGCATACGCGCATGACGAACCCAGCGTCGCCCACGCAGTCCACGCTCACCGGCCCGAGCTTCCTCGACGGCCAGTTCCTCGTGGCGATGCCCGGGATGGCCGACGAGCGCTTCGCCCGCTCGGTGATCTATGTCTGCGCCCATTCGGCGGACGGCGCGATGGGCATCATCGTCAACAAGGCGGCCACCGACATCAGCATGCCGGACCTGCTGGTCCAGCTCGACGTCTGCCCGGAGGCGGACGCGATCCGGCTGCGCGAGCGGGTCGGGCACATGCCGGTCCTGATGGGCGGTCCGGTGGAGGGGCGGCGCGGCTTCGTGCTGCACACCGACGACTTCCACATCCAGCAATCGACGCTGATCATCGACGACGGCATCTGCCTGACCGCCACCGTCGAGATCCTGCGCGCCATCGCCAGCGGCGAGGGGCCGGCCAGCGCCGTGCTGGCTCTGGGCTATGCCGGCTGGCAGGCGGGGCAGCTCGAGAGCGAGATCATGGCCAACGGCTGGCTCAACTGCCCGGCCGACCCGGCGCTGATCTTCGACACCGACCTCGACGCCAAGTACGAGCTGGCCCTGCGGACCAACGGCATCGACCCGGCCATGCTGTCGATGACCGCCGGACGGGCCTGAAGCATCGTCCCGAAAGGTGATCGCCGGCTTTCGGGTCAGGACGATGCGAGAACACGGATCTGGCGCATCGTGCCGGTTCCGATGTCCGGGACGATGCTCCGGGGGCTAGACCCAATCAACTTGACCGTGCGACGGGCCGTTGAGGGTGTGGTTTGGAGACGGTCCGCTTTCGCCACGCGACGAGGCGAAAGCGGACGCCAAGCGACATGCCGTTGCGTTCGAACCGCGACGGCTTGTTAGACGGCGGCTGCCTCTGCGGGCCGGAGTTGGGTCCGTGTTGCTACTTCGATGAAATAGCCGCCCTTGGCCTTGAAGTAGAATGTCCAGGCACCGTGATAGTCGCGCGGCTCCGGCACATCCCAGCCATCGGCTTTCAGGCGCGCGTTCAGTGCGTCGACTTCCTCACGGCTGTCTTGGATGAAGCCAATATGGTGGACGTCACTATCCTCAGGGTAAGCAAAGCTGCCTCGTTTTTTTGCAAAATCATTCAAGACTAAGAGCATGCCGTCGTCATCGTCATGAATGACAGCCAGTGCCTTCCCGCGCATCACCAGCGTGCGCAGCCCGAAATAAGTCTCGAACATTGACACGTCGGCAGGGACGTCGGTGCTCGTCAGATTGATATGGTTGAGCTTCACTGGACATACCTTTCCTGTTCGTCGGAAAGGACGCGCTGGTAGTCGGCCGCTGATGGCGGCCGCCATGCACGAGCGTCGGGCCACCCGGACTACCGACCGGGCTGTGGCTTCTACACGTCCGAGACTGAGCTAAGCAGCACGCGACAGCCCGTCAAGGATCACGAACGACCAAGGGCTCGGACGATGATGCGTGTCCGCTTTGGAAGTGCAGGCGAGGCGATCCGGACGGCTGACGTGGGTCGCAAGCAGCCCTTCGCACGGCCGGGCCCGACCGGAGCTTGACCCTATTCGGGCGGCATCTCGCCGGCCGCGTCCGGGTTCATCCCGTCCACGGCGGGTTCCGCGGCGGGCCTCGGCCGGGACCGGCGCGGCGTCGCGGCGGCGGTGGGCACCGCCGTGTTGGCGCCGAGGCGGGTGGCGAGCGCCAGGGCCCGGTTCTCGGTCACCCGCAGGTGGCAGAAGCCGTGGGTGCCCTCGCGGGCGTAGCCGCGGCAGAGCTGCTCCCGGTCGGCCGAGAACGCCGCCTGCTCGCTCACGATCGGTCGCACGTCCTCGCGCCGGGCGCGCTGGGTCATGAGCTTGTAATTGTCGCGCACCGCCTTGTCGGCGACGCCCCGGGCGGTGTCGAACTCCCCGGCCCGGGGGATCAGGCTGGCGCCGGCCGGCCCCCAGAGGCCCGCGGGCGTGGTCGCGCAATCCGCGGCCGAGAAGGTGCAGACCGGGCCCTGCCCCAGCGACGAGACCAGGATTCCGCCCTCGACCACGTCGAAGCGCAGCGGGCACTCTGCCCCGGCCGCCTCGAAGCGCGGCGCGCCCTCGGGCTTGCCCTCGGCGGACAGGGTGATGGGGTTGCCGTTGGCCAGCGGCACCGTGCAGGATTCCGCCGGCTGCGAGATCTTGGTGCCGGGCAGCTTGATCCGCGCCGTGACGGCCGTGCCGGCCCGCTCCAGCTTCAGGCTGCCGGACATCCCGTTGAGCTGGAGCTCCTGCCCGATCACCGCGTCCTCGGACGGGACCTTCAGCACCACCGGGCGGGCCGGGACCGGGGCCGGCCGGGGCGCTTCCGGGGCCGTGGCGGCACCCGGCTCCCCGGGGGGCGGGGCAGCCGCGGGCGGCGCCTCGGGCACGCCGCGGGGCGGCACCGGCGGCCGATCGGGCTTGATGCCGAACAGGCGCTCGAAGAAATTCTGGGCCTGCGCCGGCGGGGCGGCGAGCAGCGCGGGCACCGCGATGACGGCGGCCAGAAGGGGGAGCAGGAGGCTGCGGGTCCGTGGCATCGGGCTCTGACGGGGAAGACGAGGTGGCGGGGCCACGCTCAACCCCTTGTCGAAGCGTTAACACGCCATCGATGGCCTGGACGTGGCAGCGGAGCAACAAAATGCGGCGACGCCATCCGGGCTGAGCCGGCTTCACACCGGAATTTTTCAGCGTGATCAAAGCGTTGACGGAAAATCCGGTCGTCGGGGCCATCGGGCCGGCTTCGCCTTGCGAGCCCGTCCGGGGGTTCTTATATCGCCCTCGACGCGGGATTATGCGCTGGATTTCAGCCGTTCACGGCCCTTGATCCGGCCCGGGTCCCATACTCACATCATACGTATATCCGCCATGGGCCGAGCTGCTTCGGGGCTCGGCGGTCTGCTTGAACGCGACGAAAAGAGGGATCCCACCATGGGTAAAGTTATCGGTATCGACCTGGGCACCACCAATTCCTGCGTGGCCGTCATGGAAGGCACGCAGCCCAAGGTCATTGAGAATTCGGAAGGCGCCCGCACCACGCCGTCGATCGTCGCCTTCACGGATGACGGCGAGCGGCTCGTCGGCCAGCCGGCCAAGCGCCAGGCGGTGACGAACCCCGAGCGCACGTTCTTCGCCATCAAGCGTCTCGTCGGTCGCACCTACGACGACCCGATGACCCAGAAGGACAAGGGCCTCGTCCCCTACAAGATCGTCCGCGGCGACAACGGCGACGCCTGGGTCGAGGCCGACGGCAAGAAGTATTCGCCCTCGCAGATCTCGGCCTTCACGCTGCAGAAGATGAAGGAGACCGCGGAGTCGCATCTCGGCCAGCCGGTCACGCAGGCGGTCATCACGGTCCCGGCCTACTTCAACGACGCCCAGCGCCAGGCGACCAAGGATGCCGGCAAGATCGCCGGCCTCGAGGTGCTGCGCATCATCAACGAGCCGACCGCGGCCGCGCTCGCCTACGGCCTCGACAAGAAGAAGGCCGGCACCATCGCGGTCTACGACCTCGGCGGCGGCACCTTCGACGTGTCGATCCTCGAGATCGGCGACGGCGTCTTCGAGGTGAAGTCGACCAACGGCGACACCTTCCTGGGCGGCGAGGACTTCGACAACCGCGTGGTCGAGTACCTGACAGCCGAGTTCAAGAAGGAGCAGGGCATCGACCTGACCAAGGACAAGCTCGCCCTCCAGCGCCTCAAGGAGGCCGCCGAGAAGGCGAAGATCGAGCTGTCCTCGGCCACCCAGACCGAGATCAACCTGCCCTACATCACCGCCGACCAGACCGGCCCGAAGCACCTCGCGCTCAAGCTCAGCCGGGCGAAGTTCGAGTCGCTGGTGGACGACCTGGTGCAGCGCACGATCGAGCCCTGCCGCAAGGCGCTCAAGGATGCCGGCGTCTCGGCCTCCGAGATCGACGAGGTGGTGCTGGTCGGCGGCATGATCCGCATGCCCAAGATCCAGGAGGTGGTGAAGTCCTTCTTCGGCAAGGAGCCGCACAAGGGCGTCAACCCCGATGAGGTCGTGGCGATCGGCGCCGCCGTGCAGGCGGGCGTGCTCCAGGGCGACGTCAAGGACGTGCTGCTGCTCGACGTGACCCCGCTGTCGCTGGGCATCGAGACGCTGGGCGGCGTGTTCACCCGGCTGATCGACCGCAACACCACGATCCCGACGAAGAAGTCGCAGACCTTCTCCACCGCCGAGGACAACCAGAACGCGGTGACGATCCGGGTCTTCCAGGGCGAGCGCGAGATGGCGGCCGACAACAAGCTGCTCGGCCAGTTCGACCTCGTCGGCATCCCGCCGGCGCCCCGCGGCATGCCGCAGATCGAGGTGACCTTCGACATCGACGCCAACGGCATCGTCAACGTGACGGCCAAGGACAAGGCGACGAACAAGGAGCACCAGATCCGCATCCAGGCCTCGGGCGGCCTCTCGGACGCCGATATCGACCGGATGGTGAAGGACGCCGAGGCCAATGCCGAGGCGGACAAGAAGCGCCGCGAGCTGGTCGAGGTGAAGAACCAGGGCGAGAGCCTGATCCACGCCACCGAGAAGTCGGTGGCCGAATACGGCGACAAGGTCCCGGCGGCCGACAAGGGCACGATCGAGACCGCGATGACCGCGCTCAAGACCGCGCTCGAGGGCGAGGATGTCGAGACCATCAAGGCCCGCACCACGGACCTGATGCAGGCCTCGATGAAGCTCGGCGAGGCGATGTACAGCGCCAACCAGGGCGCCGGCGCCGAGGCCGGTGCCGAAGCGGGGGCCTCCGAGAAGAAGGACGACGTCATCGACGCCGACTTCCAGGAGGTCGACGAGAAGGACCAGAAGAAGCGCGCCTGAGGCGTCGTTTCGACAGGACCGTGCGGGGCCGGAGCGATCCGGCCCCGCCTTTGCTTGAGACGCGCTGTTGCGCCGGCGCCGCAAGGACCCGGATATCGTCCGGATCCGGCCGTGGACCGGCCGGCTCGTGCTAGAGCGCCAGGATCGTCACGGATTACGGCGATGCCTCGGCCCGCTCGCCCTGCCTGAGACCGCCCTGAACGGCCCGCCCCGGTGGGTCCCAGGGGCACGGCCAGGGAACACAGCGCCTTCTGAGTGTCCGGAGACTGGGTGGGATGTCGAAGCGGGACTATTACGAGATCCTGGGGGTCGCCAAGACCTCTACGGAAGGCGAGTTGAAGGTCGCATTCCGCAAGCTCGCGATGACCTATCATCCCGACCGTAATCCCGGCGACAAGGAAGCCGAGATCAAGTTCAAGGAGCTGAACGAGGCCTATCAGTGCCTCTCGGACGGCCAGAAGCGCGCGGCCTACGACAAGTTCGGCCATGCCGCCTTCAGCCAGGGTGCGGGCGGCCCCGGATTCGGCAACGAGTTCGGCGACTTCATGTCGGACATCTTCGACAATTTCTTCGGCGACGGACGCGGGGGTGGTGCGGCTCAGCGCGGGCGCGGCGGTGCGCCGGGCCGCGAGCGCGGCTCCGACCTGCGCTACAACCTCGAAATCACCCTGGAAGAAGCCTTCATCGGCAAGGCCGAGACCATCCGGATCCCGACCTCGGTGACCTGCGAGGCCTGCGACGGCTCGGGCGCCAAGCCCGGCTCGAAGCCGCGGACCTGCCAGACCTGCGCCGGCTACGGCCGGGTGCGGGCCGCGCAGGGGTTCTTCGCCATCGAGCGGACCTGCCCGAACTGTCACGGCCGCGGCGAGATCGTCGACGATCCCTGCACCACCTGCCAGGGCGCCGGCCGGGTCAACCGCGAGCGCACGCTCTCGATCAACGTGCCCGCCGGCGTCGATGACGGGTTGCGCATCCGGCTGGCGGGCGAGGGCGAGAGCGGCCTGCGCGGCGGCCCGCCCGGGGACCTCTACGTCTTCCTGTCGATCAAGCAGCACGAGTTCTTCCAGCGCGACGGCGCCGACCTGTTCTGCCGGGTGCCGATCTCGATGGTCACCGCCGCGCTCGCGGGCGAGATCACCGTGCCGGTGATCGACGGCTCGCAGACCCAGGTGCGGATCCCGGCCGGGACGCAGACCGCCAAGCAGTTCCGGATCAAGGGCAAGGGCATGCCGGTGCTGCGCTCCCGGGAGGTCGGCGACCTCTACATCCAGGTCTTCGTCGAGACGCCGCAGAACCTGACCAAGCGCCAGCGCGAGCTGCTTCAGGAATTCGACCAGTCGGCCTCGCCGGAGAACCATCCGGAATCGGCGGGTTTTTTCGCCAAGGTGCGGGATTTCTTCGGCAGCGCCGTTCGACCGTGAGGCGTCGCCTCGACGCGCCCGCTGCTGCGCGCGCACCGAGGCCGGATCCGAACCGGCACACGCCCGTTATGCATCCGGCGAGCGTGGCATGCTTACCCTAGGCGTGAAGCCGGCTTGACTGTAAGACGGCGCGTCGCCTTAGCCTTCCATTCCCATCGGCTTCGAGGAATCCAGGACTTGCCGCCGCTCCGCCGTCCCAGTGCGAAGGCCCCTGCCGCCAGGGGTGAGAGTCTTGGGCCGCGGCGCGACCCCCTGGAGGACGAGGCCCGCTTCCTCCGCTCCTGGTTCGAACGGCCGCTCGTCACCGGCGCGGTGACCCCGTCCGGCAAGATGCTGGCCCGGACCATGGCGTCCTACGTCGATCCGCGCCGCGAAGGCCCGGTGGTCGAGCTCGGCCCCGGTACCGGCCCGGTGACGGAGGCGCTGATCCGCCGGGGCATCGCGCCGTCGCGGCTGATCCTGGTGGAGTTCAACCCGGATTTCTGCCGCCTGCTGACCCGGCGCTTCCCGGGCGTGACCGTGATCCGCGGCGACGCCTACGACATGCGCGCGGCCCTCAAGTCGGTGCTGGACCGGCCCGCGGCCGCGACGATCTCGAGCCTGCCGCTGTTCACCAAGCCGCTGGAGCAGCGCCTCGACCTGCTCAACGCCGCCCACGACCTGATGCAGCCGGGCGCGCCGTTCGTGCAGTTCACCTACGCGGTGGTGCCGCCGATCCCGGCCCGCTGCGAGGCCGGCAGCTACACCGCCGACCGCTCGAACCGCGTCTGGCTGAACCTGCCGCCGGCGCGGGTGTGGGTGTATCGGCGGCCGTAAGGCACCTCTCATCGATACCGGATCGCGTGACGCCCGCACCGTCATTGCGAGCGCAGCGAAGCAACCCAGGGCGGCGCGGAATTTCCGAGTGTGGCGTTTCCCTAGGTTGCTTCGCTGCGCTCGCAATGACGGCGTGGCGAGAGAAATCCAACGAGCGCCATTCCGCCGCCGCCCGAACCTGAACAACGCCTGAGAGACGAACTCACGGCCGCGTCAACTTAAAGGCGTCACACCTGTGGCACAGCCGGTCGCGGCAGCGCGATCGGAGAGGCACAGGAGGACGCCGATGTTCACCAAGACCGCACGCCGACGCCTGTCAGCCGCCGCCCTGGCGCTCGGGGGGATCACCCTCGGGGCGCCCGCGATGGCCGCGCCGCTCGGCCTCGATACCGGCCTGCACCGGGGCGCCGCCGACATCGTGGATGTCCAGTACGGGTACGGCCACCGGCATCACGGCGTCGGCCCGCGCCACGGCTTCGGACCGGGCTTCCGGGGCCACCATCACCACGGCTGGGGACGCGGCCCCTATCGCGGCTGGGGTCACCACGGCGGCTTCGGGCATCACCACCACGGCGGCTTCGGCCACCGCCACGGCTACGGCCGCTGGTAAGGCCGGATCCTATCCGGCTCCGACCCGCTCGATGATCGCCGGCCGGCCGGGGGGCGCTTCGCCCATCCGGTAGGCCGCCCGCAGGGCCGCCTCGGCCCGGTCGGCGGCGGCCTCGTCGGCCGCGTGGACGATCCCGAGCCGGCCGGACGCATCCCCGGGACCCGCGAGGTCGGTGAATCCGACCCGCGGGTCGATCGCGTCCTCGGGCCGGGTCCGGCCACCGCCGAGCCCGATCACCGCCAGCCCGATCGCCCGCGTGTCGATGCCCGCCACCGTGCCGTCCTGACGGACCGGTCGCCGCACCGGCGCCGCGGGCAGGTATCGGGCAGGTTTTTGCAACAGATCGCCCGGGCCGCCGAGCGCCGCGACCATCGCCGAAAAAATCTCGGCCGCCCGGCCGGAGGCGAGTGCCCCTTCCAGACGTTCGGCCGCCGCGTCGCGGTCCGGCGCGAGGCCGCCCGCCACCAGCATCTCGGCCCCGAGGGCCAGGGTGACCGCGTGGAAGCGCGGCTCCCGGCGGGCGCCGGTCAGATAGTCGATCGCGTAGGCGACCTCGACGGCGTTGCCGGCGGCGCTGGCGAGCGGCGCGTCCATGTCGGTGATCAGCGCGGCGGTGCGCAGGCCGGCGCCCTCGGCCACCGTGACGATGCTCTCGGCCAGCGCCCGCGCCTCGGCGAGCCCCGTCATGAAGGCGCCGGAGCCCTGCTTGACGTCCATCACCAGCCCCTGGAGCCCGGCGGCGAGCTTCTTCGACAGGATCGACGCGGTGATCAGGTCGAGGGATTCGACCGTCCCGGTCACGTCGCGGATCGCGTAGAGGCGCCGGTCGGCCGGGGCCAATTCGGCGGTCTGGCCGATGATCGCGCAGCCGACCCGGCCGACCACCTTGCGGAAGGTGTCGAGCCCCGGGGTGGCGTCGTAGCCCGGGATGCTGGCGAGCTTGTCCAGCG
>NZ_JAKSYJ010000013.1 GCF_022829365.1 Methylobacterium sp. J-077 | reverse complement strand
GCTCGACGGTGCGCCCTTGGTGTAGCCGACGAAGACGGGGCTGACCGGATTCGCAGGCCCTGGCGGCGCGAAGATCGGCGTCCGGCGGAAGACCGGGTCTTCGATCGACAGGGTCGCCGACAGGCCGTTGCCGGCGGTCGGCGTGTAGGCGGTGAGGTTGGTGGAAGCGGTGTCCGAGCCAGCGGTAGCGGCCGGGGTTGCGCGGGCGAGCCCCCCCGGACGGCGGGCAGAGCGGCGTCCGGCGGAAGACTGGGACTTCGATCGACAGGGTCGCCGACAGGCCGTTACCGAAGGTCGCCGTGTAGGCGAGCAGGTTGGTGGAGCCGACATCCGAACCGGCGGTGCTGCCCGACATCTCGAA
>NZ_JAKSYJ010000010.1 GCF_022829365.1 Methylobacterium sp. J-077 | reverse complement strand
TAACGGACAGGCGCTGGCAAGGCTCTCAACTCCATCATTTTCAAATCCGACGATGAACCTCGCCTAGGCTTATCCGTTCCTCGTTCAGGCTCATTTCACTCAGACGTGAACGAATTTTTGGAACGCCGAGGCCAGGGGGGGCTTGTCGCGGGTAGGTCGATACGACTGCCCCGTCCCCCCTCGCGGAGTTCTCCGTTGCGTCTCCCGCCTATTCCACCGCAGGACCTCAGCACCGAGCAGCGCCGCCTCTACGACACGCTCCGGGCCGGCATCGCGAAGCAGTTCCAGGGGTTCCAGACGGAAAGGGCGGACGGCGCGCTGCTCGGTCCGTTCAATCCGTGGCTGCACGAGCCGGAGATCGGCAAGGCGGTCTGGGACCTCACCGAGGCGGTATCGAAGCGCGGCGCCCTCTCGGACGCGGCACGGCAGGTCGCGATCCTGGTGACGGGCTCGCGGTTCAAGTCGGCCTACGAGCTCTACGCCCATGTCCAGGTCGCCCGGGAGAAGGGTCTGCCGGAAGGCAAGGTCGCGACCATCGTGTCCGGTCAGCGTCCGTCCGACCTCTTAACCGAGGAGGCTGCCGTCTTCGATGCTGCCAGCTCCCTGAATGCCGGCGGCGTCCTTCCGCGCCCCGTCTACGACCGGGTCGTCGCCGCGTTCGGCGCCCCCGGCGTGTCCGAACTAATCCACCTCGTCGGCCTCTACGCGATGGTCTGCATCACGCTGAACGGCTTCGACGTGCCGGTGCCGGAGCAGCAGGTCGAGCCGGCCCCGTAGGCCGCAGCCGTTCTCGTCCCAGCCCGCATGAAGCCGACTCGGACCCGATCCGATCGCACCGAAGGATGCGTACCCATGCCCGTCTACGCCGCGAGCGACCTGCCCGAGACGGTGGCCCGCACCGCCATGGATGCCGAGATCGCGGAATGGCTGAAGACCGGACCCGTGCTTGGAGGGCCGGAGCCGTTCTACAAGCAGCGGCGCGCCCACGACGCCTTCATCGATGCCGACAAGCCACCCATCGGCAAAATCGAGCATCTCGGCCTGCGCGGTCCGCACGGCACTGTACCCGTACGCGTCTACCACCCCTCCAAGCCCGGCCCGGCCGAAGGTGCCGCTCTGGTCTACCTACACGGCGGCGGCTTCGTCGTCGGATCGCTCGACCAGTTCGAGACCGCCATGCGGCGCCTGTCCGAAGGCAGCGGCGTGCAGATCTACTGCGTGGATTACAAGCTCGCGCCCGAGTACCAGTGGCCGGTCCAGATCGACGAGAACGAGTTCGTCGTGCGCTGGCTGTTCGAGCATGCCGCCGAACGCGGGATCGACCCGGCGCGGATCGCGCTCGGCGGCGACTCGGCCGGCGGCAACATGACCTGCACGATCTCCCTGCGCCTGCGCGACACCGGCGGCCCGCGTCTCGCCCTGCAGATGCCGCTTTATCCCGAGACGGCGCTGCCGTTCGAGACCAAGGCCGGGATCGAGAACCGCACCGGCGCCTACGTCGATACGGCGGGTGTCCACCAGTTCCTCTGGCACCTGCTGCCGCACGAGGTCGACTACACGCAGCCCTACGTCACGCCGATGAACGCGGAGAGCCACGCGGATCTGCCGCCGGCGCTGTTGGTGACCTGCGGCTTCGACATGCTGCGGGACGTCGGCCACGCCTATGCCAGGAAGCTCGCAGCGGCGGGCAATGACCTCACCTACGTCCACCATCCGGACCTGCCGCATGGCTTCATCCAGATGACCGCGCATTCCCGGCGCTGCCTGGCGGCGACCGAGGAGTTGGCCGGCCTGCTCGGTAGGGCCGTCCGCAGGGCCTGAAGGGCGCCGCAGCCGCACCGAACTTTCCCCACCCCCATAACGAGGAAGACGACATGACCTTGCAAGGAAAGAAGATTGCCATCCTGATCGCCCCGCGCGGGACCGAGGAGCCGGAGTTCGTCCAGCCGCGCGATGCGGTGACGAAGGCCGGTGCGAGCGTCACCGTGATCGGGCTGGAGGCCGGCGAGGCCGAGACGGTCAACAACGACTTGGACCCGGCTGGCCGCTACGCCGTCGACGCGACCATCAAGGGCGCCTCGGCCTCCGATTACGACGGGCTCGTCATCCCGGGT
>NZ_JAKSYJ010000006.1 GCF_022829365.1 Methylobacterium sp. J-077 | reverse complement strand
GCTGTCGAAAAACCTGAGGCCTTGTGAGGCCCGCATCGCTGCCCCTCACAAGCCATGAGACCCCCCGGGGTGTCAAGACGGAACCTGTTTCCGTCAACGGGAAGGCTTTGCCTGGACCCTGCCGCGGCCCGTGAGGGACCGGGTTCGATGTTTCACGCCACCATGCGGTCGGCGATCGAGGGCGCGCGAACTCTGGCGCAGCTCGACGACCTATCGCGCAAGATCTGGCAGGCCCACGCCGCAGAGACCGTGACCGACGACGAGGCCCAAGGCTTGGCTGAGTCGCTGCATACCCGCAGGAGTGCGATACGAGAGGCCGTGGCGCCCATTGGCATTCCGCTCGGCCGCGTGACGCTGTTTCCGGCCAAGCGCCTCCAGCGGGCTCCTAAGCGGTCCGTGGCGATCGAGCGCCGCCGCCGGCTGGCCTGTTCCGGCCCGATGCCGCCCGCCCTCGCTAGCAGGTTTACCACCGGGCAGCTCGCGGTCCTGCGGATCGTCGGCGACGAGGTCGCCAGGAACGGCGCCTGCGGGCTGTGCATCGACGCCATCGCGGCGCGGGCGGGCGTCTGCCGGCGTCTGGCACAAGCCGCAATCCGATTGGCCGAGGGCGACGGGCTGCTGACCATTCAGGAACGGCGCCACCAGGGTCGGAAGTCGGATCCGAACATCCTGCGCATCATCAGCCGGGAATGGCTGGCTTGGCTCCGCAGGGGAGGGAGATCCGCGGCACCGGCCCTGTGGGGCAGCATAGGGTGCAAACCGATGCACCCCACGGGTAGGAGAGATCCACAGAGGCAGGTTGTGGATACGGAATCGAAGAAGGGCTGCCGACAAGCGGCGGGCGACCTCGACCGATCAGGCCGAGCAAGAATCAGCGCGGATGGTGGAGCCGGCCGAGCTATGCGGTGAGGGTCTGCGAACGTTCGGCAAGGCGGACGAGAAAGCAGGGTTGATGACGAAACGGTTCTCGACGCCACCCCGTTGAGGGCGTCATGACGAGCATCGCGATTCTGATCGAAACCCAGCAGGGGGTACGGTTTATCGTCGCCGCCACGCCGCGTGAGGCTGCGTTGAAGGCTGAATCCGTCATCGCCGGCGTAGCGCAAGCCGAGTTGCCCGTTCCGGTCTGGGTCGCGGGCGCCAGTCCCAATATGGCCGGTCGCCTGATGAACTACCTCGCCGACGTTCAGATGGAGCGCGTCTTGGAGGAGGCCGTTTAGGGCCACTCATCTTTGTAGCGGTCATCGCAGGATCTGCTACAGGCCGATTTTTTCCCGTCAGCGCGCCCGAGGCGTTCGCGACACCGCAAAGCGTGCGGCGGGCAAGCACGCGACGTCAGGCGCTCTCCGGGCCAGTTCCCCGCAGGACGCCCGTGAGGCCTTGGCCGGGCAGTCGCGTGAGGGTCGGTGCGGCGGCGGGACTGGAGACCGCAAGCGCCGGCCCAGGGCCTCGATCTTCAATCACGAGGTGCCGTCGCGATATCTGTTGATATTCGTCGCAGGACCGGGGAGGTGGGCAACTCCTCTGCATGATCGGGGTTGAGCGCTTAGTTCCACCACATCAGCAGAGGCGCGCCGTTGAGCGTGACCACACAGCTATGGATACGGCACAGCTCCAGCCATCTCCCCGCACCCATATCGACATCAATGACCGCGCCGCGCGTGCAGCGCTCGCCGCTCGTCTAAGAGTCACCGAGGAACAGCTACGAAAAACGGTTCGCTTGGTTGGAACGCGCGTGCGGACGATCGAGGCTCATCACCAAGCCTGAAGGCTGCAAGCTATGCAGGTGCAGGCCGTGCTCCATCCGAGGCTTGTCAAACGAGCGAAGCGGTTCGACCATTTGGTGGTTGCCTGCTGCGGTGCGATAGCCTAGCTTTGCACTGCGGGATGGCGATGGCGTCGCGATCCTGCTGCCCTGAGATGGGCGTTTCCTCCCTAGACTTCGGGCCGCTCCTTCGGGGGTGGCCTTTTCTTTGTCCGGGGTCGCCTCGGTATCTGAACCGCATGCCGGCGGCAAGCAAGATGATGCCGACTGCAGTGATCTAAAACGGTTGCCTGAACGATATTGATCGCGAGGACGTTCAGCCCAGGACCGATCGAACCGATCCGTCTGGAGGAAACGCCATGCCGATGAAGACACTTGCCCTGGCTGCCGCGCTTACATTCATCGTTACAGGAGCGTCTCTAGCTCAGACCGCGGCCGGCGGTGGTAGCGCTGAAGGCAACATGAACAACCCCGGCAGCGTGAAGAGCAATTCCGAGAAGTCCATGGAGACCGGATCAGGCTCGATGAGCACGGGGTCAATGAGCACGGGCACAGGCCCTGGGACGAGCGGTGGTCCGCCCGTCAGCACCCCTGGCGCGCCTGCTGGCAGCGGCTCAGGCAACGGCGCCACAGGTAGCGGTGCAGCCCCGAGCGGTAAGTAAGCAGCAATAGCCCCGCGGCTCGCATCCGCGGGGTATCTCTCGATGCTCAGTGCTGAGTCAGGCTATCGACGGTCTCGCTCGCCCCTAGCTTGCCAGAGAAGCGCGCGAGATGACTGACGCTCGGCTCGTTCAGGTTACCGGCATTCGCGAAGGTGGCCAGCACAATGC
>NZ_JAKSYJ010000253.1 GCF_022829365.1 Methylobacterium sp. J-077 | reverse complement strand
GCTGTCGGAGCAGGGCGCGCTGGATGCGGGCCGGGTCCGGGTGCGGACGCTGACGCTGCCGGACACCTACCAGGACCACGACAGCCCGGAGAAGATGTACGCCGAGGCCGGCCTCGACGCCGCCACCATCGTCAAGACCGCCCTTGCGACGTTGCCGGAGCGCAAGGAAGGCCGCTCACGCCTGCGCCTCGCCTGAAGCGCAGGCCGAAAAGCGGCGGGGGATGCGGGTTCGCGCCTCGCTTGCCGCCTGGGCGGTTCGATGACACAAGCGCGGCGCGGCGGGATCACCCGCCCGCGCCGGCATTCCGCAACGCTTTAGACATGTGATGGTAGAGGCCACTTCCTCCGGCCCGTCCGAGGTCGGCCCCGTGCTGATCACCGGCGCGAGCGGGTTCCTCGGTTCAGCCCTGGTCGACGTGTTCCGCCGGGCCGGCTTCCCGGTGCGCATCCTCGTGCGCGCCACGAGCCCGCGCCGGAACCTGACCTGGACCGATGTCGAGATCGCCGAGGGCGACATGCGCGATCCGGCGGCCGTGGCCGCCGCCCTGCGCGGCCAGCGCTACCTGATCCACGCCGCGGCCGATTACCGGCTCTGGGCACCGGATAGGGAAGAGATCGTCCGCACCAACCGCGACGGCACCCGCCTGATGATGCGCGCCGCCCTGGAGGCCGGAATCGAGCGGGTGGTCTACACATCGAGTGTCGCCACCATCAAGCCGCCGGCCGACGGGGTCACGCCCTCCGACGAGACCATGCCGCTGACGCCCGAGACCGCCATCGGCGCCTACAAGCGCAGCAAGGTCGTGGCCGAGCGCGTGGTCGAGGAGATGATCGCCCGGGACGGATTGCCGGCGGTGATCGTCAACCCGTCGACGCCGATCGGCCCCCGGGACGTGAAGCCGACCCCCACCGGCCGGATCATCCAGGAGGCGGCGCTCGGCAAGATGCCGGCCTTCGTCGATACCGGCCTCAACCTCGCCCATGTCGACGACGTGGCCCACGGCCACCTGCTGGCCCTCCGCCGGGGCCGGATCGGCGAGCGCTACATCCTTGGCGGCGAGGACGTGTTCCTGTCGCAGATGCTCGCCGATATCGCCGGGATGGTCGGCCGCAAGCCCCCGACCGTGAGCCTGCCGAGGGCCGCCGTCTACCCGGTGGCGTTCTTCGCGCAACTCGCCGCCCGAGTCACCGGCCGGCAGCCGTTCGCCACCATCGACGGCATCCGCATGTCCCGCTACCGGATGTTCTTTTCGGACCGGAAGGCGCGCCTGGAACTGGGCTACACCGCACGGCCCTACCGCGAGGGCCTGTCCGACGCGATCGCGTGGTTCCGCCAGGCCGGATATCTCGGATGAGCAAGCTCGACACCGCGACCGCGGCGCGCTCCGGCAAGGGCCACCGCGACGAGAACTTCCCGGTCGCCTCGCACCTGATCCATCCGCGCCACCGCGGCGCGATCCTGGCCTTCTACAACTTCGTCCGCGCCGGCGACGACGTGGCCGATCACACGGAGCTGTCGTCCGCGCGCAAGCTCGAACTGCTCGACCGGCTCGCCGATGCGCTCACCGGTGCCGGCCCGTCCGATCCCGAAGCGGAGCCGCTCAAGCGCGAGCTGGCCGCCCGCGGCCTGCCGCCCCGCCACGCGCTCGAACTGCTCGACGCGTTCCGGATGGACGCGCGCAAGAACCGCACGGCCAATTGGGACGAGCTGATCCACTATTGCCGTTACTCGGCGATGCCGGTCGGGCGCTTCGTGCTCGACGTGCACGGCGAGGATCCGGCCCGGGTCTGGCCGGCGTCCGACGCGATCTGTGCGGCGCTCCAGATCATCAACCACCTCCAGGATTGCGGCAAGGATTTCACCAATCTCGACCGGGTCTACCTCCCGCAGGATGCCCTCGACCGGCACGGTGCCACGGTGGCGATGCTGGGCGCCCCGAAGGCGAGCCCGCACCTCCGGGCGGTGATCGCCGAACTGGCGCATCGCTGCCTCGACCTGCTCGACGAAGGCGCCGTCCTGCCGGACCTGATCGACGACCTGCGGCTGTCCCTGGAGATCGCCGCGATCCACCGCCTCGCCGTGGTGCTCGCCAAGGGGCTGACCACGCGCGATCCGCTCTCCGAAAAAGTCCACCACGGCAAGGCCGCCTTCGCCCTGACGGCCCTCGGCGGTGTCGCCGCCACCCTGGCGCGCCGGCCCTTTCGACGCCGGGCCGTGCGGGGCGCGGCCCAGGGAATCCGCTCGTGAGCGCCACCGCGACCACCGCCCCAGCCGAGGATGCCGCCGCTCCGGCCCTGCCGGCCGCCGGCTCCTCGTTCTACACCGCCATGCGCCTGCTTCCGAAGGCGCGGCGCGAGGCGATGTATGCCGTCTACGCCTTCTGCCGCGCTGTCGACGACGTCGCCGACGATGGCGGCACTCGGGCGGTGCGGCAGGTCGAGCTCGACCGCTGGCGCGCCGATATCGACGCTCTCTATGCCGGCCGGCCGGCCGCGCGGGTGCGCGATCTCGTCGAGCCGGTGCGCCGCTACGACCTCAAGCGCGCGGATTTCCAGGCGGTCATCGACGGCATGGCCATGGACGCGGTCGAGGATATCGTCGCCCCCGATGCCGAGACCCTGGATCTCTATTGCGACCGGGTCGCGAGCGCGGTCGGGCGGCTGTCGGTGCGGATCTTCGGCATGCCCGAGGCGGACGGCATCCGGCTCGCCTGGCACCAGGGCCGGGCGCTCCAGCTCACCAACATCCTGCGGGACATCGACGAGGATGCCGAGCGCGGCCGCCTCTACCTGCCCCGGGAGAAGCTGGCCGCCATCGGCCTGAGCGATCCGACCCCCATGGAAGCGATCGGCCACCCGCGCATCGGCGAGGTCTGCCTGTCGGTGGCCCGGGAGGCCGAGGATCACTACCAGGCAACCTGGGAGATCATCCGGCGCAGTCCCCGCAAGGCGACCAAGGCGGCCCGGCTGATGGCGGCGGCCTACCACCTCTACCTGAAGGCGGTGATCGCCCGCGGCTGGGCGATGCCCCGCGCCCGGGTCAAGCCCGGCAAGCTCGCGCTGCTCAGCGTCGTCATCCGGCACGGCCTGATCTGATGGGACGCATCCACGTCGTCGGCGCTGGTCTCGCCGGCCTCTCCGCGGCCGTCGCGTTGGCCGAGACCGGCGCCCAGGTGGTGCTGCACGAGGCCGCCAAGCAGGCGGGCGGGCGCTGCCGCTCGTATTACGACCCGTCGCTCGGCCTGACGATCGACAACGGCAACCACCTGCTGCTGTCGGGCAATGCCGACGCCCTGGGCTTCCTCAAGACCGTCGGCGCCCCCGCGGACGCGCTGACCGGCCCCGACGAGGCGGAATTCGACTTCGCCGACCTTAAGACCGGCGACCGCTGGCGCCTGCGCCCCAATGCCGGCCGTCTGCCCTGGTGGGTGATGAGCCCGTCCCGGCGCGTCCCCGGCACCCGCGCCCGGGATTATCTCGCCCCGCTCGGGATCCTGCGCGCCGCCTCCGGCAAACCGGAAGGCGCGGGCGGCACGATCGGCGACAGCATGGCCTGCGAGGGCGATCTCTACGCCCGGCTCTGGCACCCGGTGCTGCTGGCCGCGCTCAACACCGAGCCGCGCGACAGCGATGTCGGGCTGGCCGCCCGGATCCTGCGCGAGACCCTGGGCGCTGGCGGCAAGGCGTGCCGTCCCCTGGTGGCGGTCGAGGGCCTGTCCTACGCCTTCGTGGACCCGGCCCTGCGCTACCTGACGACCCGCGGCTGCGAGATCCGTCTGGGCCGGCGCCTGCGCGGCCTCGACGTCGTCGACGGCCGTGTCGGCCAGTTGCTGTTCTCCGACGGCCCGGAGGCGATCGGGCCCGAGGACGGAATCGTGCTGGCCCTGCCGCCCTGGGTCGCCCGGGAGGTGTTGCCCGGTCTCCTCGCCCCGGTGGAATTCCGCTCCATCGTGAACGCGCATTTCGCGCTCGTCCCGAAGCCCGATAGCCCGCTGATCCTCGGCGTCGTGAATTCGCTCACGGAGTGGCTTTTCGCCTATCCCGACCGGTACTCGGTCACGATCAGTGGTGCGGATCGGCTCCTCGACGTCCCCCGGGAAGACCTCGCCCGGCAGATCTGGGGGGAGATCGCAGCTTTGTGCAATCTTGCCCCGGAACTGCCTAGCTGGCAGATCGTAAAGGAGAAGCGTGCGACGTTCGCCGCCACGCCGGCCGAGGCCGCGCGTCGCTCGGGCGCCGAAAGCGCCTACACGAATCTCGTCCTGGCAGGCGATTGGACCGCCACCGGTCTGCCATCGACGATCGAGGGAGCGATCCGCTCTGGCAAGACGGCCGCGCGTGCGCTGCGGCACGGATCCTCCGTGCGCGCCGGGCTACGCGCGCCAGGTTCGGGCGCATTGGGCGCCGCTTGAGGCATGGCGGCCGCGACGCAGCGGCCGTTCGAGGCGAGGAATATGAGAGAGGCCGTAAGCAAGGTCGAGCCGCTTCAGCGCTCGAAGACCCAGGGGATCTCGCTCGACGACGTCGAGCGCGGCGTGGCGCAGGCGACGCGCGCGCTGATCGACCTGGCGCATGACGACGGGCATATCTGCTTCGAGCTCGAGGCGGATGCCACGATCCCGTCCGAATACGTCCTGTTCCATCATTTCCGCGGCACGCCGGTCGCCGACGGCCTCGAGGCCAAGATCGGCAACTACCTGCGCCGCACCCAAGGCCGGCACGGCGGCTGGGCCCTCGTCCACGAGGGCCCGTTCGACATGAGCTGCACGGTCAAGGCGTATTTCGCCCTCAAGATGATCGGTGACGACATTGAGGCGCCGCATATGCGCCGGGCCCGCGAGGCGATCCTGTCCCGCGGCGGCGCCGCCAACGCCAACGTCTTCACCCGCTTCATGCTGGCGCTCTACGGGGAGGTGCCCTGGCGGGCCGTGCCGGTGATGCCCGTGGAGGTGATGTTCCTGCCGAAGTGGTTCCCGTTCCACCTCGACAAGATCAGCTACTGGGCCCGCACCACCGTGGTGCCGCTGTTCGTGCTCCAGGCGACCAAGCCCCGGGCCCGCAACCCGCGCGGCATCAGCGTCCAGGAGCTGTTCATCACCCCGCCCGAGAGCGTCCGCACCTGGCCGGGCTCGCCGCACGCCACCTGGCCGTGGACGCCGATCTTCGGCTTCATCGACCGGATGCTGCAGCTGGTCGAGGATCGCCTGCCGCGCAAGAGCCGCCAGCGCGCCATGGAGAAGGCCCGTGCCTGGGTCAGCGAGCGCCTGAACGGCGAGGATGGCCTGGGGGCGATCTTCCCGGCCATGGTCAATTCGGTGCTGATGTACGAGGTGATGGGCTATCGGCCCGATCACCCGCAGGTCCGGGTCGCCTGCGACGCCATCGAGAAGCTCGTGGTCGAGAAGGCCGGCGAAGCCTACGTCCAGCCGTGCGTCTCTCCGGTCTGGGATACGGCGCTGGCCGCCCATGCGCTGCTGGAGGCGGGAAGCCCCGAGGCCGAGGCCCAGGCCCGCGCCGGGCTCGATTGGCTGAAGCCCCGCCAGGTGCTCGACATCGTCGGCGACTGGGCGGCGCGCAAGCCGAAGGTTCGCCCCGGCGGCTGGGCCTTCCAGTACGCCAACGCCCATTACCCCGACCTCGACGACACCGCCGTGGTGGTCATGGCCATGGACCGGGCCATGCACCAGCACGGGCTGGTCGCCGGCATGCCGGACTACAAGGCTTCGATCGCCCGGGCCCGGGAATGGGTCGAGGGGCTGCAGTCCGAGGATGGCGGCTGGGCGGCGTTCGACGCCGACAACAACCACATGTACCTCAACCACATCCCGTTCTCGGACCATGGCGCGCTGCTCGACCCGCCGACCGCGGACGTGACCGCCCGGGTGGTCGGGATGCTGGCCCAGCTCGGCGAGACCCGGGAGACCTCCCGCGCCCTCGACCGCGGCGTGAACTACCTGCTGAACGACCAGGAGGAGGACGGCTCCTGGTACGGCCGCTGGGGCATGAACTTCATCTACGGCACGTGGTCGGTGCTGTGCGCCCTGAACGCCGCCGGGGTCGATTCCGCCGATCCGCGGATCCAGCGCGCGGTCTCCTGGCTGATCCGGATCCAGAATCCGGATGGCGGCTGGGGCGAGGATGCCAACTCGTACAAGATCGATCCGGCCTTCGAGGCGGGCTCGTCCACGGCCTCGCAGACTGCCTGGGCGCTGCTCGCCCTGATGGCGGCCGGCGCGGTCGACGACCCGGCGGTAACCCGCGGCATCAACTTCCTGACCCGCACGCAGGGCGCGGACGGGTTCTGGAACGAGGAGCGCTACACCGCCACGGGCTTCCCGCGGGTGTTCTACCTGCGGTATCATGGCTACCCGAAGTTCTTCCCGCTCTGGGCGATGGCACGGTACCGCAACCTGAAACGCACCAACAGCCGGCGCGTGCAGTTCGGCATGTGACGCTCTGAAGGGGCCGGCCCGCCGGGCCGGTCCCACCGGCGGCTCGCACAGTCCAATTGCCCCGCGAACCCCGGTATTCCCGACGTGACCTCCTCCGATGACGATCTCGCGGCGCCGGCCCCACGGCGGTCGCGGCTCCTTGCGGAGCTCGCAGGACTGGTCCACCAGCGCGCCATGATCGATCCCGCCGCCCCCGTCCTCGCCGTCACCGGCCTCGCCCGTGAACGCCGCCTTGCAGCCGGGGAGGGGGTCGAGGCGGTCGGCGCCGGCGGCAACCCGCATCGCCTGCGCCAGCTCCTCGATGCGCGCCCGCAGCCCGGCTGCCGGGCGGTGATCAGCTTCGGCATCGCGGGCGGACTCGACCCCTCCCTGAAGCCCGGCGACGTGGTGGTGGGCACCGGCATCGTCGGCGAGGACGGACGGCGCGCCGCCGACCTCGACCTCTCGGCCGCCCTCCTCAACGCCCTCTCCGGGGTCGGTCCCCGGGTGATCCCGGCCGATCTGGCTGGCGTCGACACGGCCGTTCTCGGGGTCGACGGCAAGGCCGAGCTGCGCGCCCAGACGGGCGCTGCCGCCGTCGACATGGAATCTCACGTCGCCGCCGCCTTCGCGGGCCGGCATGGCCTGCCCTTCGCGGCCCTGCGGGTGATCTGCGACCCGGCCAACCAAGCGCTCCCGGCCTTCGCCGCCCAGGCGCTCACGCCCGACGGCGAGCCCGATATCGCCGCGGTGTTTTTTGCGTTCGCCCGGGGGAGGGCGCGGCTTGGCGATCTGATGCGGCTCGCCCGCGACTCGAACGCGGCCTTCGCGGCTTTGGGGAAGTGCCGAAGCCGGCTTGGGCCGGGGCTCGGAATTCCGGTGCCGTCTCATCCGGTGGCCGGCTGAAAGGTCCGCAATCACGCTCACCGTCATTGCGAGCGGAGCGAAGCAACCCAGTGTCGCGCGCCCTCGACGAACGAGGCGGATCCCTGGGTCGTTTCGCTCCGCTCGCGACGACGGTGCGGGACCAAAAGGCCGGCTCCGACCTCCGCTTCCGTATCGAACCTGATGCCAGAACGAAAAAAGACGCCGGCCCGTTCGGTCGGCGTCAGTGGGGAGGAAACACGAGGCGGCGCGGGTCAAAAACCCCCGCGCCGGATAGAAACCAGCCTCAGCCGGCGTTCTTGCTGAGCGACACCGCCACGAAGCGGGTCTGGCCCTTGCTGCTTTTCACCCGCATCAGCACCGCCTTGCGGCCGTTCGATTCCGCCGTGCGGATCTGGGCGGCGACGTCGGAGGGGCGGGTCACGCTCTGGCCGCCGACATCGAGGATCACGTCGCCGGCCTCGATGCCCTTGGCGGCGGCCGGACCGTCGGGGTCGACTTGGACCACGGCCACGCCCTGCTCGGACAGGCCGACATCGGCGGCCGGGGCGAGGTTGAGGCCGAGCCGCGGCTGGCCGTTGCCCGAATCGTCCTCGCGGGCGGCGACCTTGGTGCCGTCGGTGGGCATGGCGCCGAGCGTCACCGTCGCGGTGTCGGCCTTGCCGCCGCGCAGGTAGCTGAGCTCGACCTTGGCGCCGGGCTTCATGCCGGCGATCCGGCGCGAGAGCTCGCGGGCGCTGTCGACCGTGTCGCCGTTGACCTTCTCGATCACGTCGCCGGCTTTCAGTCCGGCCTTGGCCGCCGGGGTACCGTTCTCCGCGTGGTCGACCAGGGCACCCTTCGCCTTGTCGAGGCCGAGCCCGTCGGCGATGTCCTGCGTCACCGGCTGGATCTGCACGCCCAGATAGCCGCGGGCGACCTTGCCGTCCGTGCGCAGCTGCTCGACCACCGCCTGCACGGTCTCGGCCGGGATCGCGAAGGCCAGGCCGACGCTGCCGCCGGACGGAGACGCGATGGCGGTGTTCACGCCGACCACCTCGCCGTTGACGTTGAAGGTCGGACCGCCGGAATTGCCCTTGTTGATCGGGGCGTCGATCTGCAGGAAGTCGTCGTAGGGGCCGGCGCCGATGTCGCGGCCGCGGGCCGAGACGATGCCGGCCGTGACGGTGCCGCCGAGGCCGAACGGGTTGCCGATCGCAACGACCCAGTCGCCGACCTGCGGGGCGGTCTTGCCGAACTGCACGTAGGGGAAGTTCGAGCCCTCGTTGATCTTCAGCAGCGCGACGTCGGTCTTGGCATCCTTGCCGATGACCTTGGCGTCGAGGGTGCGGCCGTCGTCCAGGGTGACCTGCACGGTCTTGGCGTGATCGACCACGTGATTGTTGGTCACGACGTAGCCGTCGGCCGAGATGATGAAGCCGGAGCCGACCGCGCCGCGCGGGCCCTGGTGCTGGGGCTGCATGCCGCCGGGGCCGTTCTGGCCGAAGCGCTTGAAGAACTCGCGCAGCTGCGGCGGCACGTTCTGGAGATTCTGGCCCTGGCCGGAGCCCTGGCCTTGACCGTCCTCGTCGTCGCTGCTCGCCGAATCGTCGAGCTTGACCTTCACCGAGACGACGCCGGGCTTCACCTTGTTGACGATGCCGGCGAACGAGCCCGGAGGATGCTCGGGGGCCTCGATCGGGGTCTTGGGCAGGGCCTGGGCGTAGGCCGGGGTGACGGAGGGCAGGGTGGTGCCGAGGGCGCCGCCGGCGATCAGCGCTGCTGCGGCGACCGAGGCGAGGGCGCGGCGGGAGGTACGGCCGGAGATCGGGTTCTGGGGGCTGGTCTCGGTCATGGGGATCGCAACCTCTTGCAACGGATCGGGACGCCGCCGGGGACGCGGCGGTCGATGCGATCGGTCTAGAGGGCGGCGCCTGACCCTGGCGTGGCGGTCGAATTACGGTTTGGACATGTGCGGGCGCTTGGTCGCGTCGCAGGGCGCCGGAACTGGAAAAATCTGCGGCCTGTGCCGCGTGTCACCTGCGCGTTTGAAAAGACGCCGTAGATTTTTACGAGCCCTGGCAGGTCGCGGTAAACGTCGATCCTGTAGATGCCCGTGGCACGTGACGAATGAGGGTGCAGCGATGAAGACCCTGTTGGCTGCTGCCATGCTTCTGGGATCGGCGGTCGGATCGATGGCCGCTGACGACTATTCGGACTATCGGAATTATTTCGATGCCAGGCCTGCTTCCACAGATCGAACGAAGCTGAAAACTTCCAAGAAGAAGGAGTTGTCGATCGAAAGCATCGACGCCCGGCGTTACGACGATGGCGCCGGCTCCAGGAACCCCGACAACCTGAAAGCCGGTTACAGGAACCGGGCCGGGATCTATGTGCCGCCCGATTATTCCACGCATCCGCGCGGCGCCTCCGGCGACGGCTTCGGCAGTTCGATCGAGGACTCGTATGGCAGCGTGAGCGCGCCCAATCCCTTCGTGGGCCCCCTCGGCACCCGTCGATGAGGTCGCCTGCCGACCGCCTCGGTGGACCGCTTGGTACGACAGCCCGAGCCGGTCGCTCGCGGCAGTCAGGCGCCGGTCGCTTGTCCAGATCCGGGAGCCTGGCATCGGCGTCGCGAACGCCAGGAAATGGGTATCGACGTAGCCGATCCCGAGACCGTGCAGCGCGTGGTCTACGATCAGGCGCATGACTTCATCCGGCTCGGCGACCGGGGCCGGCGGCATTCTCTCAAGCTTGCCAGACCGATCGAGCGGCTGTTCCAAGCTTCCCAGGTCGAATTCGCCGACCACACGACAGGATGAACACGCTGGCGATTCTCGTCGAGGAGCGCGATCGGGGTCGGGTGGTTTATCGGAGACGATCGATCCAAACGCCCGTGTCGATAAGGATCACGATTCGGAGCGGCGGCGTGGCCCGGCCTCGGCTGTCGGATCGCTGCCACCGAGTAGGGTCATGCGTCGGAAGGCTTCTCGCTGAATCGACGCCCGCAGCGCTTCACATAGAAGATCCGATTGTTCGCTGATACCCGTGTAACGTTGAGCGTCAGCGAGGTGTTCATCGTCGAGATCGATGGTCACGCGCATGGCTAGCCTGATAGGTCGAGCGATCCAGCTTGTAGCCACCGCTGCGTCGCCTGCCTAATCCCCGCTCAACCGCGCCAACGCGTCTTCGATCTTCACGAGCCGCGCGGCCTCGGCGTCCCGGCGCTCACGGTTCTCCTCGATGATCTCCTCGGGGGCGCGGGCGACGAAATCGGCGTTGCCGAGCTTGGCGTCGATCTTCTTGATCTCACCCTGTGCCTTGCCCTGCTCCTTCTTCAGGCGCGCGACCTCGGCGGCGAGATCGACGATGCCTTCGAGTGGCAGCGCCGCGACGCTGCCACGCACCAGGAGCTGCGCCGAGTTCCTCGGTGGCGCCTCCGCGAAGGTGATCTCGGAGAGCCGCGCGAGGCGCAGCAGCGTGTCCCGCCACGCCTCGACCCTGGCCCGGACCTCCGGCGCCGCACCGACCATCACCAGGGGGATCTGCGCCGCGGCCGGGACGCTGGTCTCGGACCGGGCCGAGCGGACCTGGGTGACGAGGTCGACCACGAAGCCGACCTCGGCCTCGGCGGCCGCATCCGCGAGCCCCGCGAGATCCGGCCAGGCGGCCAGCGCCAGGAGACCGCGCTCGGGGAGCGCCGCGCCCTTGATCGCCCAAAGTTCCTCGGTAAGGAACGGCATGAACGGGTGCAGCAGCTTGGCGACCTGATCGATCAGGAACGCCACCGTGGCCTGGGTCTCGGCCCGGACGGCCGGATCGACGCCCTCGCCCTGGAGCACGGGCTTGGCCAGCTCCAGGTACCAATCACAGAAGATATTCCAGACGAACCGGTAGGCGGCGCCCGCCGCATCGTTGAACCGGTACGCTTCGAGAGCCGCCGTCACCTCGTCCACTGCGCGGGCGGCCTCGGTCAGCGCCCAGCGGTTGATCGCCCCGGTAATCGCCCGCGGATCGTAGGCGGGGTCGAGCCGGCAGCCGTTCAGCTCGGCGAAGCGGGCGGCGTTCCAGAGCTTGGTCGCGAAGTTGCGGTAGTCCTTGACCCTGTCCTCCGACAGCTTGATGTCGCGGCCCTGGACCGCGAGTGCGCAGAGGGTGAAGCGCAGGGCGTCCGCCCCCACCTTCTCGATCAGCTCGAGGGGATCGACGACGTTGCCCTTCGACTTCGACATCTTGGCGCCGGAGGCGTCGCGCACCAGCGTGTGCAGGTAGACCGTGTCGAACGGCGCCCGGTCGGTGAGATGCAGGCCCATCATCATCATCCGGGCGACCCAGAAGAACAGGATGTCCTTGCCGGTCACCAGGGCGTTGGTCGGGTAGAAGCGGGCGAGTTCCGGGGTCGATTCCGGCCATCCCAGAGTCGAGAATGGCCACAGCGCGGACGAGAACCACGTGTCGAGGACGTCCTCGTCGCGGATCAGCGCCACCGGCTTGCCGTGCTGCGCCTCGGCCTGGGCCAGGGCCTCGGCCTCGCCCTCGGCCACGAAGATTCCGCCCTCGGCATCGTACCAGACCGGGATCTGGTGGCCCCACCAGAGCTGGCGCGAGATGCACCACGGCTCGATGTTGGTGAGCCACTGGAAGAAGATCTTTTCGTAGTTCTCGGGCACGAACTTGGTCTGGCCGTCGCGCACGGCCTGGAGCGCGCGCTCGGCCAGCGGCTTGACGTTCACGTACCATTGGTCGGTCAGATACGGCTCGATCACCACGCCCGAGCGGTCGCCGTGCGGGACCGCATGGGTGTTCGGCTCGATCGCGCGCAGGCGCCCGCGCGCCTCCATCAGGGCCACGACTTCCTTGCGGGCCTGCGCCCGGTCGAGGCCGTGCAGCGCCAGGGCCTCGGGCTCGGGGTTCGCGTCGGCGAGGAAGGCGGCGTTGCCGTCGAGCAGGATCCGGCCCTCGGGATCGAGGATATTGATCACGCCGAGGTTGCAGCGGCGTCCGACATCGAAGTCGTTGAAATCGTGGGCGGGGGTGATCTTGACCGCGCCGGTGCCCTTCTCCGGATCGGAATAGGTGTCGGCCACGATCGGGATCAGGCGGCCGACCAGCGGCAGGCGGACCTGCTTGCCGACCAGAGCTTTGTAGCGCTCGTCGTCGGGATGAACCGCGATGCCGGTGTCCCCGAGCATCGTCTCGGGCCGGGTGGTGGCCACGGTGATGATCTCGCCGGTCTCGGCGCCTTCCGCGTCGACGATCGGATAATCGAAATGCCAGAGATGGCCCTTGGTCTCGATCTGCTGGACCTCGAGGTCCGAGATCGCGGTCTGGAACTTCGGGTCCCAGTTCACCAGCCGCTTGTCGCGGTAGATCAGGCCCTGGCGGTGCAGGTCCACGAAGGTCTTGAGCACGGCGCGGCTCAGGCCCTCGTCCATGGTGAAGCGTTCCCGCGACCAGTCGCAGGAGGCGCCGAGGCGCTTGAGCTGGTTGACGATGGCGCCGCCGGATTCCGCCTTCCAGGCCCAGACCTTCTCGACGAAGGCGGCGCGGCCGATCTCCCGGCGGCCCGGCTCCTGGCGCTCCATCATGCGGCGCTCGACCACCATCTGGGTGGCGATGCCAGCGTGATCCGTGCCGGGTTGCCAGAGCACGTCCTTGCCGCGCATGCGCTCGAACCGGCAGAGCACGTCCTGGAGGGTGTTGTTGAGCGCGTGCCCCATGTGCAGCGAGCCCGTCACGTTCGGCGGCGGGATCACGATGCAGTAGGGCGGGGCACCGGCGCGCTCGGGCCGGCCGGCGCGGAAGGCATCCGCCTCCGCCCAGGCGGCGGAGATCCGCGCCTCGACGGAGGCGGGCTCGAAGGTCTTGTCCATCATCGCTTGTATGGGCCGAACGCGTGTCCAACGGGATTGGACCCGCTTTCGACCGTCGCGCCGCGTCCGTCAACACGCGCCCGGCACCGGGCAGGCCCCGGACGCAGGGGCCGTTCGCTCAGCGGCCCCGCGAGACCCGTTCGATCTCGGCACGGACCAGCCGCTCGACCACGGCCGGCAGGTTGTCGTCCAGCCAGGATTTGAGCATCGGCCGGAGCATCTCCTTGACCAGATCCTCGAGGGTGCGGGCGTTCTGCGTCAGCACCGTGTGGGCCAACAGGTTGAAAGCGCCGTTGACGCTGGCATCGGTGGCCGGCGAGATCAGGGTCTCGACCTCGGGCTCGGGCCGCGGCGCCTGTAACACCGGCTGCGGTTGCGATGGGCTCGGCCGCGCGGGCGGCTCGGGCTCGGGCTCCGGCTCGGCGAACGCAGCTTCATCCTCGAAGTCGATCGCGTCGAAGTCGAGGGGCGCGGCGGTCGGCTCCGGCGGCGGCACGGCGCGGGGTCGCACGACCGGCTCGGCGACCTCGGCGAGGTCGAGGACGTCGTCCGGCTCGGGCGCGGCCGCGATCTCGGCGGGCTTGGCCGCCTGATCGTCCGCGATGATCCTCCGGATCGAGGCAAGGATCTCTTCCATCGAAGGCTCATGCGCCTTCTCGGCAGCCTTGTCCTGGAATTTCGAGTCCGGGATCTTGGGGCTCGCTGCACTCATCAACAGGCGCGCTCGGGCAGGGGATGTTCGGAAGATGACCCGATCGGGCCGGTCGTCAAACAGTATTCCATGCCAATTCGTCGCGGCAAGCGCGCCTGCACCACACTCCCCGTGGAAAAGACCTCAGCGCCCGTCCGGGGTGCGCAGGCCGAACCACAGATCCTTGACCTGATCGTAGTGGATCTTGGCGCTGTAGTACTCCACCGGCAGCGCGGTGAAGCGCGCGGTGAGCTGCCCGATCGACTGCACCACGCCGTACGAGTAGATCACCCGGTCGCGCTGGGCCAGGATCAGGTTCACGCGCGAGTTCAGCAATTCCTGCTGCGCGTTGAGCACGTCCAGGGTGGTGCGCTGGCCGACGCGGGCTTCCTCGCGCACGCCGTTCAGCGCCACCTCGTTGGCCTGGACCTGCGCCTGGGCGGCGATGACCTGCGCCTTGGCGGCCTCGAGCCGGCCCCAGAAGTCGACGATCTGCGCCCGAACCTGGTCGCGGGCCTGGTCGACCTGGATGCGGTACTGCCCGACCGTCTCCTTGGCCTGGCGGATCTGCGCGTAGGTCTGGCCGCCCTCGTAGATCGGGATGTTGAGCCGGCCGCCCACGAACCCGACGAAGAAGCTCTGGTTCGGCCCGTTCTGATCGTAGAGCTGGCTGAGGGATCCCTGTAGGCTGAGCGATGGCGCGAGCTGGCCTTCCAGGATCTTGACCTGGGCTTCCGCACCGTCGACCGCGTGGATCGCCGAGACGATCTGCGGATGCTCGCGCAGGCCGATGGCGATGGCCGCATCGAGGCTGACCGGGACGTAGCGGTCCAGCGGCCGGCCTGGCGCGAGCTGGCGCGGCTCCACGCCGATATTCTGCCGGTAGATGCCGATGCTGGTGCGCAGGGTCGATTCGGCCGCGCTGACCTGCGAGCGCGCGCCGGCGAGCCGCGCCTCGGCCTGGGCGACGTCGGTGCGTGTCACCTCGCCGACGTTGAAGCGGTCTCGGGTCTGACGGAGTTGCTCTTCGAGCACCTCGACGTTGTTCCGGTTGAGCTCCAGCGTCGCCGTGTTGCTGAGCACGTTCATGTAGGCCTGAACGGCGTTGTACAGGACCGTGATCTCAGTGAAGCGCAGGGTCTCGCGCTGGCTGTAGACGGTCGACTCGGCGCGCCGAACGCTGTTGTCGGTCTGGAAGCCGTTGAAGATGGTCTGCGAGACCGTCAGGCTGGCGGTGCTCGGCAGGTAGGTCGTGCGGATCGTCCGGTTGGAGGCGATCGCCTGGGTCGTCACTTCCGTGGACGAGGCCGCGGTGCCGGCGGATTGACCCGCCGAGGTTCCGGAGGTGCCCGAGGTTATGCCGGACGACGTGCTCGTGGTTCCGAGACTCGTGCCGGTGCTGGCGCCCGTGGCGGTGCCGACCCCCGATGTTCCGGTGCTCGCGCCGCCCAGCGACGCTCCGGAGGTTGAGGACCCGACGGCAGATGTCGCCCCGGTGCTTGCGGCGCCGGCTGCCGCGGAGACGGTGCTGCCGCTGCGGGTCTGCAGGTACTGCACGCCGATCGACGCGGCGACATTGACCTGCGGCCGGTAGCCCGCCTGGGCGATTGCGACGTTCTCATCGACGGCGCGGACCCCGGCGCGCCCGGCATTCAGGGTCGGATTGCCCTGGTAGGCCTTGGCGAGGGCGCTTTCCAAAGTTTCGGCGACGGAAGGATTGGTCGTCAAGATCGCAAGTCCGGACGCTATTCCGATGACTCGGAGCGCGGGGCAACTCGCTGGTGGACGTCGTGTCACGATTAAAAAGCCCTTGCGGTCTCTTAACGGTCCGGATGTCCGCCACGAAAACGGCCAAGGTACGGCGTTACGCAGGGATCCGATCAAGCCCGCCCCACCGTCACGCTTAGCGCAAAACCACCGCTTTGGCTCGGGCTTGCCTGGCGCTGGCGTCGAAATCTGCCGCGTTGGGGCATTAAGGTGACACATGACGGTGCGCCCGCGACGGGGCTTCCGGCCCGGCCGTCGCCGGCTCCCGGAACGGCGATTTCTCTCGTGATTCGCGTGAGATAGCGCTTTACCGACAGGCCGACGCGAGGGGGCGCCGGCGGCCTGGTTCACCGCGCCGCATGGCATGGGCGATGGCGGCCACGGCGACCCCTCCAGCCGGAGGCGGTCGAGAAGGGGATCCACCGGTCGAGCCGGCTCTAGTAGCGATCTTCAGCCGCTACGCCCGCTCCGGGATCCGACAGCGCGGCATCATCGGGCCCTTGTCCCGGCTCGCGCGAGGGCCGCGCCGAACGCGGTCTGGCCACGGATCCCGTCAGGACCGGCGATGGCTTGGCCTTGAACGCGACGCTCGGCGGCGGCGTCTTGCCGGCCGGGCCGGGCGGCCCCTGGGGACCGCGCGGGCCCGGCGGCCCAGCGCTTCCCACCGGACCCGCCGGGCCCGCGGGCCCCTGCAGCCCATGCTCGCCCTGTGGGCCGACGGATCCCCCGTCTCCCGGAGGCCCGGGCGGTCCCATCGCGCCCTCCGGTCCGGGTTCCCCCCGTGCGCCGGCTTCGCCGCGCGGACCCGGCGGTCCGGGAAGGCCCGGCGCCTGCTGGCCGCATTCGCCTACGACAATGCTGCGCGCCTGTTTCGGGGTTCGCAGCGTCGCGATGCAGGTGGCCGGATGATAGACCACGTGGAACTCGAAATAGCCGCGGCTATCGGTTCGCTGCGAAAACTGGCCGTCGAGGGTGATGTCGGAATCCGGCTCGCCGGCGTTGCCCAGGATCCACAGGTCGCCGGCGGTGATCTTCGCAGCCTCGATGCGCATGTCGGCTTTCGCCGGAACGATATAAACCATCGACACGGCGAATATTTGCAATCCTATGCATTGCTGCCGCGATAGACGCATGGCCGGCCCCGCCTTTTCATGTCGGCAAGATGCCATTCATTTCCGGATTCGCAACAACGTACAAAAAATTTGATGTGAACAGCGGCATTTTAAACGGGTCACCGTCCGAATTCGGTATTCGCAGGCCGGACATGCGCATTATGGTCAATGATCGGCGTGTTTCGGAGCCCTGTATGGGGTGAGGCGGCGTCGGTCGCACGGTGCCGGCTCGGCTCTCGATCGCGACCGGACCGGCCGCGACGGGGGTGCAGAGACTCTCTCATGTCCGATGCAACGGTTTTGGCCTGTTGTTCGTTTGGGGGGACGGCGGTGCAGCATGGACGCTTGGCCACCCGCCGTTGGACGTTTCTCCACGGCCGGGTTGCGCCGGCCGCGATTGTGCAGCGCACAATCTATTTCTGCGTAAGTTGTTGTCCCGGCCGTTGTTTCGGCCGGACTGCGCTTGAGAATCAGTAACAACTACTGAACGTGAGGTTTGTACGACAACCTCGCTTTAGGCGGCGTAATCCCCTGTCGACCAGCGTTTTTTTTACAATGCTGATCTGTTTATAGACGCCAAATAAAATACCGACCAGCTTGTCAGCCCAGTGATTGCCGTCTATAGGGCTACTCGTAACTGATCATTAACCACCCGCCATTGGCCTCAACCGAGGATCTGAGACCATGCAGGGTCATGCCGAATCCCCAATTTCCACGGGCGCCTCTGCGCCGCACCATAGGGTTGAGATGTCGGATGTTGCCGATCAGATTGCGGGTCAGGTGAGCGAGGCTGCGGAGGCTGTTGCGGAGGCGGTTTTGCCGGAGACGCCGTTCGTGGCACGCGGGCTTCGGCTGGACTGGGCG
>NZ_JAKSYJ010000049.1 GCF_022829365.1 Methylobacterium sp. J-077 | reverse complement strand
GGCCCGTACTCCGCCGGGCAGTCGCGCCAGCGGCAGCCGGAGGTGAGCACGTGCACAATGCCGGAGATGATCTGCCGGTCGTCCTTGCGCGCCGGTCCGGGCTGATCCTTCGGCAGGAACGGTTCGATCACCGCCCACTGCGCATCCGAGAGCCAGAACAGGTCCGCCATCGCCACCTCCAGGCCGCAAAACGACCGCCTGGAATCACAAAATCACAAACCCTGCAACAGCTTGGTGCGGTTCACACCTTAGCATTACAGTTGCGTTTTTTGGCTTTTCCGTCGGCTGCGTGTTTTGCTGGGCTTACGGCGGTGACGCCCTTTGGCGTCTGACGCTCGGCGTTTGAGATGGGCGTTTTGGGCGGCCGCCTGATGCGTGCGTCGCCAGAGC
>NZ_JAKSYJ010000048.1 GCF_022829365.1 Methylobacterium sp. J-077 | reverse complement strand
ACTTCGCCAGGGACTCCGCTAAGAACTCCGCCACGACCGGCGCCGAGGTGCGGGTCGACCTCGTCTCCGCCGACCACCAGAACAAGCCGGATGTCGGTGCGGCCATCGCCCGGCAATGGTACGACCGCGACGGCGTCGACGCGATCTTCGATGTGCCGACCTCCTCGGTGGCCCTGGCGGTGAGCCAGGTCACCCGCGAGAAGAACAGGATCTTCATCGATTCGGGTGCCGGGACCACGGACCTGACCGGCAAGGCCTGCTCGCCAAACACGATCCAGTGGACCTACGACACCTACGCCCTGGCACACGGCACGGCCGGCGCCATGCTCAAGCGCGGGGGCGGGACCTGGTACTTCCTCACCGCGGACTACGCCTTCGGGATCTCACTCCAGAACGAGGCCGCCGCGGTCATCCTGAAGGGCGGGGGCCGCGTGCTCGGGGCCACCAAGGTTCCGTTCCCGGCCACGGACTTCTCGTCGTTCCTGCTCCAGGCCCAGGCTTCGCAGGCGAAGGTGGTCGGGCTCGCCAATGCCGGCGGCGACACTATCAACGCCGTCAAGCAGGCGCACGAGTTCGGCCTCATGGACAGCGGCCAGACGCTCGCTGCGCTCCTCATCTACGCCGTGGACGTGCATTCGCTTGGCTTGCAGACGGCCCGCGGGCTGGTGCTCACCGAGTCGTTCTACTGGGACCTCAACCCTAACACGCGCGCCTTCTCAGAGCGCTTCGCGCGGCTCCACAACGGAAGCATGCCGACGATGAACCAGGCGGGTGTCTATGCCGGGCTCCTGCATTACCTGAAGGCGGTGGCGGCGACCAAGTCGAAGGACGCACAGACGACGATGGCCTGGATGAAGGCCAACTCGACGGACGACCCGCTGTTCGGCAAAGGATCCGTTCGGGTCGATGGCCGCAAGCTGCACCCGATGTATCTGTTCGAGGTGAAGGCGCCGGCCGAATCCAAGGGCGAGTGGGACCTGTACAAGCTCCTCGACACCATTCCCGCCGAGCAGGCGTTCCGCCCTCTCGCGGACGGCGGCTGCCCCCTGGTCGGCAAGGGCTAGAGGGCAAGGGCTGGAGGGCGAGGGACAGGCCCCCGATGCGCCCGGCCATGGCCGCGGGAAACGCGGGACACATGGGAGATTGCTCGACATGCTGCGCGATATCGAAGGACAGGTCGCCTGGGTGACGGGAGCCGGGTCCGGCATCGGACAGGCCGCCGCGGTGGCGCTGGCCCGGGCCGGGGTGCGGCTCGCCCTCTCGGGACGCCGGGCGGACGCCCTGGAGCAGACCGCGGAACAGGTCCGCGCCGTGGGTGGCGAGGCGCTGGTGGCGGCGGCCGACATGGGTCGCGCCGACGCGGTGGAGCGCGCCTGGGACGCTGTCCACGCGGCCTACCGGCGCTGCGACATCCTGGTGAACTCCGCCGGGCTCAACGTGCCGAAGCGGAGCTGGAGCGAGATCTCGCCCGCCGACATCGACGCGGTGATCGGCGTCGATCTCAACGGCCCCTTCTACGCGTCCCGGGCCGTCCTGCCGACGATGCGTGCCCAGGGTGGCGGCCTGATCGTCCAGGTCTCGTCCTGGGCGGGCCGCTACGTCTCCAAGCTGACCGGGCCGGCCTATTCCGCGGCCAAGCACGGGCTGGTCGCGCTCTCCGAGAGCCTGAACCAGGAGGAATGCGGCCACGGCATCCGTTCCTGCTGCATCTGCCCGGGCGAGGTCGCGACGCCGATCCTCGACAAGCGTCCCGTCCCGGTCACCGGGGACGACAAGGCGCGCATGCTACAATCCGAGGATCTCGCAGACACGATCCTGTTCGTGGCGCGGCTTCCGTCGACCGTCTGCGTCAACGAGATCCTCATCAGCCCGACCTGGAACCGCGGCTATCTGGAAGGCGTGAAGCTATAAGCCGGCGGGACGCAGGCGCGGACGCGTCCGGCCCCGGGGCGAAGGGCGTATTCGGCGGCATCGTTCTGGATGCGCCGCCAAGTACGGCTGTTCGGCCGGGAGATTCCGGTCACGGCCATCCGGACAGTGCAGCCCCGGCTCAACGTGGCCCGGAATAGAGGGCATAAGGCTTGCCAAGACGGGCTCCGTGAGCCTGGCCGTCCACGAGATCGATGATGCAATACCGACACGACGCGATCTACGCCTCTCGGCGCTCGCCGGTCTTCGCCCGCAATCTCGTCGCCGCCTCGCAGCCCCTTGCCACGCAGGCCGGGCTGAGGATGCTGCACCAGGGCGGAAACGCCCTCGACGCGGCGCTGGCGGCGGCCATCGCGCTGACCGTGGTCGAGCCTACCGGCAACGGCATCGGGTCGGACGCCTTCTGCATCCTCTGGCACGAGGGCCAACTGCACGGGCTCAACGCCTCAGGTCGCTCGCCGGCCGGCTGGACGCCGGAGCGCTTCGCCCATCACAGCGCGTTTCCGCATCGCGGCTGGGACACCGTCACGGTGCCCGGCGCGGTCTCGGCCTGGGTGGAGCTGTCGCGGCGCTTCGGCCGCTTGCCGTTCGAGCGCCTGTTCGAGCCGGCCATCGGCTATGCGGAGCAGGGCTTCCTGGTCTCGCCGATCATCGCCGAGCTGTGGCGGCGCGGCGCGGCGGAGCTCAAGACCCAGCCCGGCTTCGCGGCGACCTTCATGCCCGACGGGCGGACGCCGGCCGCCGGCGAGCTGTTCCGGGCCCCCGGCCATGCCCGCACGCTCCGGCTGATCGCCGAGACGCGGGGCGAGGCCTTCTACCGGGGCGAGCTGGCGCACCGGATCGCGGATTTCGCCCGCCAGCATGGCGGCGCCCTCGACGAGGGCGACTTGGCGGAGCACAGCACGGATTGGTGCGGTACCATCCGGCAGGATTTCGGCGGCGCGAGCCTGCACGAGATCCCGCCGAACGGGCAGGGCATCGCGGCCCTGATGGCGCTGGGGATCCTGCGCTCGACCGGCCTCGCGGACCTGCCCGCGGACAGCTCGGACGCGCTCCATCTGCAGATTGAGGCGATGAAGCTCACCTTCGCGGACGTCTACGCCTACGCGGCCGACCTGCGCTACATGACCAAGGTCACCCACGACCACCTGCTCGATCCGGCCTATCTCGCCTCCCGGGCGGCCCTGATCGACCGACGATGCGCGCAGGTCTTCGGGCACGGGGCGCCCAATGAGGGCGGCACCGTGTGCCTCGCCACCGGCGATGCCGGCGGTATGATGGTCTCCTACATCCAGTCGAACTATTCGGGCTTCGGCTCCGGGGTGGTGGTGCCGGACACCGGCATCAGCCTGCAGAATCGCGGCTACGGCTTCACCCTGGCTGAGGGACATCCCAACCAAGTCGGCCCGCGCAAGCGCCCGTTCAACACGATCATCCCGGGTTTCGTCATGCAGGCCGGGGCGCCGCTGATGGCCTTCGGCTTCATGGGCGGCCCCATCCAGGCGCAAGGGCACGTGCAGGTTCTCGTGCGGACCCAACTCTGGGGGCAGGACCCACAGACCGCCGTCGACGCGCCCCGCTGGCGCCATGTCGCCGGATTGCAGGTCGCGGTCGAGACCGCCTTCCCGGCCGCGGTGCTGGGCGAGCTGGAGGCGCGGGGCCACGAGCTCGTGCGCGAGCCGCCGGATTCCGCCTTCGGCTTCGGCGGCGCGCAGCTCGTGCGCCGGATCGAGGGCGGTTACGTCGGCGGCTCCGACCCCCGCAAGGACGGTCACGCGGGCGGTTTCTAGAACGCTCGCCACTGGAATGGACGACGGCTCCGCGCTGGCGAACGCGCCGGGCTGCAACCTTTGTCGCCCCGCACCAGCATCAGGTTCATCATGTCAGCACCGGTCGAGGCCGCGCGTGCAACACCCTCCCGCGGCGCGTCGCAGATGTACAAGGCGGTAATCGCGTCCTCGATCGGCAACGCCCTCGAGTTCTACGACCTGACCCTGTACCTGTATTTCGCGGTCACGATCTCGAAGCTGTTCTTCCCGACCAGCAACCCGACCACCTCGCTGCTGCTGGCGCTGGGCAGCTTCGGCATCTCCTATCTGATGCGTCCGCTGGGCGCGATCGTGCTCGGCCTGTACGCCGACAGGGTTGGTCGCAAGCCGGCGCTGATGCTGTCGATCGTCCTGATGATGGTCGGCACCTTCATGATGGTGGTGATGCCGTCCTACGAGTCGATCGGAATCCTGGCCTCGATCGGCGTGCTCGCCGCGCGGCTTATCCAAGGGTTTTCCGTCGGCGGCGAGTTCGGTGCTTCCACCGCCTTCATGGTCGAGCACGGTCCGGCGCGAAAAGGGTTCTTCGCGAGCTTCCAGTTCGCCAGCCAGGGCCTGGCCAGCGTGCTGGCGGCCCTGTCCGGGGTCATCCTGAGCGCCACCCTGAGCGCGGACCAGATCGCCTCATGGGGGTGGCGCCTGCCCTTTGCGTTCGGATTGTTGATCGGTCCCGTCGGCCTCTACATCCGACGCAACATCGAAGAGACCCCCGAGTTCGAGGCAACCGCCGAGGAGACGACCAATTCGCCCGTGCGCGACCTGTTCGTACAGCAATGGCTGAACGTGTTGCTGGCGACCGGGCTCGTAGCGACCTCCACCGCGCTGAACTACATGATCAGCTACACGCCGACCTACGCGGTCAACCAGCTCGGCCTGCCCTCCTGGATCGGCTTCGTCGCCTCGTTCGTCGGGGCCGTCATGCTGATGACGGTCGCGCCGCTTGTCGGGCACTGGTCGGACAGCATCGGCCGGACGCCGATCATGCGGGCCGTGGTGATCGCGGTCTTCGTGCTGATGTTTCCGGCCTTCGCGCTGCTGATCAGCTATCCGGCGCTGCTCGTCATCGTGCCGGTGCTCGCGCTGATCGGCGGCCTCAAGGCGAGCTACAGCGCGGCGCTTCCGGCGCTCATGGCCGAGATCTTCCCGACGCGCACGCGCAGTACGGGCATGAACATCAGCTACAATGTCGGCGTGACGCTGTTCGGCGGCTTCGCGCCGTTCTGGATCGAGAGCCTGATCGCGATCACCCACACGGCGCTCGCCCCGAGCTTCTTCCTGATGTTCGCGGCCAGCGTCAGCCTGGTCTGCATCGTCCTGGTCCGGCGGAAATTCGGGCTGCGCTAGAGCGTGCCTTGGTTTGATGGATTTGAGACTTTCAGGCGTCGGATAATCTGACCCTCTGGTGCGTCGTCGCCTGGAGGGAAGGGTGACGTGGTCTTATGCGGACGACCTGCGGGCTCGTGCAGTGGCGCGCTACGAAGCTGGCGAGAGCATTCGGCCGATCGCTGCTGCGCTGCAGATCAGCCCATCCTGCGTGTCGAAGTGGCGGCGGCCCGCGGCGTGACGACGGACAGCCGCGCGGTCTTCCGGCGCTGCGTCACCGGATATCCTCGTCCCGACCCTCGCGCCGGGCGATGTCGGTCATCCTGGAGCAGTGTCAGGTAGCTGGTGGAGACGGAGTCCGTCAACTGGCTTTGAAACAAGGAGGTTTTTTGCGATCTGCAGTGAGTGCCCAAGCACTTGCCCACGCAGCTTGCGTCCGCTTTCTCTTGTTCGTTCTTTGATTTTCCGAGTGCAGCAACGGACGCTTGGGAGTGAGTGTGGCGCTAAGTCTCACAGCCAAGTTTCGCGGGGTACGACATCGAGGGATTATGCACTTGATCACCCGTCTTGAGCAGCATCGAGCCCGGGGAATATACCATCAAAGTGCGAACCGAACCAAGTCATTGCATGGTTTAGCGGTTTGCGATTGATCGGCCCCCACGAGGTGGTCCAAGAGTGGAGTTAGTGTGCGGTGGGCCGCTCCACTATGGGTAGCTTGGTCGACGCAGCCGGGCGGGCTAGCGCAGGTGGCCAAGCAGTGAGGGCCGGCACGAACACCTCCGGGGCTGGCGGACGGTATCCGAGCGACGCGTGCGGGCGGACAGCGTTGTAGTGTCGTCTCCAGCTCTCGATCACGATCTGTGCCTCCTTCAGGGTGTAGAAGATCTCGCCGTTCAGGAGTTCGTCTCGCAGGCGAGCGTTAAAGCTCTCGACATAGCCGTTCTCCCACGGTGAACCGGGGCTGATGTAGGCGGTCTTGGCACCGACCCCGGTGATCCAAGCCTGCACGGACTTGGCGATGAACTCCGGGCCATTGTCCGAACGAATATGCCCCGGCACCGCACGCAGGATGAACAGATCGGAGAGCGCATCGATCACGTCGATCGCCTCCAGCCTGCGGGCGACGCGGATGGCCAGGCATTCGTGCGTGAACTCGTCGACGACGTTGAGCATCCGGAACTTGCGCCCGTCATGCGTGCGGGCTTCGACGAAGTCATACGACCAGACGTGGTTGCGGTGCTCCGGGCGAAGACGGAGGCAGGAGCCGTCGTTGTCCTAGATCCGCCCTCGCTTGGGCTGCTTGACCGGGACCTTCAGGCCCTCACGCCGCCAGATCCGCTCGACGCGCTTGTCGTTGACGAGCCACCCGGCCGCCTTCAGCAGCGCGCTGATCTTGCGGTAGCCATAGCGTCCATACCGTTCGGCCAACGCCACGAGGTCGGCCGTCAGTGCTTCTTCGTCATCACGGCCCCGCGGGACCTTGCGCTGTGTCGAACGATGCTGTCCGAGCGCCCGACAGGCGCGGCGCTCGGAGACGTGCAGGACGTCGATGATGTGCTCGACACAGGCGCGTCGGCGCGCGGGGCTCAGAAGTTTCCCCGGGACGCCTCCTGCAGGATCAGCTTGTCGAGGGTGAGGTCGGCGATCGCCTTTCGCAGTCGCTGGTTCTCAGTCTCCAGATCCTTCATCCGGCGCACCTGATCGCTCTTCAGCCCGCCGAACTCACGCCGCCACCGGTAGTACGTCACCGAACTCACACCGAGGGCGCGGATCGCGTCGGAGACGCTCTGGCCCTGTGAGATCAGCACATCCGCCTGCCGTAGCTTGGCGACGATCTCCTCGGGCTTCGGGTGCTTGGCCATGTCGTCCGTCCTCCAGGCTCAAAAGCCATACCAAAGGGCGGACCACTTCAATGGGGTGGATCAGCCGTGCGGCATTCCCGCATGGAGTCGATCATGCGGGTGCTGGTTTCGTGAGAGATGATGCGGGCTGATCGTTTGGGCATGGAAGTATATCAGAACATAGTAGGAACATCTACCAGCTATCACGCCGAGTCCGGTACCGCTATACCGGCCGATTCTTTCAGCCGGGGGCGGTCATGCGGATACTGGCGGGGGTCTCTGTTTTCGAGGTCGGTCGGCATACGGTCGGGATGGGGCTATATTCCGACGACGCCAACCCCTCGGAGATCGTTTCAATCCGGGTGTCTCTCGATGGCGAGGTGGTCAACGTCTGTTCCGGCTCCTGGCATGAAGACGAATACGATGCGATGGAGCAGGCCGCGCTAAGGTGCCTTGCGGACTCCGGTCATACGCTGCGGCTGCTCGACTCCTAATGTAAAAGCGAAGCAGGTACAGCTTCATCATCGCGCCGTTCCTGATCCCCATTAAACGGATGCTGTATCCCCACTCATTTTCCCACGCCCGTATCGTCGGGCTTAACGGTGAAAGACAGATAGGATCCAAGGGCTAAGGCAAGAAACACGATCCCAATCACCGCCTCGTACATGGTCACCAGACGGGGCAACAAGCTGTCCGGCGCGAAGTCACCGAACCCCGTCGTCGTGATCGTCATGACACTGAAATAAGTCGCGTCGAAAGCATCACGCAGCGGATGGCTGTAAGCCCTGTGGGGCGACAAGGCCTGCGCCGCTAAATGAACCAGACCGAACTGTACGATAGTTTCGATATAGCCGATACCGAGTAGTACAATACGCTCGGATTTTCTTATCTCGATACGAAGCTTTTTGCCCTCTAGCCTGTCGAGGGCGTCACTATAAAAAGCAAATACGAGCTCATTGATGCGACCAAATGCATAAAACCCAGCAAGCACGTAAACAGGCCAAGGCATATTGGATCCAAAGAACCGATCCGCGACGCTGAAGCAGCAAATTTCAATGGTTATCGCCTGAAAGGCAATATTCCAGCTGATCAGCTCATGGACTGTCCGTATTTACCCATTTTTGATGCGGATTTTAGGGTGCGAACCGCACCAAGCTGTTGCAGAGTTTGTGATTTTGTGATTCCAGGCGGTCGTTTTGCGGCCTGGAGGTGGCGATGGCGGACCTGTTCTGGCTCTCGGACGAGCAGTGGGCGGTGATCGAACCGTTCCTGCCGAAGGATCAGCCCGGACCGGCGCGCAAGGACGACCGGCAGATCATCTCCGGCATTGTGCACGTGCTCACCTCCGGCTGCCGCTGGCGCGACTGCCCGGCGGAGTACGGGCC
>NZ_JAKSYJ010000045.1 GCF_022829365.1 Methylobacterium sp. J-077 | reverse complement strand
ATTGGGATTGCCCCTTTTCTGTGGACGGTTCAGGGGGCTTGGCTAAGCGGGGTCTCGGGCAACGGGTCGGAGCGGGTTTCATTCTCGTAGACGACGGGCGAGCGGTAGCCGAGCGCCGAGTGCCGGCGCAGCGGATTGTAGAAGCCCTCGATATAGCTGAAGCAAGCCATCCGAGCCTCGGCCTGCGAGCGGAAGCAGCGGCGGCCGAGCAACTCGCATTCGAGGGTCGAGAAGAAGCTTTCGGCCATGGCGTTGTCGTAGGCATCGCCGACCGATCCCATCGAGGGGCGTACGCCAGCCTCTCGGCATCGATTGCCGAAGGCCAGGGACGTGTATTGCGAGCCCTGATCGGAGTGGTGGATGACATCGCGGGGCCT
Organism: Methylobacterium sp. J-077; assembly: GCF_022829365.1. Lineage (GTDB taxonomy): Bacteria > Pseudomonadota > Alphaproteobacteria > Rhizobiales > Beijerinckiaceae > Methylobacterium. Next base: position 22,839 of record NZ_JAKSYJ010000045.1, on the reverse strand, counting down.
GCGCTGGGTGACGGCCATCTCCAGAGCGTCCAGGACGAGTTCCGAGCGTAGGTGAGTCGCCATGGCCCACCCGACGATCCGGCGGCTGAAGGCGTCGAGCACCACCGCGAGATAGAGGAAGCCGGCGGCCGTGGGCACGTAGGTGATGTCGGCTACCCAGAGCCGGTTCGGGGCGGTGGCCGCGAAGTTGCGGTCGACGAGGTCGGGGGCCGGTCGCGCCTTTCGATCTCGCCGCGTCGTGACAGGCCCGCCGCGCCGATGACTGGTTCCGACGAGACCGGCTTCGCGCATCAGCCGGGCGATGCGTTTGCGAGAATGCCGTTCACCCTGGTCGCGTAGATCGGCGTGGACGCGCGGTGCACCATAGGTCTCATGCGAGCCGAGATGGACGGTGCGGATCCGCTTCAGCAAGGCCGTGTCTGCCAACCGTCGCGCCGATGGCTGCCGGTCGACCCAGGCATAGTACCCGGCCTTCGATACGCCGAGCCGGGTCCCATCGCGGCAAGCCGCGATGGGTGCCCGCTGCGCGCCATGGCGGCGATGGGGAAATCGGCCTGGTTGGCGCTCATGAACCGGAAGACCCCGAGGGGAGAACCCCGGTCTCCCGAGCGAACCAGGCCGTCGCGCGCGAGAGGATATCGCGCTCCAGCTTGAGTTGTCGGTTCTCACGCCGAAGCCGGACGAGTTCGTCGCGCTCGGCGGCCGTCAGGCCCGGATCGGCAGGCGGCGGCTTCGCCTCGCGTCGGCCTTCGCCGCGATCGGCCTCGGCAACCCAGTTGCGGATGGCCTGCGCGGAGGGCTCGAACTCGCGAGCCAGATCGTTCGGATCACGCCCGGCGCGGGCCAACTCGACCATCTGTCGGCGGAACTCGGTGGGGTAAGGGGGGACGACTCTTCGGCATTGGACAAACACCTCACGCGAAAGCGTTTTCGGTGTCCACCAAACAGGGGCAATCCCACCGTCGACCTGCTCATTGCCCTGGCCGGCCCGCTGGCCTCAATGAGCGCCCTCGTCTCGCGCCAGTTCCCGCGGATCGCGGTCGGGGCGCCGCGTCAGCCTCGAGCACGCATCACCTTCGACCACCTTCTCGTTCAGGGACGTCACGCCGCGGGCGCACCGTTCGCGTTCGAGGTTGCGGGCGGGCGGACCGGAGAGACGCCCTTCCACCTCGATCTCGTCGGCGAGAAGGGACACCTGCGCCTCGATGGCGGCGCACCGCGCGGCCTCCAGGCGGGTCGGATCGGGCTGATCCGGGATGGCGACCGGCAGGCCGTCGACGAAGGGCCTTTCGCGACCCTGTCGGATGCCGCAATCAACGTGGCGGGCGTCTACGCTGCCCTGCGCGACGACATCGTGCGCGGCACCGCGACCGTCACGGACTTCGCGCACGCCGTGCGTCTCACACATCTAATCGAAGATGTCCTCGCTGCGGCACAGATCGATAAGCGCTCGAAAGGTTCCGATTGGCCAGTACACTGATGCCTTCCGCGTCAAGCAAAACCGCGCTGGATTGATCCGGTGCCGCCAGACGGTCAGATCCGCTTTCGCATGCCCCCTGGCGCATGCATCTTGATAGCGGACCGGCCCGCATCCTTTGCCGTCTCTCGATGGCCGACCGAATGGCTCACGCCGATCTCTCCGGAGGTTCGCTCCGAGTACCGGACTTGCTTAGCGATATTGAGGTCGCGGCTTGGGATACCGCGATCATCGGCCCAACGAGTGTCCGCGCGGCGGGCGATGAGGCGTTGGGACCCGCGGTGCTCGGGCCCTGAGGTTGGCCGCGGCGAGATGCCGGACGCTTTCAGCGGTTCTGTGCCCGGTGAGCCTGGGTCAGGCCGCCATAGCCCCAACTGTCCTTCGGCACCTCGTGGATGACGACATAGGAGACTTCCGCGAGCTGGGAACCGAGAACGTCTATCAGGAAGCGGGTCGCCTCGGCGATGAACCGGCCCTTCTCCTCCGCTGTATTGGTCTCCGCGCTGATGATGGCATCGACCTGCGCGACGCACGCGACCGGCGCGGCGCCGACGCTCCATCCCGCCAGCGGCACCTCCTCGACCAGCACGCCGACGAGTGGACCGACCTTGTGCAGGATGTCGGTCATCAGTGTTGTGATGCCCGCCTGGATCCGCTCGACTTGGCCCTGCGCCAGCTTCTGGCCTGCCACCTTGACGTTGATGAAGGGCATCGTTGCCTCTCCTTACCGTTCGCCACCGCCCCGGTGGCGCTCCTTCAGACGGTGCTACCGGCGAACGATTATTTGGTAAATTTGAAAATAAAGCATCAAATATTCCAGAAAACCGAATGATTGAAGTGCCGCTTGCCCGCCGCCGCGTCTGCGCTCGTGCGCGGCGCGCCGAACGGTTTCGGGGCTTCGCTGGATCGATCCGGCCGCGCCGCATCCGGGCGTATCAGCCAGCAGGCCGACCGTGATCGGTAGCCGGTGCGTGTAAGATCAGCCGTCGGCCGGCACCCCAACGCACCGTTCCGAGGGCCGAAAACCAGTTGCTGCGGCGGCGTCGCCATAGTCATAGGCGCACGAACTGCGCCGCTAGGAATCGCCCGGCCGCGTCGAAGGATTTCCGCGCAGCGGCCAGTTTGGCACATCGGGCCTGGAACACGTGCGGCATGCCTTCCAAGATAGCGAGCGTCACAGGCGTAGCAGCCTGCGCCGTGCGCGCGGCATAGGTCCGGGCATCGTCCAGCAGTACCTCGTCCGCCCCGACATCGATCCGCAGAGAAGGACCGGCACGCATGGGTCCTCGGAGCGGGGAAGCGCGCGGATCGTCGGGATCCTGACCCTGCAGGTACGTCTCGGCGAGCCGAGCATGTAGCCGCCGCCATGTAGGAACAGCAGGCGCCGGTCGCGGACGCCGTCGCTGACGCGGAACCAGACGCCCGTCACCCCACCGACCTCACCGGGCTCGATTCGCGCGCCAGCGGCGCACTGTGTGGCAGCCCGCATCGCGTCGAACATAGGCCGCGCCTCGGGTCCCAGGATTCGTCCCTTCCGCGCCGCTGCTGCGGTCCGAAACCGGGCGCTGACCTCGGCATCTCGAGGATCGAGGGGATGGATGTCCTGGGTGATCATGCTGGATTGCCGCGCGCCGGACTGAGGGATTGTGGTTCGACGGGAGCAGGCATGGAGCCCCTGCGCCCCGCGCTCTACGCGACATGCTCACGGATCGTCTCGAGCAGGATATCCGTAAGCCGCGCGACGGCCGGCGACAGGTTGGCTTCCGCCTGATGGAGGGTGAGCGGCGCGCACGGAAGGGCCGGCAGCCCTGTCTCTGCCGGGTCGAGCACGCTCAGCGTCTTCGGCAGACCGACGGCTGTCCGCGCGGTGATACCGAGCCCACCCTCGGCCGCAGCCCAGAGACCCGAGAGGCTGGGGCTCGTGAACACCAGACGCCAGGGCAGGCCGCCTCCGTCCAGAGCAGCGACGGCCGCGGACCGGAACGTGCATGGCGGCACGAAGGCGGCAAACGGCAGGGGCTCCCGTCCGAGGCTCGCGAGGCCCGGCCAATCAGACTGACCGATCCAGTGGATCGGAACCGCGGCGACCCGCTGAGCATGGGGGGTGTCGCCGCTGTCACCCCAGACCAGCGCGACGTCGAGTTCGCCCTTCAGCGTCTTCTCGACGAGCTGCGCGCCGAGGCCGACCTGGACCTCGATGCGCACCCGCGGATAGGCCCGGGAGAAGCGTTTCAGCACCGCCGGGAGCCAGCTCTCGGCGAAGTCCTGTACGAGGCCGAGCCGCGCCCAGCCTTCGAGTTCCGTGCCGCGAAGACGGTCGATCGCCTCGTCGTTGAGATCCAGCAGCCGCTTCGCGTAGCCGAGCATGCTCTCGCCGGCGGGTGTCAGGGCGAGGCCGCGCCCGGCCTTCTGCACGAGCGGCTGCCCGACCTGCTCCTCCAGCTTCCGGAGCTGCGTGCTCACGGCCGATTGCGACCGCCCCAGGCGCTCGGCCGCCCGGGCGAAGCTGCCGAGCTCGAAGCCGGTCACGAAGGTCCGGAGCACGTCCATGTCGAGGTTGGTGCGGATCATCATCGTTCGATCTTGTCGATGCTATCGTTCGGTAGTTTCAAATTTTCAGAACGATGGTGTCGCGATAGACCGGTGGCGTCAAGCCGGTCGAGACCCGACGTGACCTGTCAGAGGACACCATTTCCATGCCTCTCGTTCGTATTTCGCTGATCAAGGGCAAGTCATCAGAGCACATCCGCGCGATATCGGACGGCGTCCATCGCGGCCTGATGGAGGCCTATGGTGCGCCGGCCGACGATCGCTTCCAGCTCATCCACCAGCATGCGCGGGACGAGTTGATCTACGACCCGGACTACCTGGGCCTCCATCGCACCGACGACCTCGTGATCATCAACATCGTCGCCGGAAACTGGCGCGAGACGCCGCAGAAGAAGGCGCTCTACCGGGTCATCACCGACAACCTCGTGGCGAATCCCGGGCTGCGCCCGGAGGACGTGCTGATCGTCCTCTCGCCGAACGGGCGCGACGAGTGGTCTTTCGGCAACGGCCTTGCATCCTACGTCAAGGACGAGGCAGCCTGACCATCGCGCCCGCGCGCCGCCGGACATCCCCAGAACAGGCAAGACATCGCATGAGCATCCTCGTCACCGGCGCGACGTCGGGCTTCGGCCTCGCGATCGCGCGGCGCTTCGCACGGACCGGCCACAAAGTCGTCGCGGCCGGGCGCCGCCGGGAGCGGCTCCAGGCGCTCGTCGACGAACTCGGCGACCAGATGGTTCACACCCTCGAGCTCGACGTCCGGGACAGGCGGGCGGTCGAGGACGCCGTCGCCGGCCTTCCGGCGGCCTATGCGGCCATCGACGTGCTGGTCAACAATGCCGGCCTCGCCGTCGGGCTCGAACCCGCGCAGTCGGCGGACCTCGACGGCTGGGAGGCGATGGTCGACACCAACGTCAAAGGCCTGATGTACGTGACCCACGCGGTGCTGCCGGGGATGGTCGCGCGCGACACCGGCCAAATCGTCAACATCGGATCGACGGCGGCGAGCTACCCTTACCCCGGCGGCAACGTCTACGGGGCCACGAAGGCGTTCGTCCGGCAACTCTCGCTTAACCTGCGCGCCGATCTCGTCGGCACGCGCGTGCGCGTCACGGAGATCGATCCGGGCCTCGTCGGCGGCACCGAGTTCTCCAACGTGCGGTTCCGCGGCGACGATACCCGTGCCGCCGGCGTCTACGACGGCGCCGACGCGCTCACGCCCGAGGATATCGCCGACACGGTGTTCTGGGCCGCCACCCGCCCCACCCGCGTGAACATCAACGTCATCGAGCTCATGCCGGTCAGCCAAGCCTTCGGCCCGCTCGTCGTGCATCGCGGCGCCCGGGGCGGCCGCTGAGCTCCGGAAGAGGGGCGCAGCGGCGAACGATCCGTGGCAGGACCATCGGGGGCTGCCCGCGCGACCCACAACCGCCCACGAGGATGCCATGACCGTCACCCTGCCGCGCGAGACCTCCGGCGATGACGCGATCCCCGCGGCCGTACGGCGAGCCGAACCGATCGTCTGGCGCAATCCCCACCGGAGGGAGGCCGCTTCGGTGCTGGCCGCGTCGGCGTTCTCCGAGGCGGACATGCACGGTGCGGAGGCGCGCTGGCGGCGCTTCGACCCGCTGCTGGCTGCGCTGTTCGAGGGTACGGCGGACGGCCGAATCGACTCGCCGTTGCTGCCCGTCGCGTCCGATCTCGCCCGAACCATGCTCGGCGACGCGCCCGGTTCGGTCTGGGTCAAGGCCGACCACGACCTGCCGGTGACCGGCTGCATCAAGGCACGAGGCGGCGTCTACGAGGTCCTGACCTATGCCGAGACGCTGGCCGCGGCGGCGGGGCTCCTGCGGCCCGGCCTGTCCTACGCGGCCTTCGCGTCCGGCGCCTTCCGCGATCTCTTTGCCCGGCACACGGTCGCGGTCGGCAGCACCGGTAACCTCGGCTTCAGCGTCGGCGTGATGGGCCGCGCCCTCGGCTTCCAGGTCGAGGTGCACATGTCCCACGACGCCAAGGCCTGGAAGAAGCAGCGCCTCCGCGATCTCGGTGCGCGCGTCGTCGAGCATCCAGGCGATTACGGGCGCGCGGTGGCGGCGGCGCGGGACGCTTCCGGGATCGCGCCGACGCGCATTTCGTCGATGACGAGGATTCGGTCGACCTGTTCTTCGGCTACGCGGCGGCGGCGCTCGACCTGCAGCGCCAGATCGCGGCGGCCGGAATCGCGGTCGATGCGGCGCATCCGCTCTACGTCTACCTCCCCTGTGGCGTCGGCGGCGCGCCGGGCGGCGTGGCCTTCGGTCTGACGTTGCTGTTCGGCGACGCGGTGCGGCCAGTCTTCGTGGAGCCGGTGGCCTCGCCCTGCATGCTCGTGCAGCTCGCGGCCGGGCTCGACCGGCCCGTCAGCGTCTACGAGGCCGGGCTCGACAACCGGACCGCGGCCGATGGGCTGGCGGTGGCGAGCGCCTCCCTGCTGGTCGCCCGGACCGTCGGCGCGCTCATAGATGCGGTGGTGACCGTTCCCGACGCGGAACTGTTCCACTGGCTGCGGGCGCTTTGGACCGGCGCGGGGCTGCGCCTCGAACCCTCCGCGGCCTCCGGCTTCGCCGCCCTCGGCCGGTTCCTGGCCGAAGCGCCGCCGACGTCTCCGAAGGCCACTCACGTGGTCTGGACCACCGGCGGGGCGCATTTGCCAGACGCGGAGTTCGAGGCCGCCCTGGCCCGCACCTGAGCCGGCACAGGGTGCCACGCCCACCCCTCTGCGGGCACCGTCATCCCGGCGCGCGGAGCGCAGCGCTCTTTGGTCGCGCCAAGATGAGCAGGCCACGTCGCTGCGCTCGGGATCAAAGCCAGAACGACATCCGCCGGAGGATCCAGGCGGAGACCGCCTCAGGCCGGACCTGCCGCGGTCAGCGGTCTAGGTTCAGGATGGCGGCGGCGAACAGGTCTGGCGCCTCCTGGGGCGCGTTGTGGCCGACGCCGTTCAGCACCGTCGTTCGGCGCAACTGCGTAAAATGCGGGGCTGCCGTCCCCAGAGGTTCCGGCGGATCGACGCCTTCGTCGGCGCCTTCCAGCACGATTGTCGGGACCGTGATCCGCGGACTGGCGGAGAGCTGCCGCTCGATTGGCTCCAGCGCGGGATCGCCCGACACCTCGCCGATGCGGAAGCGGTAGGAGTGCAGCGCCACGGTCACGAAATCGGGGTTCTCGAACGCCGCGGCGGTCCGGGCGAAGGTCGCATCGTCGAAGTTCCAGGTCGGCGAGAAGTCGTGCCACAAATAGCGGCAGAAGCCTGCGGGATCGTTCGAGAAGGCGGTCCTGCCGCGCTGCGCGTTCAGGTACCAGTAGAACCAGTGACGGCGCTCGAACGCGGTATCGCGCGGCTTCAGGAAGCCCACGCGATTCTGGATATTGTAGCCGGGGCCGCCGCTGCTCACGAGGCCGCTGACCCGCTCGGGGTACAGAGCCGCCACCACGCACGCCGCGCGGGCGCCCCAGTCGAAGCCTGCGAGCGTCGCCCTGCGGAGGTCGAGCGCGTCGAGGAGGGCGAGGAGGTCGTTGCCCAGCGCAGCCTGCTGGCCGACCCGCGGGGTGGCGGCCTCGATGAACCGGGTCGGTCCGTAGCCGCGCAAGTAGGGCACAATCACGCGCCGGCCCGCCTTCGTCAGAACGGGCGCGACCGCCGCGTAGGCATGGACGTCGTAGGGGAATCCATGGAGCAGGATCACCGGAGGCCCGTCCGGCGGGCCGGACTCGCGATAGGCCACGTCGAGGACGCCTGCCCTGACGCGCCTGACGGCCGGATCGCCTGCCGGATCGGGCCCAGCGTTCGCGCGAACCGATATCAGGTCGCTGGCGGCCGCCCCGGCCAAGGCAGCCACGACTTCGCGGCGACTGAACAACACCATGTGGGGAATCCTTCGGGCTCGACGGTCCGCACCGGATCAGGCGTAGGCGCCGATCATCGTGCGCGTGCTCCGTTCCTCGGCCCGGACCGCGGGATCCGCGGCGTGGTCGGCCAGGAACTTCTCCGCCTCCAGGGCCGCCATGCAGCCCATCCCGGCGGCCACGACCGCCTGCCGGTAGACGCTCTCCGCGCAGTCGCCGGCCCCGAAGAATCCCGGGACCGAGGTCCTGGTGGACCACGGGGAGATCCGGATGTAGCCGCCGGCCTCCATCTCGACCTGCCCTCGGAAAAGCGCCGTCGCGGGATCGTGCCCGATGGCGACGAAGACGCCGTCGGCCGCTAGATCGCGAGTGTCGCCGCTCCCGACATCGCGCAGCCGCACGCCCGTGACCGCCTTCACGGGCTCGTTCTGGCCGAGGATCTCCTCGACCACGTGGTTCCAGACGACCGCGATCCTGGGATGGGCCACCAGTCGGTCCTGCAGGATCGGCTCCGCCCGGAAGCGGTCGCGCCGATGGACCACGGTCACCTTTGCGGCGAGGTTGGCGAGATAGAGCGCCTCCTCGACGGCGGTGTTGCCGCCGCCCACGACCACGACCTCCTTGCCGCGGTAGAAGAAGCCGTCGCAGGTCGCACAGGCCGAGACCCCCGCACCGTTGAACGCCAACTCGGAGGGCAGACCGAGCCAGCGAGCCTGCGCGCCGGTGGCGGCGACGAGCGTGTCGGCGCGGTAGGTGTCGCCGCTGTCGCCGACGGCCTCGAACGGCCGCCTGGAGAGATCGACGGAGACGATGGTGTCGGAGAGGATCCGGGTTCCGACGTGCTCGGCCTGCTCCCGCATCTGCTCGACGAGGTCCGGGCCCTGGATCGCGCGTGCGAAGCCCGGATAGTTCTCGACCTCCGTGGTGATGGTGAGCTGTCCGCCCGGCTGAAGCCCGGTCACCAGGAGAGGCTGCAGGTTCGCCCGCGCCCCGTAGATCGCTGCGGTGTAGCCGGCCGGACCGGCGCCGACGATCAGGAGTTTTGTCCGATGAACCGTCATGTGCGCTCCGAGGGATGGGACCGACGGCGCGAGCGCCCGGTGGTCTTGGCGTCCTGAAAGAGGAATTCGGTCGCGAGCCTCTCGACGATGCGGACATGCGTGGAGAGCTGGGTCTCGGCCTCCGAAAGCCGCCCTGTCACGGCGAGGTCGATGATGCGGCGGTGCTGCTCCACGGCCGCCCGCATGCGCGCGAGTTCGCGCGGCAGCCTGTGGCGCAGGGCGCCGACCTGATCGGCGATCCCGCGATAGGCCCGGGTGAGCAGCGCGTTGTCCGCCGCCGCGATCAGAGCTTCGTGAAATGCGCCATCCATCGCCTCGGCCCGTGCGAGATCCTCGTCCTCCACGGCCAGGGCGCCCCCGGACAGGGGAACCGAGACGGCGGCGACCAGAACGTCCGGATCGCGGGCGGCAGCGATGCGCAACGCGCCGAGTTCGAGCACGGCCCGCATCTCGCAGATGCGCCGCACGTCCGCGGCATCCAGGCTCATCACGAAGGTCCCGCTCTGCGGGCGCACCGCGACGAGATCGTCCTGCGCGAGGCGAGCGAGCGCCTCCCGCACGGGCGTCCGGCTGATCTGAAGCTCGTCGGCCAGGGCCCGATCTGACAGCCGCTCCCCGAAAGCGAAGCGGCCGCTGACGATGGCCTCGCGGATGAGCGCCTCGGCACGGAGGCTGAGATTGTCGATCTCGGACATAACTAGAATATCAGTTAATCGGTATTGCGTGTCAATAGCCAAACTGGCATATCAGTTGCCAGCAGAAGCGCGACACCACCGAGCGGGGGGTTCCCATGCTGCACGCGATCCGACGCACATCCTCCAATCTGACACTGCAGGTCGTCATCGCACTCTGTGCCGGAGTGGCCCTGGGCGTGCTCTGGCCCGGCTTCGCCGTCTCCCTGCAGGCGCTGAGCGACACGTTCATCAAGCTGATCAAGATGGTGATCCCGCCGATCGCCTTCCTGACGATCGTCATCGGCATCTCGGAGGTCAGCGACCTCAAGAAGGTCGGCCGCATCGGCGGGAGCGCGCTGCTCTATTTCGAGGTCGCGTCCACGCTGGCGCTGATCATCGGCCTGATCGTCGTCAATCTCGTCCGGCCCGGCGACGGCTTCGACAGGAGCCGCGTCGGCGCGGTGGCGGTCGATGTCACGAAATACGCTAGCGCGTCGGCCGACCGGTACATGGTGGATCTGCTGTCGAACATCGTGCCGGACAACGCCGTCGCGGCCTTTGCCAAGGGTGATCTGCTTCAGATCGTGTTCTTCGCCATCGCGTTCGGCTGCGCGGCCGTCCTGATTGGCGAGCGGGCGAAGCCGTTCGTTGTGGTGGCGCAGGCCGCCAACGACATCCTGTTCCAGCTCGTGGCCCTGATCATGCGCCTCGCGCCGCTGGGCGCGTTCGGCGCTATGGCGTTCACGGTGGGCCGCTACGGCCTCGGCTCGGTCTTCGTCCTCGGGCACATGCTCCTGAGCGTCTACCTTACCTGCGCGTTGTTTGTCGGGGTGGTGCTGGGGGCGATCGCCCGCGGCTGCGGGTTCAGCCTCGTCCGGTTCATCCGCTACATCGGCGCGGAGGTCTTGGTCGTCCTCGGCACCTGCTCCTCCGAGAGCGTGCTGCCGCGGCTCATGACCAAGCTCCAGCGCCTCGGATGCTCGAAGTCGAGCGTCGGTCTCGTGATGCCGGTGGGCTACTCGTTTAACGCCGACGGAACGGCGATCTATCTGTCGATGGCGTCGCTGTTCATCGCGCAAGCCTACGGCATCGACATGAGCTTCGGCCAGCAGCTCGGCCTGCTCCTGCTCCTGCTCGTGACGTCGAAGGGCTCGGGCTCGGTGGCCGGCTCCGGCTTCGTCGTGCTCGCCGCGACGCTCTCGGCGACGCATGTCCTGCCGGTCGAGGGCCTGCTGCTGATCATCGGCATCGACCGCTTCATGTCCGAGGCGCGGTCGGTCACCAACATCATCGGCAACAGTCTCGCGACCGTCGTCGTCGCGAAGATGAGCGGCGAGTTCGACCCGGTCGCGGCCGAGGCGGCCTACGCCGAGGCCTTCGGGCCGGATGTCCCCTTCCAGCAGGGGAGGTCGCGCCGTCCGGCTGCCGTCTCGCCGCCGGTCGATGACCCGGCCGTCCACGGCGACCGGACGGCAGTCCTGACCAAGAGCACTTGGGAACAGTGCCCGTGAGCCGCCGGGCTCATCGGCGCCGCCCTTCAGAAATTTGGCTGCAGCAAGGAGAGAGGCCGTGAACACGCATGTGAGACAGGGCGATCAGCTCGTCATCTTCGTCAAACACGGATGCGAGACGTGTCAGATGCTGGAGGACGTCGTCGAGCGCATCGCCGGCGCCGTGCCGACCCGCGTCTACACGCAGGACGATCCGGGCTTTCCCTCCGGCGTCGCGGCGATCGACGACACGTCGCTGGAGCAGTCCTTCGCCTTCGACATCGAGGCCGTGCCGACGCTCGTCCGCCTGAGGGACGGTCAGGAGGTGGCGCGCACCTTCGGCTGGCACCGCGGCGACTGGCAGGACATGACCGGTCTCAACGATCTCGGGACGGATCTCCCCGCGATGCGTCCCGGATGCGGCTCGAAGTCCCGGGAGCCCGGCGTGCACGACGTCCTGCGGGCCAAGTTCGGACACGTCGATTTTCAGTCGCGACCGATCCAGCTCGGCGCCTGGGATGACGAATTCGAGGCCACCTACGATCGGGGCTGGAGCGACGGCCTCCCGGTCGTACCACCCACCGACGCGCGCATCCTCCGCATGCTCGACGGCACGTCGCGAAAGGCCGACGAGGTCATCGGCGAGGTGCCCCCCAATCTCTCGCCGATCACCGTGGAGAAGGTCGCCATCAACGCCGTGATGGCCGGCTGCCGCCCCGAATACATGCCGGTCGTCCTGGCGGCGCTGGAGGCGGCGCTCGACCCGCTGTTCACGATGCACGGGCTCCTGTGCACGACCTGCTTCTCCGGGCCGATCATCGTGGTGAACGGGCCGATCGCCCGCGAGATCGGCATGAACTCGGGCATCAACTGCCTGGGCCAGGGCAACCGCGCCAACGCGACGATCGGCCGGGCGCTGCAGCTGATCATCCGCAACGTCGGCGGCGGTCGACCGGGCGAGCTTGACCGGGCAGTCCTCGGCGGCCCCGGGAAGTACACGTTCTGCTTCGCGGAAGACGAGTCGGATCCGACCTGGCAACCGCTCGCCGTCGCCCGCGGCGTGGCGGCCGGCAAGAATGCGGTGACGCTGTTCCAGGGCGACGGCATCCAGGGCTTCCTCGATCAGCGCTCTCGGACGCCGGAGGAGCTGACCAAGTCCCTGGCCATGTCGCTGCTCGCGGTCGGCCACTACAAGCTGTGTGAATTCACCAACGCGATGCTCGTCCTCGTGCCCGAGCACTACGCCATCTTCCGGGATGCCGGATGGGATCGGGCCCGGATCACCGCGGAATTGCACCGGGCCATGGTTCGTCCGGGCGCGGACGTGATTCAGGGCGCCCATGGGGTCGGCGAAGGCATCGCCGTCAGCCGCCGGAACGAGATGGTGAACAAGTTCTGGCCCGAGGGGCTCCTCATCGTCCAGGCGGGCGGTCAGGCGGGGCTATTCTCCGCCATCTGCGCTGGCTGGACGGGAGGACGCTTCCGCACCGAGTCCCAACCTGTCACCAGGGAGATTGTGCTGTGAACGAAGGTATCCTTCTGCGCGACCCGACCGCCGAGACTGCATCGGCCCTGCGCCCTCGCGTCGACCCGCTCGACACCCTGCAGGGCCGGACGATCGCCCTGATGGATATCGGCAAGATGCGGGGCGACGAGTTCATCGACCGCCTGGAGGTGCTGTGCCGCGAGCGCGGCATCGCCACGCGCCGCTACAAGAAGCCGACGAACACGCGCGTGGCACCGCGCGAGATGATCCTGGACATTGCCGCGCACTGTCAGGCCGTCATCATTGCACTGTCTGATTGCGGGTCGTGCACCTCGTGCTCGACGCACGATCTCAACGATCTGGACAAGCGGGGCCTGACCGGCGTCAGCGTCCTGACGACCGAGTTCGAGCAGGCATTCGAGTCGCAGAAGGCGACGATCGGCCTCGACGCGGCCTCGGTCTACATCTCGCATCCGATTCAGAACAAGACCACGGCAGAGCTTCACCTTTCCGCCGACCTGGCCTTCGAGGCGATCCTGCAGGCGATCACCGCGGAGGCAGACCTGACGCCGCGTTCGGAAGCGGCCTGACGGGCGGGCCGCGGGGTGCCGGTACGCCCTGCCAGGATGGCGCTCCCGGCGGCTCATCCCGCCGGAAGCCGGCCGGGCGCCCCGGATTTGGCGAGGCTTTGGCGCACGATCCGGCCAAGCGACGCCGCCCGCCGGAAAGCGGCCAGGGGGGTGCAAATCATGACACCCCACCGATACGACTCCGTCCTGTTCGACCTCCTGACTGCCCTGCTCGACAGCTGGACCTTGTGGAACGCAGTCGCCGGCGGCGAGGAGGCCGGCCGCCGGTGGCGGGCGGAGTACCTGCGGATCACCTATCGGACGGGCGCTTACCGCAGCTACGAGACCCTCGTTGCCGAGGCCGCCGAGGCGGTGGGTCTGCCGCGCCGCGTCGCGGACGATCTTAAGGCCCGTTACGGAGAACTCCGACCGTGGCCCGGGGTGACCGAGACCCTGCAGGCGCTCGCGGGGCGATCCGTGCGGCTCGGCGTCGTGACCAACTGCTCCGAGCGCCTGGGTCGCATCGCCGCCGATTGCGTAGGGGTCGCGGTGGACGGCGTCGTCACGGCCGAGCAAGCCGGCTTCTACAAGCCCGACCCGCGGCCCTATCGGCTCGGTCTTCAGGCGCTCGGGGTCGCGCCGGAGCGCTGCCTGTTCGTCGCCGGCTCGGCCTACGACCTTGTTGGGACGGCGCAGGTGGGCTTGGCGACGTACTGGCACGACCGGGTTGGCATGGCGGTCCCCGAAGGTGTGGTGCCCCCGCTGGCCCATGAGACCACCCTGGATCCGCTGCGCACCTGGTTCGATCCGGGTGCGTGAGATCGGGAGCGGTGGGCCTTTGCCGCCGGCGGGCCCGGCCCGGCCTACCTAGGTTCGATTCGGCAAAAGAATTTCTTCAGAAGTTTCGAATTTTCGCCAGGAACACGGCGGCCTAGACCGGGGGCGTCGCGTGGGTGCCGTCGATCGGGTCTGTGACACCACCAGGGGCGGGCCGAATGTCGGAGTACCCCACGCCATTGTTCCGGATCGTCGAACGCTGGTCGCGGGCTTGGCCGCAGCGTCGATCCTGCGGGTGCCAACGCGTTCCGCTTCCCTGATGGATCACCCCATGGACACGCGTGCCGCGCCCATCATCGTCTTCGACGTTAACGAGACCCTCCTTGATTTCGGCGTGCTCGTTCCGGTCTTCGACCGCATCTTCGGCGAACCGGGCGCGCTGCGCACATGGTTCAACCACGTCATCCTGTATTCCGAGGCGCTGACCTTATCGGGCGAATACGCCGATTCCGGCACGGTCGGCGTGGCCGTCCTGCGGATGCTGGCCCAGGCGAGCGGACGCGCCGTGGCTCCGGCAGATCTCGACGAGCTGCGGCGCATCTCGGCAGAGATGCCGACCTATGCCGACACCCCGAAGGCCCTGGCCGATCTGAAGAGCGCCGGCTACCGCCTAGTCACGTTGAGCAACAATCCCGCGGCCGCCGTCGAGGCCCAGCTCACGCAGGCTGGGATCAGGCCCTTCTTCGACACGCTCCACAGCATCGACGACCGCGTCCGCCGCTATAAGCCGGCGCTGGAGAGCTACACGGACCTTGCTGCGACGCTGGGCGTCGCGCCGTCCGACCTGTGGCTCGTCTCCTGTCACGCCTTCGACACACTGGGGGCTGCCGCAGCCGGCTATCGGACGGCGCTCGTGCTGCGGCCCGGGAACGCGCCAGTCGCGCTCGGTCGCGCGCCGGGCATCGTCGCGGACGATCTCAGCACCGTCGCCGACCGCATCGTCCTGGCTGGTGCGGGCCGCGGCCCGTCGCCGATCCGTAACCCGAGCGCCCCATGAGGGCTCGGCCGGCTTCCCAGGTCGTACCGACACGACGGACTGTTCTGGGTGGTGTCGCGGCCGCGTCATCATTCTCTTGGCCCATCGGCCAAGCAAAGGCGTCGCCACGCCTTCGCACATTCGCCGGAGCCATCGCCATGACGTTGGAAGATCGAGAGGACATCAAGCTGCCCGGCGGTATCAGGAAACGCAGCCTCGCGGGCATCAACGGGCTGACCATGAACGTGCTCGAGGCGGGTTACGAAACGCCCGCGCGTCCCGCAGTGCTGCTGCTCCACGGTTTCCCGGATCTCGCCTTCAGCTGGCGCCGGACGATGCTGCCGCTCGCCGCTGCCGGCTATCACGTGATCGCCCCCGACCAGCGCGGCTATGGCGCGACTACGGGATGGGATGACCGTTATGACGGCGACGTCGCGTCCTTCCGCACGCATAGTTACGCCCGGGACGCGCTCGGCGTCGTGGAAGCCTTGGGGCACCGCTCGGTCGCCGCGGTCGTGGGGCACGACTTCGGATCGATGATCGCCGCCTACTGCGCGCTCGTGCGGCCCGACGTGTTCCGCTCCCTCGTGATGATGAGCTTCCCGTTCGACGGACCGCCCGCGATCCCGTTCGATACGGCCGGGAAGCCTTCTGAGCCGCCCCCGCCGTCGCTGGCCGCCCAGCTCGCGGCCCTCCCGCGCCCGAGGCAGGACAGCATGACCTGGTTCGGGACACCAGGGGCGAACGCCGACATGCTCCACACGCCCCTGGGCCTTCACGACTTCCTGCGCGCCTACTTCCATGTGAAGAGCGCGGATTGGCCCTGCAACCATCCACACCCGCTCGTCACGGGATCCGCGGCCGAGCTCGCCACGCTGCCGACCTACTACATCATGGATGCGGGCGTCGGCATGGCCGCGACCGTCGCGCCCAACATGCCGACGCCGGCCCAGATCGCCGCCAATCGTTGGCTGCCCGAGGCGGACCTGGCCGCCTACACGGCCGCCTTCGGCCGCACGGGATTTCAAGGCGGCCTTAACTGGTTCCGCTGCCACACCGGCCCGATCGGCCGCTCGGAGATCGAGCTGTTCGCCGGCCGCTCAATCGACGTGCCGTCTCGCTTCATCTCCGGCGCCGCCGATTGGGGCACCTACCGCAAGCCTGGCGCGATCGAGCGCATGCGCACCACGACCTGCGCCCGCATGGACGGCGTTCACCTGATCGAGGGCGCCGGGCATTGGGTGCAGCAGGAGCAGCCGGAGCGGTTCAACGCCATTCTGCTCGAGTTCCTGCGACGCCATCCCGTCCCGGGATGACAAGCTGCATCATGGGAGCGGGGTTGCGGTGTGGAGAGATACCCACCGACAACGACGTGCGCGACCGAGAAGCTGTTCCTGGCTAGCCCCGTGAGTTTTCCGCGGAAGCCGAAGCACGCCGAGACGTCGATGTCCGCTTTTGGAAGCGGCTCCCGGTGACTGGAACGGCCGAGATGGGCGCAAAGCAGCCGGCCGGAGTTCGTCGGAAGCGGCCTGGGAAAGCGGGCACACCTTATTGCTGCGTTCCATACGGATCACGGACGTCGAGAATTTCAGCGTTCCAATCGCTCTAGCGACCTTTTGGAACGGCCGCGCTGGGTTCGTGGAACGTTCCATTAGAGCAGGCCCTATTGGACCGGCTCTGGCAATGGGGTTCGGTGTACGAGCTTGAAGCAATCGCTCTGGGAGCGGGTGCAATGGCTGCAACGGGTGGCAAACGGAAGTTGGCTTGCCGCCCGGAAGCGGACCTTCGGCTCCGCGTTCAGCGCGGAGACCCCGACCGTACACGTTCAACTGCGGAAGCGGACGTAGGCGCCTCGAACCAGCCGCTGACAGTCGCCGGCAGCTTAGCGGTACCGCCGTATGTGAAGCGGCGACGCCTTGCTCGTGGAAGGGCGAATATTCGAATGGAGCATGCTGACGTGCAGGCCACCGCGGCAAAGGCTGATCGCACCGACGGAGCACGTCATGTCTCGGCCCATTGCCTAAGCAGGTTGTGATAGGTCCCCGTCAGAGACACCAGGGCCTCGTGTCCCGGTACGTCGCGGGTCAGATGCCGGATCGAAGTGTCGAGGTCGAACAGCAGGGCCCGGCGCGTCCGGTCGCGGATCAGGCTCTGGATCCAGAAGAAGGAGGCCACTCGTGAGCCGCGCGTGATCGGCGTGACGTTGTGCAGGCTGTCGGCTGGATAGATTACCAGATCACCGGCAGGAAGTTTGACGGCGTGGCTGCCGTAGGTGTCCTCGACCGTTAGCTCGCCGCCGTCGTACTCGTCCGTCCCACTGAGGAACAGCGTCGCCGAGATGTCGGTCCGGATGCGCTGGCCGTCCAGCGACTGCCGGATGGCGTTGTCGATGTGTGCGCCGAAGGTCATGCCGGCGTCGTATCGGTTGAACAAAGGCGGGAACACGGTTTGCGGCAGCGCGGCCGAGAGGAACAGCGGGCTACGCTTGAGCGCGAGCAGGACCATGTCGCCGAGCTCGCGAGCCTCCGGAGTGCCTTCCGGCAGCTGAAGGTTCTTCTTGACCTGCGCCGACTGGAACCCGGCGGTGACCCGGCCGTCGGTCCAGGCAGCACGATCCATGATCGCACGGCAGCGGGCGACCTGATCTGCGCTGAGCACCTGCGGGATATGTACGAGCATGGGATGGGTCCGTTTGGCTAGGCGCTCTCGGCGGACATCAGACGCGAGTTAGTCAATGCGGAGGTGCCACCCCGCAGCGCCGCCTTGTTGCGCCGCTTCCGCAGCCACATCAGTACGCCGGTGATCGCCAGAAGCGTCGGCAGGACCCCGCAGAGGCCCGCCAGCGTGGCCCAGATCGGGCCGTGTGAGCGGCCATCATGCACGCGTCGCATCCAGGTGCCTATGACATCCCCACGGCGCGGCGGTTGTTCCAGTGTCGTTTGCCCGGTGGCGTCGTCGATGCTGATCAAGTGCCGCGTGCCATCTGGGGCCTCGACCTCCAAGCGCCACGCCCTCGTGGTGATGCTGGGCACAGCGAGCATCCGAGGTGTCTCTGGTTCGGCAGCGTCCTTCCCGATCTCAAGGGCCCGTTCCGCCGTGAGTGCCGGGTGTGGCATGAGTGGATCGGCGCCGGTGCGCCTGACAGGCGGCTGCGGCGTGTCGAACGCGTTCAGCACGGCGCTCGCCTGCGGGGGGAAGGCCAGCACGATGCCGGTAAGCGCCATCAATCCCAAGGGGATCGAGATCCAGAAGCCCGCGAGGTGGTGCAGGTTGATGCTCATCGTTGGCCCCCGGCGCCAGGCGAAGGCGCGCACGAGGCGCGCATTGCGCGGGAGCCAGAGGACCAGCCCGGTCAACGACAGCAGCAGCAGCGCGACGCCCGTCCAGCCGACGATGGCGCGGCCGGAGTACTCCGGAACCATCAGGTTCTCGTGGAAGACGTGGACCTGCCCGATCAACGAATTACGGAAGTCCCTGATGCCGAGCACCGCGCCGGTCGGTGGGTCGAGATAGACGAGACGGCTGGGCGGCCGCCTGTTGCCGGCTTGCCCCTCGGGCCTGCCGCTCCGGTTGGTGCCACGCTCACCGTCCAGCTTGCGCTCGACCGCGGATGGTGGGGGTTGGAGACGGACCATGACGGTAACCGGCCTGCCTTCTCCGTTTGGCCAGCGCAGCATCGCAGCTCGCCCGCCCACGGCCTCGCTTGCGCCCTGCATGTACTCGTCCGCGGGACGAGCTACGGCCGTGCCGGTGGTCGCGTAGAAGCTGGGATTGAGGACCTCGTCGATCTCGTCATCGAACACGAGGACCAAGCCGGTGAGCGTGATCGGCACGATCAGGAGCGCCAAGCCGATCCCGAGCCACAGATGCACCTTGCGGAACATCGTGCGCCAGGAAGGGGGTCGTTCAAACGCCATCGGTCTTGCACCCGCTCGGTCACCGCCGGCCGGTCTTGGTTCAAGAATCCATCGAAAGCAAATCGGATAGCTTAGAATTTATCTAGTATATCGTCATTTTTGAATTATTATAATCAAGAAATAACAGCAAAATATTTCGGATACAAAGATTCCGATTGATATTAGAATGCGGATTAAGATACCCGGCAGATACGTACGGGGCGGGTATCCTGGAATTGTTATGAAGAAGCAGGAACTGATCGCCGAACTTTTCGCGGCCGCCGATGATGGGGTCGGCTCCTCATTCGACAATGGATCCAGCCCTCGCGCAGCCGGATTGACCCGCCTCTCGCAGGCTGCGTTCGGCGCAGCCTCGCTGGCTTTCGTCGCTGCGCCGGCCGCAGGGCAAGAGGCCATGTCGATCGTCATGGACCAGCTCGACGTCACCACGTCGGGACCGCCCACAGGCTCGCCATACAACCCCCGGCAGCTTCAGCTGCAGCGATTGCCGACCCCGATCCTCGACACCCCTCAGAGCATCACAGTCGTCCCGCAGCAGCTCATCCAGGATCAGCGCGACTCGACGCTTGTCGAGACGCTGCGCAATGTGCCCGGCATCACTATGTTCGGCGGCGAGGGAGGCACGCAGGGCGACAACATCAACATCCGCGGCTACTCCGCCCGCAACGACTTCTACCGCGACGGCGTCCGCGACCCTGGCTGGTACACGCGCGACACGTTCAGCATCGAGAGCGTCGAGGTGCTCAAAGGTCCGTCCTCGTTCCTGTTCGGGCGCGGTTCGACTGGCGGCGTCGTCAACGTCACCAGCAAACTGCCGTTCTTCGCCGCCGACAAGGTGCAGATCGACGCGTCGGGCTACAGCGCACCGGGCGCGCGCGTCACCGGTGACATCAACACGGTCCTAGGCGACTCCGCCATCCGCCTCGCATTCCTTGCCAACGATACGGATGTTGCCGGCCGCGACCACATCAACACCACACGCTTCGGCGTCGCCCCTTCGCTTCGGGCGAACCTGACACCGGACGATCAGGTCACTGTCAGCTACATCTACCAGAAGGACAATAATATCCCGGATTACGGCATCCCGATTCTGCCGGGCGGCTACTTCGGCACTTACTATGGCCGGCCTGCACCGGTCTCGAAGAACACTTACTTTGGCCGCCTCAGCCCGGGCTTCTCCGACACCGAGCAGGTCGACGCCCATATCGGCACGCTGCAGTACAAGCACACGTTCGATCAGGACTGGAGCATCACCAACACCACGCGCTACTCGCTGATCGATCGGTTCGTGCGCGTCCGCGGTGTCCAGGTCAACGGTACGAACCTGTACGGGCAGGCCACCGGCGGCGCGGCGCTTTCGAGTGCGGCCCTGTTCGCGCGTCCACTGGGCAGCCTGTACGTGAACAACACGAACGACTTCCAAAACTACACCGTCAACACGCTGTTCACGAACCAGACCGATCTCGTCGGCCACATCGATACGTTCGGCCTTCAGCACACGCTGCTGAGCGGGATCGAACTCAGTCAGGAGACCCGCGACCAGTACCGGACCAACATCACGGGCGGTTCGCGCGTCAACGTCGGTTTCCCCAATTCCTATCCGACCAGTCCAGGTGTCGTTCCAACCGTCAGTACGGACACTTACGATGTCGGCAATACGGTCGGCGTCTATGCGAGCGATCAGATCAAAATCAATCGCTACTTGGAGTTGATGGGCGGTCTCCGGTACGACGATCTCACGGTCCACCAGCACGCGGCGTCGGTCCTGACGCCGTCTTATATCCAGACGGGCCCAGTGAACGCGACAACGCCGTACAACGTTGTCAACAAGGTGCAGTTCGTCAGCTGGAGGACGGGTGCAGTCGTCCACCCGGTCGACAACGCTAGCATCTACTTCATGTACGGAACCTCGTTTGACCCATCAAGCGAGTACCTAACGATCACCGGTGGTCAGCAGAACCTAAAGCCGACCACCAACGAAACCTACGAGGCCGGCGCCAAGTACGATCTGTTCGACAGTCAGCTCAGTCTAACGGGAGCGGTGTTTCAAATCACGCAGCAGAACGCGATCGAGGCGGTCGACTCAACGAACGGGATCTACTCCGAAGTTGGTACCACGCGGGTCAAGGGATTTGAGCTTGGCGTTGCCGGCAAGATCACGGACGCCTGGAGTGTGTTCGGCGGCTACACCTACCTGGACGGCCGCGTCCTGAAGAGCGCCCAGAATACCACGGGTGCTTTCGTGTCGACGCCGGGCAACATCCTGGCCAACACGCCGCATAACACGTTCGCGCTCACCAGCACCTACTTGGTCCTGCCCGGTCTGACAGTCGGCGGAAGCGCGTACTATGTGGGCGAGCGCTTCACCAGTTCGGCGAACACCGCCCTCGTGCCCGGCTATTGGCGGTTCGACGCACTGGCTACTTATCGGCTTACAGAAAACGCGGCGTTGCAGCTCAACGTCTATAACATCGCTAATACCAAGAACTTCGAGAGCGTCTCTGGATACGGCTCGGCCACGCCCGGCCCAGGTCGGACCATCGTGCTGACAGCACGCCTGACGTTCTGAGCGCGTTCAACCTCCCCGGATCAATGGAGCGATGCCGACATGATCACACAGCTGGACGGCATGCCGTTGTCGGCGAGATTACGAGCGGAAAAATATACTTCGCCTCGTTGCTCGCCTAAAAACAGTCAGCAGGCTTTCTGCCAGGCTTGGCCATTTAGGGCTAATTAGACCGCAAATAAGCGACCTTCCGAAGGCCCGAGAAGGGTCCAGGCTGTGTGAAAACTTAGGTCCACGCCAAAATCGAGGAACAATCTCCTACGCTGCTGCCGTTTGAGCATCATGTATGGCGGCGGTGATGCCTTCAGAATGCCTGTGCTGGCTGCGGCCCGGGGCGCACGAGGAAATTTCTTCTACAAGCTATGAGTTTTCACACAGCCTCGGTCGCAATCGGACCTTAACCTTTCGTCACAAAGTGGACGTGTCACATGCGACTTGGTCTTGCCGTTGATGCCGAAGCGCACTGTTCCCGAGTGCGGACGAAAAAGACATCGTTCTAATAGGGCTTGCTCTGGAACGGTCGCGCTGGACTTTGGCGGTCTGAAGGGACGCTAGGCCAGTGTGAAATCCCGCCTCGTGCCGGGCTTCCGATCGGCTCTGCCGATCCGCAGCCATGACGATACGGCAATAAAAAAGGCCAGCCCGAAGGCTGGCCCTGCGTCCCCTGAGAGGATGCGACGAGTGCGGTTTACTCGGCCGCAGTCATCTCTGCGGTGAAGTGGCCACACCAGTCCTCGGACGAGACCACTGGCCAAAGGCCCTTCGACTCCGGCGCCGGCTGGCTCACAGGCGGGTTGAACCGGCACAGACCGGCATCGCCCTGCGCCACAGCACCATTGCCCTTGTGTTCGTCAAAGAACTTGCAGCTCTCGCAGTGCGCGCTGGTCATGTCGGTGCTCCTATCTGACGGTCGATCCGCTCTGTTAAGAATTAGAACAGATCCAATCTGAGGGGTCAACGACGGCGGCATCGGCGAGTTCCGGCTGCTGCGCACCCCAAAAGTTGTCAGTGGGCCCAGGCGATTTGTCAGCCAGGAAAAGGAAATATGTCAGCTAAGAGCGAAACTGCCCCCGTAGGCCTTGGGTACCCGCCCAAGCGCGGTCCGGAGGGCGTGACCTGACCGGTATTTTGGACCGAGCCGATTGAGAGGCTACTGCATGGTGGCGGTCATGGGTAGCCGGAAGGCCAGATCCGGGTAGCTGACGGGCGCTGGCGGCCGATAGCCCAGCGACGAATGCGGTCGGACGCGGTTGTAGGTGTTTTGCCACAGACCGATCACGATCTGCGCCTCCCTTAACGAGTAGAAGATCTCCTGGCGTAGGCACTCGTCACGAAGCTTGCCGTTGAAGCT
>NZ_JAKSYJ010000249.1 GCF_022829365.1 Methylobacterium sp. J-077 | reverse complement strand
GCGGACGTTCTGAATTACGCCCAGGCGATGGTCTGACTTCCACTCCATCACCCTGTTCATCACTCACTTCAGACGGGTTCCACGCCTTCGGGCGCGGTCCCCGTGTCGGCCTCGCTTCGGCCTGCTCGCGGGCTCGCCTGCCTGCGCTCACCGACGCCTTCGGGATCGCGGGCACTGATCGGCTCCTCGACCATCATCTCCATCATCGCGGCGATCGTCCCCGCGACCTTCGAGAAGACCATGGCGGTCGTGATGATCGAGGACGTAAGCGAGTGGACAGTGGGCGACCGTCTCGATGACGTTCAGGAGAACGTGGCGGGGACGGTTGCGCTGGCGGGTCGGCCTCGTTCCCCGCCCGTTCCATTCGAGGAGCCGGTTTTCTCACGGCTCATCTAATAGTCTGAGCCGCGCGGACACGTGAGGATAACTGGCAGGGGACGGGTGGTCAGGGCAATGATGGTTGTGAGGTCGGTCTCCCTGTTACCTCTCTCCCCCGCCAGCCGACCACGTGCTCGCCGCTTCGTACCTTGGTCATCTCGACCTCGCCGCGTGGTCGTGGCGCCCGAGGACCGCAGGCCGAGCACTGCGAGGGCGAGGACCGCATGGGCGCCGCGAGCGGGTGGGCGCGCCAGCGCCTACCCCTCTGACATGCCCCCGATCGTCACCGCCAGAATAGATGCCGAGGGCTGGTTGTGTGGACCTCGATCGCGATCCTCAGCGGCAACGACCTTGCGATCCCGTCCCCTCTGGTCGCGTCTGCGTTTTCTCAACGCGTTGAGATCTCCAACGCCACCCCGAACGTCCGGCGACCGGACGTTCGGGGTGGACCTGAAAGCGCTCGCTATCTGTGACCACCGTAGAGCCGAAACGCTCGATTGGTCCTAGACACGGCCCTCGATCTAACAACCTGACGACGCAAACGTTTTCCGGAAACGAGCGCAGACCGCCGTAACTACGAATCTGGGGGTCAGAGGTTCGAATCCTTTCGGGCGCGCCATTTACGTACAGAACTGCGAACACCTGGCGTGGGTGATGATCCTGCCCCGGCGATGGCCGCCTCCAAGCTGGCCTTGTCGCCCACGATGCGGATCACGTCCGCTCCAACCTCCACCCTGTCGACGATCGCCTGAAGCCACGCCTTACGGAATGGGATTTCTCCCGCCGTCACGTTCTCCCGCATCAGCCGACCGAATCGCTCGATTAGTTCAGGCGCGATTTCCCTCGGCGGGCGCTCGGCAACCCGGATCCGGTCGAGCGCTGCGCCTGCTCGGTCCCGTTCCTCCTTCAGCGTCTTGAGGCGGTCCTTCAGGATCTCGTCGAGGTCGGTCACCCCCTCTTCAACCATCCGGTACAGCCGCCTGAGCTTGTCTTCCGCGCCCGCGACCTCGCCGCGAAGCGCCGCCACGCGTCCATCGACCTGCGCCGCCTTCTCGTCTCGTTGCGCCCACAACGAAGCCAGCGTCTCCCGCAGGCGATCCGGCTGCAGAAGCTCGGCGACCAGACGATCGGTCACTAGGTCGTCGAGCGTGTCCATGCGGATGCTGCGACCGGTGCAGCCGGTCTTGCCCATCCGGCCATGGGTCGAGCACCTGTAGTACTTGTGCACCTGTCCCGATTTCGACGTCCCGGTGCGCAGCGTCATCGGACCGTTGCAGGTCGTGCAGGTGGCCAGGCCCGTCAGCAGGATCGGGCCAGTGACGACACGCGCCGGTGTGACCCTCGGGTTGTGGGCCTTGAGGGTCGCCTGCACCGCCTCGAACTCGGCTTGGTCGATGATCGCCGGCACGCTGATCGAGATCTGTTCGCTCTTCGGCTTCTCGGCCAAAGTCTTCGAGCAGCGCCGGTTGAACACCCATTCGCCCACGTAGACCCGGTTCGTCAGGATGCAGTGGATGGTGGCGACGCCGAAGCGGGCATCTTTGCGGGTGCGGTAACCGCGCTCGTTCAGCCAGCAGGTGATCCCCTTGACGCCCAGCGGTCCCGAGGTGCCGTCGCCCTCCCGGTAGAGGCGAAAGATCTGCTTGATCGTCTCGGCCTCGACCGCATCCACGGCCAGGCGCTTCTTGATCTTCGTCCCACGCTTCTCGACCTCGACCAACATGTAGCCGAGCGGTACTGGCGCACCGTTGTAGAAGCCCTGCCGCGCGTTCTCCTTCATGGCGCGCAGCATGTGCTTGGCATTCTCGTGCGACTGGTACTCGTCGAACAGGCCGTACAGCCGCCGTGTCATCACCTGACCGGGTTCATCGCCGAATTCCTAGGTGATCGAGATCAACCGCACGCCACCCTTGCGGAGGCGGCGCTCGTACATCTCCATCACGAAGCTGTCTCGGAAGAAGCGCGAGTACGAGTGGACGACGATGGCGTCGAAGGGATGATCGTCGTCGGTCGCCCGCTCGATCATCTTCTGGAACTCCGGTCGGTTGTCATCGGTGGCAGAAGCGCCCGGATCGACGAATTCCGCCACGACCGACCACCCCTTGTTGCCGCAGAAGGCCTGGATCTGTCGCCGCTGATCGGGGATGGACAGATCGCCTTCGGCTTGCCGTCCGGTCGACACGCGCAGATACGAGCAGATCCGCAGTGGCCCCTCGATCGCCGGCACGAAGTGCGCCTTGCTGGTGTGACGCGTCATCGAGCGGCCCTCGGTCTTGCAGCATTGGCTGGTAACGGAATCGTACAGGCTGTGTGAGCCGCGACTCGCGGGCAAGCGCGGAGGGCACGCCCTCCACAAGCGCTTGCCGGCAGCGAAGCGGCACGGCGGCTGGCTGGAACGGCGCGGGGCGAGGCTATGCAGGGCCGGGCGCGCGGAACCCGGACGTGGGGCGATCTTCCGGCGTCGCCGGGCGCCGCGTAGGGTGCGGGTGTCGACAGCGTCACCGGGCGAACTCGCGCAACAGCGCGTCGATCTGGGCGCCGAGGAAGGTCTCGATCACGTCGAGTTCGGCGCGCGAGATCGGTATGGGACGCGGCAGATCGTCCACGACCTGAAGTGGCTCAGGGTCGCGTCGAGACGTGCGTCCGCGTTTGCGCTGCTGGGGCAGCGCGGCGGGCTCGTCGGTGCTGAAGGTGGCTCCCCGACCTGTGACAGGTGCTCCGGCGGGCGGGGACTTCAGCGATGTCTTGGGGCCGGCTACCGCACCCGATGTCATCCGTGCCGGCCGCGATGCACGCGAGGTGCGCGCCGCCGGCGGAGCGGAGGGGTTGTACGCCACGAAGCACGTGAAGTCCCACGCCGACCGACAGCCTACGCATCCGGAGCTGGCTGTCGGCCAGCGTGGGGCAGTTTCCTCACCTTCCCCGGCGCGACACGACGCGTCCGCGCGAGAAGGCTCGCGAACCGCCGTGTACGGCTAATACCAACCCTCGTTAAGTGGGACTCACGGGGTAGCCTCGGCGGCTGAGGGGTGATTCTGTCTTTGGGTTTGGAGCCCGAGGAGGATGTCATGGCTGCTCCGGTACCGCTGCGGTCAGACTTTGACGCTGACGGTC
>NZ_JAKSYJ010000245.1 GCF_022829365.1 Methylobacterium sp. J-077 | reverse complement strand
CCAGGCCGATGTCGTCATCCTCGCCGGGGCACCACTTGCCGGGCTCGCGCCGCGGGTCGCGGATCGGATTCCCGTACCGGTGGTCGATCCCATCGCTGCGGCAGTGAAGCAAGCGGAGGCCCTTATCGCGCTCCGCCCCCGAAAAGCCGAGACTGGTACCTTCAGCAGGCCACCTGCAAAGCCGACCCAAGGCCTGCCGGAGGCTCTCGCCAGAAGGATCGCCCACGACGATTTCTGATGGGGAGCGACTGAGGCTTCTCGA
>NZ_JAKSYJ010000242.1 GCF_022829365.1 Methylobacterium sp. J-077 | reverse complement strand
CGCCGACCTGCACCACCTCGCCATCGAGGGTCTGGCGCAGAGCTACGTGGTGCTACCCCCGGACGGGGTCCCGGCCTTCTCGGACGCGCTGATGCTGGCGCTGAAGGCGCTCACCCGGGGCTTCACCCTGGCAGTGCAGATCTCCGGGCCGTTCATCGCCTTCGGGCTGCTGTTCAACCTCGGGCTCGGGGTGCTGTCGCGGCTGATGCCGCAATTGCAGGTGTTCTTCCTGGCGGTCCCGGCCTCTGTGCTGATCGGCATGCTGATCCTGATGGGCTCGCTCGGCGTCATGATGGGCGTTTTTCTGGACGATCTCGGCCGGTATCTCGGCGAGTTCGTCGGGCGCTGAGCGTCCACACGCACTGAGGTCGAGCAGAAAAAATGGCCGAGGGCGCGGAGCAGGAAGACAAGACCGAGGAGCCGACCCAGCGGCGGCTCGATCAGGCGATCGAGCGCGGCGACGTCGCCACCAGCGCGGAGATCAACACCTTTGCGATCCTCGGCGCGTTCACGCTGGCCCTGGTGATCGCCGCTCCGACCATCGCTCAGAACCTGACGCAGGGCCTCAAGGCCTATCTCGCCAACGCCCACACCCTGCCGGACGACGCCACCGCCATGAAGCAGGCGGCGACCCGGGGCCTCTGGCTGTGGATCGAGGCCGTGGCGGTGCCGGTCGGGATGGCGGCGGCGGCCGGCCTCGCCGCCGGCCTCCTCCAGCACCCGCTGGTCCTCACCGCCGAAACCCTGATGCCGAAATTCGACCGCATCTCGCCGATGGCCGGGATCAAGCGGCTGATGGGGATCGAGGCCCTGTTCCAGTTCGGCAAGGGGCTGGCCAAGATCGGCGCGGTCGGCATCGTCGGCGGCGTGCTGCTGTGGAACGACCGCGACCGCCTGGAGGTGTTCGCGCGGCTCGATCCGGCCGGATGCCTGTCGGCGATCCTGTCCCTCAGCCTGCACCTGCTCGCCGGCATGCTGTGCATGCACCTGGCGATCACGCTCGGCGACGCCCTCTACGCGCGCTTCCGCTGGCGTAAGCGCCACCGCATGTCGAAGGAGGAGATGAAGCAGGAGATGAAGGAGGCGGATGGGAACCCGGAGATCAAGGGTCGCATGAAGCAGATCCGCATGGCCCGGGCGAAGAAGCGGATGATGACGGCCGTCCCGACCGCCACCGTTGTGGTGACCAACCCGACCCACTACGCGGTGGCGCTCCGCTACGAGGCCGGCATGGCGGCGCCGATCTGCGTCGCCAAGGGCGTCGACGCCCTGGCCCTGCGGATCCGCACCGTGGCGGCCGAGCACGGCGTCGCGGTGATCGAGAACCCGCCGCTCGCCCGCGCCCTGCACGCCACCGTGGAGATCGACCGGGAGATCCCGGCCGAGCATTACCGGGCGGTGGCGGAAGTCATCGGCTTCGTCCTGCGCCTGCGCCGGAGGGCGGCGTAGTCGCCAGAGCCGGTATTCAGCACGCCGATCGAATGGCACAGCCTAGAAAAGCCACGCTTCCTCCACCTTTTTTCGCGAGGCTGCGTCAAGGCTTGGCGCGACGCGAACGGCGCGACGAGAGTGGTGCCGTGCTGCCCGAGCCCTGCTATGGCCGGCGGGCCTAACCGGGTGATTGTTCTGGAATGATGCCGATGGCCGACGTCACTGGACCTCCGGCGCCCGCGACGGGCACGCAGATCTCGAATTCGCAGGGGAACGGCGCGATCGACCGCTCGGAGCAGCCGGGCCGGGTCGGGCTGCTGCTCGTGCTCGCGGGCCTGCTGGTCGGGGCCGCGATCGGCCTGTCCTTCGTGGCCAACGAGCAGGCCCAGTCGCTGATCGTCTGGCTGCTCGCCCTGCTGGCGATGGCCGGGGTGTTCTTCCTGTTCGCGCTCGCCATCGGGGCGCTCCAGCTCAGCGGCACCGCCACCCGCGACGACATCACCAAGGGCATCGTCGATGCCTCCCCCGACGGGGCGCTGGTGGTCGAGGAGGGCGGCCGGCTGATCTACGCCAACGAGGCGTATCTGCGGGTTGCCGGCGGCGACGCCTTCTCGAACCTCGTGCCGGTTGAGCGCATCTTGGTCGGCTCGCCGGAGGTCTCGGAGGCGGTCTACCGCCTGTCGCAGGCGTCTCGCGACGGACGCGCGCACACCGAAGAGATCCGGATGTCTCCGCCGCTCGGGCCGCAGGCGCATGAGCGCGGCTTCGGCTGGTACCGGGTCTCGGTGCGCCCCCTGGCGCGTCCGCGCCGGGCCGCCTCGCTCTGGACGGTGGCCGACATCACCGCCGAGCGCGAGCGCCAGGAAAACGTCTTCCAGGAGCTCCAGCACGCGATCGACTATCTCGACCACGCCCCGGCGGGCTTCCTGTCGATCGATCCGGCCGGCGCGATCGTCTACATGAACGCGACGCTCGCGGCCTGGCTCGGCTACGACCTGGCCAGCGTCGGCCCCGGCGGCCCCCACCTCACCGAGATCGCCCCGGAAGCCGACGTCCTGGTCCGCACCGCCGGCCTGCCCGGGGAGGTCCGCACCGACCGGTTCGACCTCGACCTGCGCCGCCGCAACGGCCACACCCTGCCGGTCCGGCTGTACCATCGGGTGGCGTTCGGCAAGGACGGCAAGCCCGGCTCCTCACGCACCTTCGTGATCAACCGCTCGGCCGGGGCCGAGACCGACGAGCCGCAGCGCGCGGCCGAGGTGCGGCTCGCGCGCTTCCTCAACAATTCCCCGATCGCCATCGCGACCCTCGACCGGTCCGGTCGGATCGCCCGGGCCAACACCTCGTTCACTCGGCTATTTGGGACCGTGCCGCGCCAAGCGGACGAGGGCGGCCCGGAGGGCGAGGGCAATCAGGGTGCCGAGCCCAACGTCGCCGATTCGGTGGTCGACCGGGCCTCCGTCGAAGCGGGCCTCGCCCGGGCGGCCAGCGGTCTGTCCGACCCGGAGCCGATCGAAGTCCAGCTCAGCGGCCCGGGCGGGCGCTCGGCGCGGCTCTGGCTCAGCCCGGCCGACAGCAGCGACGCGACCCAGAAGGCGGACGAGGCCGAGCGGGTCATCCTGTATGCCCTCGACACCACGGCGCAGCGCCAGCTCGAGCAGCAGGTCGCCCAGGCCCAGAAGATGAACGCGGTCGGCCAGCTCGCCGGCGGCATCGCGCACGACTTCAACAACGTCCTGCAGGCGATCATCGGCTATTCGGACCTGCTGCTGGCGAGCCACCGGCCGACCGATCCGGCCTTCCAAGACATCATGCAGATCAAGCAGAACGCCAACCGGGCGGCGGGCCTCGTCCGCCAGCTCCTGGCGTTCTCCCGCCGCCAGACTCTGCGCCCGGAGGTGATGCATGTCGGGGAGGGGCTCTCGGAGCTGACCCTCCTGCTCAAGCGGCTGCTGGGCGAGCGCGTCGCCCTGGAACTGAAGCACGGCCGCGACGTCTGGCCGGTAAAGGCAGACGTCAACCAGTTCGAGCAGGTGATCGTGAACCTCGCGGTCAACGCCCGCGACGCCATGCCGGACGGCGGCAAGCTGATGATCCGCACCGAGAACGTGACCGATCCGGGTCCCTCGGCGGCCGTGGAGGGGCGGGGCGGGGCGCCCGCGGGCGACCACGTGCTGATCGAGGTGCGCGATACCGGCCAGGGCATTCCGCCCGAGCTGATGGAGAAGATCTTCGAGCCGTTCTTCACCACCAAGGAGATCGGCAAGGGCACCGGCCTCGGCCTCTCGACGGTGTTCGGCATCGTCAAGCAATCGGGCGGCACGATCGACGTGCAGTCGAAGATCGGGGAGGGGACCGCCTTCCGCATCTACCTGCCGCGCCACATCCCGGTGGCGGAGCCGGAAGAGGCCGCGCCCGCCAATCCGGCCCTGCCGCGTGCCGACATGCCGGCGCCGGTCTCCGCGCGCTCGGCCAAGCCGAACGGCGAAGGCGAAGCCGCCAAAGCTAGCTCCCAGAAGACCCCGCTCTCGGAGAAGCCGGCCCCGCGCAAGCCCGCGGCCGACCATACCGGGCAGGGTACGATCCTGCTGGTGGAGGACGAGGATCCCGTCCGGGCCGTCAACAGCCGCGCGCTCTCGGCCCGCGGCTACACGGTGCTGGAGGCGGCCTCCGGCCTGGAGGCCCTGGCGATCGTGCGCGAGGGCAGCCAGCCGATCGATCTCGTCGTCTCCGACGTGGTGATGCCCGAGATGGACGGGCCGACCCTGCTGCGCGAGGTGCGCAAGCACCAGCCGGACCTCAAGGTGATCTTCGTCTCGGGCTACGCCGAGGATGCGTTCCGCAAGAACCTGCCCGAGGGCGAGGCCTTCAATTTCCTGCCGAAGCCCTTCAGCCTGAAGCAGCTGGTCGAGACCGTGAAGAAGACCATGGCCGCCGACTGACACCGCGCCGGCCTCGGACCCGGTGGAAAACCTGCGCGCCGCCCGCAAAGGGCGGCGTTCCCGTGTTCGGCGCCCTTGCCGAAATAGAACAAAACAGGTACACGGACCCGGTGTTGACGCGCGTTGTGAATGGCGCGCAACCCCTTCATAAGGAGCCCGCCAGATGGCCCAGCCTGCATTGAAAGTGGTCGACATGCCCCCGGCGGAGAAGGACAAGGATAAGTCCAAGGCGATCGACGCCGCCCTGTCCCAGATCGAGCGCGCCTTCGGCAAGGGCTCGATCATGCGGCTCGGCAAGAACGACAAGGTACAGGAGGTCGAGACGGTCTCGACCGGCTCGATCGGGCTCGACATCGCGCTGGGCGTCGGCGGCCTGCCCCGGGGCCGGGTCGTCGAGATCTACGGGCCCGAATCGTCCGGCAAGACCACCCTGGCCCTTCACACGATCGCCGAGGCCCAGAAGAAGGGCGGCGTCTGCGCCTTCGTGGATGCCGAGCACGCCCTCGACCCGATCTATGCCCGCAAGCTTGGCGTGAATCTCGACGATCTGCTGATCTCGCAGCCCGATACCGGCGAGCAGGCGCTGGAGATCACCGACACGCTGGTGCGCTCCGGCGCCATCGACGTGCTGGTGGTCGATTCGGTCGCCGCGCTGACCCCGCGGGCCGAGATCGAGGGCGAGATGGGCGAGAGCCAGCCCGGCCTCCAGGCCCGCCTGATGAGCCAGGCCCTGCGCAAGCTCACCGGTTCGATCTCGCGGTCGAACTGCATGGTGATCTTCATCAACCAGATCCGGATGAAGATCGGCGTGATGTACGGCAGCCCGGAGACCACCACGGGCGGCAACGCGCTGAAGTTCTACGCCTCGGTGCGCCTCGACATCCGCCGGATCTCGACCCTGAAGGACCGCGACGAGGCGATCGGCAACCAGGTCCGCGTCAAGGTCGTGAAGAACAAGGTCGCGCCGCCGTTCAAGCAGGTGGAGTTCGACATCATGTTCGGCGAGGGCGTGTCGAAGGTCGGCGAGCTGATCGATCTGGGCGTGAAGGCCGGCATCGTCGAGAAATCCGGCGCCTGGTTCTCGTACAACAGCCAGCGCCTCGGTCAGGGCCGCGAGAACTCGAAGGGGTTTTTGCGCGACAACCCCGAGATCGCCGGCAAGATCGAAGCCTCGATCCGCCAGAATTCCGGCCTGGTGGCGGAGAAGATCCTGGAGAACGCCAAGCCGACCGAGGACGACCTCGATGAGGGCGAGGCTTAAGCCGCCCGCAGCTCGAACCCTTGCCGCGCGATCCCGCGCGGCCGACAATCAACGGCCCCGGCGAGGCATTCGCCGGGGCCGTTCGTCATTGAGGATGCAACTCGCTGTGACCGACCTTCTGGAAAAGGCCGTCGAGACAGTCCGGCGGATGCCGCCTGAAGCGCAGGATGCCATCGCACAGGCCATGCTCGACATGGCGCAGGTTGATGCGCCGAGCGAGATTGATCCCAATCATCTGAAGGATGTCCTGGAAGGGCTGGACGAGATCACACGCGGAGATATCGCGTCGCCCGAGGAGGTCGAGGCTGCCTTCAGCCGATTCAAAGCGTGAAGCTCGTCTACGCACGCCGTGCGGTCCGGCGCCTAACGGAAATCGCTGACTATGTTCGGGAGCGAAATCCGGGCGCCGCTGACAAGGTCGAGGGTTCGATCCGCGAGACAACCGAGCTTCTCAGGCGCCACCCATACGTGGGCCGACGCGCCCGACCGTGGGTGCGCGTCTTCGCGGTGCCCCGACTGCCGTATCTCATCTACTATCAGGTCGACGAGCGGCGGGAGATCGTGACAATCATCACGCTCCGGCACGCCGCACAGGACCGATTGGCCTAACGGACGGACGCAGACATCTCCGCGGCCGTCGAGAGAAGACGGCTCAGGCGGCTTCGCCGGTCTCAGCAACCGCGGCAGCCTGGTCCTCGACCAGCTTCCAGGTCTTGGTCTTCGAAAAGGGGCGGCACTCCTCGATGAACACCGTCTGCCCGACCTTGGCGGCATTCGCCTCGTCATGGGCATGGTAGTTCTTCGAGCGGCGCACGGTCTTCTTCATCACCGGGTGCGTGAAGCGACGCTCCACCTTCACCACGATGGTCTTCTCGCCCTTGTCGCTGACGACGGTGCCCTGCAGGACGCGCTTCGGCATAATGTTCTCCTAAGCCCTGTCAGCTCTTGGACGCCTGCAGCGTCTTCGAACGCTGCAGGGTGCGGACGCGGGCGATGTCGCGACGGACCTCGCGGACGCGGGCGACGTTCTCGAGCTGGCCGGTGGCCCCCTGGAAGCGCAGATTGAACTGCTCCTTCTTGAGGTTCAGCAACTCGTCACTCAGCTGATCCGGCGACAACGCCTTCAGATCAGACACTCTCTGGGTCGACTTCACGATAGCCTCCGTTCAGTCGGCGATGCGTTGGACGACCCGCGTACGGATCGGGAGCTTGGCGGCGCCGAGGCGCAGGGCCTCCTTGGCGATGTCCTCGGCGACGCCGTCAACCTCGAACATGATCCGGCCCGGATGGACCCGAGCGGCCCAGTAATCCGGGGCGCCCTTGCCCGAGCCCATGCGGACTTCGGTCGGCTTCGAGGAGACCGGCACGTCCGGGAACACCCGGATCCAGACGCGGCCCTGGCGCTTCATCTCGCGGGTGATCGCGCGGCGGGCCGCCTCGATCTGCCGGGCGGTGACGCGCTCGGGCTCCACCGCCTTCAGGCCGAACTGGCCGAAGTTCAGCTCGAAGCCGCCCTTGGCCGCACCGTGGATGCGGCCCTTGAACTGCTTACGGAAGCGAGTCTTTTTCGGTTGCAGCATGGCTTCCTACCTTACGCGTGCTCGCGCTCGCGGCGTCCGCGCTCGCGGCCGCCCTCGCCATCGCGCTCACGGCGTCCGCCGGAGCGGCCGCCCTCTTCCTGGGCCTTCTTGTCCTGGGCCATCGGGTCGTGCTCAAGGATCTCGCCCTTGAACACCCACACCTTGATGCCGCAGGTGCCGTAGGTCGTGAACGCCGTGGCGGTGCCGTAATCCACGTCCGCACGCAGGGTGTGCAGCGGGACCCGGCCCTCGCGATACCATTCCTGGCGGGCGATCTCGGCGCCGCCGAGGCGGCCCGAGCAGTTGATCCGGATGCCCTCGGCACCGAGACGCATCGCGGACTGCACGGCGCGCTTCATGGCGCGACGGAAGGCGACGCGGCGCTCGAGCTGCTGGGCGATCGAGTCGGCCACCAGAGTGGCGTCGATCTCGGGCTTGCGCACCTCGACGATGTTGATCGTCACGTCGGCCTTGGTCATCGTGCCGACGAGCTTGCGCAGCTTCTCGATATCCGCGCCCTTCTTGCCGATCACCACGCCCGGACGACCCGAGTGGATGGTGACCCGGCACTTCCGGTGCGGACGCTCGATGACGATCTTCGAGACGGCGGCCTGCTTCAGCTGCTTCATGAGTGCGGCGCGGATCGCGACGTCCTCGTGCATCAGCTTGGCGTACTCGCCCTTGCCGGCGAACCAGCGGGAGTCCCAGGTCCGGTTGATACCGAGACGGAGACCGATCGGATTGACTTTCTGGCCCATGAGATCCTCCTTAAGCCGCTTCGGCCTGGCGGACTTCGCGAACCACGATGGTCAGGTTCGAGAAGGGCTTCAGGATGCGCGCGCCACGGCCGCGGGCGCGGGCATGGAAGCGCTTGAGCACGAGGGCCTTGCCCACGAACGCCTGGGACACGACGAGATCGTCGACATCCAGGTCGTGATTGTTCTCGGCGTTCGCGATCGCGCTCTCGAGGCACTTCTTGACCTCGGTCGAGATGCGCTTGCGCGAGAACTCCAGGTCGGCCAACGCGGTGTCGACCTTCTTGCCGCGGATCATCTGCGCCACGAGGTTGAGCTTCTGCGGGCTGACGCGCAGCATGCGCGCGACCGCCTTGGCCTCGTTCTCGGGGAGCGCGCGGGGGGTGGCTTGCTTGCCCATCTCAGCGCCTCTTCGCCTTCTTGTCGGCCGCGTGCCCGTGGAAGGTGCGGGTCGGCGAGAACTCGCCGAACTTGTGCCCCACCATCTCCTCGGAGACGTAGACCGGGATGTGCTTCTGCCCGTTGTGCACACCGAAGGTGAGCCCGACGAACTGCGGGAGGATCGTGGAGCGGCGGCTCCAGATCTTGATGACCTCTGAGCGCGAGGAGCCCCGCGCCGCTTCGGCCTTCTTGAAGAGGTAGCCGTCGACGAACGGCCCCTTCCAGAGAGAGCGTGCCATAGCGATTACTTCTTGCGGTTGTGGCGGCTGGACAGGATGAACACGTCGGTCCGCTTGTTGGACCGGGTCTTCTTCCCCTTGGTGGGCACGCCCCACGGCGTGACCGGGTTGCGGCCGCCCGAGGTACGGCCCTCGCCGCCGCCGTGCGGGTGATCCACGGGGTTCATGGCCACGCCACGGTTATGCGGGCGCTTGCCGAGCCACCGGTTGCGCCCGGCCTTGCCGAGCGAGATGTTCATGTGGTCCGGGTTCGACACCGCACCGACGGTCGCGAAGCACTGGCCGTGCACGAGGCGCTGCTCGCCCGAGTTGAGGCGCAGCGTCACGTAGCCCTGGTCGCGCCCGACGATCTGGGCGTAGTTCCCGGCCGAGCGGGCGATCGCGCCGCCCTTGCCGATCTTCAGCTCGACGTTGTGGACGATCGTGCCCACCGGCATCGAGCCGACCGGACCGGCATTGCCCGGCTTGATGTCGACGTTCTCGCCGGTCACCACCTTGTCACCCGGCTGCAGGCGCTGCGGAGCGATGATGTAGCTCTGCTTCCCGTCGGGGAAGTTGATCAGGGCGATGAAGGCCGTGCGGTTCGGATCGTACTCGATCCGCTCGACGGTCGCGGCGACGCCCGGCTGCTCGCGGCGCTTGAAGTCCACGTTGCGCAGCACGCGCTTGTGACCGCCGCCGCGGAAGCGGACAGTGATGCGACCCAAGTTGTTACGGCCGCCGGAGGAGCTCTTGCCCTCCGTCAACGCCTTCACCGGCTTGCCCTTGTAGAGCTCACGGCGGTCGACGAGCACGAGCTGGCGCAGGCTCGGCGTGACCGGTTTGAATGTCTTCAAGGCCATCGGCTTGGATCCCTAAAACCCGTCCTCAGAGCCCGGTCGTGACGTCGATCGTGTGGCCCTCGGCCAGGGTGACGATCGCCTTCTTCACGTCGGAGCGCTGCCCGCGGAGACCGCGGAAAATCT
This sequence comes from Methylobacterium sp. J-077, assembly GCF_022829365.1. Classification (GTDB taxonomy): domain Bacteria; phylum Pseudomonadota; class Alphaproteobacteria; order Rhizobiales; family Beijerinckiaceae; genus Methylobacterium. Next base: position 2,122 of record NZ_JAKSYJ010000242.1, on the reverse strand, counting down.
TCTTCTTGCCCTTGGTCACGAGGGTGTTCACCGCCGTGACCTTCACGTCGAACAACTTCTCGACCGCTTCCTTGATCTGAGGCTTGGTCGCCTTGGGGGCGACCCGGAAGACGACCTTGTTCTGCTCGGTCAGGTTCGTCGCCTTCTCGGTAATGACCGGGGAGACGATGATGTCGTAGTGGCGCGGATCGGCACTCATTTGAAACGCTCCTCCAGCGCGTCGACGGCGGCCTTTGTCAGGACGAGCGTGTTGCGGCGCAGGATGTCGTAGACGTTGATGCCCTGCACGGGCAGCACGTCGATCTGCGGGATGGCACGCGCGGCGCGGCCGAAATTCACGTCGACCTCGGCACCGCCGATGATCAGCGCGTTCGAGAGACCCATCTTGCCGAAGCGCTCGATGAGACCCTTGGTCTTGTGATCCTCGATCTTGATATCGTCGACGACGATCAGGGTCGAGGCCTTGGCCTTGGCCGACAGGGCGTGGCGCAGGGCGAGCGCACGGACCTTCTTGGGAAGGTCGTGGCTATGGTCGCGCACGACCGGCCCGAACGCGCGTCCGCCACCGCGGAACTGAGGCGCCGAAGCGGCGCCGTGACGGGCGTTGCCGGTGCCCTTCTGCTTGTACAGCTTCTTGCGGGTCCGGTTCACGTCCGAGCGGTTCTTCACCGCATGGGTGCCGGCGCGACGCTTGGCGAGCTGCCAGCGGACCATGCGCTGCAGGAGGTCGGCCCGCGGCTCAAGGCCGAAGATCTCCTCGTTCAGATCGACCGAGCCTGCACCGGCGCCGTCGAGTGTGGTGATATCGAGCTTCATCAGGCGGTCTCCTCAGCCGCAGGGGCCTCGGGGGCAGTCTGGGCGGACTCGGGGGCAGCGCCGTTCTCACGGAACTTGCCCGGCAGCGGCACGTCGGCGGGGAGCTTGCGCTTCACCGCGTCGCGGATCTGGATCCAGCCGCCGGCGACGCCCGGAACCGCGCCCTCGACCAGGATCAGGCCGCGCTCGGGATCGGTGCGCACGACGCGCAGGTTCTGGGTGGTGACCCGCTCGACACCGAGGTGACCCGGCATCTTCTTGTTCTTGAAGGTCTTGCCCGGGTCCTGACGGCCGCCGGTCGAACCGATCGAACGATGTGAGATCGACACGCCGTGCGTGGCGCGCAGACCGCCGAAGTTCCAGCGCTTGATACCGCCGGCGAAGCCCTTACCCGTGGTCGTGCCCGTCACGTCGACGAACTGACCCGGGATGAAATGGTCCGCGGTGATCTCCGCGCCGACCGGGATCAGCGCGTCCTCGGACACGCGGAACTCGGCGATCTTCTTCTTCGGCTCGACCTTGGCGACCGCGAAGCGACCGCGCTCGGCCGCCGACACGTTCTTGACCTTGGCCTTGCCGACGCCGACCTGGAGGGCGACGTAGCCATTCTTCTCGACGGTGCGGTGGGCCACCACCTGGCACTGATCGATCTTAAGCACTGTGACGGGGACATGCTCCCCCGCGTCTGTGAAGACGCGGGTCATGCCGACCTTCTGTGCGATGACGCCTGAGCGCATAGGTCTCTCCCTCGCGCGATGAAACGGTAAGCTCTAAATCCCGGCGGGACTTAGAGCTTGATCTCCACGTCCACGCCGGCGGCGAGGTCGAGCTTCATCAGCGCGTCCACGGTCTGCGGCGTCGGATCGACGATATCGAGCACGCGCTTGTGCGTGCGCATCTCGAACTGCTCGCGCGACTTCTTGTCGATGTGCGGCGAGCGGTTCACGGTGAACTTCGCGATATGCGTCGGCAGCGGGATCGGACCCCGGATGGTCGCGCCGGTGCGCTTGGCCGTGGAGACGATCTCCTTGGTCGACGCATCGAGGATGCGGTGATCGAACGCCTTGAGGCGGATGCGGATGTTCTGACCGTTCATAATCCTGAAACCTTGAGAGGGACGGCGGGGAGTGCGAGGATCTGTCCCCGCCGCGCCCTGCTAAGGATGCTGTCCTGGCTTAGTCGTTGATGGCGGCGACGACGCCGGCGCCGACGGTGCGGCCGCCCTCGCGGATGGCGAAGCGCAGCTTCTCCTCCATGGCCACCGGCACGATCAGCGTGACGTCCATGGTCACGTTGTCGCCCGGCA
>NZ_JAKSYJ010000239.1 GCF_022829365.1 Methylobacterium sp. J-077 | reverse complement strand
CCCGGCGCGGGATCGAGAGCAGCCAACGTCTGGGCCGACACAGGTGGGTCGTGGAGCGGACGCTGGCCTGGTTCGCCAAGTTCCGCCGCCTCGCCATCCGCTACGAGCGACGGGCCGACATCCATCTCGCCTTCTCGACCCTGGCCGCAGCCCTCATCGTTTGGCGCTTCATCGAACGATGGTTTTGTTAGACGTTCTAAGCCTTGAATGGGTTTAGCCACCCCGCCTTGCACTCCCTCGTAGGAGAAGGTCGGTGAGCTTGCTCACGAGACCGTACGGGGCTGGTTCGCCTTCGGATGCAAGCCCTTACGTTCCGGGCATGCCGTATTTCCGCCAGGACGGTCTCTCCGAAGTCCGGCTCCAAAAAGGGTTCCCCACGCGAACATTGCGGTCGGTGACGACCTCGTCGGCAGAACCCTGGCCTCAGGACAGGAAACGACCTGCCGCCATCGCGCCCTGCTCGGGACCTCGGCAGATGGCAGGCTTCTTGCCGAGGTCCGGACCCATCTTGTCGAGTCAAAGCCCGTGACAGTCGCTCGCATTGCGGGTCGCGGTCGTGAACGTCGTCGGTGCATTTGCACGTCTCGCGGGCGCTCGCGTACCGGCCTTGTTTGCTCACGTCTTGAGCAGCGTGGGAGGCGCACGGCTTTGATTGCCTCGTAGATACAGCCTCCACATCTTCCATCGTGTTTTTGCTGCAACACGAACTGATCCCCGCACCTATACCGCGGAGATTAAAGTAGACTTGCAGTAATTCTATGGCACACTCGTGATGTCGATGGAGATGCATACAAATTGATCGCGTTTCCATACAACTAAGACCGTGCGGTCCAACAACACAAACTGCCAATACCTGCGCCGAACCCGTTCGGCGAACGGGAGCGCTCGGCCTGCGTCCGGCGAGAAGGGGATTGAGGATGCTGAACAGGATTACGGCGACTCTCGCGGGAGCCGCGGCCGTCGCGTTGAGTGCGACCGCGGCCTTCGCGCAGTCGACCACGGTTCCCGGCGAGCAGGTCGGCCTCGCCGCCGGCGCGCCGCTACCCGAAGGTCTCTACGCGGTGGACACCTTCATCTATCGCCGCACCGACCAGCCCTTCTCGCCCGACACCGCGATCAACGTCCCGTTCCTGCTGTGGTCGACGCCGCTGACGCCGCTCGGCGGCCGCATCGAGGCGCTAGTCGCCCAGCCCACCGTGTTTGCCTTCACCCGCAATGGCGCCGGCCAACGTAACAAGGACATCTCGGTCAATGTCGGCACCCTGCTGGCCGGCATTTGGGCATTTGACCTCGGCGGCAACTTCGGCGTGAGCTTCCTGGGCGGCGTTCACCTGAACGACCTCGATGCTGGCCGCGGCTCGCTCGGCACCGGCCTCAGCGGTACGCCGGTGCTGCCGCAGTTCTCCTCAAACACCTACCGCTTCGGCGTTGCGGGCAGTTACACCGGCGACGGCTGGAACATCACCGCTAACCTGACGGGCAACGTCTACGACACGCCAGGCCGCTTCGGCGGTCCGGTCGGCGCCGCAATCGGCCCGATCCGCCTCTCGGACGCAATCCTGCTCGATCTGACCGCCACCAAGAAGTTCGGAAACTTCGAGATCGGTCCCATCGCCTACGGCACCTACAACTTCGACATCAGCCAGTTCAGCGCGGCGTACAATAACCGTGGCCGCTTCGCCGTCGGCGGCCTCGTCGGCTACGACTTCAAGGCCTTTACCGTTCAGGCCTACGTCGCGCGCGACGTGGTCACCGGCGCTCAGTACACGAATGCGCTGGGCCGGACCCGCGACAACTACTCGACGGACGGCTTCATCCGGTTCATCGTTCCGCTCTACACGCCGCCCGCCGCCGCGCCTGTCGTGACGCCGCTGGTGCGCAAGGGCTGAGCGGACACGCTCTCGCGTCGCGAACCGCCAGGGCCCGCGACGCAGACAGAATCGAAGTGCAAATCCTTCCCAGGGTCCATGCTTCGATAGGGGCCGAGCGGCCCGGTCTCAACAGCTAAACCCGCTCGGCCCCGCCTCTTGCTGGGGAATTCCGGTGCTCATACTTCCGGCGTCTTGATCATGGCCGGTCGCCGCCTGCGGGAGCCGTTATGGCAGGCGCAGTAAGGGTGACATAGTTGAAGCGACCGCTCCCAGGATCGCTTATCGGCAGCAGCTCAAGGCCGGCGACCGCATCGCGTCCGCCAGCGGCCCAACGGTCCCGGATTGATAAGCGCGAGAAGTCGAAGCTCTTGGCGGCGAGTTCGTCGGCGCCGGATTGGTAGACGAGATGAAGCAACGTCACCTTGGGTCCGCCCGGGTCGAGCTTTTGCCGCAGGTCGTACTCGCGCCTGAGGCCGGCAATCGCCCGGCGCGGCGGGCTGGCGAAGATGAGGTCGTTGGCCCGTTCCAGCACCGCGTCGAGGGAGGCCGGTCGGGAGTTCCAGGTACGGGGTTCGGGCAGGATCTCCGCCGGGGTCATGGCGCCCTGGTAGGGGAGTAATTCGGCAACTTCCTGCATGACGCGGTCCCAGAACTCCTCGACGCGGAAGCGTTCGAGTTGGTTCTCGACCTTCGTCAGCCGACCCTGGACCCGCTCGCACTCGGCGTCGGCGGCCTGTGCGCGTGCAAAAAGGGCGACGCTCTCGGCTTGGAGCTTCTCGATCAGCGAGAGCAGGTGTTTGCGGTCCTCGGTCTCCTCGGCGCGCAGGACTTCGGCCGCCTCGCGCTCGTGGGCGAACCGGAGGGTAGCCTCGCGCTTGGCCCGCTTCCACAGGTTCATGGCCAGCGTCTGGCCGGCAGTCTTCATCTCCTTGGATGTCAAAAGGCGTTGGAATGGGGTTCATCCGCACTTTCGGTGCTGGCGAGCCTTCGTACGGCCAAGCTCTACGGGTCGACCTCAGGCGGCATGGAGGACACGCTGGCGCAGAAGATCGAACTTCGCGCGGCCGTACATGCTCCGCTTGATCAGTTTGAGGC
>NZ_JAKSYJ010000237.1 GCF_022829365.1 Methylobacterium sp. J-077 | reverse complement strand
GCGCAGACCGTCAGCGTCAAAGTCTGACCGCAGCGGTACCGGAGCAGCCATGACATCCTCCTCGGGCTCCAAACCCAAAGACAGAATCACCCCTCAGCCGCCGAGGCTACCCCGTGAGTCCCACTTAACGAGGGTTGGTATACGAGGCGCTGCGCGGGCTCGGCTACGAGGGCGGCTACGATGCCGTTCGCCGCTATGCCAAAACCTGGAAGCGCGAGCGGGCCTCGGTCACGGCGCAGGCCTTCGTGCCGCTCACCTTCGCTCCGGGCGAGGCCTACCAGTTCGACTGGAGCCACGAGATCGTGCTGATCGGCGGCACGACCGTCACGGTCAAGGTCGCCCACGTCCGGCTCTGCCACTCGCGCATGCTGTTCGTGCGGGCCTATCCGCGCGAGAGCCAGGAGATGGTGTTCGACGCCCACGACCGGGCGTTCGCGTTCTTCCAAGGCACCTGCCAGCGCGGCATCTACGACAACATGAAGACCGCGGTGGAGACGATCTTCGTCGGGCGCGAGCGCGCCTACAACCGCCGCTTCCTGCAGATGTGCTCGCACTACCTCGTCGATCCGGTCGCCTGCACGCCGGCCTCGGGCTGGGAGAAGGGGCAGGTCGAGAACCAGGTCGGGCTGGTGCGCGAGCGCTTCTTCACCCCGCGCGTCCGGGTGAAGAGCTACGAGGAGCTGAACGCGCTCCTGCTCGATCAGGTGATCGCCTACGCCAAGGTGCATCCTCATCCCGAAGAGCGCGAACGCACCGTCTGGGAGCGGTTCGAGGCCGAGCGGGCAGCCCTCGTTCCCTATGCCGGTCGCTTCGACGGCTTCCACGCCATCACCGCCTCGGTGTCCACGACCTGCCTCGTGCGCTTCGACAACAACCGCTACTCGGTCATGGCCTCGGCCATCGGTCGACCGGTCGAGGTGCGGGCGTACGCCGGGCGCATCGAGATCCGGCAGGACGGGCGCATCGTCGCCGAGCACGAGCGCGCCTTCGGCCGGGATCAGACCGTGTTCGATCCCTGGCACTATGTCCCCGTGCTCGCCCGCAAACCCGGCGCGCTCCGGAACGGCGCACCGTTCAAGGACTGGGTGCTGCCTGCCGCCCTCGACCGGGTCCGACGCAAGCTCGCCGGCAGTGCCGGGGGTGACCGGCAGATGGTGGAGATCCTCACCGCCGTGCTCGCCGACGGGTTGCCGGCCGTCGAGGCGGCCTGTGCCGAGGCCCTGCGCGAGGGCGTCCACTCGGCCGACGTCGTCCTCAACATCCTCGCCCGGCAGCGCGAGCCGACCGCGCCCGTCACCATCCTGACGCCCGAGAGCCTGCGGCTGCGCCACGAGCCGGTCGCCGACTGTGCCCGCTACGACAGCCTGAGGAGAGCCCTATGATGGAACGCCAGCACATCCTCACCACCATGGGCGAGCTGAAGCTCTTCGGGATGAAGGCAGCCTACGACGAGATCATCAAGATTGCGCTCAAGCGCACCCACGAGCCGCAGCAGATCGTCGGCGACCTGCTCCAGGCCGAGATCTCCGAGAAGCAGGCACGCTCGATCCGCTACCAGATGACGATCGCCAAGCTGCCCCTGGCCAAGGACATCGCCGAGTTCGCCTTCGACGGCACTCCGATCAACGAGGGGCTGGTGCGTGATCTCGCCGGCGGGGAGTTCCTGGCGCATCAGCGCAACGTCGTGCTCGTCGGCGGCACCGGCACCGGCAAGACCCACCTCTCGCCATCGCCATCGCGCGGGCCTGCATCCGGGATGGCGCGCGGGGCCGGTTCTACAACGTCGTCGACCTCGTCAACCGGCTCGAAGCAGAGGCACGGGCCGGCCGGCAGGGCCGCATCGCCGACCATCTCGCCCGGCTCGATCTCGTGGTGCTCGACGAACTCGGCTATCTGCCGTTCGCGCAGTCGGGCGGCCAGCTCCTGTTCCACCTGATCAGCAAGCTCTACGAGACCACCTCGATCGTGATCACCACCAATCTCGCCTTCGGGGAATGGCCGAGCGTGTTCGCCGGCGACGCTAAGATGACCACGGCGCTGCTCGACCGGCTCACCCACCACTGCGAGATCGTCGAGACCGGCAACGAGAGTTGGCGCTTCAAGAACCGCGCCTGAGGCCGGCGCACACATCGCGCTGGCTGGACCCCTGATCAGCCCGGCTGCGCCACCCCGACCCACTTCGCCGGGCTGATCAGGGGCGTCCCGCCATACCCATCCAGGGGGTCAAAGTTCGGGTTCATCCGCACTTTCGGTGCTGGCGAGCCTTCGTACGGCCAAGCTCTACGGGTCGACCTCAGGCGGCATGGAGGACACGCTGGCGCAGAAGATCGAACTTCGCGCGGCCGTACATGCTCCGCTTGATCAGTTTGAGGC
>NZ_JAKSYJ010000234.1 GCF_022829365.1 Methylobacterium sp. J-077 | reverse complement strand
TCGCGCCTGCCGGGCGCTCGGTCAGCATCGCTCGACACAGCGCAAGGTGCCGCGGGGGCGCGACGACGAAGAGGCGCTGACGGCCGACCTCATCGCGCTGGCGGAGCGGTACGGTCGCTACGGCTACCGGAAGATCAGCGCGCTGCTGAAGGCGGCCGGGTGGTTCGTCAACGACAAACGCGTCGAGCGGATCTGGCGGCGTGAGGGTCTGAAGGTCCCGGCCAAGCAGCCCAAGCGGGGGCGGATCTGGGACAACGACGGCTCCTGTATCCGTCTTCGCCCGGAACACCCCAATCACGTGTGGTCGTACGACTTCGTCGAGGCGCGCACACATGATGGACGCAAGATCCGGATGCTCAACGTCGTCGACGAGTTCACGCATGAATGCTTGGCGATCCGGGTTGCCCGCAAGCTCAAAGCGGTCGATGTGATCGACGTGCTCTCGGATCTGTTCATCCTGCGTGGCGTACCTAGCCATGTCCGTTCGGATAACGGCCCGGAGTTCGTTGCGAAGATCGTACAAGCTTGGATTACCGGCGTCGGAGCAAAGACGGCCTACATCACTCCGGGCTCACCGTGGGAGAATGGCTACGTCGAAAGCTTCAACGCACGGCTTCGCGACGAACTCCTCAACGGCGAGATCTTCTACACACTTAGGGAAGCGCAGGTCGTCATCGAAAGCTGGCGACGTCACTACAACACCGTACGCCCGCACGCCTCACCGGGATACCGGCCGCCGGCCCCGGAGGTGTTCGTGCAAGCCTTCTCCGCTTGGCCGGCTGCGCTCGCCCGACCAGCTCCGCCGGCCAAGCTACCCGTGGCGGAGCGGCCTGACCCTGACCCAGCAAACTGGTCCACGCTGAGCGCAAGTTTTTCGGGCATCCTGAACCCTGAAGGAGGGTGGATGCCATGCCTCGCAAACGCTTCACGAACGAACAGATCGCCTTTGCCCTGCGGCAGGCGGAGTATGGTGCGACGGTGGATGAGGTCTGCCGGAAGATGGGCGTGTCCGAGCCGACGTTTTACCGCTGGAAGAAGCAGGTCGTCGGCATGGGCGTGCCGGAGATCCGGCGGCTCAAGCAGCTGGAGGACGAGAACAGCAAGCTCAAACGATTGGTGGCCGACCTGACGCTGGACCGCTCGATGTTGCAGGATGTCCTGAAGCGAAAGTGGTAAGGCCCGGCGCTCGCCGTGAAGTCGCCGGCCACCTGCAGGTGGCCTATGGCATCAGCGAGCGTCGGGCCTGCCAGGCCACCGGTTTTGGCCGCTCGTCCCAGCGTTACAGGAAGCGCTCTGACCCGCAGGTTGCGCTGCGGATGCGGCTGAAGGAACTCGCTGCCGCGCGGGTGCGCTACGGCTACCGACGGTTGCATATCCTACTGCGACGGGAGGGCTGGGAGGTGAACCACAAGCGCACCTACCGGATCTATCGCGACGAGGGGCTGTCGATCTGGCCCAAGCTGCCCGAACGCAAACGGGCTTGGCGCTACCGGCAAGGGCGGCCGGCGATCGGCGGACCCAACGAGGTCTGGGCCATGGACTTTATGTCTGATCGCATCTTCGACGGACGTCCGTTCCGGATCCTGACGGTGGTCGATTGCCATACGCGAGAGGCGCTCTCGCTCACACCGAGAGCCAACGTTCGCGCCTTCCAGGTGATCGAGGCCCTGGACGCACTGGTGAAGCTCCGCGGTCGTCCAAAGAGCCTACGGGTGGACAATGGACCGGAGTTCGCCGGGCGCATGCTCGACCAGTGGGCATACCTGAACGGGGTCGAGATCGACTTCTCACGACCGGGCAAACCGACCGACAACGCCTACATCGAGTCGTTCAACGGCCGCCTACGGGCGGAATGTCTGAACGCCTCGTGGTTCCTGTCGCTGGCCGATGCCCGCGAGCGCATCGAGGACTGGAGGTGCCACTATAACGAAGATCGACCCCACACGGCCCTGGGCGGCTTGACGCCCCGAGCTTTCGCCAACCAAGCTGTCACAGCCCGAAAACTTGCATAGGCCGTGGACCACAAACAGGGTCAACTCCACAGGCCCCGTGCACTAACTTTACCCTCGGACCACCTCGTGGGGGCCGATCAGGTGGCGAGCCAGCCAGGCGATGACCTTGGGGTGCTTGTGGGCCGCGTAGTTATCGAGGATCACGTGCATGGCCTTGCTGGCCGGGACGGTTTTCTCGACGGCGTTGAGGAAGCGGATGAACTCCTGATGGCGATGGCGTT
>NZ_JAKSYJ010000232.1 GCF_022829365.1 Methylobacterium sp. J-077 | reverse complement strand
CCGGATCGGGAGAGCGGCACCGTCGAGGCGCGGCTTGCGGCCCATCCCGAGATCACCGTCGTCGCCCGCGACCGCGGGGGTTGCTACGGCGAGGCGACGACGCGAGCGCTGCCCCATGCCCTTCAGGTCGCCGACCGATGGCACTTGATGGAGAATGCCAGCGCCGCCTTCCTCGACGCCGTGCGCAAGTCGATGGCCGCCATCCGCATCGCGGTGGGAGCCGCGACGGTCGATCCCGAACGGCTGACCTGCGCCGAGCGCCTGCAGTACGACGGTTATCCTCGGAGGGAGGCGACGGGCGAGGCGATCCTGGCTCTGTCGCGACAGGGCATGCCGATCAAGACGATTGCCCGGACGACCGGGCACAGTCGCAAGCTCGTGCGCGACGTGCTGCGCGGTCTGACCGGCGACGTCTTCCGCGCCCGCCAGAGCAGCCTGGACGCCTATCTGCCCCGGCTCGATGCCGAATGGGCGGCCGGCTGCCGCAACGGGGCTGAACTCTGGCGGCGGCTTCGCGCGAGCGGGTTCACCGGCAGCCTGCGGGTAGTCGGGGAATGGGCGACGCGGAGGCGACGCAGTGAGCGGGCGCCGGAGGGCGCTCCCAGCAAGGTGCCGTCAGCACGGATCCTCTCCCGGCTGATGACGACGGGGCGGGACAGCCTGACGAAGGCCGAAGCCGTCCTCGTGGCGACGATCGAGGCGGAGGTGCCGAGGCTCGACGAGGCAAGGGCCCTGTTGTCGCGCTTCCAGGCCATGATCCGCGCACGGGGTCGACCGGATCTCGACACCTGGATCGAGGCCGCGGCCCGAAGCCTTCTGGCGTCCTTCGCCGGCGGCCTGGTCAGGGACAAGGCGGCCGTCGCTGCAGCTCTCACACAACCATGGTCGAACGGCCAGACCGAAGGGCAGATCACCCGCCTGAAGCTCGTGAAGCGGCAGATGTTCGGCCGTGCCAAACTCGACCTGATCGAAGCTCGGCTGATCGGCACACCATGAGCCGCCCTGCATCGAGATTGCGTCAGACCCACGCTT
>NZ_JAKSYJ010000231.1 GCF_022829365.1 Methylobacterium sp. J-077 | reverse complement strand
CGAAGACACCATGCCGATGATGCCGCCGACCTCCTGTTCGAAGCTGTCGGCCATCTGGCGCATGCCGGCCTTGCGCTGTTCCTCGGCTGCTAGGCGGGCCTCCGCGGTCTCTTCTTCCAACGCCTTCATGCGGATCAGGCCGTCTTTGAAGATCTGAACTGCCGATGCCATCGCGCCGATCTCATCGCGGCGTTCCGCGCCTGGCACCTCTCGGCTTAGATCTCCTGCGGCGAGATTGGTCATGAATGCCGTCATGGCGTGTAGCGGCCGCACTACGCTACGGCCTATGAGCGTAGCGAAAAGACCGATCATCGCGGCGACGATGGATGCACCTCCTAGTAGACGCATCAGGGTCGGGCGCATCTGCGCCGCCGTGTCGTCCGCGTAGATGCCCGATCCG
>NZ_JAKSYJ010000259.1 GCF_022829365.1 Methylobacterium sp. J-077 | reverse complement strand
CTGCGGCCCGGCGATGCGGCCGCCGCGCACGGCACCGCCCAGCACCCAGTAGACGCTGCCGTGCCCGTGATCGGTGCCGCGGTTGCCATTCTCGCGGAAGGTGCGGCCGAACTCGGAGAGCACGACCACCACCGTGTCGTTCCAGGCGGGGCCGACCTCCTCGACGAAGCCGGCCAGCCCGCGGCCGAGCTCGCCGATCCGGTCGGCGAGGGAGCCGGTGGCGGCGCCCTGGTTCACGTGCGTGTGCCAGCCGCCGACGTCGACGAAGCCGAGGTTGAACGACTCGCGCATCAGCCGGCCGATGCGCCGGGCCGAGCGCGCGAAGCCCTTCGGCGAGACGGCGCCGCGGTCGGCCTCGGCCTGATGCTCCGAGACCGACTGGTAGACCGCGTCGCGCACGCGGAACCCCTCGGCCACCGAAGCGGCCAGCGGGGTGTCGCGGTACATCGCCGTGATCAGCCCGGCCTGGCGCGCGTCGATCCCGGGCTTGGCGACCTCGTTGATCGCGATGTTGGGCACCGTCTCGGTGCCGCGGAAGATCAGCGGGATCTGCTCGGTGAAGGCGATCGGGCGCGTCCGCGTCAGCTCCGCGGCGAGCCGGGCCATGAAGCCCGAATTGTAGTCGCGGGAGGCGCCGACCGTCTGCCCGAGCTCGATCGTGTCCTGGGTATCGAAATGGCTGCGCGTGAGGTCGTCGGTGCCGGCGAACGGCACGAAGGCGGCCTGCCCCCGGGCGTAGAGCGGCAGGATCGTGTCGCGCAAGCTCGGGTGGAGGCTCCAGTCGGCGTCGAGCGCCAGCGCCGCCGCCGGGTCGGCCGCATCCGGCCGGGCGACCGCGAGGGTCGGCCGGGCGCGGTAGTAGAAGTCGCTGCCCGTCGGGATCACGACGTTGGCCGCGTCGTAGGCGCCGCGCAGGAACACCACGAGCAGGCGCGCATCCGCCTTCGGCGCGGCCCAGACCCGGCCGGCGACGGTGGACAGGCCGAGCGCGAGGGAGGCTCGGATCAGGGCGCGGCGGGGCGGGTCGCGCGGGTCCATGGGCGGCCTTCAGCGCATGAATTCGGGGGCGGACAGGAACAGGGTGTTCCAGTCCTGCGGGGAGACGGCGCGGGCCAGGGCGTCCCGGGTCGGGGCGCTCAGGGTCGCCGAGAGCGTCGAGAAGTAGAG
>NZ_JAKSYJ010000230.1 GCF_022829365.1 Methylobacterium sp. J-077 | reverse complement strand
GGCGTGCCGGGAGCAGGATGTCGGCTCGGCGCAGATCAACCAGGCGATCCAGCAGCTCGACAAGGTCACGCAGCAGAACGCCAGCGCCTCCGAGCAGGTCTCGGCGACCTCGGACGAGCTGGCCAACCAGGCCGAGCGGCTCCAGGCGACCATCGCCTACTTCCGCGTCGACGAGGCGGAAATCCGCATCGACGCGGCGGCGACGCAGCTGCGGGCGACGGCGGCCCGGATGGGCGCGCCGGCCAAGGCCAAGACCGAGGGCAAGCCCGGAAGCAAGACCGGCGGTAAGGCCGGCGTGAGGGCCCGCGCCGGCCGGCCGACCCTGGCTGCGGGGAGCGGCTTCGACCTCGACATGGGCGATGGCGACGCCCGCGACGCCGACTTCGTCCGCGCCGCCTGAACGGCCCCGGCACCGCGCGGGCGTTTTTTCCGCGCGGTTCCTTCCCTGAATCCCCATCTCGCCGCGGTGAAGGCCCGTGTCCCCCGATCGGGCAGGACCCGACCGGCAGCGGCCCAGCCGGAGACCAGCATGTCCAGCGTGTGGCAATACCTGACCCTCGGCCTCGATCGCGAGATCTTCGGGATCGCCATCGAATCCGTGCACGAGATCCTCGATTACCGCGCGCCGGCGGCCCTGCCGCAGGCGCCGCCGTTCCTGGTCGGCATGATCGACGTGCGCGGGCAGAGCTACCCCGTGGTCGACCTGCGCACCAAGCTCGGCCTGCCGGCGATCGACGTGACCCCGGCGACCCGGATCATCCTGCTCAACATTCCCATGGGGACGCGGGAGATGCGGGTCGGCTTCGTGGCCGACCGGGTGATCGAGGTGGCCGAGCTCGACAGCGCCGAGCTGGAGCCCGCCCCCGATGTCGGCGGCCGCTGGCGCTCGACCTACATCGCCGGCATCGGCCGCCGGGGCGAGGCCTTCGTGGTCGTGTTCGACCTCAAGGCGCTGATGGCGGGCGACGACCCGGCCCTGCTGCTCCCCGCGCTCGCAGCCTGAACGCCGTACGGGGATCGATGCCATGCCGCAGCTGAGCGACCGTCATTTCGAGAGCGTCGCCGACCTGATCCAGGACCGGGTCGGGATCCAGATCCCCGCGGCCAAGCGCACCATGGTGGAGGGGCGGCTGCGCAAGCGCATGCGCGCCCTCGATATCGAATCCCTGTCCGCCTACGGGCGGCACGTCTTCGATGAGGGCAACCTCGAGCGGGAACTCGTCCACATCATCGACTGCGTCACCACCAACAAGACCGACTTCTTCCGGGAGCCCGCGCATTTCGACCAGCTCCGGGACGAGCTGGTGCCGATGCTGCGCCGGACCGGTGCCACCCAGGGCCGCCTCAAGCTGTGGAGCGCCGCCGCCTCCACGGGGGCCGAGGCCTACACCCTGGCCATGGTGCTGCACGACATGGCGATGGCCGGGCAAGCCCTCGATTACGCGATCCTCGGCACCGACGTCTCCACCGAGGTCCTGCGGGTCGCCGCGGACGGCATCTACCCGGACGACGTCCTCCAGGCGGTGCCGTCGCATTTCCGCCGGCGCTACGTGATGCATGCCCGGGACCCGGGCTTGAAGGTCGGGCGGATCGTGCCGGAGCTGCGGGCCCGCGTGCACTTCAAGCACCTGAACCTGATGAACGCCCAGTACCCGGTCGACCACGACATCGACGTCATCTTCTGCCGCAACGTGCTGATCTACTTCGACAAGGACACCCAGCGGGCGGTGCTGTCCCGGCTCGCCACGCATCTGCAGCCCGGCGGCTTCCTTGTGGTCGGCCACTCGGAATCGATGGCCGGGGCCGGGGTGCCGGGCCTGGTGCAGGTGTCCTCGACGATCTTCGCCCGGGCGAAGGGCGCGGTCGCGTGAGGCAGCCCGCGCCGATCCGCGTCCTGATCGTGGACGATTCCGCCTCGGTCCGGCAGACCCTGGTGGGCATCCTGGAGGCGGCCCCCGACATCGCGGTGCTGGGCACGGCGGCGGACCCGTTCATCGCGGCCCGGCGTATCCACGACGAGGTCCCGGACGTCATCATCCTCGACCTCGAGATGCCCCGGATGGACGGGCTGACCTTCCTGCGCAAGATCATGGCGCAACGGCCGATCCCGGTGATCGTCTGCTCGACGCTCACCGACGACGGCTCGCGGACGCTGTTCGACGTGCTGGAAGCGGGGGCGGTGGACGTCCTCCCGAAGCCCCGCGTCGACACCCGCCAGTTCCTGATGGAATCCTCCGTCCGGGTCTGCGACGCGGTGCGGGCCGCCGCCGGGGCGAAGCTGCGCGTGAGCCGTCCGGCCTTCCGGGCGGTCGAGGCCAAGCTCACCGCCGACGCCGTGCTGCCGCCCTCGGGCCGCACCCGGACCCTGGCCGGGACCGAGCCGATCATCTGCATCGGCGCCTCCACGGGCGGCACGGAATCCCTGCGCGACGTGCTCGAAGCGCTGCCGGTCGATTGCCCGGGGCTCGTGATCGTCCAGCACATGCCCGAGCATTTCACGGCGGCCTTCGCCAAACGGCTCGACGGTCTCTGCGCCATCGCCGTGAAGGAGGCGGAGGACGGCGACGCGGTCGGCCCCGGCCTGGCCCTGATCGCGCCGGGCGGCCGGCACCTGCTGCTCCAGCGCAGCGGCAACCGCTACACCGTGGCGGTGAAGGACGGCCCGCTGGTCTCGCGCCACCGTCCCTCGGTGGACGTGCTGTTCCGCGGGGCCGCGCAATGCGCCGGCGCCAACGCGCTCGGCATCATCATGACCGGCATGGGCGACGACGGCGCCAACGGCCTGCTGGAGATGCGCCGGGCCGGGGCTCTCACGGTGGCGCAGGACGAGGAGAGCTGCGTGGTGTTCGGCATGCCCAAGGAGGCGATCGAGCGCGGCGCCGCCGTCAAGGTCCTGCCGCTCGACCGCCTGCCCCACGAGATCATCCGGTTCGGCCTCGCCCCGGTGCAGCGCCAGCCGGCGTGAGGCCGGGACGGACCCGCCCTCAGCCCCGCAGCAGGCCGCCGAGCGCCTCCGTGAGGAAATCGGCGACCCGGCGGATCCGGGCGTTGCCGCGCACCTCCTCGTGCAAGACCAGCCAGACCGGCAGGGGCGCGAGGCGCAGGTCGATCTCCGCCTGCTCCAGGTCGGGGTGGCGCCCGGCCAGCAGCACCTGGGCGAAGCCGAGGCCGGCCCCGGCCAGCATCAGGTTCCAAGAGACCATCTGGTCGTCGCAGCGGACCGGGAAATCCGCGCGCACCGCCCGGAGCCCGTGGGCGGCATAGGCCCGCAGGAGGGCGTCGTTGCGGTCGAAGCCGAGGACGTCGTGCTCGGCCAGGTCCGCCACGGTGCGGGGGCGGCCGCGGCGCGCGAAATAGCCCCGGGCGCCGAACAGCCCGAGCGGCGCCTCTCCGAGCCGCCGGGCGATCAGGGCGTTCTGGGTCGGGTCGAACATCCGGATGGCGATGTCGGCATCCCGGCGCAGCAGGTTCTGGGCCTGATCCGAGGCGACCAGTTCGATCTGGATGCGCGGCTCGGCCGCCCGCAGGTCCGCCAGGATCTGCGGCAGCATCAGGTTGGCGACGATCACCGAGGCGGTGATCCGCACGGTGCCGCTCAAGCCCTGCGCCTGCCCTTGCGCCTTGCGCGCCAGCGCCTCGGCGGCCTCGCCCATCGCCCGGGCATCGTCGATCAGGCTCAAGGCCGCCTCGGTCGGTTCGAGCCCCCGCGCCGAGCGCGTGAACAGGGTGGCGCCGAGCGCCGTCTCCAGCGCGCGGATATGCCGGCTCAGCGTCGGCTGGGTCGCCCCGACGCGGGTCGCGGCCGCCGACAGCGAGCGCATGTCCACCACCGCGAGGAACGAGCGCAGCAGGGTCCAGTCCAGGGTATTCATTTTTCGGACTACGCCATGCGGAATTCAGGCCTCGCTATGCACGCATAGATGATCGAATCTCCGCGTGTCCACCCAGCGCATCGGGGTGATGCCGGATCCAGGACGACGCGCGGGGACGATGACCGGGCCTCGTCTCTCTCCGAAAGCCGGCAACCCCCTTTCGGGATCATGCTCCGGGAGCTCCATCATGACCGGAACCGTAACGGGCGCGCCGCGGCTGCTTCTGCGCCTCGAAGGCCTGCTCGTCTTCGCCGCCGCCGCGGTGACGTATGGCCGGCTGGAGGCGGCGTGGTGGCCGTTCGCGCTGCTGTTTCTGGTCCCCGACCTGACCCTGCTCGGCTATGGCGCCGGGCGCGCGACGGGGGCCGCGCTCTACAATTCCGGACATTGGTACGGCCCGCCGGCCGCGTGCGTCGCCTGGGGCGTGTTCGGGCCGGCGCCGGAGATCCTCGCGGCGGGACTGATCTGGGCCGCCCATATCGGCTTCGACCGCGCCCTCGGCTACGGCCTCAAGCACCCGGCCGGCTTCGGCGTCACCCATCTGGGGACGATCCGGAAACCGTGATGGACGAGCGGCGCCCCGACGGCGCGTCACGCCCGGCGGCGATGGCCCGAGAGCGTGTCGTCGGCGACGGCGGGGGGCGCCTCGGGCCGCGCACCCGGGACCGGCTCGTGCAACCCGGCGGGACGCCGGCTCCGCAGGGCGGCGAGCCCGAGCCCGGCGAAGACCGCCGCGCTCCCCGCTCCGAACGGGGCCAGGAAGAGCGCGCCGAAGCCGAACCAGGGCCATGCGCACAGACAGGTCAGGATGCCACCCGCCAGGGTCGCCAGCACCAGAACGAACACTTCGCCCCCGTATTCGCTTTCGATCGCGTCGCCGCAAGGCGACCGGCCCAAGTTAACGCCGCATCCAGAGTCGCGGCAACCCCAGTATTTTTGCAGGCCGCATCGCGAAATCCGATCGCGCCATGCTCAATACGCGGGTCGATCTCGGCCTTTCGTGCGCGGATCGCGGATCGCGTTCGGATGTATCGGCCGACACTTGGGCCTCTCCGGAAGCCGGCGATCGCGCGGCCGCACCTGTAAGAGGTGCGTGTCGAGGCTGAGATCGGCCGCGAGCTGCTTGAGCTCGCGGTTTTCCTGCTCCAACGGCCGGAAACGCTGCAGCTCGCCCGTGCCCAAGCCCCCGTAGAGCTTCTTCCAGCGTGAGATACGCCTGCTCCGAGATGCCCATCCGGCGCAGCACCTCCGCGACCGGCGTTCCAGTCTCAGCCTGCTGTCGCGCAGAGGCGATCTGCTCCTCGGGGAACCTGCTCGACTTCACGGCCCTGATCCTCCCATCTGGGTCTCACAAAACCGGAAAACTCGCACTCAGGCTGGACCAAAGCGATGGGGGACGTCAGGGTCTCCGACCGGGTGCGGCGGCTCGGCATAGCATCGCGCCACAACGAACACGATACGGGCGCCGGCCCCGCGCGGCACCCGATGGGAGTGAACCGATGCGCCGCCTCGCCCTGAGCTTCATGCTGGCCGCCCTCGCCGCAGGCCCCGCCGCCGCCGAGCAGGATCTGCTGCTCGGCGCGGACATGGCCTCGCCGGCGATGACCAGAGCCGAGATGAGCCGCGCCGATGTCGAGGCGCTGATCAAGGCCGCCGACGGCAAGCCGATCGATCTGCACGACAAGGCGCTGTCCGGCCTCGACCTGTCGGGGCTGAACCTTCGCGGTGCCAATCTGCGGACGGCGCGGCTGAACAAGACCGACCTGCGCGGCGCCGATCTCAGCGGGGCGAACCTCGAACAGGCGTGGTTCCTGAAGGCCGACCTGTCCGGCGCCAAGCTCGCGGACACGAAGATGTTCGGGATCACCGCCCGGGACGCCAACCTCAGCGGCGCCGATCTGAGCCGCGCCATGCCGATCGGCGACTTCAAAGGCGCCAACATGAGCGGCGCGACGCTGGTCGACCTCAAGGGCGGCGCGGACATCAAGAACCAGTCGATGGGCCTGATGCGGGCGGTGTTCACCTCGGTGAACCTCGCGGGCGCGAACCTGAAGGGGGCCAATCTCGGCCGGTCGCGGCTGGAATACGCCGACCTCAAGGACGCCGATCTGACCGACGTGGTGCTGATGGGCTCGGATTTGTCCGGGGCGAACCTGACCGGCGCCACGATCGCGGGCGCGGATTTCAAGAACGTCGATGTCAGCGGCGCCCGGCTGATCGACCTCAAGGGGCAGGACAGCGCCAAGGACTGGTCGGGCCGTGTCAACGTCGACCGCGCCATCACCCAGGCGTCAAATTAAGGTTCGCCAAACGCGTCACACTGCCTCCGTGCACGGTGCATCGGGCTCGCGACGGGCATCATGGGTGTCACGGCGCAAGACGGTCGTGATCAGCGAGGCGGACCTCGAAGCCGCGGTGGGGCTGTCGGCCTCCGCCTGCCATCGCCGTGTGCGCCACCGGGAGGATTCCGGGATCATCCGGGGCTGCACGGCGCTCATCGGCCGTGCGGCCGACGGGCCGGGCCGCGTGGTCCTCACCCAGTTCACCCTGGACCGCCAGACCGAGGATTACCTCAACCGGTCCGAGGCGGCCGTCCGGCGCTGCCCCGAGGTGCAGGATCGCTATCTGATGACCGGGACGGCCGATTACCGCGTGAAGCTCAAGGTGAGCGATGCGGCCGATCACGAGCGGCTGCACAAGGAGGTCCCGTCTAGAGCCGTTCCCGATCGCGTTGCGACAGGGAACGGCTCTAAGTCCTTGTCTAGCCGCGCTCTCTTACGCCGAACCGGTGTCCACTTCGGCGGAGAGCGCTCTAGCCTGCCGGGGGCCGCCCGGCTGCAATCGCGCTTCGCCATCCGGACCGTCGTGGCGGCGGGCCGGAGGCTCTGATGGCCGGCGCGGATGAGGATGCGGGAGGTACCCCGGCATGACGTCGACCCCCGAAGCGCACGCGGGCACCCCGTGCGACCTGCGCCTGCGCGACGCCACGACCGCCGGGCGCCGCCGGACCATCGTCGGCGACGCGAAGGCGTTCCGCGGGTCCGACCGGCTGCCGTCGCCGTGAACGACCGCGCCCTCCGCTACCTCCTCGCCGTCGTGCGCGCGGGCTCGGTCCGGGCCGCCGCCGAGGTCCTGAACGTCGCCGCCTCGGCCGTCAGTCGGCAGATCATCGAGCTGGAGGCGCAGGTCGGCGAGCCCCTGCTCGAACGCCTGCCCCGGGGCGTGATCCCGACCGAGGCCGGCCGTCTGGTCGCCGAGCACGCGCAGCGGCAGGCCGACGAGGCGGCGCTGCTGGAGGACCAGCTGAAGCGCCTGCGCGGGGTGCAGCGGGGCACGATCAGCCTGCGCTGCGGTGCCGGGTTCCTGATCGACCTCCTCGACAACGCCCTGGCGGGCTTCGCGCAGGACCATCCGGGCATCGCCTATCAGGTCGAGATCGGCACCACCGACGGCATCCTCGCGGCGATCGCGCGGGGCGAGGCGGATATCGGCCTCGTGTACAATCCGCCCGCGCATCCGGATGTCCGCGGCGTCGTCTCCGCCCGGCAGCCGCTGCTCGCCGTCCTGCCGAAGGGCCATCCCCTGGCCGACGGGGCGGCCCCGGTTCCGCTGCGCAGCTTCGCCACCGAACCGGCCGCCCTGCTGCCGCCCGACCACGGGGTGCGCCAGCTGATCGGCCGCGTCGAGGCGGATGGCGGCTTCCGGCTGGTGCCGCGGTTGGAGACGGCGTCCTTCGAGATGCACCGCCGCTTCGTGATGGCGGCCATGGGTGTCGCCTTCCTGCCCCGCTTCGTGGTCGCGGCCGAGCTGCGCGACGGTGTCCTCGGCGCGGTGCCGCTGCGCGATGCCATCCTGTCGGAGGCGAGCGCCCACCTCGTCATCCGGGCCCGGCGGCGGCTGCCTGAGGGCGCCGCGCGGCTGCTCGGCTGGCTGGCCGACCACATGGTGGCGTTCCGGCCGTCGCCGGCCTGATGCGAGTGTGCTGTATTTCCGCACGGATCGTGCAGAAATCGGTTGTTGTCGCAACACGCGTTTACCGGAACTATCGTGCCGCATCGTGAGGACGGATCGGCATGACCATCGCAACGGTAGGCGTCGTCGGGCTCGGCAACATGGGGCTGGGCATGGCCGCGACCCTGGCCCGCAAGGGCTTCGCGGTCCTGGGCTACGACATCGCCGCGGAACGGCGGCCCGCCGCCGCTGCGGCCGGCGTGACCACCCTCGACGCCCTGAACGACGTCCTGCGCCGGGCCGACGCGCTGGTCTTCTCGCTGCCGCTGGCGCGGGACGTCGAGGCGGTGGTCACCGCGGAGGGCGGCCTCCTGTCCCGGACCGACCGGAAGGTGGTCGTCGTGGACACCTCGACCTCGGATCCCGGCACGACGCGGCGCCTCGCCGAGCGCCTCGCCGCCGCCGGCCATGCCCTCCTCGACGCGCCGGTGAGCGGCGGCCCGTCCGGCGCCGCCGAAGGCACCCTGACCATGATGGTCGGCGGGGCGGAGGCCGATTACGACCTGGCCCGGCCGGTCCTGGAGGCGATGTCGGCGCGCGCGCCGCATGTCGGTCCGTCGGGGGCCGGCAATATCGTCAAGCTCGTCAACAACCTGCTGGTCGCGGCGCATCTCGTCACCACCGGCGAGGCCCTGCGGCTGTCCGAGGCGGCCGGCCTCTCGGCCGAGGAGGCCGTCAAGGTCATCAACACCGCCACCGGCCGCAGCGCGATCAGCGAGGTCATGGTCCCGCGCTGGGTCCAGTCCGGCACCTTCGACAGCGGCTTCTCGGCCGGCCTGATGCGCAAGGACGTGCGCCTCGCCCTCGAGCTCGCCGCCGAATGCGGCATCGACCTGCCGCTCTCCGCCGCGGTGAAGCGGATCTGGCAGGCCGCGCAGGACACCATTCCCGACACGGCCGACTTCACCCGCATGGCCGATTACCGCGATCGCAAGGGAGCCCACTGATGTCCGGGATGCCGCACTCGCCCGCCGCCGACCGGGTCGCCGCCCTTCTGGCCGACCTGCTGCCGGGCGGCCGCATCGGCAGCGTCGTGGCCGGCGAGATCCTCGACGGGACCGGCGCCGCCCTCGATCTGGTCAACCCCGCCGATGGCGGCCTGCTGGCGCGCTTCGCCGATGCCGGGCCGTCGGTGGTCGAGGCCGCCATGGCGGCGGCGCGGGACGCCCAGCGCGCGTGGTGGGGCCTGAGTGCCGCCGCCCGCGGCCGGGCACTCTGGGCGGTGGCCGCCCTGGTCCGGCAGCACGCCGCGGCGCTCGCCGAGCTGGAAACCCTCTCGGCGGGCAAGCCGATCCGCGACACCCGCGGCGAGGTCGCCAAGGTCGCCGAGATGTTCGAGTATTATGCCGGCTGGTGCGACAAGCTCCACGGCGAGGTCATCCCGGTCCCGACCTCGCACCTGAACTACACCCGCCACGAGCCCTTCGGCACCGTGGTGCAGATCACCCCCTGGAACGCGCCGATCTTCACCGCCGGCTGGCAGATCGCCCCGGCCCTCTGCGCCGGCAACGCCGTGGTGCTGAAGCCTTCCGAGCTGACGCCGCTGACCTCGCTGGCGCTGGGCCTGCTCTGCGACCGCGCCGAGGGGATGCCGCGCGGCCTCGTCTCGGTGCTCGCCGGCGCCGGCCCGACCACCGGGGCGGCGGCGGTGGCCCATCCCGACACGCGCCTCGTGGTGTTCGTGGGCTCGGCCGAGGCCGGGGCGCAGATCGCCGCCGCGGCGGCCCGCAACATCGTGCCGAGCGTGCTCGAACTCGGCGGCAAGTCGGCCAACATCGTGTTCGCCGACGCCGACCTCGACCGTGCGCTGATCGGCGCGCAGGCCGCGATCTTCGGCGGCGCCGGCCAGAGCTGCGTGGCCGGCTCCCGGCTCCTCGTGCACCGCTCGATCCACGCCTCCTTCGTCGAGCGCCTGTCCCACGCCGCCGCGCGCATCCCGGTCGGGGCGCCGACCGACCCGGCGACGCAGATCGGACCGATCAACAACCGGCGTCAGCGCGACAGGATCGCCGACATGGTCGAGGCCGCCGCGGGTGCCGGCGCGACCATCGCGGCGGGCGGGGCCTGCCCCCCGGACCTGCGGGACACGGGGGGCTTCTATTACGGCCCGACCATCGTCGATGGCGTGGCGCCGGACGCGGCGATCGCCCGGGAGGAGGTGTTCGGCCCGGTCCTGACGGTCCTGCCGTTCGAGAGCGAGGCGGAGGCGGTCGCACTGGCCAACGGCACGCCCTACGGCCTCGCCGGCGCGGTCTGGACCGGCGATGGCGGGCGCGGCCACCGGGTCGCGGCGGCGCTCCGGGCCGGGACGGTCTGGGTCAACGGCTACAAGACGATCAACGTGGCCTCGCCGTTCGGCGGCTTCGGCCGATCGGGCTTCGGCCGCTCCTCGGGCCGCGAGGCGCTGATGGCCTACACCCAGACCAAGAGCGTCTGGGTCGAGACCGCCGCCGAGCCGGCGGTGACCTTCGGCTACGTGGGCTAGCGCCGTCCCCGATCGCGTCGCGACGAACTGACGGGCGAGCGACATGAGCTCGGACAGCGCGACGGGCCCTCTCCCGCACGGGAGAGCGGACCCACGCTCCATCCGGCTCGGGCACGGAGCACCGACAAGACCGGCGAAGCGACAGGCAACCCCAAGGGGGGCAAGGAGGATGACGATGGCGGGCGAACTCTCTGCGGCGGATGCGCGGCCGGTCGCGCCGCCCGTCTCGGGCGGCGGGAAGCTGACGCTGTTCCTCCTCGCCCTCGTCATCGTCGTCATCGCTGAGGCGATCGGCAACGTCAGCATCCCGGTGGGTGCCGGCAAGATCGTGCTGCTCCCGCTGCTCTGGGCCCTGCTCCTCGGCGGGGCGCTGGGGCTGATGAGCCCGCGCCTCCCGGCGCCGCTGCGGCTTTCGGGCGCCCTGCAGAACGCGGCCTCCGCCTATCTCCAGCCGGCGCTGCTGATCTTCATCGCCAAGCTCGGCCTGCTCGTCGGCGGGTCGCTGCCGAAGCTTCTCGCCTCGGGCTGGGCGCTGGCCTTCCAGGAATTCGGCCACTTCTTCGGCACGATGGTGTTCGGCCTGCCGGTCGCGCTCCTGCTCGGCATCAAGCGCGAGGCGATCGGCGCGACCTTCTCGGTCGGCCGCGAGCCGAGCCTCGCCATCATCGGCGAGCGCTACGGCATGAATTCGCCGGAGGGCCGCGGCGTGCTGGCCGAGTATCTGACCGGCACGGTGTTCGGCGCGGTGTTCATCGCCCTGCTGGCCGGGCTGATCGCCAGCCTGAAGATCTTCGACCCGCTGGCCCTGGCGATGGGGGCCGGCGTCGGCTCCGGCAGCATGATGGCCGCCGCCTCGGGGGCGATCGCCGCGCAGCAGACGCCCGAGGTCGCCAAGGACGTCGCCACCTTCGCGGCGGCCAGCAACCTCGTCACCACGACGATCGGCACGTACTTCACCCTGTTCCTGTCGCTGCCCTTCACGATCTGGGCCTACGGCAAGCTGGAGCCGATCCTCGGCCGCGACCGGCCGGACGCCGCCCGTCCGGCGGTCGACCCACAGGCGGCCGAGCCGGTCCATCAGGAGGTGCGGATCGGCCTCGGCGAGACCGTGCTCGCCTGGATCCTGATCGGGGCGTACGGGCTCATCGGCAACTGGCTGACCTACGGCGTCGTCCCCGACGCGCAGGTCGTCGCCGGGATGGCGATCATCATCGGCACCGTCCTGGCCGGATGGGGCCTGTACCTGCTCCTCGGCCGGCGCCTGCCCGCCGTCCTCTGGGTCTCGATCATCGGCATGGCGCTGACCTATCCCGGCACGCCCTACGCCGCCGAGATCGCCGCCCTGACCGGCAAGCTCAACTTCCTGGCGCTGGCCACGCCGATCCTGACCTTCGCGGGTCTCTCGGTCGCCAAGGACGTGCCTGCGTTCCGCAGCCTCGGCTGGCGGATCGTCGTGGTCTCCTTCCTGGCCAATGCCGGGACGTTCCTCGGCGCGGTGCTGATCGCGCAGTTCTTCATGCACGCGCCGCCGGGGTGAGCCGCCACGCCGACCGGCATAGGGTCGCGTGGGGGCATCGCGGCGCGCGCTCCTGCGTCGAACCGCGATCCATCGCGGCAAAAGGCACCCCGGCGCATCATTTCGAAAGGCGGTCGGCGGTCTTCGGTAAAAGACGATGCCAAGAGCGCGGCCCAGAACCTCGTTCCGGGTCCGGTGCCCGGACCGATGCGCTATCTGGCCTTGGCTTGAGCAGGCCCGAGGACGTTGACCCAGAGCACGATGGACTGGCCGCGCGGGTCGGGATTGCTGAAGCGATGCGGCCGCCGGCTCTCGAAGCGGAAGCTGTCGCCTTCCGCCAGCTGGAGCGTGCGCGCCTCGACGACCAGGGTCAGCCTCCCCTCGAGGACGAGGCCGGCCTCCTCGCCTTCATGACTGAACGACTCGTCGCCCGTGCTGGCGCCGGGTTTCAGGACCATGTGGAACAGGCTCATGCCCTGTGTCCCGTCGGGCGGCGTCAGAAGCTGCTTGGTGATGCCGGCACGCCAGAGCTGCAGCTCGGGTCGATCCTTCCGGAACACGACGATCGGATCCGGATCGGGCTCGTCCAGGGTGGGCTCAAACAGGCCTCCGATCCCGATCTGCAGCGTGTCCGCGAGGACCGCCAGCACGCGCAGCGACGGCGAGGACAGGCCCCGCTCGACCTGGCTGATGAAGCCGATCGACAGGCCCGTGCTGGAGGCCATCGCCTCCAGCGAGAGGCCGCGCGCGCGCCGAAGGCCGCGCAGGCGCTGCCCCACGGCCCTGTCCACCGGTTCCGGGCCCATCGCGTCGCCTCGGGGAATGCTCACCGACACACCAGCCTGCCTCTCGTCCGATCCTTCATGCACGTGAAATCCGCTTGCGTCGACCGAAGGAACATGCGGTATTCTTCACGAATGTGAAATCGGGGACGGCGATCGCCGGACAGCCCGGCCACCTGACGGGAGCGGCATGATGAGAAGACGGTTGGCCAGTCTGTGTCTGTCGTCGGCCCTGCTCCTCGGGCTGCTGGGGCATGGGGGCAGCGCCCAGCCGCTGCGGGTCGGCGCGACGCCGACAGGCCTGCCGTTCACCTTCCTCGACACCAAGACCAACAGCATCCAGGGGGTGATGGTCGACCTCGTCAACGCGGTCGGCAAGGAGGCGGGCTTCACGGTGGCGGTGGAGCCGCTGCAATTCTCGACGCTGATCCCGGCGCTCACCGCCTCCAAGATCGACATCATCTCGGCGGCGATGTTCATCACCCCCCAGCGCCAGGAGGTCGTGGCCTTCTCGGCGCCGGTCTACAGCTACGGCGAGGGCCTGATCGTCCCGAAGGCCGACACCCGGGATTACGCCGCCTTCGCCGACCTGAAGGGTGAGACCGTGGGGGCCCAGGTCGGCACCGCCTTCGTCGAGCCGCTGAAGAAGTCGGGTCTCTTCGGCGAGGTGAAGATCTACGACACGATCCCCGACATCATCCGCGACGTGAATGCCGGGCGGCTGAAGGCGGGCTTCGCCGACGCGCCGATCCTCGCCTACTACGTCAAGCAGGGCGTGTTCCCCGGCGTGCGCCTGGTCGAGACGTTCAAGCCGACCGTCGTCGCCTCGGTGGGCCTCAGCGTGCGCAAGGCCGACGCCGCGCTGCTCGCCAGGATCGACGCGGCGCTCGCCAAGCTGAAGGCGGACGGGACGCTTCAGGCGATCCTCACCAAGTGGGGCCTGCCACCCTCGGCCGACCGGTCCTGAGTGGCATGCGCGAGTTCCTCGCCGACGCGCAGGATTATCTGCCGATCCTGCTGCAGGGCGTGCAGCTCACGGTTCTGATCACCCTCGCCTCGCTGGTGGTCTCGACGCTGCTGGGTCTCGTGTGGGCGATGCTGCGGGTCTCCGGCATCGCGATCCTCGCCGGCTTCAGCGCGGTGATGATCAACATCCTGCGCGGCATCCCGATCATCGTGCAGCTGTTCTACATCTACTTCGTCATGCCCGATTTCGGCCTGTCGCTCACGGCCGTCCAGGCGGCGATCATCGGGCTCGGCATCGCCTACTCGGCCTATCAGGCCGAGAACTTCCGCGCCGGCATCGAGGCGGTCGACCGCGGGCAGGTCGAGGCCGCGCTCTCGATCGGCATGGGCTGGGGCATGACCATGCGGCGGGTGATCCTGCCGCAGGCGATCCGGATCGCGCTGCCGCCCTACGGCAACATCATGATCATGATGCTCAAGGACTCGTCCCAGGCCTCGACCATCACGGTCGCGGAACTCGCCCTCCAGGGCAAGCTGATCGCGTCCTCCACCTTCAAGAACACCAGCGTCTACACGATGGTGGCGCTGATGTACCTGGCGCTCAGCCTGCCGCTGATCCTGCTGGTCCGTCATTTCGAGGCCAAGGGTCGGCACCGATGATCGTGCTGGAGGATGTCCGCAAGCATTACGGCGCGCTGGAGGTGATCAAGGGTGTCTCCGCCGAAGTCGCCAAGGGCAAGGTGGTGTGCATCATCGGGCCGTCCGGTTCCGGCAAATCGACCCTTCTCCGCTGCATCAACGGCCTCGAAGCCTATGACGGCGGGCAGATCCGCGTCGGCGGGCAGCGGGTCGACCGCGACGCGCGCAGCATCAAGGCGATCCGCACCCGGGTCTCGATGGTGTTCCAGCGCTTCAACCTGTTCGCCAACCGCACCGCCCTCGAGAACGTCGTCGAGGGGCCGATCCACGTGAAGGGCGAGCCGCGTGCGGCGGCCGAGGAGCGGGCCCGCGCCCTGCTCGCCCGGGTCGGGCTCTCGGGCAAGGAGCACGCCCGGCCGGACCAGCTCTCCGGCGGTCAGCAGCAGCGCGTCGCGATCGCGCGGGCGCTCGCCATGCGGCCCGAGGCGATCCTGTTCGACGAGCCGACCTCGGCGCTCGATCCCGAGCTCGTCGGCGACGTCCTGCGGGTGATGCGCGGGCTCGCCGACGAGGGCATGACCATGCTCGTCGTGACCCACGAGATCGGCTTCGCCCGCGAGGTGGCCGACCGGGTCCTGTTCCTCGACGGGGGCCGCCTCGTCGAGCAGGGGCCGGCCGCCGAGGTCCTGAACCGTCCGCAGAACCCCCGCACGCAGGACTTCCTGCAGCGCGTGCTGCATCCGCTGTAGGAGAGGCCGTGGCCGAACCCTTCCCGCTCGCCCCGTCGCTCTGGGCGACCACCGCGGCCCCCGCGCCGGAGACGCCGCCGCTGGCCGAGACCGGGCGGGCCGATGTGGTGATCGTCGGCGGCGGCTTCTGCGGCCTGTCCACCGCCCTGCATCTCGCCGAGCGGGGCATCCGGCCGGTCGTTCTGGAGGCGCACGAGATCGGCTTCGGCGGCTCCGGGCGCAACGGCGGCCAGGTCATCCCGGGATTGAAACACGATCCCGCCGACCTCGTCGCCCGGTTCGGGCGCGAGCGCGGTGAACGGCTCGCCCGCTTCGCCGGCGGCACCGCCGATACGGTGTTCGATCTCATCGCCCGGCACGTGATGGATGTGCCGCACCGGCGCGAGGGCTGGATCCAGGGCGCCCACACCGAGGCCGGACTGGACGACGTCGCGCGGCGGGCGCGCCAGTGGGCGGACCTCGGCGCCCCGGCCCGCGTCCTCGACAAGGACGAGACCGACCGGCTGCTCGGCACGGAGCGGTATCTCGGCGGCTGGCTCGACGGCCGCGGCGGCGCGATCCAGCCGCTGAGCTACGCCCGGGGCCTCGCCCGGGCCGCCCTCAAGGCCGGGGCCGCGATCCACGGCGGATCGCCCGTGACCGCCCTCGATCGGACGGGATCGGGCTGGACCGTCACGACGGCGCAGGGCGCCCGCCTCGCCACCGAGCGCGTCGTCCTCTGCACCAACGGCTATACCGGCGGGCTCTGGCCCGGCCTCGCCCAGACGGTGATCGCGGCCAACTCCTTCCAGGTCGCCACGATGCCGCTCTCCGACAACCTGCGGCGCTCGATCCTGCCCGAGGGGCAGGTCTCCTCGGACACGCGCAAGCTGCTGCTCTACTTCCGTCTCGACCATACCGGCCGGCTGCTGATGGGCGGCCGCGGCCCGTTCCGGGAACCACGCGGCCCGCAGGACTGGGCCCATCTCGAACGGATCGTCGGCAAGCTCTTTCCGCAGCTCGACGGCATCGCCTTCGACCACCGCTGGTGCGGCCGCGTGGCGATCACCCGGGATTACCTGCCGCATCTGCACGAGCCGGCGCCCGGCCTGCTCATCGACATCGGCTGCCAGGGGCGGGGGGTGGGCCTTCAGTCGGCGATGGGTCGGGCGATCGCCGCCTACATCGCGACCGGCGATGCCGACACCCTGCCCCTGCCGCCCACGCCGATCGCGCCGCTGCCGCTCCACGCGCTGCACCGCCTGTACGTCTCCGCGATCATCGGTTTGTACCGCTTGAGCGACGGCGGCATTCGCTGACGGATCGAGCCACCTCGGGCGATCGGTCGGCGGGGATCGAGACGAACGCCCGGCTCTCTAAGGGAGCTGCGCGTGCGGGTTGATCCATACCGGCAGGCTCGACTGCCGCCGAATCCGCGTTCGAAATCCTGCCGCGATCGGCCGAACGGCGGCACTGGGCGCACAGCGGCCTGACGATGGCTGAACGCCGGACCGAAATGAGGATCGTCCGATCAGGCTCGATGACGCGCGCGGCGACGCAGGCCGACGCGTTCCGGTACGGAGTGCCGGCGATCCGGAAGGTCGGTCAGAGCATCGCTCCTGCGTTCATCACACCCGTCGGATCGATCGCCCGCTTGATCGTGGCGAGAAGAGACAGGCGAGCCGGGTCGCCATAACGGGCGAGCAGGTCGCGCTTGAAGCGGCCGATGCCGTACTCCGCGCTGAAGCTTCCACCGAGCTCGATCGCCACCGCGTAGACCGCGTGCGCGATGCCCTCCTCCACCTCCTTCGTGAAGGCGATCCGGTCGCGGCCCGCCGGCACCACCAGGTTGAAGTGGATGTTGCCGTCGCCGACATGGCCGTAGAACGACAGACGCGTGCCGGGGGCCTGCGCAGCCACCACCGCGCCCGCCCGGACCAGGAAGGCGGAGACCGCGGATGTCGGGACGGCGATGTCGAGCTTCACCGAGCCGCCCGCATGCTTCTCCGCCTCCGGGATGGTCTCGCGGATCGTCCACATCTCCCGCCGTTGCCGCTCCGACTGGGCAAGCACCGCGTCCTCGACGTGGCCGGCCTCCATCAAGGCCTCCAGGGTGCCGAGCAGGATGTCGTCGAGGGCGATACGCTCCGAGGACGCGGAGAGTTCGAGCAGCACCGCGCCGCCGGGCCCGGCGGCGAGCCCGAGATCGGCGCCGCGCATGTCGGCGACGAGCGCCAGCGACGAGGCCGAGATGAGCTCGAAAGTCGAGGCGAGATCGGCGGTCTCGCGGCGGACCAGGGCCGCGATCTCCGGGATCGGCGCGTCCGCGGCAAGCTGCATCCAGGCGGTGGCGCGCCGCGTCTGCGCGGGCCAGAGCTTGAGCACGACCCCGGTGACGATCCCGAGTGTGCCCTCGGCGCCGATGAAAAGCTGCTTGAGGTCGTAGCCGATGTTGTTCTTGCGCAGCGTCCGCATGTCGGAGAACAGCGATCCGTCCGGCAGCACGACCTCCAAACCAAGCACGAGGTCGCGCGTCATGCCGTAGCGCAGCACCTGCAGCCCGCCGGCGTTGGTGCCGACGTTGCCGCCGAGGCGGCAGCTGCCCTCGGCGCCGAGGCTGAGCGGCAGCAGGCAGCCGCGCGCCTCGGCGGCCGCCTGCGCGTCGGCGAGGATCGCGCCGGCGTCGCAGGCGAGCGTGAAGCCGGTCGCGTCGACGGAGCGGATCCGGTTCAGCCGCTCGAGGCTCACGACGAGCTGCCCGCGGCCGGGCTCGGGCGTGGCGCCCCCGACGTAGCCCGTGTTGCCGCCCTGCGGCACGAGGCCGAAGCCGAGGTGCGCGGCGAGGCGAACGATCTCCTGGACCTCCTCGGTCGAGCGCGGGCGCAACACGGCCGGGGTTTGGCCCTGCATCAGGGCGCGCTGATCGTGGGTGTAGCGGGTCAGGCTGGCGGCATCAGTGACGAGGCCCCCCTCGCCGAGCAGGTCGTGGAACGCGGACAGATCGGGGGACGGAGCGGATGACATCCGAGATGGCTCGGCTCGTGGCAGAGGTGAAGGGGATTGCGGCTGACGTCGTCACGTCGGCGCGCAGCTGGTCAGCACTCTATCCGGACGCTCCGACGCGGCAATAGCGGCTGTGCGGTCAACCGTTGCTCCTATCGATGACGTCTAGAGCCGTTCCCGATCGCGTAGCGACAGGGAACGGCTCTAAGTCCTTGTCTAGCCGCGCTCTCTTACGCCGAACCGGTGTCCACTTCGGCGGAGAGCGCTCTAGTCGGCCCGAGGCGCCCCTCAGACCGACGCGCCGAGCGGCTGCAACGTCCGCTCGAGCGACAACATCCTTCGCCGAAAGCGGCTCGGGGCGCATAACGGCTGACGACGGCCACGGATCCGGCTTCTCCATCCATGATCTCGGCCTTCGCGGCCTCGATCTCGGCGCTTCGGTGGACGCTCCGGTCCACGAAAAGCGCCGCCTCGGAGCGTTTGAGGTGACGCACCGTGCGGGCCAGCCTTGGTCGGCGTTGCGGGCGAACTGTCCCCTTTGCATCCGCGGCTCAGTGGGAGGGGGGAGCGGAGCGAAAGCGCCATCCTAAAATCCTAAACTAGGAAATTTAGGATTGACACCGTCGCGCTCCTCGGCTAGAGAACAGGCACGGTCGAAACGTGTGTGGAGCGGCGCCGATGCAGTCCATCGAGGCGCATCCACCGGAGCGGCGCGCCACGGTCGAGCGTCTCCTGCGCGAGACCGAATTGACGGTCGCCGAGATCAGCGCCCGCACCGGCGTTAAGCCGACCACGATCCTCACCTGGAACAACCGGGCCGGCTGGCTCAGGCCGCGCCGCTGGCGGCGGGACCTGGCCATGCGCTGGCCGGAGCCGCGCCGGGCGGCGCTCGCCCGGCTCCTCGGCGCGCCAGAGAACGATCCCGGCGACGTCGCCGAGGCGGCGGGGATCGCGCGCGCCGCGGCCGACCGGCTCCTGGCGGTCTGCGGCGTCGCGCGGCCCGAGCCGCCGGCCGAACCCGAGCCGGCCGAGGAGCGGATCGAGCCCGGGATTCTCGATCCGGATTCGGCCGTGGATCCGCCGATCCTGCGGGCGCATCTGCGCGCCCATATCGCCCGGCAGATCGCCGCCTTCGACGCCGCCCTGAACGGGGAGGGGGCGGCCGTGCTCGATTCCGCCCGGGTGCTGCGCGACCTCGGCGGCCTCAAGCGGCTGCTCGACGAGATCGCCCCGGGGACCGGACGCGACGACGGGGAGGGCGGCGATGGCGGAAACGAGCCCGATCTGCCGGCCCTGCGCGCAGAGATCGCGCGCCGCTATGCTGGCTTTGTCCGCGGCCGGAAGGCTGCCTGACTTCCTGGCGAGCCTGCCGGCGCCGCTGGTCACCGCGCTCGCCGCCGACTGGCTGCACCAGGCCCGGCCCGACCAGCTGCCGCCGGACGAAGCCGACGTGAACTGGACCACCTGGGCGGTGATCGGCGGCCGCGGCAGCGGCAAGACCCGCACCGGCGCCGAATGGGTCGACGCCCTCGCCCGGGGCGATCCGGCCTTCACCCCCGAGCCGGTCGGGCGCATCGCCCTGGTGGGCGAGACCCATCTCGACGTGCGCGACGTGATGGTCGAGGGGCCGTCCGGCCTGCTCAACCTGCCGGTCCGGGGCCGGGCGCGCCCGCGCTGGTCGCCGAGCCTGCGCCGGCTCGCCTGGGACAACGGCGCGGTCGCCCTGGCCTTCTCGGCGGAGGAACCCGACGCGCTCCGCGGCCCGCAATTCGGCGCCGCCTGGTGCGACGAGGCCGCCAAGTGGCGCCGGCCCGAGGCCGCCTTCGACATGCTGCAATTCGGGCTGCGGCTGGGCGCCCGCCCGCGCAACCTCGTCACCACCACGCCGCGGCCGGTGCCGCTGATCCGCCGCCTGCTCGCCGACCCGCGCACCGTGGTCAGCCGCGCCCGCACCCACGACAATGCCCGGCACCTCGCCCCGGACTTCCTGGAGCAGGTGGTCGGGCGCTATGCCGGCACCCGGCTCGGCCGCCAGGAGCTCGACGGCGAGCTGATCGCCGACCGGGACGATGCCCTGTGGGATCGCGCCGCCCTGGAGGCGGGGCGGGTCGCCGCCGTGTTGGAACTGGCCCGGATCGTGGTGGCGGTGGATCCGCCCGCGACCTCGGGGGCGCGCTCGGATGCCTGCGGGATCGTGGCCGCGGGCCGCGCCGGCGCCCACGCCTATGTGCTGGCCGATGCGAGCCTCGCCCGGGCGAGCCCGCAGGCCTGGGCCGGGGCGGCGCTGGCGCTCTACCACCGGCTCGGGGCCGATGCCCTGGTGGTCGAGGTCAACCAGGGCGGCGAGATGGCCGCCGCGGTGCTCGCCCAGTGCGACCCGGCGGTGCCGGTCACGCCGGTCCGGGCCAGCCGGGGCAAGTACCTGCGCGCCGAGCCGGTCTCGCTGCTCTACGCCCGCGGTCTCGTCCACCATGTCGGGGCATTCCCGGCCCTGGAGGACGAGCTGTGCGATTTCGGGCCGGACGGCCTGTCGAGCGGCGCCTCGCCCGACCGGCTCGACGCCCTGGTCTGGGCGGTGACACACCTGCTGCTCGACGGGGCGCGGGAACCACGGATCCGCCGGCTCTGAGGCCGACCTGTGCGGTGCCACACGGGAACGTGAGGCGTGTTGCATCCATAAATTGCATACACTTCGCGCGGCTGATATGAAGAGCGTACATCCGGAGGGCGGTCTGTGGACGCGGATCTTGGTTCTGAGAGCTGTCTGCCCTACAGCGCCCATCGCCGCCTGCGGATGATCGCCGAGAGTCTCGGCTGCCCGGTCAGCGACTTCTTCGGGACCTCGACGGTCCGCCCCGACTTGAGCGCCACGGTCGAACTGCTGCGCCTGTGGCATGCGATCACGAGCGAGGCCGACCGGGCCGCCGTGCTCGGCTGCGCCCGGGAAGCCGCCGGTGTCGTCCGCCGGGAGGTCGAGAGGGTTTGATCGGAGCCGTCCGCCTGCCCGCTGCGCACGAAACAATACGGCGCGCCTCTGCGAGAAGCGCGCCGGGAGTCGGTTCGTGGTCTCTGGAACGAACTGCATCCTGAATACATGAGTCGGCGCGCCAAGGCTGTGGCGGCATAGCCACGTCGGCGGCTCGGGGTGCGGTGGTTCCGCCGCACCTGCCAGACATCGCGCGCCCGTTTCTGCATCGTTGAAAACGCCGCTCCGGCCCGCGTCGGCGGGCGGATCGCGATTCCACACCCCAGCCCTTTGATTCGCATCGTCCCGAAATCCGGATGCCGGCTTTCGGGACGATGCTTGCGTGCAGGACCGGACCGGCATGGCGACTCTCCTCGATCGGCTGGCGCGGGTCGCGCGCCGCGCCGCCTCCTCCCCGGGGCCGGACCTCGTCACCAAGGCCGCCCCGGCCTTCGCGCTCTACACCGACGGACGGGCGAGCTGGACGGCCCGGGACCCGGCGGCGCTGGCGCGAGCCGGCTACCAGCGCAACCCGGTCGTGCACCGGGCGGTCCGGCTGGTCGCCGAGGGCGCGGCGAGCCTGCCGCTCATCGCCACGGGGCCGGGCGCCGCCGGGGCCGCCGACCTCCTGGCGCTGCTCGCCCGGCCGAACCCGCGCGAGAGCGGCACGCACCTGCTCGAGACCGTCTATGCGGACCTGGCGCTCGGCGGCACCGCCTACTTGGAAGCGGTGAGCCTCGACGGGCGGATCGCCGCCTTGCAGGCCCTGCGGCCCGGCCGGATGCGGGTGCTGCCCGGCCCGGACGGCTGGCCCGCCGCCTATGTCTACACGGTCGCCGGGACCAGCCGCCGGTTCGACCTGCCGCCCCCCGGCGCGCCCGAGGTAGCGCCGATCCTGGCGCTGTCTCTCTTCCACCCGGACGACGATTATGCCGGCCTCGCCCCGATCGAGGCGGCGGCGACCGCGCTCGACATCCACAACGCCGCCAGCGCCTGGAACAAGGCGCTGCTCGACAACGCCGCCCGGCCTTCGGGCGCGCTGGTCTTCGCCGGGGCGGCGCTCACCGAGCCGCAATTCGACCGGCTGAAGGCCGAGCTGGAGGCGAATTACCAGGGCGCCGCCAATGCCGGCCGGCCGCTACTGCTGGAGGGCGGCCTCGACTGGAAGCCGCTGGCGCTCTCGCCCAAGGACATGGATTTCGTCGAGGCCAAGAATGCCGCCGCCCGGGAGATCGCCCTGGCCTTCGGGGTGCCGCCGCTGCTGCTCGGCCTGCCCGGCGACAGCACCCACGCCAACTACGCCGAGGCCAACCGGGCGCTCTACCGCCAGACCCTGATCCCGCTGGCCGTCCGCACCGCCCAGGCGCTCGCCGGGTGGCTGGAACCCGCCTTCGGTCCCCTGGACCTGGAACCCGACCTCGACCGGATCGAGGCCCTGTCGGGCGAGCGGGAATCCCTGTGGCGCCGGGTCGAGGCGGCCGGGTTCCTGTCGGCTGCCGAGAAGCGCGAGGCGGTGGGTTATCCGCCGGAGCCGCCAGTCGTGGGCAGGACTGGGTAGGGCGCGCCCCGCTTCGGACCCACGCGCTCTCCCTCCCCCCCTCTGCGGGGGAGGGAAGGCGCTTGCCATAGGCGGGCCGGCTTTCCTGCAAGCCACGCCCCCAACCCAAAAAAGCCAACCGAGGACCCTGCCGATGGATGGCCACTTCACCGGCTACGCCAGCGTGTTCGGCGTGCCCGATCTCGGCCGCGACGTGGTGGTGCCGGGGGCTTTCGCCGCCAGCCTGGTGCAGCGCGGGGCCGCGGGGGTGCGGCTGCTGTTCCAGCACGATCCGGCCGAGCCGATCGGCCGCTGGCTGTCGCTGCGCGAGGATGCCCGCGGCCTGTTCGCCGAGGGGCAGCTCAACCTCGCGGTCCAGCGCGCCCGGGAGGTCGACGCGCTGATGCGCGGCGGCGGCCTCGACGGGCTGTCGATCGGATTCCGCACCCTGCTCGCCCGCAAGGGGGCCGGCGGCGAGCGCCGGCTCCAGCGGGTCGACCTCTGGGAGATTTCGCTCGTGACCTTCCCGCTGCAGCCGGGGGCCCGGGCGAGCCCGGATCGCAGCCCGTCCGCCGAGGAAATCCGCGGCCTCGCCCGGCGGATCGCCCCCGAACCCGCCGCCGGCCTGAAGCCCGCGGTCCGGTCCCGCTTCACCCCACCTAGCCACGAGGTCGTTCGATGATGTCCCATACAGTCGCTCCGTCGAGCCCCGCCCCGGAGACCAAGGGCGCGCTGCCCGGCCTGGAGAACAAGGCCGGCCGCCCCGGGGCCGAGCCGGTCCAGCCGGCGCTCGACGAACTCGCCACCGCGTTCGAGGCGTTCAAGGAGACCAACGACACCCGCATCGCCCAGATCGAGGGCCGGCTCGGCACCGACGTGCTCACCGAGGAGAAGCTCGCCCGGATCGACGCGACGCTGGACGCGGCCCGGACCCGGCTCGACCGGATCACCCTCGACCGCGCCCGGCCGCCGCTGGGCCGGCCCGGCCCCCGGGAGGACGGGGCCGCGCAGGAGCACAAGGCGGCCTTCGACCTCTACGTCCGGGCCGGCGAGAGCGCCGGGCTGAAGCGCCTGGAGGCCAAGGCCCTGTCGGCCGGCTCGGGGCCGGACGGCGGCTATCTGGTGCCGCAGACCCTGGAGCGGACCGTGCTGGCCCGGCTCGCGCAGGTCTCGCCGATCCGGTCCATCGCCAGCATCCAGCAGATCTCCGGCGCCCAGTACAAGCGCGCCGCCTCGGTGGGCGCTCCGGCGACCGGCTGGGTCGCCGAGACCGCGCCGCGCCCCGGCACCGACGGGCCGGTGCTCGCCGAGATCGCGTTCCCGGCCATGGAGCTCTACGCCATGCCGGCGGCGACCCAGACGCTGCTGGACGACGCCGTGGTCGATCTCGACGCCTGGCTCTCGGCCGAGGTCGAGATGGCCTTCGCCGAGCAGGAGGGGGTGGCCTTCGTCACCGGCAACGGCGCCAGCCGCCCGCGCGGCTTCCTGAGCTACGACACCGTGGCCAACACGGCCTGGGTTCCGGGCAAGCTCGGCGTCGTGGCCACCGGGGCAGCCGGCGCATTTCCGTCCTCCAACCCGGCGGACGTGCTGTTCGATCTGGTCTACGCCTTGCGCGCCGGCTACCGGCAGAATGCCGGCTTCGTGATGAACCGGCGCACCCAGAGCGCCATCCGCAAGTTCAAGGACGCGGAGGGCAACTATCTCTGGCAGCCGCCGCTCGCCGCCGACCGGGCCGCGACGTTGATCGGGTTCCCGGTCACGGAGGCCGAGGCCATGCCCGACCTGGCCAAGGACAGCCTGTCGGTGGCGTTCGGCGATTTCCGCCGCGGCTACCTCGTGGTCGACCGCACCGGCCTGCGCGTGCTGCGCGACCCGTACTCGGCCAAGCCCTACGTGCTGTTCTACGTCACCAAGCGCGTCGGCGGCGGGGTGCAGGACTTCGATGCGATCAAGGTGTTGAAGTTTGCGTGAGGCTGGTTCTGGGGCGCCGGCCGGATCACCTCTGACATTCAGGCCAGCTTCCCGTCCTCATAGGGCGTAAAAGGGCTGAGAGCGGCCGGATAAATCACCCTGTCATTCCGGGCCCCGCTTCGCGGCCCCGGGATGACAGCGAGGTGCATCGGGAGGCGAGGATGCTCTCAGACGCTTGGAAACAGCGTCTCCACATGCAATCGCCCTCCCCGTGGGAGGGGAGGGCGATTGTCGTTCCAGTGCTATCGACCCGAACTCACCGCGTTCGACTTACCGGCCCTCGTTTCCGTCCCGCAGCGTCCCGGTCGGCTCCTGGACGTGGGCCTCGAGGAACCACAGCTGCTTGTCGACCGCCCGCGAGATCTCGGTGAACAGGTCGGACGTGCCGTCGTCGCCGGCCTCGTCGGTCTCGTCGATGTTCTCGCGCACGGCGTTGGCGTAGGCGGCGTAGCTGTCGATCAGCGCGGCGACGTGATCGGCGATGGCGTAGATGCCGGTCGGGTAGGCCGGCAGCTTGGTCTTCTCGGCGACCACCTGGGTCGAGCCGAGCGCCGTGGCGCCGAGCTGCACGGCGCGCTCCGCGACCTTGTCGTTGAGGTCGTCGAGCTCGGTGCGGAAGCCGTCGAGCATCTCGTGGATGCCGATGAACTGCGGACCCTTGAGGTTCCAGTGAGCCTGCTTGACCGCGAGGGCGAGATCGATGCCGTCCGCCAGCCGGGCATTCAGCGCCTGGATCGAGACCTGCTTGGCGTTCGAGTCGGTGTCGTTACGGGTTTTATGCGAGCGGACGCTCTTGCCGGTGTCAGCCATGAAATTTACTCCGTAAACCTTCGTGCAGACGGTCGCGAATATGCCGACACGGCCGCGAGTCCTCGTCTGACGCGATTGCGTTGCACAAACGCGACGACGCGTCGGGTGTTCCGAGCGTCGCGGGCCGGTCGTGGTGCTTCGTTTCGTCCCGAAAGTCGGCACCTGCCCGTCCGGGCGGTGCCTCAGCGGCGCCGGCCGGGCTTGGCCATCCAGTCGGAGCGGTTGCCCCGCGGCAGGGCCTCGCCCACCGGGATCCGCGCGAGTTCGGCCGACCGGCTGGCGATCCAGCCGCTATGCTCGGCCACCGGCGTCACCGCGGTGAAGCCGCCGCAGGCGGTCCGGCGCGACCCCTGCTGCAGGGCGCCGCTCGACCAGCTGACCACGCCGACGATCCGGTAGCCCCCGGGGCCGCCGGTCAGGATCGGGCCGCCGGAATCGCCCAGGCACGCGCCCGCGCCCGAGGTCTCGGCCATCCGCCGCCGATCGGTTACCACGGTCACCCGGTTGGCCACCTGCAGCGAGCCGATCGACACGAGATGCGCGAGCCGCAGGGTGCGGGCCGTGTCGCGCCGGTTCTCGGCCACGACGCCGAAGCCTGCGATGTCCACCGGCGCGCCGGTGTCGATCGAGGCGGCGCCCCGCGGATCGAGGGGTACGTAATCGGCGCCGAGCGGCGCTTCGAGCTTGAGCAGGGCGAGGTCGACGCCGGGCTGGTCCTCGGGCGTCGTGCCGGGCACGAAATCCGGATGCATGGTCGCGGCGATGACCTGGGTGCGGTGCTGGCGGAAGCCCCGGTCGACGCTGATGATCGTGTAGCCGGCCGGGCGCATCACGCAGTGGGCGGCGGTGAGCACGAGGTCGGGGGCGATCAGCGTGCCCGAGCAGATCTCGCCCTCGGTGCTCTCGATCCGCACCGCGAAGCTTCGCGCGCCGTCGGGATCGCGGGTGGTGGTGCCGTTGATCACCGCAGATGCGGGCGCCGGCATCAGCCCGGCCAGGGACCCGAGCAGGACGCTCCCGAGAAATGCGGCTCCGAGCCCCGCGCCTCGCATACGCTCATGGAGGCCGGCCTTGCGCATCGGGCGACGGGACATCGGGCACTCCGGGGCGCGCGCACGGCGCAAGGTGGGACGCCGCGGCGAGGGCGCGACGCAAAGGGAGCCTAGAGCAAGCCAATGAACCGGCCAAGCTGCGGTTCCGAACGGAGACGGTCGGAGGCGGGTCCGTCCCTCTCATGCCGTCTTAACCGCCCCACTGCGCGCTCCGGCCCCATCCCGCCAGCACCCGGTCGATCCAGCCGCGCTGCGGCCCGACCAGGATACCCTGGGTGAGGCCGCCGCAGGCGCCGCCGATCCAGGCGGCCAGCGCCAGCACGGCCCCGTCCGGCTCGGCGATCGGGCCGCCGGAATCGCCCTGGCAGCCGCCGCCGGCGCCGCCCTGGAGCCAGACCAGGATGCGGCTCGGACCGTAGGGCTCGATCACCGGCAGGGCGACGCCGCGGTAGGTGCCGGTGGAGCGTGGGTCGCCGGGCCGGGCGGCGCCGTAGCCCGACAGGGTCAGGCGCTCGCCGTCACGGGGTAGCGCGGCGCTCAGGGTGACCGGGGCGAAGCGCGACGGCAGCGGCGTCACGGTCCGGAGCAAGGCCAGGTCGATGGAGCGCCGCCGGCCCGAGGCGGCGCCGGCATCGTAGCCCGGATGGATCGCCCGGCCCGAGACCTCGACCAGGACCGGCGCCCCGGAATCATCGCGAAAGTGGATCCGATGCTCCTGCCCGGCGGCGACGCAATGGGCGGCGGTCAGCACCGTGTCGGGGGCGAGCACCAGCCCGGTGCAGACGCCGCCGTTCGACGACAGGACCATCACGGCCCCGCCGGCCGGCGCTTCGGTGCCGCCGACGATCGCGCCGGCCGGATGGCCCGCGAGCGACAGGCAAGCGGCCAGGACGATGAGGGCCGCCCGGCGGCGCTTCGGGACCGGCATTCGAGACATCCAGCGAGGGGGCAACGCGATGATCCCGATACGCGCCGACGGGGCCGTGGTCGAGCCGGTGAGCGTGGCCGAGCTGCGCGCCTATCTGCGCCTCGACGCCGACGATGGCGGCACCGAGGATGGGCTGCTCCAGGCCCTGATCACCGCAGCCCGGGCCAGCCTGGAGATCGAGGCCCGCCGGATCCTGGTGCCCGGCCGCTACCGGATCGCCCTCGATGCCTGGCCGGCGAACCGGCGGCTGGCCCTGCCGCTGAGCCCGCTCGTGGCTTTGGTCCGTGCCGGCCTCGCCGATGCCAAGGGTGTCACCGAGCTGGCCGCCGGCCTCGTCCGCCTCGGGCCGGACCCGGTCGAGGCGCCGGGCCTGCTGATCGACTTAGGCGTGCCGGACCCGGCCGGCCGCACGATCCTGATCGAGGTCGCGGCCGGGTTCGGGGGCGACGGGCCGCCGCTGCCGGCGCCCCTGCGGCTCGCGATCCTGCGGCTCGCCGCCGCGCGCTACGAGCATCGCGGCGACGAGCCGGATGCCGCCCGCACCGATGCCGCCGACCTCGCCGCGCCGTTCCGCCGGATGCGGCTGTGAGCCGGCTCACCATTCAATCGCGACCGACCGGAGCTTCGCCGATGGCGACCAGTCCGCATCACCCGCCGGTCGGCGCCCGGCGCCGCCGCTTCGTGCTGGAGCGGCCCCTGGAACAGCCCGACGGGTTCGGAGGCATGCTGCGCCGCTACGTCGCCGGCCCGGTCCTGTGGGGCGCGATGAGTCCGGCCGGCGTTGTCGATCGCCCGGCCGGGGGCCGCACCGACACGCTGCCGGCCTACCGGGTCGTCCTGCGCGGGCGGGTTTCCCTCGACCCGACCATGCGGCTGGCCGCAGGCCCCCGCCGCTTCGCGATCCGCGCCGTCAGCGAGCCGGACGCGACGGGCCGCGACCTGGTCTGCCATGTCGAGGAACTGGCCCGGGAGAGCGCGTCGTGAGCGACCCGAGCCCGCTCCTGGCCCTCCGGGCCGGCCTGATCGCCCGCTTCTCCGGCGACGCCGCCCTCGCCGCCCTGCTCGGCGGCAAGGTCCGGCTCCACGACGAGCCGCCCCGGGGTTCGGTGCCGGTCTACGCCGTGTTCGGCGAGGCCGAGATCGTGGACGATTCCGTCGACGGCGCCGAGCGCCATCGCCACAGCCACGTGATCGCGATCATCGCCAAGCCCGGCTCGGTCCGCACCGCGCTGGACGCCGCCGAGCGCATGGCGGCGCTGCTCACGGACGCCGCCCTGCCGCTCCAGGGCTGCCGCCTCGTCACCCTGCGGGTGCGGGCGATCAAGGCGAGCCGCGATGCCCGCACCGGCGAGGCCCGCGCCACCCTGACGATCGAGGCCGTCACCGAGATTCTTTGAGAGGAGGGCCCGATGGGCGCACAGAAGGGCAAGGATCTGCTGCTCCGGGCCGGCGACGGCGCGGGCGGCTTTCTGGCGGTGGCGGGTCTGCGCACCCGGCAGATCACCCTCAACGCCGAGACCGTGGACGTCACCAACGCGGACTCCACCGGGCGCTGGCGCGAGCTGCTGGCCGGGGCCGGGGTGCGCCGGGCCGCGATCTCCGGCTCCGGGGTTTTTCGCGACCAGGCCTCGGACATGCGCCTGCGGCTGATCTTCTTCGAGGGCGCGATCGAGACCTTCCAGGTGGTCGTGCCGGCCTTCGGGACCCTGGAGGGCCCGTTCCAGATCGCCAGCCTCGAATACCGGGGTGACCATGCCGGCGAGGTCACCTTCGACATCAGCCTCGACTCGGCGGGCGTGCTCGCCTTCACGGCGGTCTGAGCCATGGCCAACCGGATCCGCGGCGAGGTGCCGCTCGTGCTGGCCGGCCGGCGCTACACCCTGTGCCTGACGCTTGGGGCGCTGGCCGAGCTGGAGGGCGCGCTCAAGGCCGGCGATCTGGTCGGCCTGGCCGAGCGCTTCGACGGTGGCCGGGTCTCGGCCCGGGACCTGATCGCCCTGCTGGGCGCGGCCCTGCGCGGCGGCGGCCATGCCCTCGACGACGACGCCGTCGCGCGGCTGCCGCTCGCCGGCGGGCTGGAGGCGGTCTCCACCGCACTGGGCGAGGTCCTCGCCGCCGCCTTCGGGGAGGCGCCGGGCCCCGCAAACCCTCGGTAGAGCCGGCGCCTGACCGGGCGGCGCCGGCTCCGACCTCGACCCGTGACGCCCCGGGTTTCCCGTGGGACGACGCCCTGGCCCTGGGCCTCGGGGCGCTCGCCTGGAGCCCGGCCGCCTTCTGGGCGGCGACGCCCCGGGAATTCGCCGCCGCCCTCGGCCGCCGCCGCGGCCCGGAGCCGCTGAGCCGCGACGCGTTCGAGCGCCTGCTCGCCGCCTATCCGGACT
Source organism: Methylobacterium sp. J-077 (assembly GCF_022829365.1). GTDB lineage: Bacteria > Pseudomonadota > Alphaproteobacteria > Rhizobiales > Beijerinckiaceae > Methylobacterium. The sequence continues at coordinate 102,521 of NZ_JAKSYJ010000230.1, read as the reverse complement.
CGGGCCCGAGCACCTGAGCCGCGTCGGGCTCCGCCCCGACATCCCGCCAAAGGGCTGAGCCCTTTGGGATCCCAGTCCTCGGCGCTGTGCTGCAGGACCGATCGATGAGGCCCAGCCGATGATCGACGCCGATCCCGATCCGCAGGACGCTGCCCGGATCAAGCAGCTGGAGATCCTCGACCAGCTCGCCAAGAATTTTGGCCGCAGCCTGGATTCGGCGCTCACCCGGGGCGCCGCCTCCGGGCGCAGCCTCGACGGCGTGCTGGGCACGATCGGCAGCAAGCTCGCCGGCGCGGCGGCCCGGGCGGCCACCGGCCCGATCCGCTCCGGCATCACCGGACTGGTCAACGCCGTGCTCGGGGCCGGCGCCGGCAGCGAGACCGGCTTCGCCCGGGGCGGATTGTTCCGAGGCGGCCGGGTCCAGCCCTTCGCGACCGGCGGTGTGGTGGCTGCGCCGACCTATTTCCCGATGGCCGGCGGCGCCGGCCTGATGGGCGAGGCCGGCCCCGAGGCGATCCTGCCGCTCAACCGCGGCCCGGACGGCCGCCTCGGCGTCGCGGCCGGCGCTGCCCCCCGGCCGGTCTCGGTGACGGTCAACATCGCCACCCCCGACCCCGGCGCCTTCCGCCGCTCCGAGGCGCAGGTCACCGCAAGCCTTGCCCGCGCGGTGGCGCGGGGGCAGCGGGCGACGTGATCTGCTGCGCCCCTCACGCCGCCTTGCTGGCCGCCGCCTCGCGAGCCCGGCTGCGGCGTCCGTCGACGCCGACCGGGGGGACGCCCTCGATCGTGACGCGGCGGACCACCCGGGGCTGGTCGCCGTAATCGTCCACCGCCCGGTGGACGGTCGCGCGGTTGTCCCAGATCGCCACGTCGCCCAGCCGCCAGGACCAGCGCACCGTGTTCTCGGGCCGGGTCGCGTGGTCGGTGAAGATCGCCAGCAGGTGCTGCGAATCCGAGGTCGTGAGCCCGAGGAGGCGCTGGATGAACTGCCCGACGATCAGCGAACGCTCGCCCGTCTCCGGATGCACGTGCACCAGCGGGTGTTCGGTCTCGTAGACGGTCCGGGTGAACACCTCGGTGTAGCGCTGGCGGCCGGCCTCCGAGGCGTTCACGCGCCCGCCGACGTAATCGTAGACGTTGGAATGCAGCGCCCAGAGCCGGTCGGCGAGGTCGCGCAGAGGCTCGGGCAGCTCCGCATAGGCCGCCGCGGTGTTGGCCCAGAGGGTGTCGCCGCCATAGGCCGGCAGAGTCACGGCCCGCAGGATCGAGATCGCCGGATAGGCCGGAACGAAGGTCACGTCCGTGTGCCAGGAACTCGCCCGCTCGCCCCGGCTGCCGTCGAGGTCGAGGATTCCCGCGGTGCCGGCCAGCGACGGCACGGTCGGGTGCGGGACGAGGTCGCCCAGCCGCCGGCCGAACGCCTCCTGGCCCGCTTCGTCGAGGTTCTGGTCGCGGAAGAACACCACCTTGTGGGTGACCAGGGCCTGGCGGATCGCCGCCACCGTCGCGGCGTCGAGATCGCCCGAGAGCGCGACGCCGCGGATCTCCGCGCCGATTCGGCCGGCGACCCGGCGGATGTCGAGGGTGGGGTGCAGCGGCTGCGGGACGGCGCTCATCGTAAGGCTCCTCGGTGGATCGTCGACGACGCCCGCCTCCCCGGAAAGATCTTCTAAGATCTACCGGGGATCGAGATCTTCGCAGGAACATCCGTCGTCTTCGATGATCTTCGCCCGGTCGCGGCCGGTTGTCGATGAACGGCGTTTCCGAAGTTTCGCCCGTTCCAAAAAAACTCTTCCCGGCCGGTGGCGGCCGGGAGAACGTGCCTTCTCCGGCCCCCTCTCCGGGATCATCGCGCCATGGCCGACGCCTTCCACGAGGTGCTGTTTCCCCTCGACGTGTCGCTGCGCGGCAGCGGCGGCCCGCAGCGGCTCACCGAGATCGTCACGCTGGCCTCGGGCCGCGAGCACCGCAACGGCCGCTGGGCCGATTCGCGGCGCCGCTACGATGCCGGGTTCGGGGTGCGCGGGCTCGATGCGCTCCACGCGGTGCTGGCCTTCTTCGAGGAGCGGCGCGGCCGTCTCTACGGCTTCCGCTACCGCGACCGGGTCGATTTCCGCTCCGGCCCGCCCGGCCGGGCGATCGGCCCCCTCGACCAGCCGCTCGGCACCGGCGACGGCGCCACCGCCTCCTTCCCGCTGGCCAAGACCTACGGGTCCGGCTTCGCGCCCTATCGCCGGCGCATCGCCAAGCCGGTTTCCGGCAGCGTCCGGGTGGCGGTTGCCGGCTGGGAGATCGGTGCCGACGCCTTCGCCTGCGACCCGGCCACGGGGCTCGTGACTTTCGCGACCGGCCACGTCCCGCCGGCGGGGGCAGCCGTCACGGCGGGCTTCGCCTTCGACGTGCCGGTCCGCTTCGACACCGACGACCTCACCATCGACCTCGCGGCCTTCACGGCGGGCGAGATCCCGAAGGTACCCCTCGTCGAGATCGTGCCGTGAGCGACGCAGATTTCGGATCGCCTAATTGGCTGCGAAAGGGCGCGGATCCCCTCTCCCGTGCGGGAGAGGGACAGGGTGAGGGGTGCGACCTCTCCGGAAGGACCTGATCCCTCACCCCAGCCCTCTCCCGCACGGGAGAGGGGGGGCGTCGAGCTCTGCAAAAGCTGTCGCGCCACAAACCTGGGTAGCTGAGGTGACGTGAGGATTGATGATGCGCGATATCCCGAGTGCCTTCGCGGCCCATCTCGCGGGCGGCGTCACCACCCTGTGCCGCTGCTGGTCCCTGCGCCGGCGGGACGGCGTGGCGCTGGGCTTCACCGACCATGACCGCGACCTGACCCTCGCAGGCCTGATCCACGCCGCCCGCACCGGGCTGGAGGCCGCCGAGGCCGCGTCCGAATCCGGCTTCGCGGTCTCCGGAGGCGACGTCGCCGGGGCGCTGAGCGCCCTCGGGCTGACCGAGGCCGACATCGCGGGCGGCCTGTACGACGGCGCTGCGGTGGAGACTTGGCTGGTCGACTGGTCGAACCCCGAGACCCGCCTGCTGCTCGATGTCGGCACGATCGGCGAGGTGCGGCGCGAGGGCGATGCCTTCGTGGCGGAGCTGCGCGGCCTCGCCCACCGGCTCGGCGCCGAGCGCGGCCGCACCTTCCGGGCCACCTGCGGGGCCGATCTCGGTGACGCCCGCTGCCGGGTCGACCTCGCGGGTTGGCGCACCACCGGCCTGGTCGCTGGCCTGCCCGAACCTGCGACCCTCGCGGTGACCCTAGCTGGCGGCTTCCCGGACGGGCTGTTCACCGGCGGAGCGCTCACCTGGAGTACGGGCGCCAATGCCGGGCTCGCGGCGGATGTGCGGCTCCAGCTCGGCACGCTCCTCGAATTGTGGGTGCCGCCGCCCCGGCCGGTGGCGCCCGGGGATGCGTTCAGCCTCACCGCCGGCTGCGACAAGCGGCTCGCTACCTGCCGGGACCGCTTCGCCAACGCTGTCAACTTCCAGGGCTTTCCGCACATGCCCGGCAACGACGCGGTGATGCGGGCGGTGCCGGGCTCGGAGCCCGTCCTCGACGGCGGGAGCCTGTTCCGATGAGCGCGATGCGGCGCGACATCGGCGTGGCCGCGCTCGGCGAGGCGCGGCTGTGGCTCGGCACGCCCTACCGGCACCAGGCGTCCCTGCGCGGCGTCGGCTGCGACTGCCTCGGGCTGCTGCGCGGGGTCTGGCGCGGACTCTACGGGGCCGAGCCGGAAAAGGTGCCGCCCTATGCCGCCACCTGGGCGGAATCCGCCGCGCCGGGCACCGACCCGCTCACCGCCGCGGCGGCGCGCCACCTCGTGCCGGTGGACGGCCCGATGCCAGGACCGGGCGACGTGCTGCTCTTCGCCTCCCGGTCCCATCTCCCGGCTCGCCACTGCGCCATCGCCACCGGCGACGGCGCCATGATCCACGCCCACGACCACGCCGCCGTGGCCGAGGTGGCACTCACCGCCTGGTGGCGGCGGCACCTGACGGGGGTGTTCCGGTTCCCGGAGGATCCTTACGGGGAGCCCGTCGCCACGGTGAGCTTGACGCTTATCGCGCGCAACTCAGGTCGTTCCACGCCGTCATCGCGAGCGTAGCGAAGCGACCCAGTGAAACGCTACGGTCTGGGATCGCGCGCTGCCCTGGGTCGCTTCGCTGCGCTCGCGATGACGGTGGAGGTAGTGGCGAGCACTTCGATCGCAAACCGCATCAAGCCGATCAGGCCGCCGCGGCGATGCGCAGCTCAACCTGGAGTCCGGCCGCGGCGAGCATCGCGACCAGCGTGTCGATCGCGAACAGGTCGATCTTGCCGCGCATCAGGTCCGAGACGCGCGGCTGCGTGACGCCCAAGACCTTCGCCGCCTGGGACTGGTTCAGGCCGGATTGCTCGATGTGATTGCGCAGGGCCATCATCAGCTGCGAGCGGATGCGCATATGCGCGGCCTCCGCCGGCGTGTCTTCGATCGCGTCCCAGACGCTGTCGAAATGTCTTTCGGTCATCGTTGTAACTCCTGCATGAAGTCGGCGTAGCGGCGTTTGGCCGTGGCGATATCGGCAAGAGCGGTTTTTTGGGTCGTCTTGCGGAAGCAATGCAGGACGACCACTGCGCCGGGGAATTTCGCCACGTAGATCACCCGGAACGCGCCATCCGGCTCCCTGATACGGATCTCGCGGACGCCCGAACCGAGGGTCGGCATCGGCTTCCAATCGTCCGGATCAAGGCCGGACTGAACGCGGTCGATCTGATGTCCGGCGGCGCGTCGCGCATCCCTGGGAAAGGCGCGCAGGTCGTCGAGCGCGCTCCCGCGAAACACCACGCCTTTGGGTCGCTCAACCACGACACCGCCCAAGCTCATCGAAGCCCCAGACACGTCTCATACAAAAATTTGTATATCCTCGCAATCGCTGTTGCCTTGCCACTCCGGAGCCCGCCATGGCCACCCTGATCCTGTCGACGGCGGGCGCGGCGGCGGGGACCGCCCTGGGCGGGCCGATCGGGGCCGTGGTGGGGCGCGTGCTCGGGGCGGCCGCGGGGGCGGGGCTCGACGGGATGCTGTCGGGCTCCGGGCGGCACGCGCGCTTCGTCGAGGGGCCGCGGCTCGCCGACGTGGCCGGCCTGTCCTCCACGGAGGGCGACCCCATCCCGCGGGTCTACGGGCGGGCGAAGATCGGCGGCAGCCTGATCTGGGCGACGCGCCCCCGGGAGGTCGCCAACACGACGGTGGAGCGCGCGGCCTCCGCCTCCAAGGGCGCGGGCGGGCAGAAGACCGTGCGCACCCGCTACGCCTACTACGCCAACCTCGCGGTCGGCCTGTGCGAGGGCGAGATCGCCCTGGTCCGCCGCATCTGGGCGGACGGCAGGGAGATCGATCAGGTCGGGATCACCCTGCGGGTCCATACCGGCGGCCCCGACCAGGCGCCGGACCCGCTGATCGTCGCCAAGGAAGGGGCGGAGAACGCCCCGGCCTATCGCGGCCTCGCCTACGTGGTGTTCGAGAACCTGCCGCTCGCCGAGTTCGGCAATCGCGTGCCCCAGTTCGCCTTCGAGGTGGTGCGCCCGGTCAACGGCCTGTTCCACCGGATCCGCGCCGTCGACCTGATCCCGGGGGCCGGCGAGTTCGCCCTCGATCCGAACCTCGTCACCGTCGATCTCGGCCTCGGCCGGACGCAGGCGGCGAACCGGCACCAGCTCCAGCGCACCACCGACGTCATCGCTTCCCTCGACGCCCTCCAGGCCCTGTGCCCGAACCTGCGCCGGGTCGCCGTGGTGGCGACGTGGTTCGGCACCGACCTGCGCGCCGGATCCTGCCGGGTGGTGCCGAAGGTCGAGACCCGGGCCAAGCGCACCAAGCCGGAGGCCTGGAGCGTCGCCGGGATCACGCGCGCGCGGGCCGAAATGGTCTCGACCCTGCCGGACGGCACGCCCGCCTATGGCGGCACCCCGTCGGATGCCGGGCTGGCCCGGCTGGTGGCCGATCTCGTCGCCCGCGGCCTGGAGGTGCTGCTCTACCCGTTCGTGATGATGGACGTGCCGGCCGGCAACGGCCTGCCCGATCCCCGCGTGCCCGGCGCGACCCAGCCGCCCTATCCCTGGCGCGGGCGCATCACCTGCGACCCAGCCCCGGGCGTCTCTGGGAGCCCGGACGGCACCGACGCCGCGGAGGCGCAGATCCAAAGCTTCTTTGGGGGCGGCTACCGCACGGAGGTGCTGCATTACGCCGGCCTCGCGGCGCAATGGGCGGCGCGGGGCGTGCGGATCGCCGGCTTCGTCATCGGCAGCGAGTTCGTCGGCCTCACCCGGGTCCGCGCCGCCGCTGGCTACCCGGCCGTGCAGGCGTTCAAGACCCTCGCCGCGGAGCTGCGGTCCCGCTTGGGCGCCGGCGTGACGCTGGTCTACGGGGCGGACTGGACCGAGTACGGCGCCCATGTCCGCGACGGCGGCGCCACGATCCGGTTTCCCCTCGACGACCTGTTTGCCGACCCGAACATCGGCGCGGTCGGGATCGACTGGTATCCGCCCCTCTCCGACTGGCGGGACACGCCGGACCATGCCGACCTCGCGGTCTCGGGGGACATCACCGACCGCGCCTACCTGAAGGCACGCGGCGCCTCGGGCGAGGCGTACGACTGGTACTACGCCGACGCGGCCGGGCGGGCGGCGCAGGCGCGCCTGCCGATCCAGGACGGCGCCGCTGGTAAGCCGTGGGTCTTCCGGCCCAAGGACCTGGTCGGCTGGTGGTCGAACCCCCATGTCGAGCGCGACGGCGGGCTCGAGACCCGCGCCACCGCCTGGGTGCCCGAGGGCAAGCCGATCTGGCTCACCGAGGTCGGGGTGCCGGCGGTGGACAAGGGCACGAACGGCCCCAACGTCTTCCCCGATCCGAAATCGGCCGAGGGCGCCTACCCGCCGCAATCCCGGGCCTTGCGCGACGAGCTGATCCAGCTGCGGGGCGTCGAGGCGGTGATCGCCCGGTTCGATCCGGCGGCCGCGGGCTTCTCGGAGGCCGACAACCCGGTCTCGCCGGTCTATGGCGGCCGGATGGTCGATCCGGGATCGATCTTCGTCTGGTCCTGGGACGCGCGGCCCTACCCGGCCTTCCCGGCCGTGCAGGCGGTCTGGGCCGACACCGCCAACTGGCGGGTCGGGCATTGGATCACGGGACGGATCGAGGGCTGCGATCTCGACCTGCTGGTCCTGAAGATCCTGGCCGATTTCGGCTTCGACGCGCCGGTCGCCGTGGAGGCCGCCGCCTTCCTCGACGGCTACGTCGTCGACCGGCCGCTCTCGGCGCGCGGCGCCCTGGAGACCCTGGCGCAGGTCTACGGCCTCGACGTCTCGGCGGTGGCCGGCACCCTGCACCTGCGCGGGCCCCGCCGCGACAGGCCGGTGGTGCTGGCCGAAGCCGACCTCGTCAGGCTGTCCGAGGACAAACCGGTCCTGCGTCAGGTCCGGGCCGAGGAGAGCGCCCTGCCGCGCTCGGTCGAGCTCGGGCTCACCGAATCCGAGAGCCCGGATTACCGCCGCGCCGCGGCTGCCGCGATCCGCCCGGTGGGCGAGCGGCGGCGCGAGGTCCGGATCGAGGCGGCGATCGTCACCCGCCGGGAGACCGGCGACGACCTGGCCGAGGCGATGCTCGACCGGGTCATCGCGGCCCGGGACAGCGCGGTCTTCTCTTTAAGCCCGCGCCGGCTGGAGCTGGAGCCCGGCGACCTGCTGGCGGTGCCGGCCGACGTGCCGGGTGGGACGGTTTTGCGCAGGATCGACCGGATCGACGACGCGCCCACCGGACGGCGGATCGAGGCGAGCGGCGTGCCGCCCCGGGGCGGGCCCGCGCGCGGCCTGCCCCGCAGCCAAGCCCTGCCGGCCGGCTCGACACCGGCCTTCCCGGGACCGCCCTTCGCCGTGGTGCTCGACCTGCCGGTGGACCGCGGCAGCCCGACGGTGCTGCAATACCTCGTCGTGGCGGCCGAGCCCTGGCCCGGGGAGGCGGCCGTCTGGCGCGCGGAAGGGACCGGGCCGCTCGCCCTGCACGGCCTCGTCGACTACCCGGCCTGCCTCGGGCTGACCCTGACCGACCTGCCCGCCGGGCCGCTCTGGCGGCTGCAGCGGGGCGTTCCGCTCGACGTCACCCTGCGACGGGGCGGAGCCCTCGGTTCCATCGGCGAGGCCGCCATGCTCGGCGGCGGCAACCTGTTCGCGCTGATCGGGCCGGACGGCGCGGTGGAGCTGCTCTCCGCCGCCAACGCGGTGCTGATCGGCCCCGACACCTACCGGCTCTCGGGATTGTTGCGCGGGCTCGCCGGCAGCGAAGCGTCGGCCGGCCGGTCCGCCCCGGCGGGCAGCCTGATCGTGCGGCTCGACGACGGCGCGGTGGTGCCCCTGGTCGAGCGCCTGGACGAGGTCGGCCGCGGCTTCCGCTACCGGGTCGGCCCGGCCGCCCGGGACCCGGGCGATCCGGCCTTTTCGGAGTTCACCGCGACGGCGGGGCTCGCGGCTTTGCGTCCCCTGCGGCTGGTCCATCTGCGGGCGCGCCGGGAGGCCTCGGGCGTGCGGCTCTCCTGGATCCGCCGGGCACGCCGGGACGGTGATGCCTGGGAGCCCGCCGAGATCCCGCTGGACGAGCCGGAGGCCTACGCGGTCACGGTCTATTCCGGTGCCGGCACGCCCCTGCGCCTGATCCGGGCCGAAGCGCAGCAGATCCTCCACGCCGACGAGGCGGCCGATTTCGGCGGCAAGCAGACCAGCCTCGACGTGGCCGTGGCGCAGATCGGCGCCGTGGCCGGCCCCGGCTCGGCCAGCCGCGCCCGCATCCCCGTCCGCTCGGCCTGATCCCGTCTCGCATCGACGAAGCCCTCACCGTCATTGCGAGCGCAGCGAAGCAACCCAGGGCAGCGCGCGATACCAGACCGTGGCGCGTCCCTGGGTCGCTTCGCTGCGCTCGCGATGACGGCAAAGCACATCCGGCCGGGCGATCCGATCGGACACCGCAAGCCTTCCGGAGCCCTTGATGACCGATGCCACGCCCCGCCTCGGCCTGCCGCTGATCGCGGCGAGCCAGGCCCAGAAGCACGTCACCCACAACGAGGCGCTCGGCGTCCTCGACGCCCTGGTCCAGCTCGCCTGCCTGGACAAGGACCTCGCCGCGCCACCCCAGAACCCAGCCGACGGCGACCGCTACCTCGTGGCCGCCTCGAACCCGGGGGGCGCCTGGGCCGGGCTCACCGGCCAGGTGGTGCGCTATTCGGACGGCGTCTGGATCGGCGCGGTGCCCCGGGCCGGCTGGTTCGCCTACGTGATCGACGAGGCCGACCTCTACGTGTTCGACGGCACCGTCTGGGGCGGCTTCCGCCGGACGCTCACGGCGATCCAGAGCGTCGGCCAGCTCGGCATCAACACCGGGGCGGATGCCACCAACCGCCTCGCGGTCAAGTCGGACGCGGCCCTGCTCACCTGGGACGATACCACGCCGGGCTCCGGCGACATGCGGATCGCGGTCAACAAGCAGGCCGCCTCCCGGGATGCCGGCCTGATCCTCCAGACCGGCTATTCCGCCCGCGCCCTGCTGGGCCTCCTCGGCGGCGACGACTTTTCCCTGAAGGTGTCGCCGGATGGGTCCGCCTTCAGTACGGCACTCACCGCCTCCGCGGCGAAGGGCGGGATCGACTTCGCCTCCACGGAGACCGTGCTGGCCTCGGCGGCGACCACGGATCTCGGCGGCGCCGGCACCCGGCGGGTGCTGGTCACCGGCACGGCCCGGATCACGCGCTTCGGCACCGGCGCCGACCGGGAGCGGCTCCTGCGCTTTGCCGGCGCCGCCACCCTGGTCCACGATTCCGAGCAGCTCATGCTGCCGACCCGCGCCGACATCGTCACGGCCGCCGACGACACCTGCCTGGCCACCTCGGACGGCGCCGGCCGGTGGCGCGTGCGCCACTACCAACGCGCCGATGGGACACCCCTGGCACTCGGCACGCAGGCGCTCGCTCAGAACGGCTATGCCCGGCTCGCCAACGGGCTGATCCTGCAATGGGGGCTCGCTACGGGCGCCGATGCGGATGTTTCCGTCTCGTTCGCGACGGCATTCCCCAATGCCTGCCTGGGCGTCTGGGCGCAGCCGGTCTCCCGGGATTCCGGGACGCTTTACGCGAGTCACGTGAGCGACGTGAATGCCACCGGATTCACCCTCCGCAATCGCCGCACGACCGGCAGCACGGTCACGGGCGCCGGGAATGTCTCGGCGTATTGGTTGGGATTGGGATCTTGAGGGCGGTTCCGGACGCGCCCCTCTCGCTGAGCCGCCCCATCACCGCCGCTCCGGCATCGTCTGCGCTTCCGGCATGCCGAACTGCCGGATCCCCGGTTTTCTGGATGGGGCTCGGGTCCCCTCTTCCGTGCGGGAGAGGGACAGGGTGAGGGCTTTCCGGATCGCGCGTATCCCCCACCCCAACCCTCTCCCGCACGGGAGAGGGGGCGCGTCGCGTCCGGTGCAAGCCGATTTGTGAATGTCGTAGGGGGCGTAAGAGGCGAAACGTCGCCGTCGCGATAGGCCTGTCGGTCCGTCAGCCCTGCCTCACCCATTATTTCCCGGTGCCAACGCTGCCAGCATCGTCGGCTCGATCGCCGCGTAGCCGGCTTCGTTCAGATGGATGCCGTCCTCGGTGAACGCTGGCCGCAGCGCGCCTGCCGGGGTGGCGAGCGGCGCGTGATAGTCGATCAGTGCGGCGGCGCTGGCGGCGCAATGGCCGCGGATCCAGCGGTTCAGGGCGCGGATGCGCGCCACCGGCCGCAGCTCCGGGCGCCATCCCCAGAAGTCGCTCGGCATGACGGTGCCGATCCAGAGGGGCAGCCCGGCCTCGAAGGCGAGCCGCGCCATGGCGGCGATGTTGTCCCGGAGCGTCCCGTCCGGGACCGGGCCGCCGATCTCGGCGATGTCGTTGATCCCGCACAGCAGGTGGATGCCCCGGGCGCCTTCCGCGTCCCGCAGGAACCGGGCGCGGATCTGCCCGCTCGTCTGGCCCGGCACGCCCCGGGCGACGAAGCCGTGCCGCGCGAAGATCTCGGCCCGGGTAAGGCCCCAGCCTGCGGTGATCGAATCGCCGATGAACACCAGCGGCCGGTCCTGTCCGTGTCCCACGTGCCCCCCGTCCGCGTCGCGCGGACCCTGCCCGGAGAACCCCCATGCCCGCAACCACCGCCCAGGCCCGGGGGCCGGGCGACGCCTTCGCGGCCGGGTGCCGGAGCCTCGGGCCGCGCCTGATGCGCGATCTCGGCCTCACCGATCTCCAGGCCGCCGGCCTTCTGGGCAATCTCGGCCACGAGAGCGGCGGGTTCCGTCAGCTCCAGGAGGTCGCCCCGGTGGTGGCCGGGTCCCGGGGCGGCTGGGGGCTGGCGCAATGGACCGGCCCCCGGCGCGTGGCCATGGAGGCGTGGTGCCGGGCCCGCGCCCTCGATCCGGCGGCCCCAGAGGCCCAATACCGCTACCTCTGCACGGAGCTGCGCACCACCGAGGCGGCGGCGCTCGCCGCCTTGCGGCAGGCCCCGACCCTCGAGACCGCCACCGAGACCGTGTGCCGGTTCTTCGAGCGGCCCGGCGTGGTCGCCCTGGCGAGCCGGCTGGACTGGGCCCGCCGGGCGCTCGCCGCCCTGCGCGACGGCGCGCCCGCGCCGCAAGCCCCCGAATCCCGAGCCGGCCGGGTCCGCCGTGCGCACGACATCGGAGATCGATCATGACGCACCTCTTCCGCGCCGGGCTGGCGCTCGCCGGCGCTGCGATCCCGTTCGTCGCTCTCGTATCCCCAGCGCTCGCCGCCGCGCCGGTCGCTGGCGTCGCGATCCCCTGGGGCGACTGGCTGGTCGGCCTGCTGCAGCCGGTCTCGGCGGTGCTGGTGCCGCTCGCCGCGGCGGCCGTGACCGCCGGCATCGCCCGGGTCGCGCCCTGGGCGGCGTCGCTGCTGACCCGGGAGCGGGTCGAGGCGGCGATCCGGGCCGGGGCCGAGTACGGCCAGAACGCCGTGGCCGGCGCCGCCCGGGGCCGGACCGTGAACGTCGATCTCGGCTCCGCGGTGGTGGCTGCGGGTGCTCGGCACGTCCTGGCGACCGCCCCGGCCCATGTCGTCCGGAAGGCGGGCGGCGCCGAGGGCGTCGCTGCCCGGATCTTCCGGGCCCTGCCCCTCGACCCGCAGGCCAGCGCCGGCAACGTCCTCGCGCCGGCGCTGAAGGAGCTGCGCGACCGGGACGCGGCGCATCGCGCCTGACGGCCTTCGGCGCTCTCCGCCCGCGAGCGGCCGACTTCCCACGATGCCGGACGATGCGCGGGTCCCCTCTCCCGTGCGGGAGAGGCACAGGGTGAGGGGACAGGTTCTTCCGGATAGGGCGGGTCCCTCACCCCAACCCTCTCCCGCACGGGAGAGGGAGCGCGTCGAGCCCTGCGCACAGCTTGGTGCGAGGCTGGCAATGTTCTGTGCCGGGGGAAGTAGCCATGAACGCGGCCCGTCATGCCCCCGGCCATCCGCCCGAGGACGCGTCCGACCCCGCCGGTCGGGCGCGGACGATCCGCTTCCCGCCGTTCTGGCAGGCCTACGTCGCCCGCCAGACCGAGCCGCGCTTGGCCGTCCTCGACGAGCTCGTGGACGCGCATGTCGAGCGGCGGGTGCTGCGCCGCTACCTCCGGCGTCTCAAGCACGCGCTCCTGTTCGCCTTCGTCACCGCGGCGGCTGCCGCGCACTGGTTCTCGGACCAGATCGCGTGGCTGGTCGAGCGCATGCCCGCCCTGCGGGCGTTCTGGACACTGCTTACGGGAGGCCCATGATGAGCCTGCATTGGGACCGGATCCTCGACCGGATCTGGCTGGCCCTGTCCGGGGCCGCCGCGATCGCGATCACGCTCCTGCTCGGCGCGCAAGTCGGGGCGCGGCCCTGGTCGATCGATGCCGTCCTGGCCGCCCGCGCGGCCGCGCCGGCGAGCTTGGTCCGGCCGCCGCCGCCGGCCGGATGCCGCGACGATCGCTAGACCCCCACCATCGCCTGTGCGGCACGGCCCGCGCGGTGGAACCGGGAAAGCCCGTCGGCCGTAGTGCCGGACGATGCCGTCCGCGATCAAACCGTTCCCGTTTCCACGGAGCCGACAGCCCGCCGATCGCGCGTCGTCGGATCTACAGCTCCGTATTCAGGGGGCATTCAGTGCCCTCGGCGCTCATTGTCTGGCAATGCGCTACGCCATCGCCCTTGTCGCCATCAGCCTGACCGCCGCGGCGCTTGCCGCCAGCGGCCTCGGCTCCATGGCCGATGACGGGCCGGCCGGCCAGGCCGCCCCCGTGGCGGATCCGACGCCCCTGCGGATCGAGACCTGCCTGTCGCCGGCCGACATGCGCGAGGAGGTCGGCGAGCGCCGGGTGATCGCCCCGGTGGCGGCGATCCGGGCGGCGCGCACCGTGATCCCCCGGGCCGAGATCCAGCGCGCGAGCCTGTGCCGTCACGAGGACGGCCTCGTCTACATGCTGACCGCCTTGCGCCGGGACGGGCATTTCGTGCACGTGATCGTGGACGCCCGCACCGGCAAGGTGGTGGGCCAATACTGACCGGGCTTCACACCCGCAGTGGAATGGAGTGAGCCGTGCGACTGCTCGTCGTGGAGGATGACCGGGACATCAACCGGCAGGTGGTCGCGGCGCTCGAGGAGGCCGGCTACGTCGCCGACAAGGCCTATGACGGCGAGGAGGGCGGCTATCTCGGGGAGAGCGAGCCCTACGACGCGATCATCCTCGACATGGGCCTGCCCAAGGCCGACGGCGTCTCGGTGCTGCAGAAATGGCGCCGGGCCGGGGTGAAGACGCCGGTGATCATCCTCACGGCGCGGGACCGCTGGTCCGACAAGGTCGACGGCTTCGATGCCGGCGCCGACGACTACGTCACCAAGCCGTTCCATATGGAAGAGCTGATGGCCCGGGTCCGGGCGCTGCTGCGCCGGGCGGCCGGCCACGCTTCCAGCCAGATCGCCTGCGGTCCCGTCATCCTCGATACCCGCTCCGGCAAGGTGTTCGTCGACGGCGCCCAGGTGAAGCTGACCAGCCACGAATATCGGCTGCTCTCCTACCTGATGCACCATACCGGCCGGGTGGTTTCCCGCGCCGAGCTGACCGAGCACCTCTACGACCAGGATTTCGACCGGGATTCGAACACCATCGAGGTGTTCGTCGGCCGCCTGCGCAAGAAGCTCGCGGTCGACCTGATCCAGACCGTGCGCGGGCTGGGCTACCTGGTGGACCCGAACCAGCCGCCGGCGCGGGTGTGACCGGGCTGCCCGCCCTCGGCACGCTGCCGGCCGTGTTCATGCGCGGGGGCACCAGCAAGGCGCTGATGCTGCATCGCCGGGACGTGCCGGGCGACATCGCCGCCTGGGAATCGGCCTTCCTCTCCGCCATGGACAGCCCCGACCCGTTCGGGCGCCAGCTCAACGGCATGGGCGGGGGCGTCTCCTCGGTCTCGAAGATCTGCATTGTCGAGCCCTCGGCCCGGCCGGATGCCGATATCGACTACACCTTCGTGCAGGTGGTGGTCCGCGAGGGGCGGATCGATCTCTCCGGCAATTGCGGCAACATGCTCTCGGCGATCGGCCCGTTCGCCGTGGACGAAGGGCTGGTACAGGCCGCCGACGGCCCGGTGCGATTGCGGATCTACAACACCAACACCCGCAAGCGGATCGAGGCCGGGTTCGCGGTCCGGGACGGGCGGACCGTCTACCGCGGCGACCTGGCGATCCCTGGCGTCACCGGCACCGGCGCGCCGATCCGCCTCGACTTCGTGGATCCGGGCGGCGCCACCACCGGCCGGCTGCTGCCAACCGGCGCCATCCGGCAGCATCTCGACGTGCCGGGCCTAGGGCCCGTCGAGGTGTCGCTGGTGGACGCGGCCAATGCCTGCGTGTTCGTCCGCGCCGCCGATCTCGGCCTGTCCGGCACCGAGCTGCCCGTTGCCCTGGAGGGGGTACCCGGCCTCCTCGACCGGCTGGCGCGGATTCGCCTGGCCGGCTCCGTGGCGATGGGCATCGCTCCCGACTTGGAGGCCGCCGCACGGATCGTCCACGTGCCCTTCGTCGGCCTGGTCGCGCCGCCGCAGGATTCGTCCAGCCTGTCCGGGGCGGCGATCCGCGCCGCCGACATCGACCTGACCGCCCGGGTCATCTCGAACGGCGTGCCGCATCAGGCGCTACCGCTCACCGCCACCCTGTGTCTCGCGGTGGCAGCCCGGATCGCGGGCAGCCTGGTCCACGAGGTCGCGCACGCGACCGGCGACGCGGCCCTGCGGGTCGGCATGCCGTCGGGCATCCTCACCGCCGACGCCAGCGTGACGCGCGATGGCGACGGATGGCGGGCGGAGCGCGGCTCGTTCTTCCGCACCGCGCGGCCGCTGATGCGGGGCGCGGTGTACTACGATGCGGTGACGCCGGGGTGAGTGCGGTTGTCCCGATGAAAACCCTGATCGGTCTCTTCTCCCTGCGCCGCCGCTCGATCGCGGTGCGGCTTGCCGTGTCGGCGTTCCTGTCGAGCTCGGCGATCCTGCTGATCGCGGCCTGGATCCTCACGACGCTGTACCGCGAGAACACCGAGCGCGCCTTCGACAGCCGGCTCCTGGTCTTCACCAACAACCTCGCCACCGATCTGGTCTCGCCCAACGATCCGGAGAGCCGGACCTTCTCGCTCGGCGATCCACGCTTCGACCTGCCGCTGTCCGGCTGGTACTGGCAGGTCGGCAAGCCCGACGCGAAGCCCCGGGACCTGCGCACCTCCCGCTCGCTGGTCGGCGTGCCGCTGGGGCCGGCCACCGATGCCGACGGCAAGGTCGGGGTCGGGCAGATCCGGCAGGGCTACGGCAAGGGCCAGGACGGGCGCCTCCTGCGCATCATGGAGCGCGACGTCGATCTCGGCGAGGAGGGCCGCTACACGGTGCGGGTGGCCGGCCCCGCCGACGAGATCGTCAACGATGTCGATCGGTTCCGGAACTCGCTCACCATCACGTTCGGGCTGCTGGGCCTGTCGCTGGCGATCACCACCCTGCTGCAGATCCGGTTCGGCCTCGCGCCCCTGAAGAAGATGCGCGCCGCGCTGGGTACCGTGCGCCGGGGCGAGGCCGACCGCATCACCGGCACCTATCCGCGCGACATCGCCCCGCTCACCGGCGAGGTGAATCTCCTGATCGAGACCAACCGGGAGATCCTGGAGCGCGCCCGCACCCAGGTCGGCAACCTCGCCCACGCCCTCAAGACGCCGCTTTCGATCATCGTCAACGAGGTCGGCGCCTCGGACGCCCCCGAGGAACTGTCCCAAAAAATCCGCGAGCAGGCCGCGGTGATGCGCGACCAGGTGAACTACCACCTCGATCGTGCCCGTGCCGCCGCCCTGGCCGGAACCCTCGGCACGTCGACGGAGGTCGAGCCGGCCCTGGCCGGCCTCGTGCGCACGTTCGGGAAGATCTATCGGGACAAGGACATCGCCTACGACGTCCACGTGCCCCCCGGCCTGCGCTTCCGGGGCGAGCGCCAGGATTTCGAGGAGATGGTCGGCAACCTCGTCGACAACGCCTCGAAATGGGCCCACGGCCGGGTGGCGATCCGGGCCGAGGCGGTGGCCAAGCACGATTATCCCCACCTCGTGGTCGCCATCGAGGATGACGGCCCGGGCCTGCCCCCGGAGGCCCGCCAGGCCGTGCTCGGCCGCGGCCGGCGCCTCGACGAATCCAAGCCCGGATCCGGGCTCGGCCTCTCCATCGTGGCGGATCTCGCCACCCTGTACCGGGGGCGTTTCACCCTGGAGCAGGCGAGCCTCGGCGGCCTGCGGGCGGTCCTGGAAGTGCCGGGCGACGCGCCCGTCGGGGCGGCCAGCCACTGATGGTGCTTGGGTCGAGCAGCACATGCTGCGATCTTGACGCTGGCGATCTTACAGCCTGACCTTCCCGCGATGCCTGCGGTGTAGGCCCTTCGGTGGAATCAGATCTTGACGTTCGTTTCCCTCATCTCGGGGGTGCCGACCTCGTTCAGTGTTGAAGGAGACGGGGACGCGGCGCACATGGTGCTTGTGCCGGTCGCCTATTGCGAGGTCACCGATAGGTTGGTTCAGGTCGAGTCGCGGCTTTCAGACATGCAAGCGACCTTGCCGCGTCTGGACATCACGTCGTTTCACGAATTCTCGTTTACGATCCTGATAGTCAGCCTGTCGGATGACGCGCCCACCTTTGAGACGCAGGATCGGACCTACGCACGGCCTTACCTGCCTGATGCTTGTCGGCCCCTCATCATGCCGATCGTTGCAGCCTGCTTGCGCGTGCTGGTCGCTCACGTGCGGCCGCGGGTGATCTACCGCGTCACAAAGTCTCGCAATCCGCCGGAGAAGGCGCTGCGGAAGGATGTTTTGTTGACGCAGACGCTAGAACAGAAAGGATATGTGGTAATAGAAACTGGAACGGATCTTTGGGGGCGAAGGTTCTGGGTCTTAAGACGAGAGTTGACAGTCTGAGATCCGTGTGGAGGATATCGATCGCTCAGGAGGATGCCATGACAACCACCCTGCGGCATCCGCGCAGCGACGACCACTACGTCAGTGACCGCGTCTTCGATGGCGTCCGGACTCGCGATGCCGATACCTCGGCCCGGGATCGCAAGCGGGCCGTGAAGCAACTGGACCGTCTTCGCGTGGGGCGCCGGGCGGATGGCGGCAAGCATGCCTGACCGCGGCGATGCCTGAGGCTGCGACGTTCGAAGACCCCGCCCGAGCGGGGTTTTTTATTGCTTTTGCGGGACCGGGCCCGCAAGCGAAGTCTCGCGCCGACCGGGTTGAGCGGCGAAACGATCAATCCGTCCTGTGGCCTATCGTGGGAGGCCTTCCCCGACTGGGCCACGGCAGAGTTTCCGAGTTTCGATGACGGCGATCTGGTTCATCCTGGCGGGCATGACCGCGGCGACCGTGCTCGGCCTGCTCTGGCCGATGTCGCGGCGCACCGCCGTTCCGGCCGGCGAGGCGGGCGGCTCCGGCATCGATACCGAGACCGCCTTCTACGAGGACCAGATCGCCGAGATCGCCCGCGACCAGGAGCGCGGCCTGATCGCGCCGGACGAGGCGGAGACCGCCCGCGCCGAGGCGGCCCGCCGGCTCCTGCGGGCGAGCCGCGAGGCCCGGCACGACGCGTCGGATGCCGTCGCGGACGAGGCCGCGCGCCCGGCCGAGCCGCGGCTGCGCCGGCGCCGGGCGGCCTCCGCCTTCGCGCTGTCCACGATCCCCCTCGTCGCGCTGATCGCCTACGGCCTCTACGGCTCGCCCGAACTGCCGGCGCAGACCGATGCCGACCGGCAGGCCGCCCGCGGCGGCACCGAGGACCTGATGAAGGCGGTCGGCCAGATCGAGGCGCGGCTGGCCCGCGACCCGAACGACGCCCGCGGCTGGGCCGTGCTCGCCCCGGTCTACATGCGCACCGGCCGGTTCGACGATGCGGCCCGCGCCTTCGCCAACATCGCCCGGCTGAAGGGCGAGACCGCCGACACCCTGGCCGATTGGGGCGAGGCCCTGACGGCGGCCCGCGAGGGCACCGTCTCGCCCGAGGCCAAGGTCCTGTTCGAGAAGGCGCTGGCCAAGGATTCGAACGCGCCCAAACCCCGCTTCTATCTCGCGCGCGCGGCCGAGCAGGCCGGCGATACCGGCGAGGCGATCCGCCAGCTCACCGCCCTGGAGGCGGCGAGCCCCGCGGACGCGCCCTGGCTCGGGCTGGTCCGGCAGAACCTCGCCCGTCTCAAGGGCGAGCCGGCGCTCCCCGCCGACACTCCGGCAGCCCCCAAGATCCCGGCCGAGCAGCAGGCGGCGATCCGCGGCATGGTCGACGGGCTCGATTCTCGGCTCAAGGCCGGCGGCGGCACCCCCGACGAGTGGCTGCGGCTCACCCGCTCCCGCGCCGTGCTCGGCGAGCGCGATCAGGCGGTCGCCGCGCTCGCCCGCGCCCGGGTGGCGCTGGCCGGCGATCCGCAGGGCCTCGCCCAGGTCGAGGCGGGCGCCCGCATCCTCGGCCTCGATCCCGGCCAGGCGCCGCCCGCGGCGCCCGCGCCCATGGCGGGGCCGACGCCCCGCTCCGACACCGAATCGGCCGCCGCCGCCATGCAGGCGATGGGCCCGGCAGAGCGCGACGCCGCGATCCGGGGCATGGTCGACGGCCTCGACCGGCGCTTGGCGGCCCGGGGCGGCACGCCGGACGAGTGGCTGCGGCTCGTGCGCTCCTACAGTGCATTGGGCGAGCGCGATCAGGCGATCAAGGCCCTCGACCGCGCCCGGATGGCGCTCGCCGCCAACGCCGAGGCGGTGGGTCGGCTCGACGGGCTCGCCCGGGAACTCGATCTGCCCCCCAGATCCGATCCCTGACGGCGCGTGCCTGTTCGTACGACAATCAGTCCCGCCCCGCGCCCTTGACCGACGCGCTCACCGGGCCGACACCCTGCAAGGCTAGAATGAGAACGGTTCAGGTCTGGTCGGGCAGAAGTCCGCCGGACCGGGGGTGGAAGAGACGTGACGCGCAAGAGCCGCCGCCTGATCCTGATCGCCGCCTGCGGTAGCGTCCTGGCGCTTGCCGTGGGGTTGATCCTGTTCGCGATGAGCGGCTCGATCGTGTTCTTCCGCTCGCCGAGCGACATCGCCCAGCAGGGCATCGCCCCCGGCACCCGCCTGCGCCTCGGCGGACTGGTGAAGGACGGCTCGCTCCGGCGCGGGCCGGACCAGACCGTGGATTTCGTCGTGACCGACACCAACGCCACCGTCGCGGTCCAGTACAAGGGCCTGCTGCCTGACCTGTTCCGCGAGGGCCAGGGCGTGGTGGCCGAGGGCATGCTGGAGCCGGGCGGCCGGTTCCGCGCCGACACCGTGCTCGCCAAGCACGACGAATCGTACATGCCCCGTGAGGTCGCCGACGCCCTGAAGGCGCAGGGGCACTGGCAGGAAGGCGGAAACAAGGGGGGCGCCGGGCCGCAGCCCACGACCGCCTCCAACGGCGGCACCCTCGGCCCCCGCAGCGAGCGGTAAGGAAACCGGCATGATCGTCGAGACCGGCCATTTCGCGCTCGCGCTCGCGCTGGCGATCTCCCTCGTCCAGATGGTGATGCCGGTCTGGGCGGCGCGCTCGGGCGATCCGGCCCTGCGCCAAGCCGCCTCGCAGGCGGCGCTCGGCGCCTTCGCCTGCGTGCTGTTCGCCTTCGCGGCCCTGACCTGGGCGCACGTGACCTCGGACTTCTCGGTCCAGAACGTCGTCGAGAACTCGCACACGCAGAAGCCGCTGATCTACAAGATCTCCGGTGTCTGGGGGAACCACGAGGGCTCGATGCTCCTCTGGGTCCTGATCCTGACCCTGTTCGGCGCCTGCGTGGCGGTGGCGCGGAACTCCGTGCCGCCGCGGCTGCGCGCCAACACGCTGGGCGTGCAGGGCCTGATCACCTTCGTGTTCGTGCTGTTCATCATCACGACCTCGAACCCGTTCAGCCGCGTGGTCCCGGCGCCGCTGGAGGGCAACGACCTCAACCCGCTGCTGCAGGATCCCGGTCTCGCGATCCACCCGCCGCTCCTCTACATCGGCTATGTCGGCTTCTCGATCAGCTTCGCCTTCGCGGTGGCCGCCCTGATCGACGGGCGGATCGACGCGGTCTGGGCGCGCGCGGTGCGGCCCTGGACCCTCACCGCCTGGTCGTTCCTGACGCTCGGCATCGCGATGGGCTCGTACTGGGCCTATTACGAGCTCGGCTGGGGCGGCTGGTGGTTCTGGGATCCGGTGGAGAACGCCTCCCTGATGCCCTGGATCGCCGGCACGGCGCTGCTGCACTCCACCGTGGTCATGGAGAAGCGCGACGCCCTGAAGGTCTGGACGGTGCTGCTCGCCATCCTGACCTTCTCGCTGTCGCTGATCGGCACCTTCCTGGTCCGCTCCGGGGTGATCACCTCGGTGCATTCCTTCGCCACCGACCCGACCCGCGGCGTCTTCATCCTGGCGATCCTGGTGCTGTTCATCGGCGGCTCGCTGACGCTGTTCGCCTGGCGGGCGCCGCTGCTGCGGCAGGGCGGCCTGTTCGCGCCGATCTCGCGGGAGGGCTCCCTCGTCCTCAACAACCTCTTTCTCGTGGCGGCCTGTGCGACCGTGCTGGTCGGGACCCTCTACCCGCTCCTGCTGGAGATGCTGACCGGGGAGAAGATCACCGTCGGCCCGCCCTTCTTCAACGCCACCTTCGTGCCCCTGGCGATCCCGCTCCTGCTGATCGTCCCCTTCGGCCAGGCTTTGGCCTGGAAGCGCGGGGACGTGCTCGCCGCCTCGCAGCGCCTGTTCGCGGCTCTGGCCGTCGCCCTGGCGGTCGGCTTCGCGGTCCTCGCCCTGACCTGGGGTGGCCCGGTGATGGCGCCGGTCGGGATCGGGCTCGGCGCCTACCTGCTGATCGGCTCGGCCCTGGAGATCGTCTCCCGGGCCCGGGGCTTCGGGTCCAGCCGGACGCGCGACCTCGGCCAGATCGGCCGCCGGGCCATCGGCCTGCCGCGCTCGGCCTGGGGCACCGCGCTCGCCCATGCCGGCGTCGGCGTGGTGGTGATCGGCATCGCCGCGCAAGGGTGGGCCACCGAGGGGCTAGCGACGCTCAAGCCCGGCCAGACGCTGACGGCCGGCCCCTACACGGCGACCCTCGACCGGGTCGCGCCCCGCGCCGGCCCGAACTACGAGGAGGCCGCGGCCTTCCTGACGATCCGGACCCGCTCCGGCGACGAGGTCGGCCGGGTCGAGACCGGCAAGCGCTTCTACCCGAGCCGCAAGATGTCGGTGACGGAGTCCGGCCTGCTGACCATCGGGGCGAGCCAGGTCTATGCCAGCCTCGGCGAGATCGGTCAGGACGGCGGAATCGGGCTGCGCCTCTACTACAAGCCGCTGGTGCTGATGATCTGGCTCGGCGCCGTGGTCATGGCGCTGGGCGGCGGCCTGTCGCTCACCGACCGCCGGATGCGCGTCGGCGTCCCGGCCAAGGCGCGGGCCCGGGCGATGCCGACCGCGGCCGCGGTGCCGGCCGAGTGATGGTGGATATGAAGGCCCGTGCAGCTCTCCCTCCCCCCTCTGCGGGGGAGGGTGGGCCGGCCGTCAGGCCGGGTCGGGACAGGGGAGCGACGCTGCCGGAAGGGGCGCGCCGGGAGCCTCATCCTCTGTCGTCGCGCTGCCCCTCTCCCCCCCTGCTCCGCGGGGTACCCTCCCCCGCAAAGGGGGGAGGGGATGCGCATATACGCATCCGCCTCGTCTTCGCGCTCCTTACCGTCTTGGCGTTCGCTGCCCCGGCCCACGCCGTCCAGCCCGACGAGGTGCTGAAGGATCCGGCGCTGGAGCATCGCGCCCGGGAAATCTCGTCGGAACTCCGCTGCCTCGTCTGCCAGAACCAGTCGATCGACGATTCCGACGCGCCGCTGGCCAAGGACCTGCGCGTGATCGTGCGCGAGCGCCTGCAGAAGGGCGACACCGACCCGGCTGTGCTGCGCTATGTCGTCGACCGCTACGGCGAGTTCGTGCTGCTGCGGCCGGTCTTCGCCCTGCACACGCTGCTGCTCTGGCTGACCCCGATCCTGGCGGTGCTGCTCGGCGGGTTCGGGATCTGGCGCCTCGCCCGCCGCCGGCCGGCGGCGCCGGTCCGGACCCTGTCGGCGGCCGAGCAGGCGGAGGTCGCCGCGCTGCTGCGACGGGAATAGGATCGGGCGCATCGCGATTCGCCCGGATCGAATCGGCACGAGTCTTTGCTTCGGCACGAGTCTTGGATCCGGCAGAGCCGATCGCATGATCGGCGACGCGCCCGGGGTGAAGACGATGACCGCCGCCACGCTCACCATCTCCAGCCGCAACTATTCCTCTTGGTCCCTGCGGGGCTGGCTGATCTGCCGGATGGCGGGTCTCGACTTCGATACGGAAGTCCTGTCGGGCACGGACGCTACCAGCCGTGCCGAGCTGCTGCACCTGTCGCCGTCCTTCCTCGTGCCGCGCCTGCGCCACGGCGACGTGGTGGTCTGGGACACCCTCGCCATCGCCGAATATCTCAACGAGACGTTCCCGCAGGCCGGCTTCCTTCCGCGCGACATCGCCGAGCGCGCCCATTGCCGCTCGATCGCCGGCGAGATGCATTCCGGCTTCGTCAACCTGCGCTCGGCCCTGCCGATGAACCTGCGCGCCTTCCATCCGGGGTTCCGGGTGTTCAACGGTGCGAAGGCCGATATCGAGCGCATCGTCACGATCTTCGACGATTGCCTGGACCGCTACGACGGCCCGTTCCTGTTCGGCGAGCGCCCCGGCCTCGCCGACGCGCTGTACGCTCCGGTCTGCACGCGCTTCCGCACCTACGACGTGGCGCTGCCGCCCCGGGCCGCTGCCTATCGCGACACGATCCTGCACTGGCCGCTGATGATCGAATGGGCGGAGGCCGCCGCCGACGAGCCGGACGAGATCGAAGAGCTCGACATGGAGTTCTGACACGTCGGGCCGCGCGGCGAATGCAATTTCTTGCAGGGCACAAGACCATGTTGCGCCGCACGCAAGAATGTCCGGCGGACGGACGGCTTAAGAAAAAGGCCTAATACAAGAGGCTTACCAGGATTTTCGCCTGCGGCCTTCGCGCAAGTGACAGCTCGACAGAGATCCTTTGTCGGTCCACCGGACTGCACGATTGATGGAGTTCGGCATTTCTGTTCCACTTCGCTTTAGAAAAGGAACAGACTGGGCTGGAAACCATGGCGCGTCACGAGCCCTGGAGCGCGGAACGCGCCACCGGGATCATTGCGGAGCATACCCATCTCGAAGGCGCGACGCTGCCGATCCTGCACGCGTTGCAGGAGACCTTCGGCTACGTCGACGGCGGCGCCGTGCCGCTGATCGCCGACGCGCTGAACCTGTCGCGCGCCGAGGTGCATGGCTGCATCACCTTCTACCATGATTTCCGGGCGCATCCGGCCGGCCGCCATGAGGTGAAGCTGTGCCGGGCCGAGGCTTGCCAGGCCATGGGTTCGGACAAGCTCCACCGCGAGATTCTGGGCCGCCTCGGCTGCGGCTGGCACGAGACCACTGCCGACGGCAGCGCCACGGTCGAGCCGGTCTACTGCCTGGGCCTCTGCGCCAACGGCCCCGCGGCCCTCATCGACGGCGAGCCGGTGGCCCACCTGACCGCCGACGCCCTCGACGAGGCGCTGGCCGAAACCAAGCGGGAGACCCGCCAGTGAGCGTCACCCTTTACGTCCCCCGGGACGCCGTGGCCCTCGGCCTCGGCGCCAACAAGGTTGCCCGGGCGCTGTTTGCCGGCGCCGAGCGCCGCGGCCTCGACGTGACCATCGTGCGCACCGGCTCGCGCGGCCTGTTCTGGCTGGAGCCGATGGTGGAGGTCGCCACGCCCGAGGGCCGGATCGCCTATGGGCCGGTCAAGGTCTCGGATGTCGACGCCCTGCTCGATGCCGGCCTCGCCACCGGCGGCGATCACCCGCTCCGACTCGGCGATCCCCAAAAAATTCCGTTCCTCGCCCGGCAGCAGCGCCTGACCTTCCAGCGCTGCGGCGTGATCGATCCGGTCTCGGTGACCGATTACCGGGCCCATGGCGGCTATCGTGGGCTCGAGGCCGCGCTGAAGCTCGACGCCGAGGGCATCGTCGCCGCCGTGCGCGATTCCGGCCTGCGCGGCCGCGGCGGCGCAGGCTTCCCGGCGGGCATCAAGTGGAACACCGTGATGCTCGCCAAGAGCGAGCAGAAATACGTCGTCTGCAACGCCGACGAGGGCGATTCCGGCACCTTCGCCGACCGGATGATGATGGAGGGCGACCCCTTCAACCTCATCGAGGGGATGACCATCGCGGCCGTCGCCACCGGCGCGACCCGCGGCTACATCTACCTGCGCTCCGAATACCCGCAGGCTTACGCCACTCTTAAGGAGGCGATCGCCAACGGCATTCAGGCCGGGGTGCTCGGCGAGAACATCCTGGGCTCGGGCAAGACCTTCCACCTGGAAGTGCGGCTGGGGGCGGGCGCCTATATCTGCGGCGAGGAGACCTCGCTGCTGGAGAGCCTGGAGGGCAAGCGCGGCATCGTGCGCGCCAAGCCGCCGATCCCGGCGCTCAAGGGCTTCTTGGGCAAGCCGACGCTCGTCAACAACGTCATGACCTTCACGGCCGTGCCGTGGATCCTCGAGAACGGCGCCGGGGCCTACGCCGATTACGGCATGGGCCGCTCGCTCGGCACCCTGCCGATCCAGCTCGCCGGCAATATCAAGCATGGCGGCCTGATCGAGCTCGCCTTCGGGGTGACGCTCCGCGAGGTGATCGAGGATTACGGCGGCGGCACCCGCTCGGGGAGGCCGGTGCGGGCCGTGCAGGTCGGCGGGCCGCTCGGGGCCTACTTCCCCGACCATCTCCTCGACACGCCGCTGGATTACGAGGCGATGGCGGCCAAGAAGGGCCTCGTCGGCCATGGCGGCATTGTGGTGTTCGACGACACTGTCGACATGGCGAGCCAGGCGCGCTTCGCCTTCGAGTTCTGCGCCACCGAATCCTGCGGCAAGTGCACCCCGTGCCGCATCGGCGCGACCCGTGGCGTCGAGACCATGGACAAGGTCATCGCCGGCATCCGGCCGGAGACGAACCTCAAGCTGATCGAGGATCTCTGCGAGGTCATGACCGATGGGTCGCTCTGCGCCATGGGCGGGCTGACGCCGATGCCCGTGATGAGCGCGATCACCCATTTCCCCGAGGATTTTGTCCGCGCGGGCTCGCTGCCTGCCGCGGCCGAGTGAGGAGGCTTCCATGGCCCTCATCAAAGAGATCGACTACGGCACGCCGATCCGCGTCGCCGAGCAGACCGTCACCCTGACGATCGACGGCATGGACGTGACGGTTCCAGCCGGAACCTCCGTGATGGCGGCGGCGATGCATGCCGGCACCCAGATCCCGAAGCTGTGTGCCACCGACAGCCTGGAGCCGTTCGGCTCCTGCCGGCTCTGCCTCGTCGAGATCGAGGGGCGTCGCGGCACGCCGGCCTCCTGCACCACGCCGGCGGAGAACGGCATGGTCGTGCGCACGCAGACCGACAAGCTGGCCAAGCTCCGCAAGGGCGTGATGGAGCTCTACATCTCCGATCACCCGCTGACCTGCCTCACCTGCGCCGCCAACGGCGATTGCGAATTGCAGGACATGGCGGGCGTCGTCGGCCTCCGCGACGTGCGCTACGGCTACGAGGGCGACAACCACGTCGTGCCGACAGCGGAAAAATACCTCCCGAAGGACGAGTCGAACCCGTACTTCACCTACGACCCGGCGAAGTGCATCGTCTGCAACCGCTGCGTCCGCGCCTGCGAGGAGGTGCAGGGCACCTTCGCGCTGACCATCGCCGGCCGCGGCTTCGACAGCCGCGTGGCGGCCGGCCCGACCAACTTCATGGAATCGGAGTGCGTCTCCTGCGGCGCCTGCGTGCAGGCCTGCCCGACCGCGACCCTCCAGGAGAAGTCGATCCATGAGTTCGGCCAGCCCGAGCACGCGGAGGTGACGACCTGCGCGTATTGCGGCGTCGGCTGCTCGTTCAAGGCCGAGATGCAGGGCACCCGCGTCGTCCGCATGGTGCCCTACAAGGGCGGCAAGGCCAATGAGGGCCATAGCTGCGTCAAGGGCCGCTTCGCCTACGGCTACGCCACTCACAAGGACCGCATCACCAAGCCGATGATCCGCGCCAAGATCACGGATCCCTGGCGCGAAGTGTCCTGGGAGGAGGCGATCGACCGCGCCGCCTCCGAGTTCAAGCGCATCCAGGCGACATACGGAAAGGACTCGGTCGGCGGCATCACCTCGTCGCGCTGCACGAACGAGGAGGCCTACCTCGTCCAGAAGCTGGTGCGCGCCGCCTTCGGCAACAACAACGTCGATACCTGCGCCCGGGTCTGCCACTCGCCGACCGGCTACGGCCTGATGTCGACGCTCGGCACCTCGGCCGGCACCCAGGACTTCAAGTCGGTCGAGAAGTCCGACGTGATCCTGGTGATCGGCGCCAACCCGACCGACGGCCACCCGGTCTTCGGCTCGCGGATGAAGAAGCGCCTGCGCCAGGGCGCCAAGCTGATCGTTGCCGATCCCAGAAAGATCGACCTCGTGAAGTCGCCCCACATCAAGGCCGACTTCCACCTGCCGCTGAAGCCCGGCTCCAATGTCGCCTTCATCAACTCGCTGGCGCACGTGATCGTCACCGAGGGGCTGATCGACGAGGCCTATGTCCGCGAGCGCTGCGATCTCGCCGAGTTCGAGACTTGGGCCCGGTTCATCGCCGAGGAACGTCACTCCCCCGAGGCGCAGCAGCAGTTCACCGGCCTCGACCCGGCCGAGGTCCGCGCCGCGGCCCGGCTCTACGCCACGGGCGGCGCGGCCGGCATCTATTACGGGCTGGGCGTCACCGAGCATAGCCAGGGCTCGACCATGGTGATGGGCATGGCCAACATCGCCATGGCCACCGGCAACATCGGCAAGCTCGGCGCCGGCGTGAACCCGCTGCGCGGCCAGAACAACGTCCAGGGCTCCTGCGACATGGGCTCGTTCCCGCACGAGCTCACCGGCTACCGCCACGTCTCGGACGACGCCACCCGCGAGAGCTTCGAGGCTCTCTGGGGCGCCAAGCTCGACGGCGCGCCGGGCCTGCGCATCACCAACATGCTCGACGAGGCCGTCGATGGCGCGTTCAAGGGCCTGTACATCCAGGGCGAGGACATCGCGCAGTCGGATCCGGACACGCACCATGTCACGTCCGGCCTGAAGGCGATGGAGTGCATCGTCATCCAGGACCTGTTCCTGAACGAGACCGCGAAATACGCCCACGTCTTCCTGCCGGGCGCCTCGTTCCTGGAGAAGGACGGCACCTTCACCAATGCCGAGCGCCGCATCTCCCGCGTGCGCAAGGTGATGCCCCCGATGGGCGGCTACGGCGACTGGGAGGGCACGGTGCTGCTCTCCAACGCGCTCGGCTACAAGATGGAATACAGCCACCCGTCCGAGATCATGGACGAGATCGCCGACCTGACCCCGAGCTTCACCGGCGTGTCCTACGCCAAGCTCGACGAGCTGGGCTCGGTGCAGTGGCCCTGCAACGAGAAGGCGCCGCTCGGCACCCCGATGATGCACGTGGACCGGTTCGTCCGCGGCAAGGGTCGGTTCATGATCACCGAGTTCGTGGCCACCGAGGAGCGCACGGGGGCGAAGTTCCCGCTGATCCTGACCACGGGCCGGATCCTGTCCCAATACAATGTCGGCGCGCAGACCCGGCGTACCGAGAACTCGCGCTGGCACGAGGAGGACGTGCTGGAGATCCACCCGTTCGACGCGGAGCTGCGCGGCATCGTCGAGGGCGATCTGGTCTCCCTGGAGAGCCGGTCCGGCGACATCGCCCTGAAGGCCAAGGTCTCGGAGCGGATGCAGCCGGGGGTGGTCTACACCACGTTCCACCACGCCAAGACCGGTGCCAACGTCATCACCACCGACTACTCCGACTGGGCCACCAACTGCCCGGAATACAAGGTGACCGCGGTGCAGGTCCGGCGGACCAACCGGCCGTCCGACTGGCAGGCGAAGTTCTACGAGGAGGACTTTTCGCTGACCCGGATCGCCCAGCGCCTCGACGCGGCGGAGTGAGGCGATGAGCGCGCAGACCCAGGAAGACAAGCTCCTCCGGATGGCGAACCAGATCGCCACGTTCTTCCGGTCCTACCCGGAGGACGAGGCGGTGGCCGGAGTGCACAAGCACATCACGGCGTTCTGGACGCCCAAGATGGTCTCGAAGCTCGAGGCCGCCCTGCCGGAGATGGGCGAGCGGGCCGACAGACTGGTTCAGCAGGCCCTGCGCGGTGCGGAGCCCCAGGCCGAGAGCCCCGTGCGCCCGGCGACCCGCGATCCGCAGAAGCTCGGTGAGGGCGCCAGCGACGCCGGCTGATCGGTAATCCGCGCTGTCGATGAGCGGATGAGATCGCGCGCTCGACCGCGCCGCGTACTGGTACCCGGCAGGCAGAGCGGTTAGGCTTTCCCCGTGGCATGACTCAAGCAACGAAGTCTTGCCCGGAGGAAGTCTCGATGCGTTCAGAACTGGCGGGCGCGGTCGCGCCCGGGAGCGATCACGGCTGGCTGTCCCGTGAGCGTATCGTCGCCAAACCGGGCTTCAACCGCTGGCTGGTCCCGCCCGCGGCCCTGGCGATCCATCTCTGCATCGGCATGTCCTACGGGCTGTCGGTGTTCTGGCTGCCGCTGACCCGGGCGCTGTCCGTCGGCCAGCCCGCCCCCGCCGCCTGCCCCGACATGGGCGTGATGACGGCCCTGTTCACCACCACCTGCGACTGGCGCGTCAGCGACCTCGTCATCGTCTTCTCGATCGGCATCGTCATGCTCGGTCTCTCGGCCGCCCTGTTCGGCGGCTGGCTGGAGCGGGCGGGCCCGCGCAAGGCCGGCATCGCGGCGGCGCTGTGCTGGGGCGGCGGCTTCCTGATCGGCGCGCTGGGCGTCTACCTCCACCAGCTCTGGCTGGTCTGGCTTGGCATGGGGCTGATCGGTGGCATCGGTCTGGGGCTCGGCTACATCTCTCCGGTCTCGACGCTGATCAAGTGGTTCCCCGACCGGCGCGGCATGGCCACCGGCATGGCGATCATGGGCTTCGGCGGCGGCGCGATGATCGGCTCGCCGCTCGCCGACGGCCTGATCAAGACCTTCCGGAGCGCCGAGTCCGCCGGTGTCTGGCAGACGCTGGCGGTCATGGGCCTCGGCTACTGCGTGTTCATGCTGGGCGGCGCCTTCGGCTACCGGGTCCCGCCGGCGGGCTGGCAGCCGGACGGGTGGACGCCGCCCGCCGCCAGGAACGCCATGATCGCCTCGGGTCACGTCCATCTCCGGGACGCGCACAAGACTGTCCAGTTCTGGATGATCTGGCTGGTGCTCTGCCTCAACGTATCGGCCGGGATCGGCGTGCTGGCGCTGGCTTCGCCGATGCTCCAGGAGATCTTCGGGGGCGCCCTGATCGGGCTGCCCGGCACCGGCTTCTCCGCCCTCGAGTCCGGCCAGAAGACCCAGATCGCCGCGATCGCGGCCGGTTTCGTCGGCCTGCTGTCGCTGTTCAACATCCTGGGCCGGTTCTTCTGGGCCTCGCTGTCGGACCGGATCGGCCGCAAGGTGACCTACGCCATCTTCTTCGCGCTGGGCGGCGTGCTCTACGCCGCCGCCCCCTGGGCCGCCGGGATCGGCTCGCAGGCGCTGTTCGTCGCCTTCTTCTGCGTGATCCTGTCCATGTATGGCGGCGGCTTCGCGACGATCCCCGCCTACCTCGCCGACGTGTTCGGGACGCAGTTCGTGGGCGCGATCCATGGGCGTCTGCTCACGGCCTGGTCGACCGCAGGCATCGTCGGGCCGTTCGTGGTCACCAAGATCCGGGAGGCCCAGGCCGCCGCCGGGGTTCAGGGCGCCGATCTCTACGGGCGGACCATGTACGTGCTGGCCGCGTTCCTCGCCGCTGGCTTCGTCTGCAACCTGCTGATCCGGCCGCTCGCGGGACGCTGGTTCATGTCCGATGCCGAGCGTGCCACCCTCGACGCCCGGGCCGGTGCCGCCGCCGTCCGGTCGTCGGGCTCGTTCGGCATCGGCCGCGGCGGGCTCAGTCCCGGGGCCGCGCTCGCCTGGGCGGTGGTCGGCATCCCGATCCTCTGGGGCATCGGCATCACCCTGTCGAAGGCGTTCATCCTGTTCCGCTGAGCGACCTGTTGTGGCTGGCCAAGCAGGTGATTACCTTCTGGCATGCCACTGCGTGCCGGCATGAGTGGTTCGGAAGGCCTCCGTGATCGACAAGCTCGACTTCCTGCTCGCGCTCGCCCGCGAGCAGCATTTCGGCCATGCGGCCGAGACCTGCGGGGTGACGCAGCAGACACTCTCAGCCGGCGTGAAGCAGCTGGAGAACCGCTTCGGCGTGCAGCTCGTGCTGCGCGGCTCGCGCTTCCAGGGTTTCACCCCGGAGGGCGAGCGAGTCCTCGAATGGGCCCGCCGCATCGTCGCCGACGCGCGGGCGATGCACGAGGAGGTCACGGGCCTGCGCCGGGGCCTGACCGGGCATCTGCGCATCGCCGCGATCCCCACGGCTCTGCCGATGATCGTGAGCCTCACCACCCCGTATGGCGAGCGCCACCCGGACGTGCGGCTCACGGTCGAATCCGCCGCCTCGGCCGACATCTTCTCGCTGATCGAGAACCTGGAGGCCGATGCCGGGCTGACCTACCTCGACAACGAGCCCCTGGGCCGGGTCGTGTCGGTGCCGCTCTACCGGGAGCGCTACCGGCTGGTGACGGCCGATGGCGGTCCGTTCGACGGCCGCAGCAGCGTCACCTGGGCCGAGACCGGCCGCCTGCCGCTCTGCCTGCTGACCCCGAACATGCAGAACCGGCGGATCATCGACCAGCAGATCCGAGAATCGGGCGCGGAGCCGGTCGCGACCCTCGAATCGAACTCGATGATCGTGCTGATGACCCATGTGCGCAGCCTGCGCTGGGCCTCGATCATGCCGGAGATCCTGGTCGATGCCCTCGGGCCGATGGCGGGGGTGCGGGCGATCCCGATCACCGCGCCGGACCTGGAGCACACGATCGGTCTGGTCGCCCCGCGCCGGGAGCCCTCGACCCCGATGGTCACCGCCCTCGTCGCCATCGCCCGGACCCTGGCGCGGACGCTCGATCCTCAGCTGTCCGGGGGGGCGCCGGGCGCGTGAGGCGTGCGCTTAGGCCGGCGCCGACAGGCTCCGCCAGAGGCCGCGAGCGGCGCGGTACGGCAGCAGCGGCAGCTTGAGGACGATGCGGGCCGCGAGAACCGCCAGGACGATCACCATCGTCAGCAGCATTTTCGACATCGTGTGCGCGCTCCAATGACCGGTCCGGCCAATGCGGGGGATGCGAATCCCGGCGCGGCGTCAGGCAGCGCCCGAATCGCGGCCACACTAAGGTGCGGCGCTGGGCTGGGGCCGACCGCCGGAGGACGGATCCTAACGCGCATAGAAAAAGCCGCCCCGTCCCCGGAGCGGCTCTTCGGATCGGCTGGGGCCTGAGGGCCGCCTGAAGCCTTACTTGATCTTGGTTTCCTTGAAGTCGACGTGCTTGCGCGCCACCGGATCGTACTTGCGCATCGTCAGCTTCTCGGTCTGCGTGCGGGAGTTCTTCTTGGTGACGTAGAAATAGCCGGTGTCGGCGGTGGAGATGAGCTTGATCTTGACGGTGACGGCCTTGGCCATGGCGCGGCGCTCCTGCAGGGTGCGGCATTCCGCGTGAGCGAAACGCAAATGGCCGGGAAAGCCCGGCCGAATACGGGCGGGTCAATGCCCGATCGGGT
The DNA here is from genome assembly GCF_022829365.1 of Methylobacterium sp. J-077. GTDB lineage: Bacteria > Pseudomonadota > Alphaproteobacteria > Rhizobiales > Beijerinckiaceae > Methylobacterium. The sequence continues at coordinate 70,125 of NZ_JAKSYJ010000230.1, read as the reverse complement.
CGGTTAGGTCAAGACCGGGCGGCGGAGCGCTCCATCGTGGCGAGGGTCGCCGAGAAGGCCAGGAACAGGGCGAGCAGCGCCCACGCGAAGCCATGCGGCGGCACGAGATCGAGGCCGCCGCCGATCAGGGGCGGCCCCAGCATCAGGCCGACATTGTACAGAACCACGAAGGCCGCGTTGGCGCCCGCGAGGTCGGAGGCCGGTACCCGGTCGCCCAGGGTGGTCAGGCCAACCGTGTAGAGGGTGCCGGCGATGCCGCCCCAGGCGAACAGGACGAGGCCGAGCGCCACAGGCGATCCGGAGGCCAGCGGGATCAGGGCCGAGCCCGCCGCGCCGCCGAGGCTCGCGCCGAGCAGCACCGCGCGCCGGTCGAAGCGGTCGGCAAGCCAGCCGAACGGGATCTGGAACAGCACGTTGCCGAGCGCGATCAGGCTGACGAGGCCGGCCGCGCCCTGCGCGTCGTAGCCCAGGCGCAGCCCGTAGAGCGGCAGGATCGCGAAGATCCCGGTCTCGACCGCCCCGTAGGCGAGGGCGGCGAGCAGCGCCCCGGGGGCGAAGCGCAGGTAGGCGAGGATGCTGCGGCCGGAGCCGTGCGCGATGGTCGGCGACAGGCCCCGGGCGAGGACGATCGGCAGGCCGCCGGCCAGCATCAAAGCGGCGCCGGTCAGGTACGGCGCCAGCCCCTCGGTGCCGACCAGCGCCAGCAGGGCCGGGCCGACCGCGAAGCCGGCCGCCAGCACCGTGGCGTAGATGCCCATCACCAAGCCCCGGCGCTCCGGCGGGGCTGCCGCGTTGATCCAGTACTCGGACAGCACGAACAGCGCGCCCAGCGTCATCGAGAACACGAAGCGCAGGGGGAACCACAGGGCGATGCCCGGAACCATCGGGAAGGCCGCGAGGCTCGCCGCCCCTACGATCAGCGCCAGGCACAGGAGCCTCGCGACGCCGATCCGGGACGCGAGCCGCGGCACGAACGGCACCGTGCAGATGCTGGCTACGCCGGCGATCGCGGTGTTGAGCCCGATCAAGGTGCTCGACGCGCCGCGCCGCTCCAACTCGATCGACAGGAGCGGGATCGACAGGCTGAGGCCGATCCCGACCACCGTGACGCACGCGATGGCGGCGGTGATCGCCGCCACGGTGTCCGGCCCGATCCCGCTCCCCGCGACGATCCGGTCCGGCCTCTCGGACACATTCACAAAGCAACCCGTTCGCGGCGGCCGTAGCGCTCGTAGTGGAAGGGGATCATCCGGTAGGGCGCGAAATCGACGGCGATCTGCGCCTCGAGGTCGTCCAGGACGGCGCGGGTGATGAACGGCAGGTCGAGCTTGCGCGCGGCGTCGAGGCGGACCCAGGCAAGCTCGGTGAACTCGGCCTCCGGGCTCACCCGGCCCGGCTCCTCGGCCGCAACCAAGCGGCGGTCCACGGCGAAGAAGCGCGTGTCGAACCGGCGCACGCGCTTGGGCGGGGTGATTGCCCGGGCCACGAGGTGCAGAGCCTCAAGATCCGGAAGGATCCCGTGGCGGGCGAAGGCTTCCCAGCCCGCCGGGGCGGTCTCGGGGGCGCCGTGCTCGCGCGTGCCGAGCAGCAGGCCGGTCTCCTCGTAGGTCTCGCGGGTGGCGGCGAGCGCCAGCGCCCGGCCGAGATGGTGCGGCGGCCGGGAGACCTGGCGGGTCAGCGCGGCCTCGGCGTAATCGGGCAGGGCGCCGGCCACCGGCATGTGGCGGTCGCCGAGCTCGATCCGGCCGCCCGGGAACACGAACTGCCCCGGCATGAAGGCGAGTTTGGGGTTTCGCCGACCCATCAGGACCTTCGGGCCGCCCTTGCCGCGCCGGTCCAGCACGATCAGGGTCGCGGCGTCCCGCGGGCGCAGGCGCGCCGGCGACGGGGTCCGTTCAGGGCTGGCTGGGATCTCGGATTCCTGCTGCGGCTCCGGCTGCGGCAAGGCGCGTCTCCTTCAACCCCGAAACGGGGCGGCCCCGCGGTAACGTGGCGAAGCCGTGCATGCCAAGGGCGTATTGCAACCCGACGACGGCCCCCTTGACCGGCTGGAGCAACCCGAGGGCGAACAGCAACGTGAAGACCGGCCAGACCCCCATCTCGATCCAGAGGGGGACGTCGTAATGGGTCTCGGTCTCCAAGATCAGGTATCCGACCACGTGGGCCACGATGAAGATCACCACGTAGGGCGGCAGGTCGTCGGCGCGATGGTGGTGCAGTTCCAGGCCACAGGCTTCGCAATCCGGGCGCACCTTGAGGAAGCGCCCGAAGATCCGGCCCTGGCCGCAATGCGGGCAGCGGCCGACGAAGCCGCGCGCCATCGCGGGGATCAGGCGGGTGCGCACGGGAATCGCGTCGGTGGCCATGTCCAGGGTCTACACCGGCCGGGTCACCGGCGCGAGCCGCGATGGCGCGTCCCTGAGTTGCGGATGCCGGGCGGGCGCCCCGACGGCGCCGCCTTGAACGGGCGGCCGCCGGGCTTCCGGCCGCCGCAGTCCTTTCCGGACCCGGCGCGGGTCTTCCCCGCGCTGAGCAATTCGAAGCGGAGCGCGCCCGCCACCGGGGCGGCCTCGACCAAGCGGACCTCGACGCGGTCGCCGAGCCGGAAGGTCTCGCCGCTGCGCTCGCCCACCAGGGCGTGGCGGGCCTCCTCGTGGCGGAAATAATCGGCGCCGAGCTGCGAGATCGGCACGAACCCGTCCGCCCCGGTCTCGTCGAGCTTGATGAACAGGCCCGACCTGGTGACGCCCGCGATCTGGCCCGCGAAGGTCGCGCCGATCCGGTCGACCAGATGGTAGGCGATCAGCCGGTCGATGGTCTCGCGCTCCGCCGCCATGGCCCGGCGTTCGGCCGCCGAGATCTGCTCGCCGATCTGGGCGAGCTCGCCCAGCGACACCTCCGGCGGCAGCCCGTCGGAGCCGAGGCGGCAGGCGGTGATCAGCGCCCGGTGGACGATCAGATCGGCGTAGCGCCGGATCGGCGAGGTGAAATGCGCGTAGCGGCGCAGGTTCAGCCCGAAATGGCCGAGATTCTCGGCGGCGTAGACGGCCTGGGCCTGGGAGCGCAGCACCACCTCGTTGATGAAGGTCGCGTGCTCGCTGCCCGCCACCGAGCCGAGGATTCGGTTGAACAAGGCGGGGCGCAGCGCCCCTTCCTTGGGCAGCTTGATGCCGACCGAGGCCAGGACCTCGCCGAGCGCCTGCATCTTCTCCTGCGCCGGCTCGTCGTGCACCCGGTAGATCAGCGCCTGCTTGGCCGCCTCCAGGGTCTCGGCCGCAGCGACGTTGGCTTGGATCATGAACTCCTCGATCAGCCGGTGCGCGTCGAGGCGCTCCGGCACGATCACCCGGTCGACCGCGCCCTCGGGCGACAGCAGCACCTTGCGCTCGGGCAGGTCGAGGGCGAGCGGACCGCGGCGGTCCCGGGCCTCGCGCAGGGCCGCGTAGGCCGTCCAGAGTGGGCGGAGCGCCGTCTCCAGCAGCGGCCCCGTCGCGGCGTCCGGCTGGCCGTCGATCGCAGCCTGTGCCTGCGCGTAGGCGAGCTTGGCCCGGGAGCGCATCATCACCCGGTGGAACGTGTGGCGGCGCTTCACGCCGTCGGCGGCGATCACCATCCGGACCGCGATGGCCGGGCGGTCCTCGCCCTCGCGCAGGGAGCAGAGGTCGTTCGAGATCCGCTCCGGCAGCATCGGCACGACCCGGTCGGGGAAGTAGACCGAGTTGCCCCGCTCCAGCGCCTCGCGGTCGAGGCTCGATCCGGGGCGGACATAGGCCGCGACATCCGCGATGGCGACGGTGACGATGAAGCCGCCGGGATTGGCCGGGTCGGGATCGGGTTCCGCCATCACCGCGTCGTCGTAGTCCTTGGCGTCGGGTGGATCGATGGTCAGCAGCGGCCGCTCGCGCCAATCCTCGCGGCCCTTCAGCGTGGCGGGTGCTGCGGCATCGGCCTCGGCCAGGGTCGCGTCCGAAAAAACGTGCGGGATGTTGTGCAGGTGGAGCGCGATCAGGCTTACGGCCTTCTCGGAGCCGAGCGAGCCGAGTCGCTCCCGGACCCGGCCCCGCGGCAGGCCGAAGCGCGTCTCGCGCTCCAGCGACACGCTGACGAGGTCGCCGTCCCGGGCCTGGCCCTCCTCGCCGGGCGGGATCAGGATCTCGCGGCCCTGCGAGCGCTTCTCCACCGGCACGATCCTGCCGCCCTGGGCGCCGGCGCGATAGACGCCGATGATCTCGGCCTTGTTCTTACCGATGACCTTGATGACCCGGCCGGTATAGCCGCCCTCGGCGTCGCGCTCGACCCGGACGAGGGCGCGGTCGCCGATCCCGGCGGCCGACCGACTGCCCTTGCGCGGGCCGCGCGGCTGGACGAGCACGATGGACGGCGGCTTGCCGGTGCCGGTCCATTCCACCGGGATCGCCAGGAAGTCGCCGTGCCGGTCGCGCGAGCGGATATCGGTGAGCACCACCGGAGGCAGGCGGCCCGCGGCCGCGAGGCCGCCGCGCCCGCGATCGATGGCGCCATCCTCCTCGATCTCCTTGAGGATGCGTTTCAGGTCGATCTTGGCGGCACCCTTGATGCCGAACGCCTTGGCGATCTCCCGCTTGCCGACGGGTTCGGTCGCCTCGGCCACGAAGGCGAGGATCTGCTCGCGGGTGGGGAGGGGCGGGGGAGCGGCGGGCTCGACCGCCTCTGCGCTGATGCGTCGTGCCAAAAGGTGGTGCCGGACGGTTCTCGAAAAAGGTGTGCGCCCGCGATCGGGCGCCGGACCGCTGATTCGGTCTCGTCATTGCAAGATGGGGTCCCGGCAGGTCCGCGGCAACGGCGGCCGCCGCGCCCTCAACAGGCGCGTTCAGCCGGTCGAGGCGGACTTGCGGATCCGGTCGACGGCCAGATCCACATCGAAGCCGGGGGCCAGGATCTCGTCCAGGGTGAACGGGCAGGCGCGCGGCAGGGTCAGGTTCACTTGGCCTTCCTCGGCCGCCAGCTCCGGCGTCTCTGCCTGCTGGATCGCCAGCATCCAGGCGCCGTCCATGCGCAGGCTCTCGGCCTCCGGCGGGTCGGCCTTCAGCCCGGCGAGTTTTTCCCGCCCAGCCTCGCGGCAGGCGAGGCTCTTGCCGTCGTCGGAGAGGAGGGCGGCCTTGATCAGTTCGGCCAGGGCATCCCGGACCCGTTCGACGCTCGCGTTCATGGGCTTCCGCTCCGCAATCCCGCCCGCTGTGGCAAGCGGAGTGCCAGCCTGCGCCGGGGCGCCGTGACATAAACGCCGATCTTCCCTCCCGATCCGCCGGGTGTAGAACGCCTGCATGATCCCGGTCCTGACCCGCCACACCGAGGCCGTGCCGCTCTACGAGGCGGTGATCGCCGAGCTGCGCCTGCGCGGCTTCGCGGGCGACCTCACCGTCTCGGCCGCCGACCGCACGGTCTTTTCCACCGACAACTCGATCTATCAGGTCGAGCCGGGGGCCGTGGCCTTCCCGCGCTCGCGCGACGACCTCGTGCGGATCGCCAAGCTGCTGGACGATCCGCGCTTCACCGAGATCGTGATCCGCCCCCGGGGCGGCGCAACCGGCACCAACGGCCAGTCGCTCGGTCACGGCCTCGTGGTCGACACCTCGCGGCACATGAACCGCATCCTGGAGATCGACGTCGCGCGCCGCACCGTCCGGGTCGAGCCCGGGGTGGTGAAGGACCAGCTCAACCGGGCGCTGGCCGCACACGGCCTGTTCTTCGCCCCGGAGCTCTCGACCTCGAACCGCGCCACCATCGGGGGCATGATCTCCACGGACGCCTGCGGGCAGGGTTCGTGCCTCTACGGCAAGACGCGCGATCACGTCCTGGCCCTGACCTGCGTGCTCGCCGACGGCACGGTCTGGGACGCCGAGCCGCTGGACGAGGCCGGGCTCGCCGCCGCCAAGGCGCGCAACGACCGCGTCGGCGAAATCCACCGCACCGTCGACACCGTGGTCACCGAGAACGCAGCGCTCATCGCCGAGCGCTTCCCCAAGCTCAACCGCTGCCTCACCGGCTACGATCTTGCCCACCTGCGCGACGATGCGGGTCGCTTCGACCTCAAGAGCGTGATCTGCGGCTCCGAGGGGACCCTGGCGCTGATCGCCGAGGCGCGGCTCAACGTGCTGCCGATCCCGAAGGCCTCGGTGCTGATGGCGCTCTCCTACGTCGACTTCGATGCGGCCCTGCGCGATGCGCAGGCGCTGCTGCCGTTCGGCGCGGCCTCCGTGGAGACCATCGATTCCACCGTCCTCGGCCTCGCCCGCAAGGACCCGATCTGGGCCGAGGTGCAGGCCTTCTTCCCGGACGATCCCGGCGGGCGTCCGGTCCACGGCATCAACCTGGTGGAGTTCATCGGCGACGATGCCCAGGCCGTGGACGACGCCCTGGCGCGGCTCACCGCCATGCTGGAGGCCGAGCGCGGCACCGATACCAAGCGCCTCGGCTTCACCATCGCCCGCGGCGCCGCGATCGAAAAACTCTGGACCATGCGCAAGAAGGCGGTGGGCCTGCTCGGCGCCGCCAAGGGGGATGCACGTCCGATCCCCTTCGTCGAGGATACCGCGGTGCCGCCGGAGCGACTCGCCGACTTCATCGCCGAGTTCCGGGCGCTGCTCGACGCCAAGGGCTTGCGCTACGGCATGTTCGGCCATGTCGATGCCGGCGTGCTGCATGTCCGCCCGGCGATCGACCTGAAGGACCCGAACCAGAACGCCCTGATCCGCGAGGTCACCGAGGGCGTGGTCGCGCTCACCGCCAAGTATGGCGGGCTGCTCTGGGGCGAGCATGGCAAGGGGTTCCGCTCCGAATTCGTGCCGGCGACCTTCGGGCCGCTGATGCCGGCGCTGGAGGCGGTCAAGCGCGCCTTCGACCCGGGCGACCGGATGAACCCGGGCAAGATCGCCTCGGCGCGCGGTGGCGCGCTCACCCGGATCGACGGCGTGCCCCGCCGGGGCGAGCAGGACCGCACGATCCCGCCGCCGGTCCGGCAGGATTTCGATGAGGCCCTGCACTGCAACGGCAACGGCGCCTGCTTCAATTACGACGCCGACGACGCCATGTGCCCCTCCTGGAAGGCGACCCGGGAGCGGCGGCATTCGCCCAAGGGCCGTGCCTCGCTGATGCGCGAGTGGCTGCGCCTGGCCGCGCAGGCGGGGATCGACCCGGCCGCGGAGCTGAAGCGCCAGCGCGCCGGCTGGCTGCCCGATGTTCTTGCGACCCTGCGGAGCGGTTTCCGACGCGTCCCCGACGACGGCGACTTCTCGCTCGCCGTCAAAGAGGCGATGGACGGCTGCCTCGCCTGCAAGTCCTGCACGGGCTCCTGCCCGATCAAGGTCGACGTCCCGACCTTCCGGGCCAAGTTCCTCGCGCTCTACCACGCCCGCTACGCCAGGCCCCTGAAGGACCATCTGGTGGCGGCTCTGGAGCCGTTGCTGCCGCTGGCGGCCCGGATGCCGCGCCTGAGCAACGCGGCCCTGGCCAACCCGCTCGCCCGGATGCTGCTCGCCAAGGCCGGCCTGGTCGAGATCCCGGCCCTGTCGCTTGGCAGCCTGAAGGCGCGGCTCGCGCACCTCGGTGTCGCCACCGCGACGCCGGAGGCGCTGGCCCGGCTCACCCCGGCGGAGCGGGAGCGCGCGGTGCTCCTGGTGCAGGACGCCTTCACCAGCCATTTCGAGGCGACCCTGGTGGTGGATGCCTGCGCGCTCCTGATCGCGCTCGGCTTCCAGCCCTGGCTCGTGCCCTACCGGCCGAACGGCAAGCCGCTGCATGTCCACGGCTTCCTGGCCCGGTTCGCTGCGGTGGCGCGGTCCAACGCCGCGATGCTGCGGGCGCTCGCCCGCTCGGGCGTGCCGCTGGTCGGCCTCGACCCCTCGATGACGCTGACCTATCGATCCGAATACGCCCAGGCGCTCGGCGGCGACGACCTGCCCAAGGTCCAGATGCTGCAGGAATGGCTCGCCACCCAGCTCGACCGGATCGCGCCCCGTCAGGGCGGCGCGACCCTGCGGCTGCTGCCCCATTGCACCGAGCGGACCAACGCCCCCGGGGCGGTCCGGGACTGGCAGGCGGTGTTCGCCCATCTCGGGCTGCGGCTCGACGTGCTGGCCGCCGGCTGCTGCGGCATGGCCGGGACCTACGGCCATGAGGCGCGCCACCGCGCCACCTCCGCGGCGATCTACGGCTTGAGCTGGGCCCGCCACGTGGCCGATGCCCCCGGCGGCACCCTGCTGGCGGACGGCTATTCCTGCCGGTCCCAGGCGAAGCTGGTCGACGGCGTCCGGCTGCGCCACCCGGTCCAGGCCCTGCTCGACCATCTCCGCACCAGCGCGGTCGGCGCCGCGCCGTTCCATCCCGCGCGCGCCGCGGCTTCGGCGCGATGAAGGTCGCGGTTCTCGGGGCCGGGGCGGTCGGCTGCTATTACGGGTTCCTGCTCGCGCGGGCAGGCCACGCGGTCACCCTGATTGGCCGCCCCGCCCTGGTCGCGGCCGTCGAGGCCGACGGGCTGGTGCTGGAGAGCGCGGCCGGGCGCGACTCCGTCCCCGTCCAGGCGACCGTATCGGGCGAGGGCGTCGCCGGGGCCGATCTGGTGTTGGTCTGCGTCAAGTCGGGCGACACGGAAGCGGCCGGGGCGACGATCGCGGCGCATCTCGGCCCCTCGACCACGATCCTCAGCCTGCAGAACGGCGTCGACAATGCCGAGCGCCTCGCCGCCGTGCTGGGGCGCCCCGTGGTGCCGGTGGCGGTCTATGTCGCCACCGAGATGGTCGGGCCGGGCCAGGTCCGCCACAACGGAAGGGGCGACCTCGCGCTCGGCGCTTCCCACGCGAGCCAGACGATCGCCGCCGCGTTCGATGCAGCCGGGATCCCGACCACCGTGTCGGAGCGCGCCGTGGATGCGCTGTGGGGCAAGCTGATCCTCAACTGCGCCTACAACGCCCTCTCGGCCCTGACCCAGCTGCCCTACGGCCGCCTGGTCCAGGGCGAGGGCGTGATCGCGGCGATGACCGACGTGGTGCAGGAATGCGTCGCGGTGGCCCGCGCCTCGGGGGTGACGGTGCCCGACGACATCCTCGACACGGTGCTGGCCCTCAGCGCCGGCATGGCCGACCAGCGCTCCTCCACCGCCCAGGACCTCGCCCGGGGCCGGCCCAGCGAGATCGACCACCTCAACGGTTACGTCGTGCGGAAAGGCGCGGCGCTGGGCATCCCGACGTCAGCGAACCGAATTCTGTACACGTTGGTCAAGCTGGTTGAGCGGCGGGAGGAAGGCTGACGGATTCCGGATCGCGACGAATGATAGTCTTGATCATCTGCACGCCGCGTTCCGTATGCCCGAGTTGTTCCGGCGCATTGTTCCGGCAGCGCATCCATCCCGTCGCCGCATAGAAACCCTCGGCATTCGGCGCCGCGTTGACGAACAGGGTGCCGATGCCGAGCCCGCGCGCGTAATTCTCCACCATCGCGTTCAAGATGCGCCCGTGACCTTGCCCGCGCACGGCACCCGTAACCGCAACGAGCCTGACGAGGCCCGTGCCGTCGCGCAGGTCATCGAGTCGGGTCGTGCCGATGCCCTGCCCGTCGAAGGTCAGCAGTAGGCGATGGTTGTTGGACAGACGCTCCTCGGGACGCGCATCGTCGTAGCCCTGACGCCCGCGTTCCTCCCACAGGACTGCTCGGCGGATCGCATGATAGAGCTGCCGATCGGCTTCGCTAGCAACGCGAACGAGATAGTGTCTCATCGGTCGAGCTTAGTATCCCGCTGACCGATCGCCATCCGTGACGGAACACAGGGCCGACTGAAAAACGTCCGGGTTCGACCATCCGTTTACGCGCTCGCCGCAGCATTCGCCTTGCGCGTCGCCGCAGCCTTCTTCGCCGAGGCCGAGCGCTGTTCCGGCGTCCGGCTCGCGGAAGCCTTGCCCCCTGTCGCGCCGCCTTTGTGAGCCGCCGGATGGCCGGTGGCCTTGCCGCGCCCCGACCCGCCCGGCTTCTTGCCGCCGCCGTCGTCCTTGTTGACGGTGGCCCAGGCCCGCGCCTCGGCTTCCGGCTCCGGCACGCCGCGGGCCTCGTAGGACTCGGCGATGTGCTCGGCCTTGCGCTTCTGCTTGGCGGTGTATTTCGCCTTGTCGCCCTGCGCCATGGCGCCACTCCTCACGCTCAGCCTACGCCGGTCGGACCGTCGAGGATCGCCCGCACGCGGCGGACCAGGTCCGTGCGCCGGTACGGCTTGTTGAGCAGGTCAAACTCCGAACCGCCGATGTCGGTTCGCTCCAGGCTCGCCTCGGCGTAGCCCGTGGCGAGCAGGACCTTGAGCTTGGGCTGGCGGCGACGCGCCTCCCGGGCGAGCAGCACGCCGTTCATGCCGCCCGGCATGATCAGGTCGGTGAACAGCAGATCGATGCGCTCGCTGGAATCCAGGATCTCCAGCGCCTCGCGGGCATTGCCGGCCATCAGCGTCGTGTAGCCGAAATCCCGCAGGATAGTGCGGGCGAGCTCGGCCACGTCCTCGCGGTCGTCGACGATCAGGATCGTCTCGGTACCCTGCCGGTCCACCGCCCGGTGCGAGACCTTGGACGGGGCATGCGCGTCGCCGTCGGTGGCCGGGAAAGACAGGCGCACCGTCGTGCCCGCGCCGACCGTCGATTCGATCTGGGCGGCGCCGCCCGATTGCTTGGCGAAGCCGTAGACCATCGACAGGCCGAGCCCGGTGCCCTTGCCCTCCTCCTTGGTGGTGAAGAACGGGTCCATCACCCGGGCGAGCACCGCCGGGGGAATGCCGGTGCCGGTATCCCGGATGGCGATGCTGACGTAGCGGCCGGGACGCAGCGGCCCGATCTCGCCGCCCGCCGCGATCTCGGTGTTCGCAGTGGTGATTTGGACGGTGCCGCCCTCCGGCATCGCGTCGCGGGCGTTGATCAGCACGTTGAGGATCGCGACCTCGGCCTGGGTCGGGTCGACCCGGCAGTTCCAGAGGTCCCGGGCGAGATCCAGCTCGATCGTCACCACCTCGCCGACCGAGCGGGCGGCCATCTCGCGCATCCCCTCGACCAGCATGTTGAGGTTGACCGCACGCCCATCCAGGCGCTGCTTGCGGGCGAAGGCCAGGAGCTGCTGCGTCAGCGTCGTCGCACGCTCGGCCGCCTGGCGGATGTTGTCGGTGGCGCGCCCGAGCCGGGCGCGGTCGGCATCCGGCTTCTCCAGCCCGGAGGCCAGGATGTCGACGTAGCCGACGATCACCTGAAGCAGGTTGTTGAAATCATGCGCGATGCCGCCGGTGAGCTGGCCCAAAGCCTCCATCTTCTGGGCTTGGCCCAACGCCTCCTCGACGTCGCGCCGGCGCGAGACGTCGAGTTGCGAGCCGAAGAAGTACACCAGTTCGCCCGCCGAATTGTACACCGGCGAGACGAACAGGGCGTTCCAGAAGGTCGAGCCGTTCTTGCGGTAATTCAGGATCTCGGTGGCGAATTCGCGCCTCTCCGCGATCGCCGAGCGGACCTGATCGACCGTCTCGCGATCGGTCTCCGGGCCCTGCAGGAACCGGCAATTGCGACCGATGAGCTCCTCCGGCGTGTAGCCGGTCATCGCCAGGAAGGCCCGGTTGGCGAAGATGATCGGATTGTCCGGCTGGCGCGGATCGGTGACGATCATCGGCATCCGGGTGGTTTCCACCGCGGCGAAGAAGATATCGCTCTTGCGGTCGGCGACATCACTGGCCGCACCGTCTCTGACCACCGCGGCCGGTCCGATGGGGGGTTTTTCGGGAGAGTCGGACATGCCGCGCGGTCTTAGTTCTTTCGGACTTGAATGGCGCGGATACCGGCCCGAGACCGATATCCCGTTGCGACTTTAAGGGGGCAATCGAGGTTGTCGATGGCACCAATGTCGCGCTTGGCGCGCACCGTGGGGACGTGTGCCGGCTACGCCGCCGCTCGGGCCGCCATAGGCAGGGCCTTGGCGGGCGCTGGGGCGATCCGCGGGGGCGCCGGGTCCCGGCAGGCGGTCAGCACCGCCGAGAGCGCTTCGTTCAGCGACGTCACCAGAAAATCCGCCGATGTCGCCCGGCGCAGGCGGTCCAGGGTGGCCGGGTCGCGCTCGCGCCAGAAGCCCACGAGGATACGCACGCCCGGCACCGCCGCGCGGGCCTGCCGGACGGTGAAGCGGATCTGCGACAGGCTGACCGGCTCGAGGTAGGAGAAGCAGATCAGCGCCAGGCTCTCTGGGTTTTCGGGCCTCTCGCCGGCCCGGATCGCGGCCATCGACAGGGTCTGCGAGGCCAGCCCGTGGCGGCCCAGGATCTGGCTCAGCATCAGCGTCGCCGCCTCGTCGAACGGGCCGCGGCTCGACACGCACAGGACTGGCGTCTCGCTCCGCCAAGCCGGGGCGAGCTGCTCGCGGGCCAGCACAATGCCGGCGACCTGCCGGTCCGGCCCGATGGCGGCCAGCGCCGCCGCGGTCTCGGTATCGGGCGAGGAGCGCGTCGATCCCCGCCAGGTCCGCCGCGCCACCGGCGCGGTGCCGAGCCTCGCCACCACGGTCCGGATCGCCGCGCCGACCTCGTCCTGGCGTGCCCGGTCCAGGGTGCCGCGCGAGAGATCCTCCTGGGCGAGCAGCAGGCCGGCGAGCGCGACCTCGTCGTAATAGGTGACGAGCGCCCGCGCCTTCAGGAACTGCCAGCCCTGGTCGATCGCCTCGGCCGGATCGCCCGCCAGCATGCGCTGGTAGAAGATCTCGGGCGGCGCCAAAGCGGGCCGGTCGCCGAGCAGCACGTCGAGATACCAGAGCCTCTCCACGTGCCGGCCGAGCACGACCAGGCAGACGGTGAGCGGGGTGGCGAGCACGAGGCCGATCGGCCCCCACAGGAACGTCCAGATCGTGGCGGCCAGGATCACGGCGATCGGCGACAAGCCGGTGGAGTGGCCGTAGAGCAGCGGCTCGATGACGTGGCCGCAGATCGGCTCCACCACTAGGAACAGGGCTGCTGTGGCGATCACCATGGTCCAGCCGGGATCGACCGCGGCGGCGAGGATCAGCGGCAGCAGCGCGCTGATCGCGGCGCCGATATAGGGCACGAAGCGCAGGATCGCCGCGAGCACGCCGAACAGCGTCGGGCTCGGCACGCCGATCAGCCACAGGCCCACACCGATCACCACCCCGAACGCAATGTTGAGGGCGAGCTGGGCCAGGAAGAATCGGCTGAGCCGGCTGGTCGCGTCGTCGATCGCTGCCGTGACCCGGCGCAGGTCCCCCGAGCCGCCCGCCAGCCGGATCGCCCGGTTCCGCAAATCCTCGCGCTGGAGCAGGATGAAGATCGTGAAGATCAGGATCAGGCCGGTGGTGGCCAGCGGGTGCAGGATCGGCCCCGCGAAGGTCTGAAACGTCTCGAGGACGCTCGCGCGGGCGGGGCTGATCTCAACCGTGAGCGGATGCGTGCGGGTTCCCGGCTCGCCCTTGACCTCGATGGCCGCGGGCGGCTGCAGCGTCGCACTGAGATCCTGGACCATGTCGACCATCCGCGACAGGGTCCCGGCCCCGGCGGTGGCGCCACGCAGGTCCTTGATCTTGGTACTCATCACCTGCGTGTAGCGCGGCAGGTCGGCGGCGAGCTGCGACGCCTCGCTGGCGATCAGGCTGCCGATCCCGAACAGGCCGCCGAAGACGATCACCACCACCAGCAGGACCGCGGCCGCCCGCGGCACGCGGATCCGCCGGAGGATCCGGACCGCCGGCACCAGGACGAAGCTCAGGAGGATCGCCAGCGTCACCGGCACCAGGATCTCGCGACCGAGATACAGGGCCGCCATGATCGACACGACCAGCAGGGTCGAGGCCAGGGCGACGATGACCGGCAGGCCCTGCTTGAGGCGCTGGGCGGTGACGGGATCCTCGCTCACGGATACGCTCCACTGACGTGTCGAACTTGGGATGCTGCCGCACCGCGAAGGCGGAGCGATTCGGAGCTGGGCGGCTTCAGCCTGCCTGCGCGGTCTCGCCCAGGGCGGCGCTGATCTGGCTGAGTAGCTTGGAGAAATCGACCGGCTTGGGATGGTAGTCGTCGCAGCCCGCCTGGATCGCCTTGTCCCGGTCTCCGGACATGGCGTGGGCAGTGAGCGCGATGATCGGGATCGCCCGCGTGTCGGATCCGGATTTCAGCGCCCGCGCCGCCGACCAGCCGTCGAGCACCGGCAGGTTCATGTCGAGCAGGATCACGTCGGGCTGGCCCGACCGGGCCTGCTGGACGCCGGCCTCGCCGTCATGGGCCAGGATCACCTCGTAGCCGCGGCGCTTGAGGCGGCGGGACAGGAAGTCCCAGATCTCTTCATGGTCCTCGACCAGCAGTATCTTCGCCATCAGAACTCGAATCCCCGGGTCGCGTCGCGCCGGACGGCAGTCCAACGCGCGGCAACGCACAAACGCCCAACGTCCCTGCCGCGATTCCGGTCCCTGCGGAAGAGGCTACCCTGTGCGGAAGCCTCTTCCGGTCGGAATGGGACATCGCCCCTTGGCGCGTGCGCTGCAGGATTGACCCGGCCCCTCGGCGGACCGAACCGTACCGCCGTGCGAATCACAGGCCTTGGAAGGGTGCGGCATGGCTACGCCGGAGATCGAATTCTACCATGCTCCCAATACCCGCTCGACCGGGGTGCGCGTGCTCCTGGAGGAACTCCGCGCTCCGCATCGCCTGCACGCGCTCAACATGCGGGCCGGCGAGCACCTCGGGAGCGCCTACCGCGCCGTCAACCCGATGGCGAAGGTGCCGGCGATCCGCCACGGCGAGGCGCTGGTGACCGAGCAGGCTGCTGTCTACCTCTATCTCGCCGATCTGTTCCCCGAGGCCGGCCTCGCCCCGGCCATCACCGATCCCGCCCGGGGGACGTATCTGCGCTGGATGGTGTTCTACGGTTCCTGCTTCGAGCCCGCCGTGATCGACCGCCATCTCAAGCGCGAGCCCGGGCCGCGGGCCATGTCGGCCTATGCCGATTACGGCAGCGTCATCGCGCGCATCACCGAGGCGCTGGATCCGGGCCCGTACCTGCTCGGCGATCGCTTCAGCGCCGCCGACATCCTCTGGGGCAGCGCACTCGGCTGGACGATGGGCTTCGGCTTGGTGGCGCCAGATCCGGTCCTGTCGGCCTACGTCGCCCGGGTCCACGGTCGCCCAGCCTTCCAGACCGTAGCCGCAGCCGATGGGCAGCTTGCGCAGGAGCATGAGGCTGCCGCTGCAGGCGCGGCCTGAACCACGTTCAGGCTCCTTCGAGCTCGGCCCAGATGCCGGTGCGCAAAAGCTGCGGCGCCGGCTCGGGCTCGCTCCAGCGCAGGGGCATGGCCGCCCGGCGGCGCCAGCCGCCCGTCACCGTGAAGGACCAGGACCGCTGCGCGCCCAGGAGGCCCGCGGCGCCGGTCCAGTCGATCGCGGTGCGGCCCTGGAGGGCCAGGAGGTCGCCGGAGGCGAAGTCGAGGAACAGCAAAGCCGCGCGCGGCTCGCCGATCAGGTTGCCGAGGGTGTTAAAGTAGCGGTTGCCGGAAAAATCCGGCACCGTCAGCACGTCGCCCCGGCGCCGGACGAAGCCCGGCCGGCCGCCCCGGTGCGAGATATCGGCGCCGCCCTCCCGGAGGCCGTCCCGCGACCGCGTCGCCACGAACAGCGTGTCGGCGGCGTCGGTCAGCGCGCCGGCCTCCGCGTCCAGGGATGACAGGATCTCGGTCGGACCCGACCGGCGCGGCACCGGCTCGACCGCGCGCCGCTGGATGTATTGCGGGCAGTTGCCGAAGCTCTGGTCGACCGTCACCGTCAGGCCGTCCCGATCGCGAAGCACGATACGGCCGTTGGCGCGGTTGCGCCGCCGCGTTGCCAGATCGATGCCCAAAATCCCGGTCTCGGCACCCGGCACCAGGAACTCGGCCGCCGGGTCGCCGGAATCGAGCGCCGCGGCGATGGCGAGATGCGTCGCATCCGGGCTCTGCACGAAGCCGGGCGGCCCGGTCAGCAGGGTCGCGACTGGCGCACCGGCCGCGTCCGCGGTTCCGAGCAGGAGATAGGGCAGGCCGGCGAAGAAGCTGCGGTGCTGATCGGGCATGAACGGCCGGATCGCCGGGGTCTCGCCGAGCACGTGGCCCGCGTGGGCCTGGGCCGTCAGTTCGTCTGCGTGAAAGTCGGCCATGGCACGCCTCACGCCTGTTCGGGGATGGGAGAGGCCGCCATCGGGAGGAAGCCCGGCAGGGCCTCGACCCGGGCGATCCAGGCCCGCACGGCCGGGTAGGGGGCGAGCGAGACGCCGCCCTCGGGGGCGTGGGCGACGTAGGAATAGCAGGCGATGTCGGCGAGCGTCGGCCGCTCTGTCGCGAGATACCGGCGCTCGGCCAGATGCCCGTCCATGAAGGTCAGGATCCGCGCCGCGATGGCGTGCACCGCCGTCCGGTCGGCGCTCGCGCCGAACACCACCATCAGCCGGGCGAGCGCCGGCCCATAGCGGATCTCCCCGGCGGCGATCGACAGCCAGCGCTGGAGCGCTGCGGCGGCCACCGGATCGACCGGCATCCAGCCGCCATCCGGTGCGTAGCGCGCGGCCAAGTAGACCAGGATCGCGTTGCTGTCGGGGATCACCGCCGCGCCGTCGGTCAGGACGGGAATCTGGCCGAGCGGATTGAGACGCCGGAAATCGGCGGCGGCGCGCTGCTCGGCGCTACCCACTTCGACGAAGCGATAGGGCAGCCCCAGCAACGACAGGAACAGTTCCGCGCGGTGCGAATGGCCCGAGAGGCGCAGGCCGTAAAGGGTCAGGTCGGGGTCGGACATGGTCGGGGTCTCCAGCGAGGCCCAGACTATGGCTCTTGCAAGGGATGGCAATAATCCTGAAGCTATGACCCTCAGAATTTCAGTTTCTGAAATGATCCATGGACCGGCTGGACGAACTCGCGCTCTACGTCGCGATCATCGACGCCCGCAGCCTCGCCGGGGCGGCGCGCCGGTCGCGCCGCTCGGCCGCCGCCGCGACCCGGGCGCTCGCCAGCCTGGAAGCGCGGGCCGGCACCCGCCTGATCGAGCGCACCACCCGGCGCCTCGCGCCGACCCCGGCGGGGCTCGAACTGGCCGAGCGGGCGCGCGGCCTGCTGGCAGACTACGAGGCGGCGGTCTCCGGCGCGGCGGGCGATGCGGTGCGCGGCCTCGTGCGGGTCACCGCCCCGGTCCTGTTCGGGCGCAAGCACGTCACACCAGTCGTGTCCGGCTTCCTCGATGCCTATGCGGAGGTGCAGGTCGAGCTGGTGCTCGCCGACGGCAACCTCGACCTCGTCGAGGAGGGTATCGACGTCGCCCTGCGGATCGGGACGCTCGCCGAATCCCGCCTTGTCGCGCGCCGGGTCGGGCAGGTGAGCGAGGTCGTGGTGGCGAGCCCGGGCTACCTCGCGGCGCGGGGCACGCCCCGGACGCCCGCCGACCTGGCCGACCACGACACCATCCTGGGCATGGTCCGCGCGAACGTCCGCGAATGGCGCTTCGGCACCCACCGCATCCGCCTCGCGCCGCGCCTGATCGTCAACGAGATCGAGGCGGCGCTGATCGCGGCCCGGGCCGGGCGCGGCATCGCCCGGGTGCTGTCCTACCAGGCCGCCGAGGACATCGCCGCCGGCCGCCTCGTGCGCCTGCTCGCCGCTCACGAGCCGCCGCCGGTGCCGGTCCAGCTCGTCACCCCGAGCCAGGGGCTCCGGCCGGCCCGGGTGAACGCCTTCCTCGACTACGCCACCGATGCGTTGCGCGCCTTGCCGGTCCTGCACGTCGCCCAACCGGCGGGATGATCAATATTCCGGCGCTCGGTTCGGTCGGGAACCGGTCTTGGTTCCGCCATCCGGCATCATCGCGGCCGGACTCTTGCTGAGCGTTGATCGGAAGCCCGATCCGGCTCCCCGCCGCCCCTCTCGGCCGGCGCCCCGATGCGCGACGACGGAGCCCGCCAGCCCATGCGCCTGCTCACCCCGATCCTCGCCGTTTTGCTCGCGGCGCTGCCCCCGGCGGCCCGGGCCGATGTGCTCACCGGCACCCTCAAGAAGATCAAGGATAACAACCGGATCGTGCTCGGCGTGCGCGATACCGCGCCGCCGTTCAGCTACCTCGACCAGAATCAGAAGGTGGTCGGCTTCGCGGTCGATATCTGCCTCAAGATCGCCGACGCCGTGAAGCGCGAGCTGAAGATGCCGCGGCTCGAGGTCGCGATGGAGTTCGTGAATTCGTCGTCCCGCATCCCGCTGATGACCAACGGCACCACCGACCTCGAATGCGGCACCACCACCAACAATACGGAGCGCAAGAAGCAGGTCGATTTTACCAACACCCACTTCCTCACCGCGACCCGGTTCATCTCCCGGAAAGACCAGAAGATTGGCAAACTGGATGATCTGCGCGGCAAGGCGGTCTCGTCGGTGGCCGGTTCGACCAACATCCTGATGCTGATCAAGGCCAACAACGAGCGCAAACTCGGCATCAACGTGATCGCGGCGAAGGACGTGCCGGAAGGCTTTCTGCTGGTCGAGACCGGTCGGGCGGCGGCCTTCGTCATGGACGACGTGCAGCTCAGCGTCGTGGCGGCCCAGTCGAAGGACCCCGCCGCCTACGTGATCAGCGACGAAACCCTGTCCAATCCGGAGCCCTACGGGATCATGCTGCGCCGGGAAGACCCGGCCTTCAAGGCGGTGGTCGACCGGGCCACCGCAGACCTGTACCGCAGCCCCGAGATCATGACGATCTACGAGACGTGGTTCCTCAAGCCGGTGCCGCCGCGCGGGCTGACCTACAACATCCCGCTCTCCTCCGCGCTCCGTTGGGCGTTCGAGAACCCAAGCGACAACTCGGACCCAGCCTTCTACGCGCACTGATCCGGATGGGTTTCGCTCCGGCGGCGGAGATGCGATGCCGCGGATCCCGAGTCCCGCCCGCGGCGCGAATCCTCTCCATGCTCGACAGACAAGAGCCGGCGCTGACGCCGCCCGCGACCGTCACGCAGGCGCCGGCCGCCTCGATCCCGCGGCTGATCGTGGTCCTGGCCTGCGCGGGGTTCGGCAGCACCTTCGCGCTGCGCTCGGTCGAGCCCCTGGTCGGCGTGCTCGCCCGGGACCTCGGCAGCGACGCCCACACGGTCGCGTTGCTCTCCACCGCCTTCGCGCTGCCCTACGCCTTCATCCAGCCGGTGCTGGGCCCGGTGGGCGACGCGCTCGGCAAGGAGCGGGTGATGAGCGTCTGCCTGGCGGTGCTCGCCGGCGCCCTCGTCCTGTGCAGCCTCGCCCCGGATATTGGCAGCCTGTTCGGCCTGCGGATGCTGGCCGGGGCGGCGGCGGGCGGCTGCATCCCGTTGTCGCTCGCGCTGCTCGGCGACCGGGTGCCGATGGACCGGCGGCAGGTGGCGATCGGGCGCTTCCTCGTGGCGGTGATCCTCGGGCAGCTCACCGGCTCGACCTTCGCGGGCCTGATCGAGGCGGTGATCGGCTGGCGCGGGGTGTTCGCGGTCACCGCGCTGGTGGCGGCGATCGCCTGCGCCGCGACGGTGTTCGGCTTCGACCGCACAGGCCGCCTTCCGGCCCGCCGCCCAGCCTTCGGGGAGGCGGTGGGGCGCTACCGGACGATCCTCGCCAATCCGCGGGCCCGGATCCTATTCTCCGCGGTGTTCGTCGAGGCGATCGCGATCTTCGGCGTGTTCCCGCATCTCGCCCCGCTGATCGAGGCCCGGGGCGAGGGCGGCCCGCGGGAGGCCGGCCTGGTGCTCGCCGGCTTCGCCATCGGCGGCCTGCTCTACTCGGCGCTGGTCGGGCTGCTGGTGCGGCTCCTCGGCATGCCCCGGATGCTGATCGGCGGCGGCCTGATCTGCGGCGCCTCGCTCACCGTGGTCGGGCTGGCTCAAAGCTGGCAGCTCGATTGCGCGGCGCTCACCGCCATGGGGCTCGGCTTCTACATGCTGCACAACACCTATCAGACCCAGGTCACCGAGGTCGCGCCGACGGCCCGCGCCTCCGCGGTGGCGCTACATGCCTTCTCGTTCTTCTGCGGCCAGGCGCTCGGGGTCGCGGTCCTGGGGCAGGCCCTGATGCAGCTCGGCCAGTTCGGGGCGCTGGCAGCCTGCGCGGTTACGATTGTGGGACTTGGGATCGCCACGGCCGTGGCCCTGAAGCGGCCGGGGCCGAAGATCACCTTCTCGAATTGACCTGCTCTGCGCCGGTCAGGGCCGCTTCATTGCCAGGGCCTTGAGGTCGAAGCCCGGATCGGCCGCCTGCTCCGGGGTGAGCGGCGTTCCCGCCGCCAGCAGGCGCCGGGCGATCATGTGGTCGCCCGCCCGGTCGACCGATTCCACCGCGCTCAAGGCCCCGTCCCGGAAGCGGAACATCGAGAACGCCGCGCCGGAGCCGCGGACGACGCTGGCGTCGCCGGGGCCGGACAGGCCGGCGATCTGCAGCTTGTGTGCGCCCTGGTCGCTCCAGAACCACGGCAGCGCCCCGTAGGCTGCCGGCTTGCCGGTGAGGCGTGCGGCGATGCAGCGGCCCTGATCGATGGCGTTCTGCACCGACTCGATCCGCACGGTGCCGTCCGGGGTGAGGCCGTGGGCGAACGGGCTCGGGAAGCGCACGCAATCGCCGATCGCCGAGATCGCGGGATCGGGCGTCGCCAGGAATGCGTCGACCCGCACCCCGTCCTCGGCCGGGAGACCGGCCTCGGCGGCGAGTTCCCGGTTCGGCAGCACGCCGATGCCGACCAGGATGAAGTCGGCGGGGAGCTCTCGCCCGTCCGCCAGGACGATGCCGGTGGCGCGGCCCTCCCGGCCGGCGATCGCGGTCACGCCGGCCCCGAAGGCGAAGCGCACCCCCATCGCCTCATGGGCGGCGCGGAAGAACTGCGCCATCTCCGGCGAGACCGCCCGGGCCATCGGCCGGTCGGCCGCCTCGACCACGGTCACTGCCAGGCCCCGGACCGCGGCCACGGCGGCGAATTCCAGCCCGATGAAGCCGGCGCCGACCACGACGATCGCCTTGGCCTCGCCGAGCGCCGCCCGGAGCGCGTCGGCGTCGGCCAGCCCGCGCAGCTGGCGCACGTTCGGGAGATCGGCCCCCGGCACCGGCAGCGGCCGGTTGCGGGCGCCGGTGGCCAGCACGAGGTGGTCGTAGGCGAGGCTCTGGCCGTCCGAGAGACGCAAGTGCCGCCCGGCCCGGTCGATCGCGACGGCGCGGATCCCCGGCCGGTGGGTGATGGCGTGCTCGGCGAAGAAGCCGGGCTGGCGCAGGAACAGGCCCTCGGCGTCGGTCTTGCCCGCCAGATAGGCCTTGGACAAGGGCGGGCGCTGGTAGGGCAGGGCGGTCTCGTCGCCCACCAGGGTGATCGGATCCCGGAAGCCGCCCTCGCGCAGGGAGGCCGCCAGCTGGAATCCTGCCTGGCCGGCCCCGGCGACGACGATGCCGGGGGCGCTCACGCCTTGGCTCCAACGACCTCGGGCAGCGTGACGCCCGGCAGCATGCGGGCGCCGTCGCTCATCAGGTATGACCAGACCGCCGAGGCCGCCGGCCCCAGCACCTTGTCGGCCCGGCGCACCGCGTACCAGTCCCGCCGGATCGGCAGGCCCTTGACGTCGAGGAGGGCGAGGCGGCCGCTCTCGACCTCGGCCGCCACCGAATGCACCGACAGGAGCGCGATGCCGAGCCCGGCCATCACCGCCTGCTTGATGGTCTCGTTGGAGCCGGTGTCGATGTCGAGCAGCGCGCGCTTGACCAGGATGCCGCTCATGAACTCCTC
Organism: Methylobacterium sp. J-077; assembly: GCF_022829365.1. GTDB lineage: Bacteria > Pseudomonadota > Alphaproteobacteria > Rhizobiales > Beijerinckiaceae > Methylobacterium. The sequence continues at coordinate 48,353 of NZ_JAKSYJ010000230.1, read as the reverse complement.
GAAGACCGTGCGCGTGCCGGAGCCTTCCTCGCGGAAGAAGAACGGCTGGTCGGCCAGGTCTTCGCGCAGGAGTCCGGTCCGGCCGGCGAGCGGGTGGCTCGGGGCCGCGATCAGCACCAGCGGGTGCGGGCCGAAGGTCGCGGCTTCGATCGGGAAGTCGCGGGGCGGACGACCCATCACGGCGAAGTCGATCTCGTAGCCGCGCAGCGCCTCCACGGTCTGGCCGCGGTTGCGCACCGAGAGGCTGATCTCGACCCCCGGATGCTTCTTGACGAAGCCCGCGATCACCTGCGGTGCGAAGTACTTCGCCGTCGAGACGACGCCCAGCGCCACGCGCCCGCCCTCGGCGCCGCGCAGGGTCCGCAGCCGGTCGGTGCAGGTCTCAAGCACGGTGTTGATGCTGTCGATCGCCCAGAGCATCTCGCGGCCCGCATCGGTGGGCTTGAGGCCGCCGGGCGTCCGGTCGAACAGCAGCAGGCCGGCCTCCTCCTCCAGCTGGCGGATGCGCGCGTAGAGGGCGGCCGAGGTGACGTTCAGCTCCTGGGCGGCCCGGGTCATGGTACCCAGGCGGGCCACCGCCGCCACTGCCTGGAGCTGCTTGAGGGAGAGGTTGCGCATGGCGGAGGTTTCGTTTTTTTTGTCCTTTGACACAAGATCCTGCAGAAATCTTGAGCCCGGCGCCCTCGGTTCTTGTCGATCGGGGGGCGCGGCCCGCTATCATGATGATAGAGGGGTCGGTACAGACCCAGCGCGGAACGCGCGATCCGGGCAGGCGGGATCCGAGCAGGAGAGATAGGCCGATGGCAATTTCAGCAGCGATCGGGACGCCTCTCGAGACCTGCCTGGCGCAGGCGGTCGACGCCAACCCAGCCCTGAAGGATGCCGCCGCGGTGATCCGTGCGATCGCAGGCTCGGCGGTGGAGATCAGTGCCCTGATCGGGCGTGGCGCGCTCGGCGGCGACCTCGCGGCGGCGGGCGAGCACAACAGCGACGGCGACGTGCAGAAGGCGCTCGACGTGATCGCCCATGAGAGCGTCACCGCCGCCCTGCAGGGCGCGCCCGTGGCCGAGGTCGCCTCCGAGGAGGCCGAGGCGGTGATGCGGCTGAACCCCGACGCGCCGCTCGCCGTCGCCATCGACCCGCTCGACGGCTCCTCCAATATCGGCGTCAACATGGCGGTGGGAATGATCTTCGGCATCCGCCCGTCGATCAAGGACTCGGCCAACCCGTTGGCCTCCTTCACGACCCCCGGCACCGCCCAGATCGCCGCCGGCTTCGTCACCTACGGCCCGGCCACCGCGCTGATCCTGACCCTGGGCGACGGCACGCAATCCTACGTCCTCGACCGCACGGAGGGCGTGTTCCGCCTGACCAGCGCAGGCATGTCGGTCCCGACCTCGGCCAAGGAATTCGCGATCAACGCCTCCAACGCCCGACACTGGGACGCCCCGGTGAAGGCCTATATCGAGGATTGCCAGCGCGGCACCGAGGGGCCGCGCGACAAGGACTACAACATGCGCTGGCTCGCCTCCCTGGTGGCCGACATCCAGCGCGTGCTGACCCGGGGCGGCGTGTTCCTGTATCCGGGCGACGCCCGGAAGAACTACGCCCGCGGCCGCCTGCGGCTGCTCTACGAGGTCGCCCCGGTGGCGATGCTGATCGAGCAGGCCGGAGGCGCGGCCTCGGACGGCCAGACCCGCATCCTCGACCTGGTGGCCACCGGCATCCACGAGCGGGCGCCCCTGGTCTGCGGCTCCATTGAGGAGGTCGATTGCGTGGCCGCCTACTACGCCGGCGGCAAGCCCGATGCCGGCCGCTCGCCGCTGTTCGGCCAGCGCGGCCTGATGCGCTCATAGGCAGGACGCCAAGAAGAAAAGATGTCGGCGCGACACCCCATCATCTCGGTGACCGGCTCCTCCGGGGCCGGCACGACCTCGGTGCGCAACACCTTCGAGCAGATCTTCCGCCGGGAGGACGTGCGCGCGGTGTTCATCGAGGGCGACGGCTTCCACGCCTTCGACCGGGACACGATGCGGGCCATGATGGCGCGCGAGCCGACGCTCTCGCACTTCGCGCCCCGAGCGAACCTGCTGCCGGAATTGGAGGCGGTGTTCCGCAGCTATGCCGAGAGCGGCACCGGCCGGACCCGCCACTACGCCCACGACCAGCACGACGCCCGGGCCTACGGCATCCCGGAGGGCAGCTTCTCCCCCTGGGAGGAATTCCCGCCGGATTCCGACCTGCTGTTCTACGAGGGCCTGCACGGCTGCGTGGCCGACCCGGATGTCGACATCGCCCGCTACGCCGACCTGAAGATCGGCGTGGTGCCGGTGATCAACCTCGAATGGATCCAGAAGCTGCACCGGGACCGCTCGTTCCGCGGCTATTCCACGGATGCCGTCACCGACGTGATCCTGCGCCGGATGCCCGACTACGTGCAGACCATCTGCCCGCAATTCTCGTTCACCGACATCAACTTCCAGCGGGTGCCGACCGTCGACACCTCGAACCCGTTCATCGCCCGCTGGATCCCCACCGCCGACGAGTCGATGGTGGTGATCCGGTTCAAGGACCCGAAGGGGATCGACTTCTCGTATCTCGTCTCGATGATCCACGACAGCTTCATGAGCCGGGCCAATTCCATCGTGATCCCGGGCGGCAAGCTCGATCTGGCCATGCAGCTGATCCTGACGCCGATGATCATGCAGCTCGTGGAACGCCGCCGCCGCCTGGCGTGACGGGGGAGGCACAGATTGGAAACCACCTCGAACGTTGATCCCATCCATAACCTTATTCTGACGTGCCTTCGTCGGCGGCCCTCGACGGGGCCCTCCAGCCGGCCACGTGATCCCTCGAGGTTTCCTTCGAGGCCTTCGTTTCGCTCCGGCCCCTCAGGATGAGGGTCTGTGTGGGATCGGCCCGCGTTTTGAACACCGTCTGAGCCAAACCATCGAAAGACCCGTGATGCTGCCTCCCGTCATCGCCCCATCGATCCTCTCGGCCGATTTCGCCCGCCTCGCGGATGAGACCCACGCCGTGGATGCGGCCGGGGCCGACTGGATCCACCTCGACGTGATGGACGGGCATTTCGTGCCCAACATCACGTTCGGTCCCCCGGTGGTGAAGGCGCTGCGCCCGCACACCGACAAATTCTTCGACGTGCACCTGATGATCGCGCCGGCCGACCCGTATCTCGCGGCCTTCGCGGAGGCCGGAGCCGACGGGATCACGGTCCATGCCGAGGCCGGGCCGCATATCCACCGCTCGCTCCAGACCATCCGCGACCTCGGCAAGCGCGCCGGCGTGGCGATCAACCCCGGCACCCCCGCTGCGATGGTCGAGCCGGTGCTCGACATCGTCGATCTCGTGCTGGTGATGACCGTCAATCCCGGCTTCGGCGGCCAGAAGTTCTTGAAAAGCAGCATGGAAGCGGTGGCGCGGGTGCGGGCCATGGTGGCGGGCCGCGACGTCCGCATCCAGGTCGATGGCGGCATCGATGCCGAGACCGTGAAGGCGGCGAGCCGCGCCGGCGCCGACACGTTCGTGGCCGGCAACGCGGTCTTCAGCGGCGGTCCCGGCGCCTATGCGGAGCGCATCGCGGCGATCCGGGCCGGCGCGGAGGGCGCCTCCGGCCGCGACCTCTCGTGCTGAGGGCGCTGATCTTCGACGTCGACGGCACGCTCGCCGAGACCGAGGACCTGCACCGCCAGGCCTTCAACCGCGCCTTCGCGGAACTGGACCTGCCCTGGCGCTGGGACCCGGCGCTCTATGCCGACCTGCTCACCGTGATGGGCGGCAAGGAGCGGCTCACCCATTACATCGACACCCGCCACCCGGGCGAGGCCGCGTCCTTCCAAGCGCTGGCGCCCGAGATCCACGCCCGCAAGACGATCGCGTATGGCAACCTCATCGCCGAGACCGGGCTGCCGCTGCGCCCGGGGATCGCCCGGCTGATCGGCGAGGCCCGGGCTGCCGGCCTTCGGCTGGCCATCGCCACCACCACCAGCCGGCCCAATGTCGACCGGTTGCTGGCGGCCAACTTTTCAGCCTTCGACGCACCCTTCGCGGTGATCGCGGCCGGCGACGAGGCAGACCGCAAGAAGCCCGCCCCCGACGTCTTCCTGCTGGCTCTGGACCGTCTCGGGGTACCGGCCTCGGAGGCGATAGCCTTCGAGGATTCCGCCGCCGGCATCGCCTCGGCCCGGGCCGCCGGCCTGCCGGTCCTGGCGACACGAAGCCGCTATACCGACAGCCACAGCCTCGACGGCGCCTTCTCGGCAGTCTCCGACCTCGGCGAGCCGGGCCACCCGCACCGGCACCTTGCCGGCCTGGACTGGCCGGGCCGCGTGGTGACGCTGGCGGCCTTGCGGGATTGGCACGCGGGGATCCGCTGAGCGGCGGCCGCAGAATTGCCTGGATGATGCAAGGGAATTCGGGCAGGTCGCCGCCTCGATTCGTCGGGCGTGATCAATGCGGCCCTCGTGCTTTGAGTGGACCCGATGCGGATCTTCACCCTGCTCGCCCTACTCATCGGCACCTCCGGCGCGGCGCTGGCGCAGGATGCCGATCTCGACTGGCGGACCCCCGACTTCATCTGTCTCATCGATGCGCCAAACTCCGATGCGGGGACTTCTCTGCCGGCTGCCGGCCCACGCCTGGAGGACCGGCAGGGCTTTCCGCGCTGCCTGGCTGACGCGACGGTCCGGGTCGGGCCGCTATTCCGCTTGCCCAGCGGTCAGCGTTTCTAGAGCAGGGTGTAAAATGGTCACATCCGGGCTCTCACCATCCGTGCGCGCTCGCGATCGGTGAATGCCGCCGTGCGGGTCATCCCGTCGCCGGCATCGCGCATGCCGATGGGCGAAGCCGCCTAGCGCCGCCGCGCCTCCGCCCCTCCCTTAGCCTCGGTGGCGAACAGCATCGTGCCGGCGGCCACGCCGAGCAGTGCGGCGATCCCGAGCTTGAGCCAGCGCGGGTCGGCGGCGGCCACGTGCGCAGTCGCCCGGGCGTCGAAGCGCCCATGGGCGCCCGGGTCGGTGTCGACCGGGTCGTAGAGGTTGTCGGGGCGGTTCTTCTGGGCCTGCACGCTGGTCATCTCCCCACGATAGCCGTGCCGGGCCAGGTAGCCGTCGATCCAGCCCGGAATCAGCATGTTGCCGACGATCGCCTCCCAGGCCGAGGCGCCGATCCACAATTCCCGCGGCACGGCGTGGGCGGCCCGGAAGACGTGCCGGGCGATGGCCTCAGGCTGGTAGATCGGCGGCACCGGCTCGAGCTTGCGGGGCAGCCGCGAGCGCGCCCAATCGAATTGCGGCGTGTTGACCGCGGGGAGCTGAACCATCGTCAGCCGCACCCGGCTGCCATCGTGCTGCAACTCGCTGCGCAGGGAGTCGACGAAGCCGCGCACCGCCGCCTTGGCCGCGCAGTAGGTCGCTTGCAGCGGAATCGACCGGTAGGCGAGCGCCGAGCCGATATGGACGATCGTGCCCCGGTCGCGCGGCACCATGTGGCGGAGCGCCGCCAGTGTCCCATGCACCTGCCCGAGATAGGTCACCTCGGTGACGCGGCGGAACTCCTCCGCACTCGTCTCCTGGACGGGCGCGTAGATCGTCACCATCGCGTTGTTCACCCAGACGTCGATGCCGCCGAAGGTCCGCGCGAGCGAATCGGCGGCGCGCGAAACGGCATCCGCGTCGGCCACATCGATCGCGAAGGCGCGGGCGCGGCCGCCCGCGCGCTCCACGTCGCGGACGGCGCCGGCAAGCCCGGCTTCACCCCGGGCGATGAGCCCGACATTCCAGCCGTGCCGGGCGAATTCGTGCGCCACCGCCCGGCCGACGCCGGCGCTGGCACCGGTCACCATCACTGTCTTGCTGCGTTCGGTCGGATTCGACATCGGGGTTCCACGTGAAACAGTCCCCCGCCAACGCCCGGCGCCCGGGATCTTTCCGTGCGCGTGACGATCCCCGGCCGCGTTGCTTCGTCGGAAGCCGGCGGCCTATAACGCGGCGACCTCACAGCCGCGACGGCGGGGTCCCGGATTCCCGCCCTCGCCAACGAACAAAGTCTCACACGCCATGGCAGGCCATTCGCAGTTCAAGAACATCATGCACCGGAAGGGCCGGGTGGACGCGGTCCGCTCGAAGGTGTTCGGCAAGCTCGCCCGCGAGATCACCGTGGCGGCCAAGCTCGGCACGCCGGATCCGGCCATGAACCCGCGTCTGCGCGCTGCGATCATCGCGGCCCGCGCCGAGAACATGCCCAAGGACAATATCGAGCGCGCCATCAAGAAGGCCTCCGGGGCGGATGGCGAGAACTACGAGGATATCCGCTACGAGGGCTACGGCCCCGGCGGCGCCGCGCTGATCGTCGAGGCGCAGACCGACAACCGCAACCGCACCGCCTCGGACGTGCGCTCGGCTTTCACCAAGTCCGGCGGCAGCCTCGCCGAGACCGGCGCGGTGGCGTTCATGTTCGACCGGGTCGGCGTGATCGGCTTCCCGGCGAGCGTCGCCGATGCCGACACGATGCTGGAAGCCGCGATCGAGGCCGGGGCCGACGACGTCAGCTCCAGCGAAGAGGGCCACGAGGTCGTCTGCGCACAGGATTCCTACGGCGAGGTCGCTAAGGCGCTCGAAGCCCGCTTCGGCGAGCCGACCCGCACCGGCCTGATCTGGAAGGCGCAGAACACGATCGATGTCGACGACGAGACCGGCGAGAAGCTGATCCGCCTGGTCGAGGTGATCGAGGACCAGGACGACGTGCAGCACGTCTACGTCAACTTCGCCCTGTCCGAGGCGCTGATGGCGAAGCTCGAAGGCTAGGAGCCTGCCAGCTCGGCGCCGTACCGCTCCTGCACGTAGGCGTCGAGCGAGAAGCCGTCGTCGGGCAGCTGGGCCATGAACCGCTCGGCCACCTCGGTCAGGACCAGGTCCGGCTTCGCCCGGTCGATATAGGACCAGTCGAGCGACGTGTTCCAGACGAAGTGCACCTCGCGGAAGGTCTCCGCGAGCAGGATCGTCAGCATGTACGGCATGACGTGCGAGAAGGAATCGCCGAACAAAGCCAGCCGGCGCGGGTCGGTCGCCTGGGCGTTGCCGTAGACGACGTTGGCGCCGACATGGAGCGTGTGCAGCAGGCCGGCCTTCTCCCGCGCTTCGACGATCGGGCTGGCATAGGTCCGCACGGCATCCTGCTGAATTTGATAGGCCCGTGACGGCGCCCGGCGGGGTGGATCGAAGGCGCTGCCGAGGTCGCCGTCATGGTCGCTCTGGGTGAAAGGCCGGTCGCGCAGATCCGCCCGCGGCTTCGCCCCGAAGGCGCGGCAGATCTCGGCATAGGCCAGGTAGCAGCCGTCGAAGCTCCAGTGGGTGTCGGTCCGGCAATAGAGGTCGGCCGTGTCCCGGGCCGCGCGCATCGGCGTGACCAGATCGATGCAGGTCTCCCGCCAGCGCTTGCGCCGCCGCCAATCCGCGTAGAAGGCGCGCGGTCCCCGCCGCCAGGCCGGTCCCAGATACGGTTCCGCGTGGAGCAGTCGGTAGGCCGGCGAGGCGGCTGGCGCGATGGCGATGCCGTCGAGCTGGTTGTCGTAGATCAACAGCTTGTCCGGGGCGACCACGTGGCGGTAGCCGATGCCCAGCGCCCGCAGCCGCCGCTCCCGGTTCGACACGAGGCTGCGCCAGCTCCAGATCAGGTCGGTGGTCTCCTCCGGGCGCTCGAACTGCCCGAGGATGTCGTTGGTCCCGGTCTTCAGGAACAGCCAGCCGTCTTTGCCGACATGGATGTGATCGGGGTCGCTCGACGCCATGACGCACTCGGGAGGAAGATCGGAAATTCGACAGCAAGACGCGGGATGCGGCCTCGGCCGTGGGCCGGCAGGATGAAGGACGCTCGATATACCCGTCCGGGAGGTCCCGTCATGTCCGTCTCCGCCAAGCCCCTCCTCAACACACCCGCCGCGCCGCATAGTGCGACCATGACCGCGCTCGCGACCGCCAAATCCGTAAACATCGAACGCTGGGCGGCGCTCGCCGCCCGCGACGGGCGGGCGGATGGCCGTTTCGTCTACGCGGTCCGCACCACCGGGGTGTATTGCCGCCCGAGCTGCCCCTCCCGGGCGGCCCGGCCCGAGAACGTCACCTTCCACGCCACCTGCGCGGAGGCCGAGGCAGCGGGCTTCCGGCCCTGCCGGCGCTGCCGGCCGAACGAGCCCGGGTTGCCCGAGCGCCGGGCCGAGGCCGTCGCCCGGGCCTGCCGGCTGATCGAGGCCGCCGAGACCATGCCGCCGCTGGCCGACCTCGCCCGGGCCGCGGGCCTCAGCGCCTACCATTTCCATCGGGTGTTCAAGGCTGCCACCGGCGTCACCCCGAAGGCCTATGCGGCTGGCCGCCGGGCTGACATCCTCGCCGCCGGCCTGCCCAAGGCGGCCACCGTGACCGAGGCGCTGTACGAGGCCGGCTACGCCACGGCGAGCCGGTTCTACGCGGATGCCGCCGGCCGTCTCGGCATGCCGCCGGCCGCCTACCGCAAGGGCGGCCCCGGCATCCGCATGCAGTTCGGCGTCGGCGCCTGCTCGCTCGGCGCGATCCTGGTGGCCGCCACCGAGTTTGGGATCTGCGCGATCCTGCTCGGCGACGAGCCCGAGCCCCTGGTCCGCGACCTGCAGGACCGGTTCCCGGGGGCGGAGATCGAGGGCGGCGATCCCGCCTTCGAGGCCTGGATGGCGCGGGTCATCGGGCTCGTCGAGGCGCCGCGTACCGGGCTCGACCTGCCCCTCGACATCCGCGGCACCGCGTTCCAGCAGCGCGTCTGGGCGGCCCTGCGGGCGATCCCGGTGGGCACGACCGCGACCTACGCCGATATCGCCCGCGCCATCGGCGCCCCGACCGCCATGCGGGCGGTCGCCCAGGCCTGCGGGGCGAACCACCTGGCGGTGGCGATCCCGTGCCACCGGGTGGTCCGTTCGGACGGCGCCCTGTCGGGCTACCGCTGGGGCGTCACCCGCAAGCGGGATCTGCTCGCGCGGGAGGCGGAGGGCTGATGGCGCGCCTCAGCGCCGACCGCCGCCGCCCGGACCTCCGAACCCGCCCGGGCCTCCGGGCCCACCGCCAGGACCGCCGAAGCCCCCGGGGCCACCCGGCCCCCCGGGACCGCCGACCGAGCCGCCGAAGGGGCCGCCGCGCGGCGCGCCAAATCCGCCGGGGCCGCCCGCTCCCGGGATGCCGCCTGCGCCGGGGCGGGTGTCGATGGTCGGGCCGTGGCCGCCGCCGATCCCCCCGAACGCGCCTTGCCGGCCGGCGGGCTCGGCGCCGAGCCCGCCGGGCATCTCCGGCAGGTCGGGCAGCTTCTGCAGGTCGAGGCGGTCGCGCTCCCGCTCGAACCGGGGCGCGTCCGGCCGGGGCGGCTCCGGGGCGATCCGGTCCTCGACCCGCAGCCGCTCCAGGGTCAGGACGCCGTCCGGCGCGAGGTCGGCGGTGAGGACGCCGCGCACGCTGCCCTGGCGGGGCACCCGCAGCCCGGCATAGCCCGCCACGGCCAGGCCCGAGCCGAGATCGAGGCCGGTCCCGGCGCGGCCGATATAGGCCTCGATCGACACCCGCTTGAGGCCTGGCGGGAACGGCAGCCCGACCTGGGCGGCGTTGGTCACGCTGAGGACGCCGACTTCGGTCACGCCGGTCACCAGGGCGCGCTGGCCCGGGGGCAGGGCGTCGGCGCCCTTCAGGCGCAGGCCGCCGATGGCGAGGCCCCCGCCCGCATCGCGGCGCACCGGCCCGGCGACGCGGTCGGGCCCGGAGGTCCGCGGCTCGATCAGGCTCGCCACGATCACGCCGTCCGGTCGGCGCAGGCCGCTCACCGCCACCCGGCTGCCCGCCTGCCAGTCGCCCGTGAGGCTCACGGTATCGACCCGCTGGCCGAGCACGATCATCCGCCCCGGGCCGACCGATTCCACGGGGCCGACCACTTCGCTGGTCACGTCGATGCGGCGTGTGCCGAGGCCGCCCCGTTCCGGCCGGGCGACGACGTGCACGACTTGCCCGATCTTCAGGTCCGTCGCCTTGGCGGGTTCTCCGTCGATCCGCACCGCGACTTCCGGCGGATAGGCGATGCGCAGGTCGTTGACGACAATCGAGCCGAACCGACGGATCGTGCCGATCACACCGGTTCCGCCGATGCCGCGGTCGCCCTCGCCGAGGGGGCCGTCCTTCGGCTCCTCGATCATCTTCATGCCGGTGCCGCCGATTCCCTGATCGCGCGGATTCTCCTGGGGCCGGGCGGTACCCGGCAGCAGGGCGGCGGCGCCCGCGAGCAGGCGCAGGACGAACCGGCGGTTCGGAGAGGATCGCACCGGCCGGCCTCTCAGCGCCCGTCCGCGGGCCGGGCCGGCGGCGCGGCCTCGGCATAGACGTAGAGGCCGAAATTCCAGCGGTGATCGCCGCCGGGATCGGTCTGGCAGGCGGCATGCGCCTCGCGGTTGGCCTGCTGCAGGGCCTCCATGGCGATCTCGCGCGCCCGTGCTTCCAGCTTGACGGCGAGTTCCTTGGAGAGGCCGTCGTAATGCACGGCGCGCTCCAGGAAGCGTGGATTGTCGCCGACGATGTTGGCCACGCTCGCCGCGATGTGGTCGTGGAGGTTGCGACCGAAATAGTAGAGTTGCGGCTCGCCCGAGCCGTCCCCGCGGGGCACGTAGGCGGCCTCGGCCAGCACGATCCGGTCCTGCGCGTCCAGGAAGGCGAGTCCGCGGTCGAGCCACTCGTCGAGCACCGCCCGGGGACGCAGGTCGCGGGTCACCCCGGAGACCAGGGCCTCGAAGGACGGCGCGCCCGGATCGGCCGTGCGCGGCAGCGGCAGGGGCTGGCCCTGCGGATCCGTGAAGGACGGGTCGGCGATCCAGCGAGCGATGATCCGGCTGGTGCGCGAAACCACGGCCGGCACGGCGCTCACCGGCGCCCCGGCCCCGCGCAGGCGCCGGACCTCCTTGCGATGGATGCCGGTGAGCAGGGAGACGCGGCTGTCGGTCTGTTCTTTCCCGGGCAGGGCGAAATCGTACTCGGCCACGTTCACGTAGAGCTCGCGCAGCAGGTCGGTGAGCGCCGGGAAGGTGATGCCACGGGCCACGAGCAGGCGCACCAGCGGCCGCAGCAGCCGCGCGAGCGGCGCGTGCAGGCTGGCGCCCTCCGGTTTCGTGTCGGGACTCTCGGACATGGCGGCATCGTTAGCGGATGTGTCGTGGGAGACAATCCCACGGCGTGCGCATGCACACGCCGAAACGCGGATTTCCAGTTGACGTGGGAATTTTGCACACGTATCCCCAACAGCGTGGTCAAATTTCCCACGTCGTCGACGGAGCCCGGGACGATGAGTGCCAAGATGCGCAGACTGGTCGCCGAAGCGCTGCCGCCCCTCACTCTTCCCGAAACGACGCGCCACCGGTCCCGCCCGACCGATCCCATGCCGCGGCTGAGGCGCATCGCCTGCCTCCTCACCGCGCTCGCTCTGCCCGCCCTCGGCATCGCCGTCGCGGACACGGTCCACCGTGTCGGCGAGACGAAGGCGTCGCAGGCCGCCGCCCCAGTCGTCCCCTCGGACGGGGCGGCGGCACCGTCCGGTCTCGTCGGGCCAGCCCGCGCAGCAGGGGCCGTGAAGACCGCCGCGTCGGTTCCGGTTCCAGCCGAGGCGCGGTCGTGAGCACCCTGGTCCAGGCGGTGAGTGACCGCGCCCGACAGGCGCCCGGATGCGGCGGCGCGCCGATCCTCGATCTGGCGCTGTGCCTCATCCTCTCCGTCACCGTCGTCGGCCTGCTGCTCCTGGCCCTGTGATCCGCGCGTCAGTTTGCAGGACGGATACGCGACAATGCCAGCGTGCCGAGTATTGAGGTGCCGGCAAACAAGACCGCAGGACCGGATTGGACGAGACCGGTAAATATTGCTGAATCTAGTCAATATTCGTAATGATCCGTCTTGACGGTAGCGTCGGGTTCGGTCGCTATGCGCGGTGTTCGGCTTCGCGGAATCACCTGCCGGTCGGAATCACCTGCCGGTCGGGATTTCCGCAGCCGGTGGGCGACGTCGTAGCCGGATGCCGCGTCGGCATCGCCGCGCGACGTGAGGAGGCATCCCCGACGCAGGATCGGCCGCCGTGAACGCTCCCAGCCTGACCCCCATCGCGGCGGCTCTGCTCGCCCTCGGACTCACCGTCTTCACCGCGACGGCGCAAGAGATCGTGCCGCCCGGGCCATCCGGGCCAGGCGGCTTCCTGATCCACGGCAATTTCTGCGGGCCCGGAAACCGCGGCCCGGGCTATCCGCCGATCGACGCGCTGGATCGCGCCTGCGCGCACCACGATGCCTGCTGGCCCGATTCGGCCTCCGGCCTGCTCCCGGCCTGCGCCTGCAACCGCCGCCTCAGGTCGAGGCGGGTCTGGTCGCCCGCGACCCGCGCACGCCGGCCGAGACCCGACAGACGGCGCGGTTCATCTCAGATTTCGCAACCGCGCTGCCGTGCGAAGAGGCGTCGGCGCACGGGCGCTGATCAGGCGGCGTCGGCGGGGCTCGCAGCCGCCTTGGGGCCGCCCTTGGCGACGCCGACCAGGGCCGGCCGGAGCACACGCTCGCCGATGACGTAGCCCGTCTGCACCACCTGTACGACGGTGCCGGCCGGGACGTCGGGGTTCGGCACCTCGAACATGGCCTGGTGGCGGTTCGGGTCGAATTTCTGGCCGTGCGGCTCGACCGGCTTCACCCCGTGGCGCTCCAGGGTCTTGACCAAGTCGCGCTCGGTCAGCTCGATCCCGTCGATCAGCCCCTTGAAGGCGCCGTCCGCCGCGGCCTTCGCGTCCGCCGGAACGCTGTCGAGGGCGCGATGGATGTTGTCGGCCACGTTGAGCACGTCGCGGGCGAAGTTGGTGACCGCGTAGGCGCGGGCATCCGCGATCTCCCGCTCGGTCCGGCGGCGCAGGTTCTCCATCTCGGCCAGCGTGCGCAGCATCCGATCCTTCAGCTCGTCGCGCTCGGCGGTCAGCAGGGCCAGGGCCTCGGCGACCGGATCGACGGACGGCGTTTCGGCGGGCTTGCCGCCCGACGCGGTCTCCTGGGCCGCGCTGGCACCGGCCTCGACCGTGGTCTGGCGCTGGTCATCCTGGGACATGTCGTTGCTCGTCATCGCGTTTCAGTCGTCGGCAGGGATGGGTGAGGGGGAATCGAATTCGGCGCTGATATCTGACCCGCGGCGGCCGAAATCAACCCGCACGCTCACGCCTCGCGCGGCGGCGGCGCGGCGACCAGGGCCTCCAGCCCCTCGGCCTTGAGGGCGGCCACGTCCCCCGCGAACACGTCCAGCATCGCCTTGCGGATCGCCGCCTGCCGGTCGGGCTGCGTCACCCGCGTGCCGGTGAGGTCGGTGACATAGAAGACGTCCACCGCGCGCTCGCCGAAGGTGGCGACATGCGCCGAGGTGATGTTGAGCGACAGCCGGCCGAACGCCGTGGTCAGCTCGTAGAGCAGGCCGGGCCGGTCGAGGCCGGTCACCTCCACCACGGTCTCGCGGCTCGACAGGGCGTTGTCGATCCCGACATCCGGCGGCACCAGGAAGGTCTTGGCCCGGGCGCTGGTCGGCGGGTGCTTGTCGGCGACGAGGTCGGCGATGCGGATTTCGCCCTTCAGGGAGCGCTCGATCGCCGCCGTGATGCGCTTGCTCCGGCGCAGCTCGTCCTCGTCGCGCTCGAAGGCCCGGGAGATGAAGATCGTGTCGAGGGCGAAGCCGTCTGTCGTGGTGAAGATCTGCGCGTCGACGATGTTGCTGCCGGCCGCCGCGCAGGCCCCGGTGACGATGGCGAGCAGGCGCGGATGGTCCGGCGAGTAGATCGTGATCTCGGTCACCCCGCGCACCGGATCAAGGGCCACGTCGGTGGCGCTGGTGCGGCCCTCGCTGAGCACGTTGCGCAGGAAGACCGCGTTCTTGAGCTGGCGCGTGCTGTCGACCTTCAGCCAGTAGGCCTGGCCGTGGCGACCGGCATAGGCGTCGAACTCCTCCGAGGCCCAGCCGGGCAGCTGTTCGCGCAGGCCCATCTGGACGAGGCGCACCCGGTCGGTGCGGGCGATCTCGGAATGGCCGCCCGAGAGGAACACCTCGGTCTCGTCGTAGAGGGTGCGGATCAGGGTGCCCTTCCAGGCGGTCCAGACTCCGGGCCCGACCGCGGTGATGTCGGCCACCGTCAGGATGGTCAGGAGCTTCAGCCGCTCCAGGCTCTGTACCACCGAGGCGAAGCGCTCGATCGTCTTGGCGTCCGACAGGTCGCGGCTCTGCGCGGTCATCGACATCAGCAGGTGATGCTCGACGAGCCAGGTCACGGTCTCGGTCTCGGCCTCGGTGAGGCCGAAGCGCGGGCAGAGTTTTTCGGCGATCGCCGCTCCCGCGATCGAGTGGTCCTCGGGGCGGCCCTTGGCGATGTCGTGGAGCAGGATCGCCACGTAGAGCGCCGTACGGTTGTGGACCGTGTGAATCAGGCGCGAGACCAGCGGGTAGACCTCGTCGACGCGGCCCGATTCGACGGCCGCCAGCACGCCGACGGTGCGCAGCAGGTGCTCGTCCACCGTGAAGTGGTGGTACATGTTGAACTGCATCATCGCGACGATGCGGCCGAAATCCGGGATGAACCGGCCGAGCACGCCGGCCTCGTTCATCTCGCGCAGGGCCTCCTCGGGGGCGTTGCGCGAGGTCAGGATCTCGAGGAACAGCCGGTTGGCCTCGGTGTCCGAGCGCAGGGTCGGGGTGATCAGGCGCCGGGACCGGTTCGCCAGCCGCTTGGCGTCCGGGTGGATCGCCAGGTTGTGCCGGTCGGCCAGCCAGAACAGCCGGATCAGGTTCACCGGATCGCGCTCGAACGCGTCCTCGGCGCGCAGGTTCACCCGGCCGTGGTCGATCCAAAAGTCCTCGGCCTCGATGGCGGTGGCGCGGAACCGGTCGCGGAACCGGCCGATCCAGCGGTCGAGCACCGGCGTGCGCTTGGCATGGCGCGCCTCCAGCTCGGCGCAGACGATGGCGGTGAGATCGCCGACATCCTTGGCGACGCGGAAATACGCCTTCATGAAGCGCTCGACCCCGGACAGGCCGCCCCGGGCCTCGTAGCCGAAGCGCTCGGCGATCCGCGGCTGGAGGCCGAAGGACAGACGCTCCTCCGACCGCTTGGTGACGAAGTGCATGTGGCAGCGAACCCGCCACAGGAACTCGTCGCAGCGCTCGAACAGCGCGTATTCCTCCTGGGTGAACAGGCCGGCGCCGACGAGCTCCATCTGGTCGCGCACCCGGTAGGTGTATTTCGCGATCCAGAACAGCGTGTTCAGGTCGCGCAGGCCGCCCTTGCCGTCCTTGACGTTGGGCTCGACCAAGTAGCGCGAGGAGCCGGCCTTCGAGACCCGGGCGTCGCGCTCGCGCAGCTTGGCGTCTACGAATTCGGCGGCCGAGCCGATCACCAGCTCGGCGTCGAAGCGCGTCACCAACTCCTCGAACAGGATCCGCGTGCCGAACAGGTAGCGCGCTTCGAGCAGCGCGGTGCGGATCGTCATGTCCGCCTTCGCCTCGCGGAGGCATTCCTCCACCGAGCGGGTGGCGTGGCCGACCTTCAGCTTCAGGTCCCACAGGACGTAGAGCATCGCCTCGACGACGCTCTCGGACCAGGCGGTCTGCTTGTAGGGGAGCAGGAACAGCAGATCGATGTCGGAGCCGGGCGCCATCGTGCCCCTTCCGTAGCCGCCGGTGGCGACCACGGCGAGCTGCTCGCCGGTCGACGGGTTGTCGTTGGGATAGAGTTGGCGCACCACGGCGTCGTGGATCGCCCGCACTACGGCGTCGGTCAGATCCGACAAGGCCTGCGCGCAGCGGAGCCCGTTGCGATCCTGGAGAAGCTGCGCCTCCGCGGCGCGATGACCTTCTTCGATGACCCGGCGCAACTCGGGCACGAGCACGGCCCGCAGCTTGGTCGGCTCGCGGGCTTCGCGGTCGAGCGTGTCGAGGACCGTTTCGAGGGCGGCGACGGGATCGAACATGCCCTCCGTTAGCATGATATGCCTACGCCGCCAGCCGTGCGGTGATGCGCCACGCACAGCCGCGCCTCCTGCCCCGACGCGATCCCGTAGCCCGGAGGGCGCCTGTGCCGCGGTCCGGGTGAGCGCGCGCCGCGCGTCGACGGTCCGATGCTTCGGCGCGGACCGACACCGTCACTCCGCGGCCGGCAGGTTGAGAGCCAGCAGCCGGCCGGTGCGCGATCGGGCGGTCACGCCGGGCGCCGAACCCTCGGCCCGCCGTCTGGCATCGGCGATGGCGGCGTGGACGCCGTCCACCGCCAGGATCAGCGCGCTCACCGTCCGGGCGTCGATGCTGCGCTCCCGGGCGTAGCAGACGACGTCGGCCACGAGCCCGTCGGTCTCGATCGCGATATCATCGAGTTCGGCCGTGCCGGTGGCGGCGCGCACCTCGCGCATGATGTCGAGCAGGCGGTCGAGGACGATGTCGATGCGCTCCCGGCGCTTCCGGGCCAGCCGCTGGCCGATCCAGGCGATGCCGGAGCCGATCGTGCCGCCGAAGAAGGCGAGCAGGTAGATGTAATCCTCGTAGCGATCGAGGAAGGTCTGCTGCTCGCGCTCGAAATAATCCACGGCGCCGGGGTGGTTCGGTAGGCGCGCCGATGTCGCCGCGACCGTGGTGTCGAAATCCGGCGCCTTCATCAATTTGGCGGCCGGAGCCGCGGCGGCGAGGCGCGAGCGCCACTCGAACAGGTGCTGCGTCGCCGACGCGATCGCGACCCGGCTGACGGCGCCCCGCGCCATCAGGCGATAGGAGGCTCCGACGGTGCGGACATCCTCGTCCGGGCGCTTCGGGCGGCCGCCGAAGGTCCCGGCCGGGATCGTCACCGCCTGCAATTCGGGAAAGCGCTGCAGGATCGCGTCTCCGTCCGGGATCGATACGAAGCCGATCTTTCGGTCCGGGGAGCCTAGCTCAATGGCGCGCACCACCGCGCCGGCGGTCTTCGAGGCGGGGCTCGCGATCACCGCAACCGCGTCGACGCGTTTCTCCGCAAGCGCCGCCGTGACCTCACCGATCTTCAGCGGCACCACCTGAACATGGCCGGCCCCGATCTCCGTCTCACCGGCCGCGTGGCTACCCTCCGGCTGATCTTCAGCCGGGCTATCCGGCAAAAGATCGTAGAAGGAAAGCAGGTTGGTCAGGAACGGCAGGTCGGCGCCGTGGCGCACGACGATGCCGAGGCGCTTGCGCGCCAGCGCTGGAACGTCGTCGATGTCGGACGCCTCGGGCGCCGCGATCACCAGGGCCTCGTCGTGCAGGATCGCCAGCGTCAGGCCGTTCTCGGGCAGGAACACGTCCGGCCGTACCACCGCGAGGTCGGCGCGGTTGCGCTGGAGCGCCATGGCGCTGTCGCGCACGTCGGAGAACCGAACGACCTTGAGGCGCACGTCCTCGCGGCTCCGGTCGAGGGCGTTGGCATAGGCTTCGATCAGGGCGGCCTCGGCCCCGTCCTGGGGGCCGACCGCGACCGTGAGGGTGGTCGGGCGCGACAGATAGACGATGCCGGCCGCGACCGCGGCCAGCCCGAGGGCGACCAGAACGAGGAGCCACTCACGGCGCATCAGGATCGTCGCCGCGGCGCGCAGGCGTCGCCGCCACGGGCCGTGGGTGAGATCGGGCGAAGGACTTTGCTCCGGACCATGGCCGAGCCTGTCGCGTTGCGCGCGTTCCATCCCCACGTCATGGAACGCAAACCTGTCGAGATCGTGAAGAACCGGTGAAACCACCAAACGTTGCAGAATCCGGGCCAGGAACCCGCCATGCGGAGCGCCGGCCGCCCGGCCCGGTGAGCGCGGCTTGGCTGCAGCGGGTCGCGCTCTACTACCTGGAGCGCTACAGCGCCTCGACCGAGATGCTGCGCCGGACCCTGGCGCGGCGGGTCGACAAACGCGCCCGGCTGCGCGGCGAGGATCCGGCAGCCTTCGCCGAGATGGTCGCCGCCACGGTGGCGCGGGCGGTCTCGGCCGGCCTCGTAGACGATGCGCGCTTTGCCGACGCCCGGCTCGCGACGCTGCGCCGGCGCGGCACGTCGAGCCGGGGCGCCTCGGCCAAACTCGCCGCCAAGGGCGTGCCTCGCGACGTGGTCGAGGCGGCCATGCGGACCGAGCGCGAGGCAATCCCCGAGGCGGAGGCCGCCGATATCGAGCTGCAGGCGGCCCGCGCCTACGCCAAGCGGCGACGCCTCGGGATACATCGCCGGCCCGATACGCGGGCGCTCCATCGCGACCGCGATCTCGGCGCCCTGGCCCGGGCCGGGTTCTCTTATGACCTTGCGCGCCGGGTGGTCGATGCCGACCCGGACGAGCCGGAGTGATCGATCAGGCCTGGGCCTCGGGCCGCTTCGGCTCTCGACTGGCCACGCTTCGGTAGCAGGCGGAAGACCTCCGGCACCGCGCTCGCCGGCTGCAGTTCGGCCAGTTCTACGTCGGTCATCACGGGATTATCGCAGACTGCATCCCGGTCGTCCTGCGTGTAGCCGGGATCAGGGCGATCCGGGAATTGCGATGTGTCCTGCATGGGTGCCTTCTTGTCGGAATCGTGCTCGACGTGCTGTCTCCACCGGGGTGCGGCATCACGGACGGGGGCCGGGCACGGGTCGGCCTTGCCTCTTCAGGCCTGTCGTTCATTGTCTGTTCGATGGACGAGACCCTCGCCAAGAAGCTGCGCATCCTGGCCGATGCCGCCAAGTACGACGCCTCCTGTGCGTCCTCGGCGGCGCCGAAGCGTGCGGCCGGCAAGGACGGTTTGGGCTCCACCACCGGGGCCGGGATCTGCCACGCCTACACGCCAGACGGGCGCTGCGTCTCCCTGCTCAAGATCCTGCTGACCAACTGGTGCCTGTTCGACTGCGCCTATTGCATCAACCGGCGGTCCTCGAACGTCCGGCGGGCCAAGTTCACCGTCGAGGAGGTCGTCAACCTGACCCTGAACTTCTACCGGCGCAACTACATCGAGGGCCTGTTCCTGTCGTCGGGCATTATCAAGTCGCCCGACCACACCATGGAGCTGCTGACCCGGGTGGCGAAGTCCCTCCGGCGCGATCATGGCTTTGCCGGCTACATTCACCTCAAGTCGATTCCCGAGGCGAGCCCCTGGTTGATCGAGGAGGCTGGCCTCTACGCCGACCGGCTCTCGATCAACGTGGAATTGCCCACCGAGGCCAGCTTGGAACGGCTCGCCCCCGAGAAGGACGGGGCCGCGATCCAGAACGCCATGGCGCAGATCGGCGAGCGCATCGTCGAGGCCAAGGCCGAGAAGCGGCGCTTTTCCCCGGCCGGGCATTCGACCCAGGTGATCGTCGGAGCCGATGCCACCACCGATGAGGCGCTGATCCGCAAGAGCGCGCATCTCTACGGCAGCGTCGGGCTGAAGCGGGTCTACTATTCGGCATTCAGCCCGATCCCGGACGGATCAGCGATCCTGCCGCCGAAGCCGCCGCCGCTCCAGCGCGAGCACCGGTTGTACCAGGCCGATTGGCTGCTCCGGTACTACCAGTTCACCCCCGATGAGGTCGCCGACGCCTCGGAGGACGGCATGCTCGCCCTCGACATCGACCCTAAGCTCGCCTGGGCGCTGAAACACCGCGAGAAATTCCCCGTCGACGTGAACAAGGCCGACCGGGAATGGCTGCTGCGCGTGCCGGGCCTCGGCGCCCGAGCGGTGGACAAGATCATCACGGCGCGCCGCCACGCGACCCTGCGCCTCGACGACGTCGCCCGGCTGACCTCGGGGCTGAAGCGGGCGCGGCCGTTCCTCGTCGCCGCCGACCACCGCCCGGTCGGGCTGACCGACCGGCTCGACCTGCGCGCCCGGCTGGTCGAGCCGGCGACGCAGCTGAGTTTGTTCTGATGACGCTCGGAAACGCGCCGCTCCCTCGCCCCTCTGCGGGGGAGGGTGAGCCGGCCGTCAGGCCGGGTCGGGAGAGGGGCAGCGCGACGATGCAGGATGGCGCGGTCGTCGCGACTCTTCAGGAAGCGGCGCTCCCCTCTCCCGACTCCCTCCGGGGGCCACCCTCCCCCGCAGAGGGGAGAGGGAATGCGCGCGCGCCGCAAAGCATCCTCCTGCGCCCGGGCGCCGATCTCACCGGCTTCCGCGACGCCGCGCGCCGGCTCATTGCGGAGGGCGTCCCCCCCGAGGCCGTGGCGTGGGCGGTGACGGATTCCCCCGGCCTGTTCGGCACCGAGACCGCCCAGGCCCCCGCCGCGCCGCTCGCCCTGCCCAAACCCGTCGCCGCCCTGATCCCGCAGGTGATCCCCCACCGCGACCCGGAGCGTTACGGGCTGCTCTACGCCCTGATCTGGCGGGTCTGCCACGGCGAGCGGCACCTGATGGAGGTCGGCAGCGATCCCCTGGTCCACCGCCTGCACCGGATGGCCAAGGCGATCGGGCGCGACCTGCACAAGATGCACGCCTTCCTGCGCTTCCGCCGCGCCGAGGACGCGACCGGCGAGCATTTCGTGGCGTGGTTCGAGCCCGACCATCACATCCTGGAGGCGGCGGCGCCGTTCTTCGTCGCGCGGTTCCGGGGCATGCGCTGGTCGATCCTGACGCCGGAGGGGTCGGCCCGCTGGGATACCGAGACCCTGACCTACGGGCCGCCGGGGGACCGGGCGTCGCTCCCCGAGGGCGACGGCTTCGAGGCCGGGTGGCAGACCTATTACGAGAGCACGTTCAACCCGGCCCGCACCAACCTGAAGGCGATGCGGGCGGAGATGCCCAAGAAGTATTGGCACAACATGCCCGAGACCGCCGCGATCCCCGCCCTGGTCCGGGCGGCGGCGGGGCGCACCGACGCGATGATCGAGAGGGAGCCAACCTTGCCCACACGCCGCGAACCCGCCCGCGCCGTCGCCGCCATGGCCGATCAGGACCCCAAAACCCTCGAGGCGCTGAACGCGATCATCAAGCGCACCGAGCCGCTGGTGCCGGGCGCCACGCAGGCGGTGCTCGGCGAGGGACCTGTCGGGGCCACCGTCGCCTTCGTGGGCGAGCAGCCGGGTGATCAGGAGGACCGGCAGGGCCGGCCCTTCGTCGGGCCGGCGGGGCAGTTGCTCTCCCGGGCCATGGCGGAGGCCGGGATCGACCGCGGGGCGAGCTATCTCACGAATGCCGTCAAGCACTTCAAGTTCGAGGAACGCGGCAAGCGCCGCATCCACCAGAAGCCGACGGCCGGCGAGGTCAGCCACTATCGCTGGTGGCTCGATCGCGAGCTCGACTTCGTGGCCCCGAAGCTCGTGGTGGCGCTGGGCGCGACAGCGGTGCTGGCACTGACCGGCAAGGCGGTCCCGATCACCCGGGCGCGGGGCCCGTTCCGGTTCGACCGGTTCGAGGACCGCGTCCAGGGTTTCATCACGGTCCACCCGTCCTACCTGCTGCGCCTGCCCGACGAGGCGAAAGAGGAGGCCTACGCGGCTTTCGTCGACGATCTGCGCCGGGTGGAGGCGCTGGGACGGGAACTGGCGGCATGATCCTCCACCGCGCTCGGTTCTGCTATGCTGATCGGTGACGATTCTCTGTGGTCCCACCACGATGGACAAGCTCGCTGCCCTCGACATCCTGCGCGCCAACGAGGCGGAACTTCGCCGCCGTGGGGTGCTCCATGCAGCATTGTTCGGCTCCGTCGCTCGCGGGGAAGCACAGGCGGACAGCGACCTTGATGTGATGATCGAGATCGACGCGCCCGTCGTCGGCGGTGTCTATGGCTATGTCGGACTCTGCCACTTCATCGATGATCTGTTTCCGATCCGGGTTGACGTGGCGAACCGGGCGGCCCTGAAGGATCGGGTCCGCACGCGAGCCGAGCGCGATGCCGTTTTCGCCTTCTGAGCGCGAGCGGACCGCCTGCTCCGACATCATCGTCAACGCGCAGCGCGTCGCCCGCTTCGTGGCCGGGTTCACGTTTGAGACGGTCGAGGCGGACGAGCGCACCCACTTCGCGGTCGTGCGCGGCCTGGAAATCATTTCGGAGGCGAGCCGTCGATTGAGCGCCGAGATGAAAGCTCGGCATCCGGCGGTGCCGTGGCGACAGATCGCGGATGCGGGGAACGTCTATCGCCACAGCTATCACCGGGTGACGCTGGACATCGTCTGGCTCACCGTCCACCACGAGTTGCCCGTCCTCGTCGCCGCCTGCCGCGCCGAGTTGGACCGCGCGCCCGACCCCTGATCGCCCCGAGCCGCCTGAGCACATGATCGACGCGAAGCCCGACGCGAGCCCCGCGACCAAACCCGTCGGCCCGGGCGATCAGGTAATCCTGGTCGACGGCTCGTCGTTCATCTTCCGGGCCTATTTCCAGTCGATCAACCAGGACCAGAAGTACAATTCGCGTCCCTCGGACGGGCTGCCCACCGGTGCCGTGCGGCTGTTCTGCACGAAGATCGCCCAGTTCCTGCAGGAGGGCGCGGCCGGCATCATGCCGACCCATCTCGGCATCATCTTCGACAAGTCCGAGGGCTCGTTCCGCAAGGAGATGTTCCCGGACTACAAGGGCCATCGCCCCGACGCGCCGGACGACCTCAAGCGCCAGATGCCGCTGATGCGCGACGCCGTGCGGGCCTTCGGCCTGCACGCGGTGGAGCTGGTCCGCTACGAGGCGGACGACCTGATCGCCACCTACACCCGTCAGGCCGAGGCAAGGGGCGCGGGGGTCATCATCGTTTCGTCCGACAAGGACCTGATGCAGCTCGTCGGGCCGCTGGTCCGGTTCTACGATTTCGAATCCGGCGCCAAGGGCAAGGCCGGCTACCGGCCCGAGCGCAACCTCGATGTCGAGGCGATCATCGCCAAGTGGGAGGGGCTGCAGCCCAACCAGATCGGCGACGCGCTGGCCCTGATCGGCGACACATCCGACAACGTTCCCGGCGTGCCCGGCATCGGCCTGAAGACCGCCGCGGCTCTGATCAAGGAGTTCGGCAGCCTCGAGGCGCTGCTGGAGCGGGCCGGCGAGATCAAGCAGCCCAAGCGCCGCGAGACTCTGCTGGCCAATGTCGAGCAGGCCCAGCTGTCGCGCAAGCTGGTGGCCCTGGTCGAGGACGTGCCGGTCCCGGTCGATCTGGACGACCTGCGCGTCCCCGAGCCCGACCCGCAGAAGCTCGTCGGCTTCCTGAAGGCGATGGAGTTCAACACCCTGACCCGCCGCATCGCCCAGATGCTGCATGTCGACCCCGAGGCGGTGAAGCCGGATCCGGCGCTGCTGCCGGGCGCCAAGCCCCACGGCTACGGCAACGCCGCCGGCGGCAGCGATGCGGTGCCGTTCTTCGGCGATTCCGTGCCGCCGGACCCTGAGACTGCGGCCGCCGGCGCCGAGCGGCCGCCGGGAGCCGCCCCGCCCGAGGGCGGCGAGGTCGATCCCTTCGCCGATCTCGACCTGCCGGACGCGCCGGCGAAGCCCCGGGCGCCGATCGAGGCGACGCCCGGCAACGTGGTCGCCGCCCGCGCCGCCGAGGCGGTGGCGCCGTTCGACACCGCCGCCTACGAGACCGTCGCGTCCCTGGAGCAGCTCGACGCCTGGATCGCCGAGGCTGAAGAGGCCGGAGTGGTCGCGGTCGATACCGAGACCGACGCCCTCGACGCGCACAAGGCCGGCCTCGTCGGCGTCTCCCTGGCCACCGCCACCGGCCGGGCCTGCTACATCCCGCTGGCCCATATCCAGGCCGCGAAGGTGCAGGCCGACGCCACCGACCTGTTCGGCGAGGGCGCGGCCGCCTCCGACGTGGCCGAGCCGGTGCCGGGCCAGATCCCGCTCAAGGACGCGCTCAGTCGGCTGAAGCCCCTCCTGGAAAACCCGGGCGTCCTGAAGGTCGGCCAGAACCTGAAATACGATTGGGTCGTGCTCGCCCGCTACGGCATCGAGATCGCGCCGTTCGACGACACGATGCTGATCTCCTACGTGCTCGACGCCGGCAAGGGCGGCCACGGCATGGACGAGCTCGCCCGCCGCCACCTCGGACACCAGCCGATCACGTTTTCCGATGTAGCCGGTACGGGGCGCAATAAGGTCAGCTTCGACCGGGTCGCTATCGACAAGGCCACCGCCTACGCGGCCGAGGACGCGGACGTGACGCTCCGCCTGTGGCGGATGATGAAGCCGCGCCTCGTCGCCGAGCGCCGGGTCGCCGTCTATGAGACCCTGGAGCGGCCGCTGCTGCCGGTGATCGCCCGGATGGAGCAGCGCGGCATCCGGGTCGACCGGGAGATGCTGAGCCGCCTCTCGGGCGATTTCTCGCAGATCCTCGTCCGCCTGGAGGAGGAGATCCAGGACGATGCCGGCGAAAAGTTTTCGGTCGGCTCGCCGAAGCAGATCGGCGACATTCTGTTCGGGAAGATGGGCCTGCCGGGGGCCAAGAAGACGCCGTCGGGCCAGTGGGCGACGCCCGCGACTCTTCTTGAGGAACTGGCCCAGGCCGGCCACGAACTCCCCAAAAAGATCCTGGAGTGGCGGCAGCTCGCGAAGCTGAAATCCACCTACACGGATTCGCTCCAGACCCACGCCGACCGCGAGACCGCCCGGGTCCACACCTCGTTCTCCCTAGCGGCGACCACCACCGGGCGGCTCTCCTCCTCCGAGCCGAACCTCCAGAATATCCCGATCCGCACCGAGGAGGGCCGGCGCATCCGCCGGGCCTTCGTGGCGGCGCCCGGCAACCGGCTGATCTCGGCCGACTACTCGCAGATCGAGTTGCGGCTGCTCGCCCACATGGCCGACATCCCGGAGCTGCGCAAAGCGTTCGCGGACGGGATCGACATCCACGCCGCCACGGCCTCGGCGATGTTCGGCGTGTCGCTGAAGGACATGACGCCGGACCTGCGGCGCCGGGCCAAGACCATCAACTTCGGCATCATCTACGGCATCTCGGCCTTCGGGCTTGCCGACCGGCTCGGCATCGGTCGGGAGGAGGCGTCGGCGTTCATCAAGCAGTATTTCGAGCAGTTCCCGGGCATCCGCGACTACATCGACACCACCAAAAAGATCTGCCGGGACAAGGGCTACGTCACGACGTTGTTCGGCCGCGTCTGCCACTACCCGCAGATCCGCTCCAACAACCCGTCCGAGCGCGCCAGCGTCGAGCGCCAGGCGATCAACGCCCCGATCCAGGGCTCGGCCGCCGACATCATCCGCCGGGCCATGACCCGGATCGAGGGGGCGCTCACCGCCCAGAAGCTCAAGGTCAGCATGCTGCTGCAGGTGCACGACGAGCTGGTCTTCGAGGCCGCCGAGGACGAGATCGACCGGGCAATCCCGATCATCCGCGGCGTGATGGAAGAGGCGCCGGCGCCGGCTCTGACGCTCCGCGTGCCGCTGGTGGTGGAGGCCAAGGCGGCGGGGAATTGGCAGGAGGCGCACTAGGGTTGGAACTTGATCAGCTTGGCCGGGGCAATGTCCGAAAAGGGTGGAATGCCGCCAGTCAGGTATCGAACTTTTAACAATCGCTGCACACCAGAAGCCGATATCGCATGATCTCGACAGGAGGATTGATAAGGAGTTAGCGATTAGGCCAGTAGCGCTTGTGGCGTCACCTTGTGCTCCAGCAGCAAAACGGCTTCATACGCCTGGCCCCAATTCTTAGTTGACCGAGAGAATATCAGACATGACATCAGATTTTCAGCCGCTGACATTTCTTCTGCGAGCTGTTGCATTGCGGTTCGCTGAGTGTTCCGCAATTGGTCTGGGAACAAGTAGAACATTACTGCGCCCTTTCGCTGCTCAAGCGGACGGATAACGAGGGTGCTTATGTGTTCCGGATTACGGTATTGCTTTCGCACATTGGCGCGCAGCTTGTGAAGGTTCCGCTCAATTGCTCGCTGCTCAGCCGGATCAGCGCTCGAAAGTAGCTGCATCCCAACGAGCGTCCAGCCGGGCGGCCGAGCCTGGACAAGCCGATCGATGATTTTTCGTCACAGTGGGCAGAGATCCATCTTTGGCTTCGGCACATTCAGCCCAGTCTCTCGTTCTCTATAGTAGCGATCGATCGGAGCAGACATACCGACAGGCGAGAACTTAGAAAAATCTTTGCGGAGGGCGGCGATATTAAATCCCGTTGCTAAGTACAAACCGAGGTAATCGATTTCGTCTCCTAGCAAATCGAAAGACTTCTGTAAATCAACACGCTCGTATATATAGTGTAAAAATGATATAGGATTGTCTAGAATACTGACGACACATTTTAGATCTGAAATCAGAAAGCTTGGTGCAAGCGCATGGTCCTGAGGGACCCATCCCACCTTTTTAAAGTCCGGCTCTGAAGCACTTAGCACCGAAAAGTCGTCTAGGGTGACCGAGAGGCGAACCACGCGGTCTGCCAAGGTTGGGTCAATGCCGATGTCGGTTAGAATTTCAGTTGCTTCCGCGTCACCGCCACGAGCCGCCGTTATCAGTGCCTCAAGCCTCAACGACTGGATGGAAGGATCGAGCACCATCTCGTCGAGGTGCCGCTTCACACGTTCTTTGCCTCCGCGGAGCCCTGAGGGTGTGAGGCGGTGCGACTTGGCCTCAGCGATGATCACCACGTGATCGAAAAGGACCACTAGGTCGTTCTCAAACTGTTGGCCGTTCTTCTTCCACCTGATGCCTGGCTTTATTTCCGCTCCGGGGAGCGCCGAGCGAAACACCGCCTCAAGCTGTTGCTCGAGGTAGATTGCCCGACGATCCTTTAGTTGCTTCTGCAGCCCCGCTTCAGCGATCAAGCGGTCCATCAGCCGGTGGATATGGCTGAAGGCCATGTGTGGGAGCGGTATGATGAACCGCCTGCCCATTCGAATGGCCGGGTGATCCCACACGGGATTGTCGAGGAACAGATGCTGCGGCTTTTGATCTTCGAGGGAGCCTGGCTCGAATGCTAAGGCGTTGAGGACCGCTTGGATTGCCGATACCGGCTTCTTAGTGAGTGCTGCAATCTCGGCAACCGTAAAGGTTGCAACATCAAGCACCCTAAGATCGAGATGCGACATAAGCAACCCAATCATCTGCTCGCGAGTAAAAGATTTTGGTAGCGCAGCTAGCATTTCGTCCACGCTTCCTGTCAGGTTGGGGACGTGCCTGTAGTAGAGTTCCACCAGTTTACGTACGGTGCGGCCGCGGAGAACCTTGCGAAGGATCTCCCAGTGCTCCCCATTTCGGCGCTCGAACTCGGAGGTGAGCGCCAAGAGAACATCGATCACGTCCGAGGCGCCAAACCCATGATGTGCAGAGAGTCCTTGATCGAGCGCGGCGTAGAGATCGCGCGAAAGAGCCACGACGTTGTCAAAGTACCCCCAGTTTCGGACTCCGTGTGTGTGAAAGCGGATGCGCTCCTGAAGAGAGAGCACGACTTGTGCCTCGTTGTCTTGGATAGACTCGCCGTCTAGGACACGCTGCATGAAAAACGTGTTGGATAGCTGCGGTACTGCATCGAAGAGCCGCTGCATGACGTCGGATGTGAGGGGACGCTTGCCCCATTCCCCAATCGGCAACGTCAGCACCAGGGCGTGGAGGAGTTCGCCGTGATGCTGCAGGATATCTGGCAAGGGCTTGTGCTGTTCAGCGGTCGGCCCCAGGCTTACCTGCATGCCATAGTTGAAGAACGCCGTTAGCACGCTCACAGGAAACGCTTCTCGGAGCTCTTTCTTAACAGCCTCTAGGTTGTCCGGAAATTGTTCGACTGCGGAACGCGCTGCCGATAGCAGCGCCTCCTTAAACTCGGCGTGCTTCTCTGGCTCGATACCAAACCGCTATAATTGAAGTTTAGTGTCAGAGGCTCGCGGCCGGATCAATTTCAGTGGCGCGGCCTTCCTCATCCAAATTCTTTCCTGACTTGATGGGTGTGGGGGCCACGTCAAAACGCCGCCTCGCCAGCGGCGGCCGAGTTTGCTCCCGACTCCAGCCAAGATCTATACGATGTCCGCCGAAAAGCGCCTGCTTTGAGCCAAATGCCGCCTTCGTCGGCGCAGCACGTGAATGACCGGGAAAGGCCGTCAGCACTCTTTCGCACGCTTAGTCTGATCGGGTTCAGCCTCTGGCGAGCTGGTTGGATCGAGGCTGGGCCCGACCGTCTTTGCGAGCGAAGCGAAGCAATCCAGTCGGCGCCATACTCACGAATGCCCCGCTGCCCTAGGTTGCTTCGCTCCGCTCGCAAAGACGGTGCTTTGCAACGATGTCATTGAACCGCGAGCGGCCATCTTGGAGATGCCGCCAAAGGCAGTCATACGCCGTATATGCCCATGACGAGTACCGTTCCCGCCCTGTGACCGACCCCCTGGCCTTCCTCTCCGGCGGCGGCGAGGCCGCGCGCATGATCCGCGCGCGCGACTGGTCCGGCCACCCCCTCGGCCCCCCGGAAACCTGGCCGGCGGAGTTTCGCGCCGCCCTGTCGCTGGTGCTCAACTCGCCGGAATCGATGATCCTGGCCTGGGGGCCGGATCTCCATTTCTTCTTCAACGATACGTACTTTCCCCTGCTCGGGCCGCGGCTGCCCTGGGCCATGGGCGCGCGGTTCGATGAGGTCTGGGCCGATGGCTGGGCGCAGGCCAAGCCGATCATCGACGCCGCCATGGACGGCCGGCCGGAGCGGTTCATCGACCTGCCGTGGCGGCTCGACACCGACCGGGGCGCACAGGACACGTGGTGGACCTTCTCGTATTCGCGGGTGCTCGACGCGGACGGCAAGGTCGCCGGCCTGTTCATCCTCACCAACGAGACCACCGGCCGGGTGCTGGCCGACGCCGCCCTCACCGAGAGCCAGGCCCGGCTGGAGACCGCGCTCGCGGAGCTGCGCGACCTCAACGCCTCCCTGGCCCGGCAGGTCGAGGAGCGCACCGCCGACCGCAACGCGCTCTGGACCCTCTCGTCCGACATGATGCTGCGCTGCCTGTTCGACGGGACGATCACCGCGGTGAACCCGGCCTGGACGGAACTGCTGGGCTGGCGCGCCGACGAGCTCGTCGGCACCAACCTGATGCGCTTCGTCCATCCGGACGATCTCGACCGCACCGCCGAGGGCGGCCGGCAACTGGCCGAGGGGCGCAGCCAAGCCCGCTTCGACAACCGCTATCGCCATCGGGACGGCAGCTATCGCTGGATCACCTGGGCGGCGCGCCCCGGCGACGGGGTAATCAACGCGGTCGGGCGCGACTTCACCGCCGAGCGCGAGCGCGCCGACGCGCTGGCCGCCGCCGAGGAGGCCTTGCGCCAGTCGCAGAAGATGGAGGCGGTCGGGCAGCTCACCGGCGGCATCGCCCACGACTTCAACAACCTGCTGGCCGGCATCTCCGGCTCGCTGGAGCTGATCCAGACCCGGCTCGCCCAAGGCCGCCTCATGGATGTGGACCGCTACATCAACGCCGCCCAGGGCGCATCCAAGCGCGCCGCCGCCCTGACCCACCGCCTGCTCGCCTTCTCGCGCCGGCAGACCCTCGACCCGAAGCCCACCGACGTGAACCGGCTGGTGGCAGGCCTGGAGGAGCTGATCCGGCGCACGGTCGGCCCCGCCGTGACCGTCGAGGTGGTGACCGAGGCCGGCCTGTGGCCGGCCCTGGTCGATCCGCCCCAGCTCGAGAACGCGCTGCTCAACCTGTGCATCAACGCCCGGGACGCGATGCCGGAGGGCGGCCGCATCACCATCGAGACCGCCAACACCCGGCTCGACGCCCGCACAGCCCGGCGCCAGGACCTGCCGGCGGGCCAGTACCTCGTGCTGCGCGTCACCGATACCGGCACCGGCATGGCGCCGGAGATCGTCGGCAAGGTGTTCGAGCCGTTCTTCACCACCAAGCCGATCGGGCAGGGTACCGGCCTCGGCCTGTCGATGATCTACGGCTTCGCCCAGCAATCGGGCGGCCAGGTGCGGATCGCCTCCGAACTCGGCCGGGGCACCACCGTCTGCCTCTACCTGCCCCGGCACCGCGGCGCCGCTCTGGAGGAGGATCCGCACGCCGCCCTCGGGGCCCCCGCCCGGGCGGCGCCGGGGGAGACCGTGCTGGTGGTCGACGACGAGCCGACCGTGCGCATGCTCGTCACCGAGGTGCTGGAGGATCTGGGCTACACCGCGATCGAGGCGGCCGACAGCACCGCCGGACTCAAGGTGCTGCAATCCGACGTCCGCATCGACCTGTTGGTCAGCGATGTCGGGCTGCCCGGCGGCTTGAACGGCCGACAGATGGCCGAGGCCGGCCGGGCGACGCGCCCGGGCCTCAAGGTGTTGTTCATCACCGGCTACGCGGAGCATGCGGTGCTGGGCAACGGCCCGCTCGCCCCCGGCATGCAGGTGATCACCAAGCCGTTCGGGGTCGAGGTGCTGGGCGCCCGCATCCGGGAGATGATCGGGACGGCTTGACCGCGCGGCCGGTCTCGGCCTGAACTTTGGCCTGGACAGGACCAACACATCGACCGGGAGGATAGGATGCGGGCGCTGCTATGCACGAGGCTCAAGGGGCCGGAGCATCTGGAGATCGTGGAATGCCCCGGTCCGGTGCCGGGGCCCGGGCAGGCCCTGGTGCGGATCCGGCTCGCCGCGCTCAACTTCTTCGACACGCTGATCGTCGCCGGGCGCTATCAGGTGAAGCCGCCGCTGCCGTTCTCGCCGGGCGGCGAGGGCGTCGGGGTGGTCGAGGCGCTGGGGGAGGGGGCCTCGGGCGTCGCGATCGGCGACCGGGTGATCGTCCATGCCGGCCACGGCTGCTGCGCCGAGTTGATCGCCATCGAGGCCGCCAAGCTCACGCCGGTGCCGGAGGCCGTGCCGGACGCGCAGGCGGCCGGGCTCACGATCACGTACGGCACCTCGCTGCACGCGCTGGCCAACCGGGCCAAGGTGAAGCCGGGCGAATGGCTCGCCGTGCTCGGCGCCTCCGGGGGCGTCGGCCTCGCCGCGGTGGAACTCGGCCGGCTGATGGGCGCCCGGGTGATCGCCTGCGCCTCCTCGGAGGAGAAGCTGGCGGTCGCCCGCGCCCACGGCGCCGAGGCGACGCTCGTCTACGATCCCGCGACCCTCAAGGACGAATTGCGCCGGATCAGCGGCGGCGGGGTCGACGTGGTCTACGACGCGGTCGGCGGCGATTACGCCGAACCCGCCCTGCGGGCGCTCGGCTGGCGCGGCCGCTACCTCGTCATCGGCTTCGCCGCCGGCGGCATCCCGCGGCTGCCGCTCAACCTGATCCTGCTGAAGGAGCTCGACGTGCAGGGCGTCCATTGGGGCGCCTTCCTCGACCGCGAGCCGGCGGCGTACCGGGCCGACCAGCGCCGGCTGCTGGACTGGGTCGCCGAGGGCAAGCTCACCGCGCAGGTCCACGGCGTTTACGCGCTGGCCGACTTCCCCGAGGCGTTCGGCCTGCTGACCCGCCGGGCCGCGGTCGGGAAGGTGCTGCTCCGGCCGTGATCCGGCAGGCCATTGCGGCGATCGCCGTTTCTCTACTTCCAATTGGGCTCGGGCGGATCGTTTCAGGCTATAAATCGAACCGGTGAGCGAATTTGTTCGTCATACCGTCTGCCGGCCATCGATTTTTTAAATCAAATCACTGTCTTCAAATCCATTCTGTCACGCTGATGCGATAATATCTTACACAGTGACACTGGGTGGAGAGCGAGATGCGGTTCGGTCGCAGCATAACGGTTCGGTTGTTTCTGGTTTCGTTTATCGGATTGGTTCTTTTAGTTGTAAATTCATTGTGCAATATCGTCAGTATCAAAGACGTGCATGATTCGGCCCGGGAGATGCGGGATGTCTGGAACGTGAAGGATCACGAGCTGGACGAACTGCAGTTCCTAGCGCTTCGCTATCACACCACGACGATCCGCAAAGTCATCGCCGAAAACAGCGCCGAAAACCGCGATCTGGATGCTGAATTCACCGAGATGGATGCGACTATCCCGGAGAGATTCCAGCAGTATCGGTCGCATATCGGATCGCCGCGCGAGACAGGTCTGTGGAACGCGTTCGAGGCGCGGTGGCAGGCCTATCTGGCGTCCCGGGAGGCCATCGTAGCCGCGCTCAAGCGCGGTGATCGCACCGCAGCCCGCGACGCCATCGCGCCGGCCCGCGCCCCTCTGGTGGGCGCCTTCGGAGCGCTGGGGGATCTCGCCAAGGTCAATGCCGAGGGCACGCAGACCGCGACGAAGCGCGCCGAGGATGCCTACACGACGGCCTGGACCGTCACGGCCGCCGCACTGATCGCCGGGCTGGCGGCCACGGCCGGAGCCTTCTGGCTGATCCTGCGCGGCGTCGCCCGCCCGATCCGGTCCATGACCGAGATCATGGCCCGGCTGGCCGCGCAGGACCTCTCCATTACCGTTCCCCATGCCGAGCGGCGCGACGAGATCGGCGCCATGGCAGCCTCCGTGCAGGTCTTCAAGGACGGCCTGATCCGGGCTCGCGCCCTGGAAGCGGAGTCCGCCCAGGCCCGACAGGCCGCCGAGGAGCAGCGCAAGACCGGCATGCGCCAGATCGCCGACGCCTTCGAGGGGGCGGTGGGCGGCATCATCGGGACGGTCTCGGGGGCCGCCGCGGCCTTACAGGCCACCGCCACCACCATGACCGACACGGCCTCGGGCGCTGCCAGCCAATCCCTGCGGGTGGCGAGCGCAGCCGAATTGGCCGCCGCCAACGTCAACACCGCCGCCTCGGCCGCGGAGGAACTGGAAAGCTCCGTCCAAGAGATCGGCCGTCAGGTCTCGAACGCAGCGGCGCTGACCCAGGCCGCCGTCGAGGATGCGGCCTCCACCGCCCACTTGGTGCAGGAGCTGAGCGGCGCGGCGGCCCGGATCGGCGACGTCGTGACGATGATCACCACCATCGCCGGGCAAACCAATTTGCTGGCGCTCAACGCCACGATCGAGGCGGCCCGGGCCGGCGAGGCCGGGCGCGGCTTCGCCGTGGTGGCGGCTGAGGTGAAAGAGCTGGCGAGCCAGACCGCCAAGGCCACCGACGAGATCAGCGGCCATATCGGGCGCATCCAGGCCTCGACCGATGGCGCCGTTTCGGCGATCGGCCGCATCGGCGGGCGGATCCAGGAGATCAGCACGGTGGCGACCCTGATCGCCGCGGCCGTGGAGCAACAGGGGGCGGCGACCCAGGAGATCGCCCGCAACGTCACGGAAGCGGCCGCGAGCGCCGGCGAGGTGACGAGCAGCATCTCCGGGGTCGCGGGTGCCGCCAACGAAACCGGGGCGGCAGCCAATCAGGTGCTCAGCTCGGCCTCCGAGCTGTCGCTCCGCTCCGAGCATCTCCGGAGCGAGGTGACCCACTTCCTCGCGACGGTTCGGGCCGCCTGAGGGGGCGGATCAGAGCAGGCCGCGCGCCTTGGCCAGGCCGACGAGGTCGGCCTGCGGGCGTGCGCCGATATGCTGGATCACTTCGGCGGCTGCCAGCGCGCCGAGGCGGGCGCTGGTGACGTGGTCGAGTCCGCAGGCATGGCCGGCCAGGAACCCGGCGGCGAACAGGTCGCCGGCGCCGGTCGTGTCCAGCACCTCGCGCACCGGGCTCGCCTCGACGGTCCGGACCTCGCCGCCCTGCACCACCAGGGCGCCATCCGACGAGCGGGTGACGAGGCCGAGCAGGTGCCGGCCGCGGGCGTTGCGCTCGTCGCGGAGCGCGGCCACGGCGGCCTCGGGATCGTCGGTCTGGTAGAGGCTCTGCAACTCGCCGATATTGGCGAACAGGATGTCGATGCTGCCGTCGCGCACCAGCCCCAGGAACTCGTCCCGGTAGCGGCCGACGCAGAACGCGTCCGACAGGGTCAGCGCCACCGCGTTGCCGGCCTGGTGGGCGATCTGGACAGCCTTGCGGAACGCGTCCTTGGCAGCGGGCGGATCCCACAGATAGCCTTCGAGGTAGACCACCCGGGCCGAGGCCACGAGCGCCCGGTCCACGTCCTCGGGGTTCAGCCCCTGGCAGGCGCCGAGATAAGTGCTCATGGTGCGCTCGCCATCCGGCGTCACCAGCACGAAGCAGCGGGCCGTGGCCGGCCCTTCGCTCGCCGGCGGCACCGAGAAGCTGACGCCCGTGGCCTTGAGGTCGTGGCTGAACAGGCCGCCGAGCTCGTCGTTCCGGACCTTGCCGACGAAGCCGGTCTTGGCGCCGAGCAGGGCCGCACCCACCGCGGTGTTGGCCCCCGAGCCTCCCGACACGATCGTGGCCGGGCCCATCGCGGCGAACAGAGCTTCCGCCCGCGACTCGTCGATCAGCTGCATCGCGCCCTTGGTCACGCCCTGGGCGGCCAGGAAGGCGTCGTCCGTGCGGGCGATCACGTCGACGATGGCGTTGCCGAGCACGAGGAGATCGAGGGGTGTGGTCATCCGGGCGTCCTGATTCGCGTTTGCGCCGCTGTGACATCCGCCTCGGATCGGATCAAGCCGCGGGCTCTGCGGGGGGCGGGAGATCGGCGAACAGCTCGCCGACGGGCAGGCTCAGGCCCGGCGGCGTCAGGTCGAGGGCGCCTTCGGTCGCGATCCGGGTTTCGATCAGCCCCTCGGCGCCGCGCGCATGGTGGATCACGAGGCGCCTGACCGGGTCGATGATCAAGTAGTGGTACAGGCTCATGATCTGAAAATAGCCGACGAGCTTCGCCCCGGTATCCACCGATTCAGTCCCTGGTGAAAGCACCTCGACCACGATGACAGGGTGGGGCACTTCGACGGCATCGAGGTCGATTGCCGGCCCGCAATAAGACAGGGCATCCGGCTCGAACGTGGTCGCGGCGTCGACGCGGACCGTCATCCCGTCCGGCATCATGTGGCAGGGAAGGCCGGCTCTCCTAATCGCGCGGTTCAGTGCCGTCTGCGTGGCGTATTTCACCAGGCTGTGCCGAGCCCGCTCCGGTGACATCGCGAAAACCTCGCCGTTCACAAGCTCGTAGCGCCCGGGCTGGTTCTCGGCCCAAACCAGGAACTCGTCGACCGTCATCCGGGACTTTGGCTGTGCGACCATGGCTTGAGGGTATCACGATTCGCTACCGCGCGGCGGCGAGCTTTAACCCGCGATCTTCTCCAAAGCCACGTCGCGGGTGCGAGGCCCGAGAAGACCGACAAGAAGTCCGGCCGCCAGCATTGCGGCGGAGATGAACAGGAACACCCCCGGGGTGCCGGCCTCGCGCAGCACGAAGGCGATGACGAAACCCGTAAAAATCGCCGAGAAGCGGCTCCACGAATAGACGAAGCCCACCGCCCGGGCCCGGATGCCGGTGGGGAACAACTCGGCCTGGTAGGCGTGGAAGCTGTAGGACATCACGTTGGAGGCCAGCGTCAGGCCAATCCCGAGGGCGACGGTCGCCGACACGTCCCGGGTCTGCGCGAAGGCCAGCCCGCAGGCGATGTAGACCAGCGCGGCGGCCACGATGACGTGCTTGCGCTCGAACCGGTCAGCGATGGCCAGCCCGATCAGCGGGCCGACCGGAGCGGCGAGCGCGATCAGCGCCGTGTAGGCGAGGCTCGACGTGATCGTGATGCCCTGCGCCACCAGCAGGGTCGGCACCCAGTTGGCGAAGCCGTAGAAGCCCACGGTCTGGAACACATTGAAGCCAGCCATCATCAGGGCCCGGCGACGGTAGGGCGGCACCCACAAATCGCCGAACGCGCCGCGCCGCTGCATAGGTTCGGGCGCAGCGGGCGTCGGCAGGGGGCGGCCGTATTCGGCGGCGATTTGCGCCTCGAGGTGCCGCAGGATCGCGTCGGCCTCCGCGAGCCGCCCGCGCTCGACCAGCCAGCGCGGGCTCTCCGGAAGGCCCGCGCGCAGCCACCAGACCCCGATCGCCGCGGTGGCGCCGATCAGCACGACCCAGCGCCAGCCGTCGATCCCGAGCGGCGCCACCGGGATCAGCAGGTAGGACAGGAACGCCACCACCGGCACGACGGTGAAGCCGATGCCCTGGCACAGGGCGAAGGCGCGGCCGCGGATCCCCTTCGGCACCAGCTCCGAGAGGTAGCTGCCGATGGTCACCATCTCTAGGCCGAGGCCGATCCCGGCGATCAGCCGCCAGAAATTGAGGCCGAACGCCTCGGTCTGGCAGGCCATCACGAGGTTGGCGGCCGTGTAGGACAGGAGCGACCACGTGAAGATCGCCCGGCGGCCGAACCGGTCGGCCAGCCAGCCGCAGACCAGCGTGCCGATGAACAGCCCGGTGAACAGGGCCGCCACGAAGCTCGCCACGCCGCTCGCGCCGAATAGCCCGCGCGTCGTCGGCGTGAGGATCCCGGCCTTCACGAGGCCCGGCGCGACATAGCCGGTGAACAGCAGGTCGTAGAGTTCGAAGAAAAAGCCGAGGCCGAGCAAAGCCACGAAGCGCCAGACTGTGCGGGTCGGCGGCAGCCGGTCGAGGCGGGCCAGGATGGCGCCGGGATCCAATGTCGCCCCGTCTTGGCCCAATCGCGCGCGCGGAGCCGCACTCGTCGTCATGTCGCCCGTCCCGTCCAGCCGCGCCGCTTGCCCTGAAAGATCGGCCCACGCAAGGCGCGGCTTCCCGCTCGCCATCGTGCGATCACGACGGCGGTTGGCGATCCATGCCGGGGCTCGACTGTCGTCCGCATTCGCCGATACAGTGTTGGGCACGTTCGGTCAGGAAATCGGCGGCTCATCATGATGTGCGGGCAAAAGTTCCGGCCGGCTTCGCATCTCGTGGCGGCGGCGCTTCTGTGCGCAGGCCTGCTCTATCCGCTCAGCCCGTCCGCGCGCGGTGGTCGATCGAGCGATCCGATGTCGGAATGGCGCATCGCGGGCGACACGATCGATGTATCCGACAATCACGGGGGCTCGGTCATGCAGTATGACAGCCTCTGGACCGAACTCGCCGCGCAGGGCAAGCGGGTGCGCGTGGTCGGGAACTGCCAATCGGCCTGCACCACGTTGCTCGGCCACGTGCCGGCAAGCCGGATCTGCGTGACGCCGGAGGCCGCCTTCGGCTTCCATCTGGCGCAACACGAGGCCGGAACCGAGACGATGTGGGGCGGGTATCCGGCCGGTATTCGTCAGTGGATCCAGCAGCAGGGCGGTTTGACGGCGGAGTTCAAGTGGCTGCGCGCACCGGATATCTACCGGTACTTCCAGCGCTGTTGACCCCGGAGGCGTCCGCCTCCGCCTTCGCCTCGCGGGAATGGCGGCGGAGACGTCCTCTTACCCCGCGCGAACGTCAGGCCCCGAACACCGACCAGCCCATGCGCTGGGTCAGGCGCTCCAGGGCGACGCGGCCGAGATGGGAATTGCCGGCGGCGTCGAGGCCGGGCGACCAGACCGCGATCGAGGCCTTGCCGGGCGCCACCGCCAGGATGCTGCCGCCGACGCCGCTCTTGCCCGGCAGGCCGACCCGGTAGGCGAACTCCCCCGAGCCGTCATAGTGGCCGCAGGTCAGCATGATCGCGTTGATGCGGCGCGCCCGTTCGACCGAGACGACGTTGTGGCCGGTCGAGGGGTTGCGGCCGTTATGGGCCAGGAACCGGCCGGCCGTGGCGAGCTGGCGGCAGCTCATCGCGATGGCGCAATGGTGGAAGTAGACGCCGAGCGTGTAGTCGACCGGGTTCTCGATGACGCCGAAGGACTTCATGTAGTTGGCCAGCGCGGTGTTGCGGAAACCCGTGCGCTTCTCCGAGGCCGCCACCCGCTCGTCGATGGTGATGGTCGGGTCCTGGGCCAGGAACTGCATGAACCGCAGGATCTCGCCCAGCGCCTCCCGGGGCTCGTGGCCGGAGAGGATCACGTCGGTCACCGCGATGGCGCCGGCGTTGATGAACGGGTTGCGCGGCACCCCGCGCTCGCGCTCCAGCTGCACGATCGAGTTGAACGGGTTGCCCGAGGGCTCGCGCCCGACCCGCTTCCACAGCCGGTCGCCGACCATGCCGAGCGCCAGGGTGAGCGTGAACACCTTCGACACGCTCTGGATCGAGAACGGCGTCTCGCTGTCGCCGCCGGTCGTGACCCGGCCCTCGGCATCGATCACCGCGATGCCGAACTGGTTCGGGTCCACGTGGGCGAGTTCGGGGATGTAGTCGGCCACCGCGCCCCGGTCGCGGCGCTGCGCCATCTCCTCCGAGATCTCCCGGACGACGCTGTCGAGGTCGGGCACGGCCGGGATCGCCGCTCAGGCGGCGGCCAGGGACATCGACATCGATTCCTTCTTCATCAATTCGCGGAAGAAGCCGTCGAGATGGGTCAGGTTGTCGGGCGAGCCGTCCTGGATGATGCGGCCGCCTTCCAGCACGACGATCCGGTCGAAATCCTGGAGGGTCGAGAGGCGGTGCGCGATGGCGATGACGGTCCGGCCCTTCATCAGGTTGGCGAGCGCCTGGCGGATCGCCTGCTCGGATTCCGCGTCGAGCGCCGAGGTCGCCTCGTCGAGCAGCAGGATCGGCGAGTTCTTCAGGATCGCGCGGGCGATGGCGATGCGCTGGCGCTGGCCGCCCGAGAGCTTGACGCCCCGGTCGCCGACCATGGTGTCGAACCCCTCCGGCAGAGCCTGGATGAACTCGGTGCAGCGCGCCGCCTCGGCGGCCTGCCAGACCTCGTCGTCGGTGGCCTCGGGCCGGCCGTAGCGGATGTTCTCGCGCAAGCTGCGGTGGAACATCGACACGTCCTGCGGGACGACCGTGATCGCCTCGCGCAGGGATTCCTGGGTCACCCGCTCGATCGTCTGGCCGTTGATGCGGATCTCGCCGCTCTTCACGTCGTAGAAGCGCTGCAGCAGCGAGAACAGGGTCGATTTGCCCCCGCCGGACTTGCCGACGAGGCCGACCCTCTGGCCCGGCTCGATCACCAGGTCGAAATCGGTGAAGACCGGGCGCCCGTCCGGATAGTTGAAGGCGAGGTGGTCGAACTCGATCTTGGCGCCCTGGCCGGTGAGCGGCTTCGCCTCCGGATGATCGACGAGGTCGTGCGGCTGGAGCAGGGTGTGCAGCGCCTCGGCGAGACGGGCGGTGTGCTGGGTCGCGTCGACCAGGGCCACCGCGAGGTCGCGGGTCGCCGCCAGGATGCGGATGCCCAGCGTGCAGACCAGCACCACCTGGCCGTTGGTCGCCTGGCCGGCCTCCCACATCTGGATCGCCCAGTAGAGCAGGCCGAACACTGCCAGTACAGTCAGCACCGCGTGCACGATGCGCAGCTTCTCGAGGTAGAGCAGCGACGAGCGCCGGGCGCGCATCTCGGTGGCGATGGTGCCCTCGAAGCGCTGGCCCTCGCGCTTGAAGCCCGAGAAGGCGCGCACCAGCGACATGTTGCCGACGAGGTCGACCATCTCGCCGTCGACGGAGGCCGCCTTGGCGGCGAAGTCGTGGTGCAGCGGCTTGCCGGCCGAAGCCATCTTGAACATCAGCACGACGACCGCGGCGAACACGCCGGCCAGGATTGCCGCCATGGTGGTGTTGACGGTGGCGATGTAGCCGATCGACCCGAAGGCCGCGACGGTCGGCGGCATCACGTTGAACACGAACATGTTCTCGACCGTGAAGATCGCGTTCGAGGTCGCCGTGATGCGCGACGCCAGCGTGCCCGGCTGCCGGTCCGAGAAGAAGGTCGGGGAATGGCCGGTCATGTGCCGGAACAGGTCGCGGCGGATGTCGCCGGTGACGCCCACGAAGGTGAAGGCTCCGGTCAGCGCCGCCACGCGCCAGAGCATGTTGTCGGCCGCGATGAAGGCGATCAGGACCGAGAGCGCCCCCCAGACCACGGTGTTGCCCGGGCCCGGCCCCTTGGTCAGCGCATCGACCACGCCCTTGAGGGCGTAATCGGTCGAGACCGAGAACCCGACCGCGCCGAGCACGGAGATCAGGATCACCAGGTGGGGCACCCAGCGGCGCCGGAGGTATCGCCCGACGAAGGCGAAGGGCCTCTCAGCGTATTGGTGCAGCTCTTCCATCGCGGTGACCATTCCGTATTCACGCGGCACTGGCGGGTGCGGGCTGAGGCGGAGTGCAACGCGGGCGCAGTCGGACCCGCAGCGGCAACGCGACAGCGTTGCCATATGTTGCACCGGCCCGCACCTCCCGCGCGCTTTTATCTGTCAAACCTGAACGCCGCTTGAGCGGCACGGAGACACGTAAGCGAATCTGGTGCCGCGGGTCACGCCGCCTCCGCGGGCTGGCGCGTCTCGGGCATGATCAGCGCCACCAGCATGAAGGCCGCAAATCCCATGAAGGCCAGCCCCAGGAAGGCGCTGTGGCTGCCGAGGCGGTCGGCCATGATCCCGGCCATCGAGGTCGAGAGGGCGGCGCCCACGCCCATCGCGGTGCCGACGGCGCCGAGCGCCAGGTTGAACCGTCCGGTGCCCCGGGTGAGATCCGAGACCACGAGGGGGACCATCACGCCGAGCACCGAGGCGGAGATCCCGTCCAGCACCTGGATGGCGACGAGGCCGTAGGGGTTGGTGGTGTAGGCGAGCATCAGGCCGCGCACCGGCAGGGCGCCGAAGCCGAGGAGCAGCACCGGGTAGCGGCCGAACCGCTCCGCCGCCCGGCCGACCGCGGGGGCGCTCACCGCGAGCACGGCCTGCGGGACCATGATGCAGGCCGCGATCAGGGCGGTCGCGGTCTCGCTCGCCCGCAGGGTCAGGACGCTGCCGACCAGCGGCAGCATCGCGGCGTTGGCGAGGAAGAACAGCACCATGCAGGCCGAGAAGCACAGCAGACCGCGATTGGTCAGCAGCGCCCGGACCCCGTCCTGCCCGGCGGTGCGCGGTGCCTGCGCCGGGGCCGCCTCCTTGAACACGTTGGGATCGATCTCGCGGGCGCGGATGCGGCTGAGCGCGACGATCGTCGGCACCACGAGGGCCGCCGTGAGGTAGAACACGGCCCCGTTCGAGAGGTAGTAGCCGATGGCGCCCATGCCGGCGGCGCCGAGGGCGTTGCCGACCGCCGCGAAGCTGGCGTTGCGGCCGAGGCGCTCGCCCGCTCGGGCGCGGCCGACCAGCCCGATGCTGATCGCCGCGATCGCCGGGGTGAGCACGCAGCTCGCCCCGGAATGGACCGCCATCGCCAGCAGCACCACCGGGAAGCTCGGCCAGACCGCCAGCGCGAAGGCGCTGCC
Organism: Methylobacterium sp. J-077; assembly: GCF_022829365.1. Lineage (GTDB taxonomy): Bacteria > Pseudomonadota > Alphaproteobacteria > Rhizobiales > Beijerinckiaceae > Methylobacterium. The sequence continues at coordinate 7,314 of NZ_JAKSYJ010000230.1, read as the reverse complement.
CGAGATGCCGATCACCGCCACCGCGGCGGCGAAGCGCTTCGAGCGCACGACATCGACGAAGGCGCCGCCCGGTACCTGCCCGAGCAGGGCGACGAGGCTCCCCACGGTCAGGGCGAAGCCGATATCGGATTGCGTCCACTTCGCCTGTGAGAAGTACACGGCCAGGAACGGCCCGAACCCGGTCTGCAGGTTGGCCACGAAGAACGCGAAGGCGTCGAGGCCGTGGCGGCTCACCGCGGACAGCGTTCGGTCCACAGGCGCGGCCTCCGCGGCGGCCCGCGCCGGCTCGCGCGGGACCTCGGCCGCCTGGTCCTTCAGGCGGACGAGCCGCGACCGCGGGTCCTGTCGGGACACCTCGCGCTCGCGGGGGGAAATGGCGGGTCTTGCCTTCAATCGGGCCACCGTCACTTGTCCGGAGCCTTTTCCTGAGGGGCGGCGGGCACCGGAGCGGCAGGCGCGGCAGGCGCGGTCGTGGCGGCGGGAGAAGCCGGGGCGGCGGCCGTGGGAGCGGGTGCGGCGGGGCCGGCCGGCGCGGCCGGGGTGGCGGCTTGATCGCCTTCCCCAGGAGCGGCGGGGCTCGCCGGGCCGAGCACCACGATCGGCTCGCCGGCCTTGTATTCCGGCGACACGCGGACCTGGTTGCGGCTCAGCGCGACGGACAGCTTGCGCTCCTTGTTGCCGTCGGCGGTGAAGCGCAGGGCGCGCCAATCCACGGCGATCTTGCGGGTGCCGACGCCGAGGAAGCCGCCGAAATCGATGATCGCGGCCCGCGGATGACCGTCCTTGTCGATGATGATGTCGATGACACGGCCGAGCTCGTCGCCGCCGGCGCTGCGCACGCTGCGGCCGAGCAGGCTCTCGTAATCCTGGGTGTCGAGGACCGTGGCCGGGGTCCCCTGCTGCTGCGGGGCGGCGTTCGCCGGGGCCGCCTGCGTCGCGTTGGCGGGCGGGGTCGCCGCGGGCGCAGCGCCCGTCGTCGCGCCCGGGGCCGGCGGGGCGGCGGGCGGGCTGGCGGGCGCGGCCTGGCCGGATGCGCCCTCGCCCCCGGGGGACGGGGCTTGCGCCACGGCTCCCGACGCCCACAGGGCGATCGTTGCGGCCGCGATCATCCGGTTGGTTCTGAACACGCTGCGTCCTCTGAGGAAAGGCCGGGCCGGGCCGGCGCGCCGGCACGACCGCGACCGTATGGCCGGGTTCGGGCCCGCCACCGGCGAGACCCCGCCTGCGGGCAGCTGTCTGCCGAAGGACCTAGGCGAAGTTATGGATCGTCGCGGCCGGTCCGCAAGTTCCACGCCGGTGTGGCCCGGGCGACCTCCGGTTCGCACCGCCGCAAGGGGCGTCTGGTTTTCGCCGCAACCCCAGCGTAGACACCGGACCAGAAACCCATGCGCGCCGCGCAGACCGATGCGGCCCCTTGCAAGGACCACACGATGTCGACCCTCACCTCGTCGGGATGCGCCGTTGCGCGCGGCCTCGCGCTCGGCGCCGCCCTGGCCGGCCTGGTGGCCGGCTGTCAGGCGCTCGGCGGCGGCGGCGGCGTGATGCCGGAGACGGAGGTCGGGCTGCCGCCGTCGCTGCGCGGCTCCCTGCCCAACCGCGAGGCCCGGAACGCCGCGGTCGATGCCGATGGCCAGCCGCTCCAGACCACCCCGACGAAGCAGCTCGCGATCCCCAAGAGCACCGGCGGCGCGACGCAGTCGGCCAGCGCCGGCGAGCGTCGGATCCGGCGCGAGGATATCGAGGGCGGCAACGCCGCGAGCGGCGGGAGCAGCAGCTCGATGGGTCCCATGCTCTCGCCCGGCGGCAGCGTCGGGCTGGGCGGGAAGTTTTAAGGGCGTCCTCCGGAAGGGGGCGCGGTGCACGGACGGGCCGCGCTTTCCCGCGAAGCTATGGGCCTCACGCGGGGTTCTCTCGCCGAGCAGGCCACAGCGTTACGCGTGACGGGCGCGGGTCCCCTCCCGAACGGGAGAGGGGGCTCGTAGCGACCTGCAAGAGCGACAGCGCTCCAGATTTGTGCAGGCGGTAGCCGCAGGGAGAAGACGCGTGTCGCCCGCGCACAAAGCTCACGCCGTCGGCGCGCGCAGCCCGTAATAATCCTCGATCCGCCCGCGATAGTTCGGGTCGGCGAAGGCGTCCTCGCCCGGGCCGTGGCTCGGGGCGCCGGCGAGGTTGCCCGGATCGATGTCGACCACGTAGCCGCCGAGTTCGGTGCTGTAGGTCAGCGCCTTCCAGGGGAGGGGATGGTGGTTCTCGCCGAGCCCCAGGAAACCCCCGAAGGCCAGGACCGCGTAGGCGACCTGCCCGGTCACCTTATCGACCATGAAGTTGTGCACGGCCCCGAGGTGCTTCCCCTCAAGGTCGTAGACGGCCGTGCCCTCGACCTTGTTCGACGCGATCAGGCGGGCGGTCTCGTCGATGGCGATGCCCTCGCCGGTGGGATCGAGCTCCAGGGAGCCCGTCGGTCTCACGGTACGCTCGGTGGGCAGATCCGTCGGCATGATGACTCCCGGGTTACGCAGACCGGGCCGGACGTGCATCCGGCCCTGCTGACTAAACGCCGGGGCGGGGACGGGTTCCGGCGATCAGAGATCCGCGAGCATCCCGGCATTGGCCCGGCGCTGGTTGATCCGGTCCCGGACCGACCGGCTGGCCAGCAGCATCTCGAACCCGAAGGCGATGAGCGCGCACAGCGTGCACAGGATCGCGGCGCCGAACAGGCCGAACAGCAGGCTCGCCACCTTGCTGTCGCGCAGGGCCCCGACGAACAGGGTCAGCACGGAGCCGCAGGTCGCAACGCCCCCGAGCGCGGCCAGGAACACCGCCGCGTCCAGCGCCAGGAAGCGGGTATGCAGCCGGTCGAGGCGCTGGCCCAGGATGACCCGCTCGGCCTCGCCGGCGCCGGCCAGCCGCGTCGAGACGCGCTCGGCCTGATCGGCGACCCGGGCGAGCCGGGCGCCGAAGACGTTGAGCAGCGTCGCGACGCCGGACAGCAGGAAGACCGGGCTCAGCGCGACCTGGACGACGTGGGCGGTGCTGTCCAGGGTGGTGGATGTGATGGGATCGATCATGGCGCCGGGCAGATGCACCGGGCGGCCCCGCACGGCAAGGCCGCGAGGGGGATGGCGACGCCCGCGCTCAGACCAGTTGGCGGCCCGGTTGCAGGCCGGACGCGGCCGGCTCGGCCCGGATCCCGAGACCAAGACCGAGCACGAGCCCGGTGGCGAGCAACAGCGCGAGCGTGAGGACCGGGGTAAACATGACTGTATTGCTGGAGCGCGACCGTTAAGAGCAGGTTTCGATCGGCCGTTTCTGACGAAATCATCTTCGCTGCGGTGCAAATCGGCCGGTTCCGGAGTGGATTTCCGCGCCTGCCCTGTGGATGATGGCCCTCCGAAGGCGATTTCCCCTTGGAACGGCGGCAGCACCGCTTAGTTGCTGCTATGCTGGCTCGGCCGTGGGGCGCTCATGCCCCGGCCTGCGGCCCGAGAACCGGAGGAAGTTTATGGCCACGAAGACCGAGAAGGCTGCGCCGAAGGCGGCCAAGACCACCAAGGCCGATGAGCCGAAGGCCGCCAAGGCCGCTCCCGCCAAGGCTGCCAAGCCCGCCGCCACGAAGGCCGCCGGCGCCAAGCCGAACGCCCTGCAGCAGCCGCTGAAGCCGTCTGCCGATCTCGGCGCGATCGTCGGCACCAGCCCGCTGCCCCGCGGTGAGGTGGTCAGCAAGGTTTGGGACTACATCAAGAAGCACAACCTGCAGAACCCCGAGAACAAGCGCGAGATCCTCGCCGACGACAAGCTCAAGAAGGTCTTCGGCAAGGACAAGTGCTCGATGTTCGAGATGAACAAGCATCTCGCGGCGCACCTGAAAGCTTGATTGTCAAAGCCCGCGTCCGGCCCCGCGGCCGGACCGGTGGCTCTCGATCAACCGGGGCTCGATAGCCCCGAGCCGATGACCGTTTCGATCGAGGCGGTCTACGCGAGACCTTGCAGGACACCGCCATCCACCCGCAGCGCAGCGCCCGTCGTGGCGCTCGCTGCCGGGCTGCAGAGATAGGCGACGAGGTTTGCCACCTCCTCCACCGTCGCGAGGCGCTTGATCAGCGACGACGGGCGATGCTCGGCCACGAAGGCCCGGCCCATCGCGTCGAGGTCGGCATCGGCCGCGCCCCCGGCCATCTGCTTCATGAACTCGGCCACGCCCTCCGACAGGGTCGGCCCGGGCAGCACGCTGTTGACCGTCACGCCGGTGCCGGCGACCGTCTGGGCGAGGCCGCGGGAGATCGCGAGCTGCGCGGTCTTGGTCATCCCGTAATGGACCATCTCGGTCGGCGTGTTGATGCCGGATTCGCTGGAGATGAAGATCACCCGGCCCCAGCCGCGCTCGGCCATGGCCGGGGCATAGGCGCGCGACAGGCGCACACCGCTCATCACGTTCACGTCGTAGAAGCGCTGCCAGTCCGCGTCCGGGATCTCGAAGAACGGCTTCGGCTCGAAGATCCCGGCGTTGTTGACCAGGATATCGACCGACGGCAGCGCCCGGACGAGGGCATCGACCCCCTCCGCGGTGGCGACGTCGCCCGGCGCGGCGAAGGCGCGGCCGGCCTTGGTCTCGCCGCGGAGTTTGGTCAGCGCCGCCTCGACCCGCTCGGCGGTGCGGCCGTTGATGCCGACCTCTGCGCCGAGATCGCAGAGTTCCCTGGCGATGGCGTAGCCGATGCCGCCGGTCGAGCCGGTGACGAGGGCCTTCTTGCCGGTGAGGTCGAGGTCCATGGGCGGAGGCTCCGGGGCGTGGATCGTGCGGGTATCGATCTCCGCCAACGCTCGCCACGCTGGTCGGTGGCATGCCGGGCTCGCCTAACCGCCCTTACCGCGCCGCAGGACGCTGGCGCAGCCGCCGAGAGCGGCCAGCGCCACCGCGCAGGAGAGCGACAGGGTCACGGCCCGCTCGGGCCCGAGCCCGTGGGTCAGCCCGAAGATCACCGCCACGAGGGCCGCGCCGAGCGATTGGCCGGTGAGCCGGGCGGTCGATTGCATCCCGCTGGCGCCGCCGGCGCGCTCCCGCGGCGCAGAGGTGACGATGACCTTGTTGTTGGGCGACTGGAACAGGCCGAAGCCGAGACCGCACAGGGTGAGGCGCCAGACGATGTCGAGGGTGGCGGGCGCCGCCGGCAGCAGCGTCACGCAGACGAGGCCGGCGGCCAGCATCGCCAGCCCGATGCCGCCCAGCAGCCCCGGCGGGTAACGGTCGGCCAGCCGCCCCGAGACCGGCGCCATGGCGGCCACCGCGATCGGCCAGGGCGTGAGCAGGAAGCCGGTCTGGGTGCTGGAGAGGTGCAGCACGTCCTGGAAGTAGAACGGCAGCGCGACGTAGGACACCATCTGGGCGGCGAACGAGGCCACCGAGGTCGCCATCGACAGGGCGAAGGCGGGGATCCGCAACAGGTCCACCGGCAGCAGCGGCGCCGGCAGCCGGACCTGGCGCCGCACGAACACGGCGCCGATCACCAGGGCGCCGACCAATTCGGCGACGGCGATCGCCTGGCGCTCCGGGTCGCCCAGCCCGTCGATGCCGATGATCAGCAGGCCGAAGGTCAGGGCGTTGAGCACGGCGCTCACCAGGTCGAAGCGCCGACCGCTCGCCGGCGTCACCGGCAGGGTCCGCGTCGCCACCGCCAGGGCCAGGAGGCCCACCGGGACGTTGACCAGGAACAGCCAGGGCCAGGTCGCCACCGACAGGATCGCGGCCGCCACGGTCGGGCCCGCGGCCGAGGCCACCGCCACCACGAGGGCCACGTTGGCGACCCCCTGGCCGATCATCCGGTGCGGGTAGATGAAGCGCACGAAGCCGATATTGACGCTCATGATCGCCGCGGCGCCGAGCCCCTGGACGATGCGTCCCGTGATCAGCAGGGGCAGGCTCGGCGCGACCGCGCAGGCGAGCGACGCGGCCACGAACAGCGCCAGCCCCGGCAGGTAGACCCGCCGGAAGCCGAAGATGTCGCCCAGCGACGCGAACGGCAGCAGGCTCGCCGTCACGGCGATCTGGTAGGCGTTGACCACGAAGATCGCGTCGGCCGGCTTCACCGCCAGGTCCTTCGCCATCACGGGCAGCGCGACGTTGACGATCGCGCCGTCGAGCACCGCCATGGTCATGGCCAGGCCGATCGCCGCCATCGCCAGAAGACGCTCCCGCGGCGGCAGGCCATCATGCTGGCCGCCCTGCGCGGGGGCGCCTGTACCGGCCGGGACCTGCGCCATGCGCGCGCGCTCCTGCGGCGTCCCGGAGGGCCGGCGACGTCGGTTGCGGGAAAAGATCCGGGCGCGGGACGCACCGCGGATGCCGGCTTCCTCTCGCGCAGGCGCGGCACAGCGTCGAGGGCTGCCGCGTGTCCTATGTCACGGCGCGGACGGGATTGTGCGTCACGCCAGCATGTAGGTCAGGAGCGAGCGGAGCTGCGCGGGCTTGATCGGCTTGTGGACCAGCTCGGCGCCGGCCTCCGCCACCCGCGCCTCGATCGCTTCGGAATGGTCGGCCGTGGTGACGATCGCCGGGAGCGGGCTCGCGGACCGTCCGCGGAGATAGGCGGCCACGTCGAGGCCGCAGGCGCCGTCGTCGAGATGGTAGTCGAGCACCAGGATGTCGGGCGGCGCGGCGCCGGCCTCCACCGCCCCGCGCACGCCGGCGAGATCGCGGAACGTCGAGACCCGGGCATCCCAGTTCTGCAGCAGCCGCGCCAGGGCGTCGGCGGTCGAGGCATCGTTCTCGACCACCAGGACATGGGCGCCCGAGAGCCGGGTCGCCACGGGGGCAGCGGGCGCTGGAGCGGCCGGGACCTCGCTCAGCGGCAGGCCCAGGGTCACCCGGGTGCCGTGGCCGGGCCGGGAGGCCAGGGTCAGGGGATGGTCCAGCGCCTGGGCCATGCGGCGGACGATCGACAGGCCGAGGCCGAGGCCCGGCTCCTCCGCGGCGCCGGTCCGGGCGCCGCCCCGGAAGAACTCCTCGAAGACGAGGTCGCGCTCCTCGGCGGCGATGCCGCAGCCGGTATCGAACACGTCGACCCGGATTCCGCCGGCGCGCCGCCGGGCCGCGAGCACGATGCCGCCGGCGCCGGTGTAGCGGACGGCGTTCGAGACCAGGTTCTGGAGGATGCGCTGGAGCAGCATCACGTCGGTGGTGACCGTGATGTCCGGGCAGCGCACCGCGAGGCGCAGGCCCTTGCGCTCGGCGAACGGCTTGAAGCTCTCGGCCAGCTCCGCCAGCAGGCCGGGCAAGAACACCGGCTGCAGCTGCGGCCGGACGATGCCGGCATCGAG
>NZ_JAKSYJ010000217.1 GCF_022829365.1 Methylobacterium sp. J-077 | reverse complement strand
GCGGTCTTGACGATGGTGGCGGCGTCGAGGCCGGCCTCGGCGTACATCTTCTCCGGGCTGTCGTGGTCCTGGTAGGTGTCCGGCAGCGTCAGCGTCCGCACCCGGACCCGGCCCGCATCCAGCGCGCCCTGCTCCGACAGCAGGTGCAGCACCATCGCCCCGAACCCGCCGCGCGAGCCCTCCTCGATCGTGATCAGCACCTCGTGGCTCTGGGCCAGCTCCAGGATCAGCGCCTCGTCCAGGGGCTTGGCGAAGCGCGCATCCGCCACGCTCACCGCGACCCCCTGGTCCGACAGCGCATCCGCCGCCTTCAGGGCCTCGGACAGGCGGGTGCCCAGCGACAGGATCGCCACCCGCGCCTCCGGGTCCCGGCGGACCATCCGGCCCCTGCCGATCGGAAGCACGTCGCCCCGCTCCGGCAGCTCGACGCCGACGCCCTCGCCGCGCGGGTAGCGCAGCGCGATCGGGCCCGAGTCATGGGCGTGGGCGGTCGCCACCATGTGCACCAGCTCGGCCTCGTCGGACGCCGCCATCACGGTCATGTTCGGCAGGCAGCACAGATACGCCAGGTCGAACGCCCCGGCATGGGTCGCCCCGTCGGCGCCGACCAGACCGGCCCGGTCCAGGCAGAACCGCACGGGCAGGTTCTGCAAAGCCACGTCGTGCACGACCTGATCGTAGGCCCGCTGCAGGAAGGTCGAGTAGATCGCCACGAACGGCCGGTAGCCCTCCGTCGCCAGGCCGCCCGCGAACGTCACCGCGTGCTGCTCGGCGATGCCGACGTCGAAGGTCTTGTCCGGGTGGGCCTTCCCGAACAGGTCGATGCCGGTGCCGCCGGGCATCGCCGCGGTGATCGCCACGACCCGGTCGTCGGCGTCCGCCGCCTTGATCAGGCTCTCGCCGAACACCCGCGTGTAGGCCGGGGCGTTGGGCTTGGCCTTGGCCTGGACGCCCGAGACCACGTCGAACTTGACCACGCCGTGATAGCGGTCGGCGCTGGCTTCCGCCGGGGCGTAGCCCTTGCCCTTGCGGGTGACGACGTGGAGCAGGATCGGGCCGTGCTCGGCGTCGCGGACGTTCTTCAGCACCGGCAGCAGCTGGTCGAGGTTGTGCCCGTCGACCGGGCCGACATAGTGGAAGCCCATCTCCTCGAACATGGTGCCGCCGCCGACCACCAGGGAGCGGGCATATTCCTCGGCCGCGGCCGCGCGCTGGTAGAGCGCCTTGGGCAGGAGCTTGCCGAGCTGCTTGGCGGTCTCGCGCAGGGACTGGTAGGTGCCCCCCGAGGCCAGCCGCGCCAGGTAGCCCGACATCGCGCCCACCGGCGGGGCGATCGACATGTCGTTGTCGTTGAGGATGACGATCAGGCGCGAATGCAGGGCGCCGGCATTGTTCATGGCCTCGTAGGCCATGCCGGCCGACATCGAGCCGTCGCCGATCACCGCGATGGCGTTGCGGCGCTTGGACTGACGGCCCTTGGCCTTGGCGGAATCGGCGTCGAGGTCGCGGGCGACCGCCATGCCGAGGGCGGCCGAGATCGAGGTCGAGGAATGGGCGGCGCCGAACGGGTCGTAGGCGCTCTCGGAGCGCTTGGTGAAGCCGGACAGGCCGCCCCCCTGGCGCAGGGTGCGGATGCGGTCGCGGCGCCCGGTGAGGATCTTGTGCGGGTAGCACTGGTGGCCGACGTCCCAGACGATGCGGTCGTCGGGGGTGTCGAACACGTGGTGCAGGGCGACGGTGAGCTCGACCACGCCGAGCCCCGAGCCGAGATGGCCGCCGGTGATCGACACGGCGTCGATCATCTCGGCCCGCACCGCGTCCGCCACCGCCTGCAGCTCGGATTCGGGAAGCTGCCGAAGCGC
>NZ_JAKSYJ010000216.1 GCF_022829365.1 Methylobacterium sp. J-077 | reverse complement strand
CCGCGTCTTCAAATCCTACGCCGACATCCTCGACCACTGCTGCCACGCCTGGAACACCCTCATCGACCGACCCTGGCGCATCATCTCCATCGGACTGCGCGCCTGGGCTCATGGGTTCTGATCAATGAGGATCGGTATAAGGCCCTTTGGCGGGGTTCTCAGGGGGTGAGCTCCTGAGATTTGCAGGGCTCTGCCCTGCACCCGCAAAAGGTCCAGGACCTTTTGAAACCAGACCTTTTATCGACCGCGCAAAGGCCGGTCAGTAGGTCCAGCGCTGCGCCTTCGAGACCAGGAAGTCCCGGAACGCCTGCACCCGGGCGACCGAGCGCATCTCCTCGGCATAGACGAGGTAGCTCTCCAGGCTCGGCATCTCGGTGTCGCGCAGGACCTGGGTGAGCTGCTGGTCGCCGTCCACCGCGTAGTCCGGCAGGATGCCGATGCCGGCGCCGGCCTCCATGGCGCGCTGGAGCGCGCCGATATTGTTCACCGTCAGATGGACGCTGCGCCGGTCGCGGCCCTCGCGCCCGGCATCGGCCAGCCAATGGGCCGCCAGCAGGTAGGACGGCTCGTTGCCGCCGAACGAGACCAGGCGGTGATCGTCGAGCTCCTCGATGCTCTTGGGCTCGCCGAAGCGCTTGACGTAATCGACGCTCGCGTAGGCGTGGTAATGCACGGTGAACAGCCGGCGCTGGATCAGGTCCGGCTGGGCCGGGCGGCGCATGCGGATCGCCACGTCGGCCTCACGCATGGCGAGATCGAGCTCCTCGTTGGTGAGGATCAGCTCGATCCGGACATCCGGGTAGAGGTCCAGGAACTCGCCGACCCGCTGAGACAGCCACGAGGTCCCGAGGCCGACCGTGGTGGTCACCTTGAGATCGCCGGTCGGCCGCTCGGAGGTCTCGACCAAGCGCGCCCGGGTGTTCTCCAGGCGCAGCTTCATGTCCCGGGCAGCGCGGAACAACAGGTCGCCCTGCTCGGTCAGGATCAGGCCACGGGCATGGCGGTGGAACAGCGGCGCCTTCAGCTCGCGCTCCAGGGCGCTGATCTGGCGGCTCACCGCCGATTGGCTGAGGCCGATATCGTCGCCCGCCTTGGTGAAGCTGCCCGCCTCGGCGACGTTCAGGAAGATCCGGATCTTGTCCCAATCCAAGGCGAGAACCCCCACCAACGCGAATCCGCACCCGATGCCCGGCTCGAACAGAGCCGCACCTGCTTCGGGCGATCGATCGGGTGCTGTACGCGCGGCCGACGCCAAGCGGGCTCGGCCGGCGACGCTGGGGCATGCAACACTTGCAGCCCTGCCCGGTCAGAACCCCTATGCGCCCGGCGCATGGTCGGATGCAAGCGCCGAGATCGCGAACTTGTTGACAGGACTTTGGTCCAACAGCGCGGAGCGGTGCGCGCTGCGTGGTCTCACTCCGCCGCGGCGGCCTTGAGCGGCGTCTCGCCGATCTCCAGGTTGGCCAGGAATTTCTCCGCTTCCAAGGCCGCCATGCAGCCCATGCCGGCGGCCGTGATCGCCTGCCGGTAGACGTCGTCGGTGACGTCGCCGGCTGCGAAGACGCCGGGGATCTCGGTCTCGGTGGTGCCGGGCTTTACCGACAGGTAGCCGCCGTGGCGCATCGGCAGCTGGCCCTCGAAGATCGCTGTAGCCGGCTGGTGGCCGATCGCCACGAACACGCCGTCGGCCGGCACCTCGTTGATCTCGCCGGAGCGCGGGTCCCTGAGCCGGACATGGGTGACCCCGGGGGCCGGCTTCTGGACGCCGCAGATCTCGGCGACCTCCCGGTGCCACAGCACCTCGACGTTCGGGTGCTTGAACAGCCGCTCCTGCAGGATCCGCTCGGCGCGGAAGCTGTCGCGGCGGTGCACCACCGTGACCTTCCTGGCGATGTTGGCGAGGTACAGGGCCTCCTCCACGGCGGTGTTGCCGCCACCGACCACCACGACCTCCTTGCCGCGGAAGAAGAAGCCGTCGCAGGTCGCGCAAGCCGAGACGCCGCCGCCCTGGAACGCCGCCTCGGAGGGCAGGCCGAGCCACTTCGCCTGGGCGCCGGTGGCGATGATCAGGGCGTCGCAGGAATAGGTCTCGCCCGAATCGGCCTCCAGCCGGAACGGCCGCTGCTTCAGGTCGACCGACGTGATGTATTCGGAGAGGATCCGGGTGCCGACATGCTCGGCCTGCAGCCGCATCTGCTCCATGAGCCACGGCCCCTGGATCGCCTCGGCGAAGCCCGGATAGTTCTCGACATCGGTGGTGATCATCAGCTGGCCGCCGGGCTGGAAGCCGCAGATCAGCAGCGGCTCGACCATCGCGCGGGCCGCGTAGATCGCAGCCGTGTAGCCGGCCGGGCCGGATCCGACGATCACGAGCTTAGCGTGCGTGTGGGCCATCTCTCTCGATTCCTTCAGATCGAAACCGCGGTGCGGTGCGCAGCGTAAGCCTTGGCAAGAGCCTCGGCTATCACCGGGGTCGCGTCGATCGGCTTGTACGGCAGATCGACTAAGCGACCGGTGAACGGCCGCAACGCGCCGGCGATCGCCAGGCCCGCGAACATCCGCCGATGCCGGATATAGGTGCGCGGCAGGTCGAACAGCAGGACCGGCGCGCCGGTCGCCACGGCCTCGCTGACCATGTTGGCCGAATCCGAGGTGACCACGATCGCCTCGGCGAGCGCGAGCATGGCGACGTAAGGATTGTCGCCGGTGCCGTCCCACAGGAAGCCCCCGGTCTCGGCGGTGAGCGCCTTGACCGTGTCACGCAGCGGGTTGGGCGTGCGTCGGGAGATCGTCACCATCAGGCGACAGCCCTGATCGATCAGCCCGCGCAGCTCGCCGACGAGGCGCTGCATGTCGGTCTTGCGGTAGCTCAGGTGCCGGCTGTCGCCGCCCACCAGCACCGCCACCCGCGGACCGTCGAGGCTGGCCAGCCGCGGGTCCGGATGGGCGCGGGCCGCGGCCAGCCGGGCGGCGGTGACGAGATGCGGCGCCGTCAGGGTGGTGAAGACGTTTGGGCCGCGCAGGTCGTCGTAATCCGGCACCCAGATGAAGTCGGCGCTGTCCGCGCCGGTCCGCGGATCCTTGAGGAAGGCGGTGAAGGTCCGGCCGCCGGTCGCGTTCCGCAGCGCCCGGAGATACGGCACAGCCCGGCGCCCGGAGGCGATCAGCAGATCCGGATAGGGCCCGGACAGGGCGCCGTTGCGGCGGCGCGGGCTCTCGCGCGGATCGATCGGGCCCCAGGGAGCGATCCAGCCGAACGGCCCCGCGGCGGGGACCTGGCGGATCTCGAACGGGACCCCCAGGGTCTCGGCGATACCGACGCACTGGTTCTCGTCGCCGGCCTTGCCGTCGGTGATGATCCAGGCCCGGGCCTGGGAGAGTTCAGGCAGGGGCTCGCGCCGCGCGGATGTCTGGGCCGGGAGGGCGCGAGCCGCCTCCGACACGTCGATGCTGCTCATCGGAAACGCCTTACACCGGAGGCCGGGCTTGGGCTAATCCCGCGGCAAGTCGCGGTCGAGCCACTGGGCGTAGATATCGGCGATCACAGCCAGACGCCGCGCCTCGAAATCCGGGGCGTACCAGGCGCCGCCATAGCTCGACGGCGTCGCGGTCATCTGGGGGTGCCGGCCGAGCACCTGCCCGTCGCGACCGACAAGGAGCGCCTCGCCCTCCAGATAATCGGTCTCGAAATTGCCGCCGCGGCCGCGCAGGGCGCCGCCGCCGACATAGGGTCGGAGCGACAGGGCCTTCACCACGACGATGAGGCGCGGACCGCGACCGCCGATCCGCCCGGCGAAGGTCTTGCGCAGGGACTCGGTCAGGTCTGCGGCCAATGCCTCGGCCTGGAGGCCGGAACCGGAAGCCCGCAGGGGCCGCACGTCGACCCGGACATCCGAGAACACGGCGGTCGGCGGAAAATCGCCGGCCGCTGCAGCCCCCGCGACGCCGCAGAGCAGGAGGCCGGCGAGCCAGCCCCGGGCATACGCGATCATGCGCTCAGCCGCCGAACTGGACGCCGACGACCTCGTAGGACTTGCCGCCGCCCGGCGTCGTGACCTCGACGGTGTCGCCGACACCCTTGCCGATCAGGGCGCGGGCGATCGGCGACGTGATCGAGACGCGCCCGGCATGCACGTCGGCCTCGGGCTCGCCCACGATCTGATAGGTCTTCTCTTCCTCCGTGTCCTCGTCCACGAGCTTCACGGTGGCGCCGAACTTGATCTTGTTGCCGGACAGCTTCGTCACGTCGATGATCTCGGCGCGCGCGATCATGCTCTCCAGCTCCATCACGCGCCCCTCGTTATGGGACTGCGCCTCCTTGGCGGCGTGATACTCGGCGTTCTCGGACAGGTCTCCATGCGCGCGGGCCTCGGCGATCGCCGCGACGATGCGCTGGCGTTCCACCTGCTGCCGGTGCTTCAGCTCCTCCTCGAGAGCCGCGAATCCGCGCACCGTGATCGGAACCTTGTCTATCGTCATCGTCTCGCGCCACAATGAAGAGGCCCGGCCGAGAGTGGAGCACTCTCCCCGGGCCACGAAGGTAAGTCAGCGGGACCCTGAAGCTCAGGCCGCGAAGTATTCTTGCAAGGCGCGAACCTGGAGATCGCCTTCTAGATAGGCCTTGATCCCTTCGGCCGCCGCCATCGCGCCGGCTAGAGTGGTGTAATACGGCACCTTATGCAAGAGGGCCGCGCGCCGGAGCGAGCGCGAGTCCGACAGAGCGCCGGCCCCCTCGGTGGTGTTGAGCACCAACTGGATGTCGCCGTTCTTGATCGAATCGACCACGTGCGGCCGGCCTTCCAAAACCTTGTTCACGCGCTCGGCCGGCACGCCGCTCTCGACCAGAAACCTCTGCGTGCCGCCGGTCGCCAGGATCGAGAAGCCGAGGTCCGACAGCAGCTTCACGCTGGGCAGGATCCGGGCCTTGTCGGCGTCGCGCACCGAGACGAACACGGTGCCGGAGCGCGGGACCTGCGTGCCCGAGCCGAGCTGGCTCTTGGCGAAGGCCACGCCGAAGCTGGCATCGAGCCCGATCACCTCGCCGGTGGAGCGCATTTCCGGCCCGAGCAGGACGTCGACGCCGGGGAAGCGGGCGAACGGGAACACCGCCTCCTTGACGGCGATATGGGCCAGCTCCTTGCGCTTCAGGCCGAAGCTCGCGAGCTTCTCGCCGGCCATGATCCGGGCGGCGATCTTGGCGATCGGCTCGCCGATCACCTTGGCGACGAACGGTACCGTGCGGGAGGCGCGCGGGTTCACCTCCAGCACGTAGATGTCGCCGTCCTTGATCGCGTACTGGACGTTCATCAGGCCGCCGACCTTCAGGGCCAGCGCCATCGCGGTGGTCTGCCGCTCCAGCTCGGCGATCGTCTCCGGCGAGAGCGAACGCGACGGCAGCGAGCAGGCGGAATCGCCGGAATGGATGCCGGCCTCCTCGATGTGCTCCATGATGCCGGCGATGAACACGTCCTGCCCGTCGCAGACCGCATCCACGTCGATCTCGACCGCGTCCGACAGGTAGCGGTCGAACAGCAGCGGGTTCTTGCCCAGCACCGTGTTGATCTGCCCGGTCTTGTCGTTCGGGTAGCGGGCGACGACGTCGGACGGGATCAGGCTCGGCAGGGTGCCGAGCAGGTAGTCGGCGAACTGGCTCTCGTCGCGGATGATCGCCATGGCGCGGCCGCCCAGCACGTAGCTCGGGCGCACCACGAAGGGCAGGCCGAGTTCGGAGGCGATCAGCCGGCTCTGCTCCACCGAATAAGCGATGCCGTTCTTCGGCTGCTTCATCCCGAGCTTGTCGAGGAGCCGCTTGAACTGGTCGCGATCCTCGGCAAGGTCGATCGCGTCCGGGGAGGTTCCGAGGATCGGCACGCCGGCCGCTTCCAGGGCGCGGGCGAGCTTCAGCGGCGTCTGTCCGCCGAATTGGACGATGACCCCGTGCAGGGTGCCGGCCTGCCGCTCGGTCTCGATGATCTCCAGCACGTCCTCGGCGGTCAGCGGCTCGAAATAGAGCCGGTCCGAGGTGTCGTAGTCGGTCGAGACCGTCTCCGGGTTGCAATTGACCATGATGGTCTCGTAGCCGGCCTCCGACAGCGCGTAGCAGGCGTGGCAACAGCAATAGTCGAACTCGATGCCCTGGCCGATCCGGTTCGGGCCGCCGCCCAGGATGATGATCTTCCTGGCGTCCGTCGGCCGCGCCTCGTCGACGACGGTGCCGGCGAACGGGGCCACGTAGGTCGAGTACATGTAGGCGGTCGGCGCCTTGAACTCGGCCGCGCAGGTGTCGATGCGCTTGAACACGGGGCGCACGTCGAGCGAGCGGCGCAGGGCGCGCACGTCCGCCTCCTCGGTCTTCGCCAGCACGGCCAGGCGCGCATCGGAGAAACCCGCGGCCTTGAGCTGCCGGAACGCCCCGGGGGTGCGGGGCAGGCCATGCGCCTTCACCCGGTTCTCCAGGTCCACGATCGCCTGGATCTGCTCCAGGAACCACGGATCGACCTTGCAGGACGCGTGGACCTCCGCGTGGCTGACGCCGAGGCGCAGGGCCTGGGCGATCTTGAGCAGCCGGTCCGGCGTCGGCACGCCGAGCGCCGCCTTGATGGCGTTGTGGTCGTCGCCGCGGCCCAGGCCCTCGATCTCGATCTCGTCGAGGCCGGTGAGCCCGGTCTCCAGCGAGCGCAGGGCCTTCTGCAGCGATTCCGCAAAGCAGCGGCCGATCGCCATCGCCTCGCCCACCGACTTCATCGCGGTGGTCAGCGTCGGCTCGGCGCCGGGGAATTTCTCGAAGGCGAAGCGCGGGATTTTGGTGACGACGTAGTCGATCGTCGGCTCGAACGAGGCCGGGGTCGCGCCGCCGGTGATGTCGTTGGCGATCTCGTCCAGGGTGTAGCCGACCGCGAGCTTGGCCGCGACCTTGGCGATCGGGAAGCCGGTGGCCTTCGAGGCGAGCGCCGAGGAGCGCGAGACGCGCGGGTTCATCTCGATCACGATCATCCGCCCGTTCTCGGGGTTGATCGCGAACTGCACGTTGGAGCCGCCGGTCTCGACGCCGATCTCGCGGAGCACCGCCAGCGATGCGTCGCGCATCACCTGGTATTCCTTGTCGGTGAGCGTCAGGGCCGGGGCGACGGTGATCGAGTCGCCGGTATGCACGCCCATCGGGTCGATGTTCTCGATGGAGCAGACGATGATGCAATTGTCCGCCTTATCGCGGACGACCTCCATCTCGTATTCCTTCCAGCCGAGCACGCTCTCCTCGATCAGGACCTCGTTGGTCGGCGAGGCGTCGATGCCGCGCTCGACGATGTCGAGGAACTCCTCGCGGTTGTAGGCGATGCCGCCGCCGGTGCCGCCCATGGTGAACGACGGGCGGATGATCGCCGGCAGGCCGACTTCGGCGAGCGCGATCAGGGCCTGCCCGAGGGCGTGCTCGCCGTAGCGCTTGCGCCGCTCGGATTCCCCGGACTGCCACTTGCGCTCGAAGGCGGCGACCGCCGCGGCACGCGCCTGCGGCTCGGGGTTGGCGGCCTCGATCTTGGCGATCTCGGCGAGGTATTTTTCCCGGTCGGCCTTCTTGGCCGCGGAGGCGTTGGCGAGCGCCGATTTCGGGGTGTCGAGCCCGATCTTGGTCATGGCGTCCCGGAACAGGCTCCGGTCCTCGGCCTTGTCGATGGCCTCGGCCGTGGCGCCGATCATCTGCACGCCGTACTTGGCGAGCACGCCCATCTTCTGCAGCGACAGGGCGCAGTTCAGCGCCGTCTGGCCGCCCATGGTCGGCAGGATCGCGTCCGGACGCTCCTTCTCGATGATCTTGGCGACGATCTCCGGGGTGATCGGCTCGACATAGGTCGCGTCCGCCATGTCCGGGTCGGTCATGATCGTCGCGGGGTTCGAATTCACCAGGACGATCCGGTAGCCCTCCTCGCGGAGTGCCTTGCAGGCCTGGGTCCCGGAATAATCGAACTCGCAGGCCTGCCCGATGATGATCGGCCCCGCACCGACGATGAGGATCGAGGAGATGTCGGTGCGCTTGGGCATTGGCGGCCTTTTCAGGCCAAGCGCGCCCGGTCGGGCACGGCTCGGATCGGCCCTGCTCCCGGACGCGCGTGGCGGGATTGTCGTTGAACGCCGCGTTTACACGGGCGATCCGCGCTTTGGAAGGCCGTGCCCGACCGGCGGTTGCGCGGGGCGTCGCGGAAGGTCCGGCGGGCCTCAGGCCAGCTTCAAACAATTCTGAATTATTTTTGTGGTGATGAACGGCATTGCCGAGTCTTGGGCCGGGCCATAAAGCTCGACCGATCGGCGGATCCGCCGATTGAAACCATAATCATTCGAGTTTGACGATGATCAGGGAAACATTCGGCGCGGCGATGCTTCTGCTCGGCGCGATGATGGGCGCGCAGGCCACGGAAGTCTCCATCAAGACGCTCAACAGCGGCCCGAGCGGGATGATGGTCTTCGATCCGGCCTTCGTGAAGATTCAGCCCGGGGACACGGTGCGGTTCGTGCCGGCCGACAAAGGCCACAACGCCGAGCTGATCAAGGGCATGGCACCCGAGGGCGCGCCGACCTTCAAGACCGTGGTCGGCAAGGAGGAGACCGTGACCTTCGACAAGCCCGGCCTCTACGGCTTCAAGTGCGCGCCGCACTACATCATGGGGATGGTCGGCCTGATCGAGGTCGGCGACAAGCCGGAGAACCTAGAGGCCGCCAAGGCGGTCCAGCACGGCAAGCTGGCCGCCAAGCGCTTCGAGCCGCTGTTCGAGAGGGTGCAGTAGGGGGCCCGGTGGGGGCGGGCCGCCGCCCCCGATCAGAACCCGGCGTAGAGCGCAGCCAGCGCCCGATCGATGGACAGGTAAAAAATCCCGAAGGCAACCAGGGCGGCGGCGGCGAATTCGAGCGCCACGTTCGAGAGCGTCTGCGCCCGGCGCAGCATCTCGCGGCCGAAATACAGGGACACCCAGGCGAGAGCGAGCACGGCCGGCATGGCGAACAGGTAGGAGACCGTGCTCTCGACCCGGTCCAGGCCGGCCGCCGGATCGATCAGGGCGCGGATGTTGCGCACCCAGGGGGCGTAGAGGGCGGCGTAGAGGGCGGTCGCCCAGGCGAGCCCGGCGGCGATCCCGAGATGGACCATGAACGTGCGGTGCAGGCGGGAGAAGTCGTCGCGTGCCTCGTCGATGGTCATCCGCAATTCCCTTCGGACGAAACCGTCATGCGCGGTCCGTCGATGGGTTCCTTAGACCTCCGGAATTCGCGGATTTTATGACCCCGGCGCGGCCTGAATGGGACCGTACCTAGCGCATCGCGCCGGGCGTCGGAACTGGCCCGATGCGCTAGGTCTTTGCTTCGCATCGTCTTTTTCCGAAAGCCGGAGACCCCCTTTCGGGACGATGCTATAGGCCCTCGCCGATCAGGCGTCGGCCGTCTTCTCCGGCTCGCCGGAGCGCATGAGCGTGACGAAGCGCTCGAACAGGTAGTGGCTGTCGCGCGGGCCGGGCGAAGCCTCCGGGTGGTGCTGAACCGAGAAGGCCGGCCGGTCGGTCAGGGTGAGGCCGCAATTCGAGCCGTCGAACAGCGAGACATGGGTCTCGACCGCGCTCGCCGGCAGGCTGGCGGGATCCACCGCGAAGCCGTGGTTCATCGACACGATCTCGACCTTGCCGGTGGTCTTGTCCTTCACCGGGTGATTCGCGCCGTGATGGCCCTGGCCCATCTTTACGGTCCGGCCGCCCAGCGCGAGACCCATGAGCTGGTGCCCGAGGCAGATGCCGAAGGTCGGCACCTTCTCGTCCAGGAGCTTGCGGATCACCGGCACGGCGTAGGTGCCGGTGGCCGCGGGATCGCCGGGGCCGTTGGACAGGAACACCCCGTCGGGCTTCAGCGCCAGGATCTCCTCCGCGCTGGTGGTGGCCGGCACCACGGTGACGTCGCAGCCGGCCTGGGCCAGCAGCCGCAGGATGTTGCGCTTCACGCCGTAATCGATCGCCACGACCTTCAGGCCGTCGCGGTTGCCGCGCTTGCCGTAGCCGTCACCCAGCGCCCAGATGGTCTCCGACCATTCCGAGGTCGCGCGGCTGGTCACCGGCGGCACCAGGTCGAGGCCTTCCATCGGCGCCAGAGCGGCGGCCCGGGCCTTCAGCGCCTCGCGGTCGAACCGGCCTTCGGGATCGTTGGCGATCACGGCGTTCGGCATGCCGTGATCACGGATGCGGGCGGTCAGCGCGCGCGTGTCCACGCCGGTGATGCCGACGATCCCGCGGGCCTCGAGCCAGCCGTCGAGATGCGACGAAGACCGCCAGCTCGACGGCTTCGTGACCGCCGAGGCGATCACGGTGCCGCGCACGCCGGAAGCCGGAGCCGCTTCGAGGCTTTCCAGATCCTCGTCGTTGGTGCCGACATTGCCGATATGCGGGAAGGTGAAGGTGACGATCTGCCCGGCATAGGACGGGTCGGTCAGGATCTCCTGGTATCCGGTCATCGCCGTGTTGAAGCAGACCTCGCCGTCAGCGATTCCCGTCCGGCCGATGCCGAAGCCCTCCAGGATGGTCCCGTCCGCCAGAACCAGCAGGGCCGTCGCGACGGGCTCGGCCCAGGGTTCGGGGGCGGCGGGTTTGGAGGCCTGCGCGGCGGCGTCTTGCAGCATCGGGTCGGTCTCGCTTATGTCCGGCCGAAGGCAGGCACCGCGTTGCGGCACGCTCGGCTGGCGGCATGATCGTGTGCGGCGCTCTTAGCGAGCGGCCCGCGATGGGGTCAATGTGGCCCGGTGGCCGGAGCGGCTCAACACCCGCAAAGTGCAGGCCAGCCCCCCGTTTCCCCCGCTGAAAGGTTTATCGAGATGCTGCGCGCCCGCCTCACCACCGAGATGAAGGAGGCCATGAAGGCCGGCGACAAGGACAAGCTCGCCACCGTGCGGATGATCCAGGCCGCCCTCAAGGACAAGGATATCGAGGCCCGCGGCCTCGGCAAGGAGCCGGCCTCCGACGAGGAGATCCTGTCGCTGCTCCAGAAGATGATCAAGCAGCGCACGGAATCCGCTTCGGTCTACGAGCAGGGCGGCCGCCCGGAGCTCGCCGCCAACGAGCGCGCCGAGATCGCGATCATCGAGGCGTTCCTGCCCAAGCAGATGGACGAGGCCGAGATGAAGGCCGCGGTCGAGGCCGCGATCCAGGAGACCGGCGCCGCCGGCCAGAAAGACATGGGCCGGGTCATCGCCGCCCTGAAGGGCAGCTACGCCGGCCGCATGGATTTCGGCAGGGCGAGCGGGCTGGTGAAGGCCGCGCTGGCAGCGAAGGGCTGAGGCTCAGTCGCCGCTCCCTCGGGCGATCCGCGCGGCCATGTAGCTGCGCAGCACCGCGTTGATACGGCTCTGATAGCCGGAACCCTCGTGCTTGAAGAAATCGAGCACGTCGGTGTCGAGCCGGATCGAGACCGGAACCTTGCGCGGCGGCATCATGGCCTCCGCGCTAGACCAATCGATGTCGAGGGGCGCCGCATCCGGATCTTCTGCCACGCCCTCGGCGACCTCGGCATCGCCGAGGGCTGCGATCCGCTCCCAGTCCGTCTGGCCGACCGCGCGGTCAGTTGCCGAAGCGCGCCGGGTAGGCTTGTCTCTCATGTCGCCTTGCAGAGTTCGCGGAGATGATCCGACAGGCGCGGGCCGTCGAAGATATCGAGGGCGTTTCTCCCCGCAATCCCCGCCCAGCCCAACAAGCGGATGACTGCGTGAGACTCGACCCGCCCCGTCGCGCTATATCCGGCGGTCAGGCAATCGACCCGCAGGCCCCGTGCGCTATCCGCCCCATATCCTGGAAGAGATCCGCGCCCGGCTGCCGGCCTCCGCCGTGGTCGGGCGGCGGGTGCAGCTCAAGAAGGCCGGCCGCGAATGGCGCGGCCTGTCGCCGTTCAACGCCGAGAAGACGCCGTCCTTCTACGTGAACGACCAGAAGCAGTTCTATCACTGCTTCTCCTCGTCGAAGCACGGCGACATCTTCACCTTCCTGATGGAGACCGAGGGCCTGAGCTTCCCCGAGGCGGTGGAGCGGCTGGCGAGCGAGGCCGGCGTCAGCCTGCCGGCGCCCACGGAGGACAACCGCGCCAGCGAGCAGAAGCGCGCCGGGGCGATCGAGGTCATGGAGATGGCCGCCCGGTGGTTCGAGGACCGCCTGCGGGCCGGGCAGGGGAGCGAGGCCCGGGCCTATCTCGAGCGCCGGGCCCTCAGGGAGGAGACGCAGCGGGCCTTCCGGCTTGGCTACGCGCCGAACGAGCGCTATGCGCTCCGCGACCACCTCGCCGGGCAGGGCGTCGACAAGGCGTTGATGGTCGAACTCGGGCTGCTCGCCGGCGGCGAGGATGTCTCGGTCCCCTACGATTATTTCCGCGACCGGGTGATGTTCCCGATCACCGACACCCGCGGCCGGGTCGTCGCCTTCGGGGGGCGGGCGCTCTCCAAGGAGGTGCGCGCCAAGTACCTCAACTCGCCCGAGACGCCGCTCTTCCACAAGGGCCGGACGCTCTACAACCTCCACGGCGCCCGCAAGGCGTCGCACGAGCGCGGCTCGATCATCGCGGTCGAGGGCTATGTCGACGTCATCGCCATGACGCTGGCCGGCCATCCCGAAACGGTGGCGCCGCTGGGCACCGCGCTGACCGAGGAGCAATTGGCGCTGCTCTGGCGCCACGCCGACGAGCCCATCCTGTGCTTCGACGGCGACAAGGCCGGCCAACGGGCGGCCTTCCGGGCGCTCGACATCGCGCTGCCGGCCCTCGAACCGGGCCGGTCGCTGCGGATCGCCCTGTTGCCCGGCGGGCAGGATCCGGACGATCTGTTGCGCTCGAGCGGTCCCGGCGCGATCGATCAGGTCTTGCAGGCCGCGTTGCCCCTGTCGGAGCTACTGTGGCGCCGCGCCCTCGAATCCGGGCCGGCGGATACGCCCGAGCGGCGGGCCGGACTGACCCAGACGCTGCGCGCCACCGTCGCCACGATCCGCGACGAGACGGTCAAGCGCTACTACCGCGACGACATCGAGGAGCGGCTGCGCAGCCTGTCGCCCCGGAGCGCGCGCTCCGCCGGACCCGGGCCGAAGGGGCAGGGGCGCCGCTTCGTCCGGCCGGGCGAGCCGGTCTCGCCGCGCATCACCGGAAGCCCCAGCGCCTCGATGACCGCCTCCGCGGGCTTCTCCGGCGCTGCGCCGGTGCGCGAGGCGGTGATCGCCGGCACGCTGTTGGTCCACCCCGAAATGCTGGCCGAGTTCGGCGACGCAGTCTCGGAGCTCGACTTCGAGGATCCCGATGCCCGGTCACTTCTGTCGGTCCTGCTTGCTTGTGCCGCAGAGGACGGACAAACGAATGCCGACCTGTTGCAAAGCCGCATCACACGGTCCGGTCTCGCAGAGGCGGCGGAGCGGATTCTCGCGCTCGCCCGCTCGCGCGACCGGATTACGCTGTCCCCGCACGCCGATCCGCAGCAGCGCGCGGACGCTCTCAGACAGGCGATGATCTTGCACCGGCAGGCAGGAGCGCTACATAGCGAACTTCGCGAAGCACGGCAGGCGTTTGAAGACGATCCGACCGATGCCGGGTGGGCATGGCTCTGCGAAGTCAAGGCGAGGCTGGAGACCGTCCTTGCCGCCGAGGCTGAAGCCGACAAGCCGGTGTCGAACGACTCGACCGCCGCGTGACGGCTTTGCGATGGCGGTGGCGCCGGGCAGAACCGCGCCATAGTTAACAATCGGTCAAGCCTCGGGCTTGCATACGGAACCCGACGACCCAAGGCGTCCGGAGCAATCCGGAGCCACTCGCAAGTATCGCGGCGCCGACGGCGTGGAGCGGCCTTCTTCTAGGCCTCCGCAGCGCGCCGCATCCGAAACAATAGGCTGATCATGGCGACGAAGGCAACGGAACGGGACGAGACGGACGCTGCCCCCGAGCAGCAGACCGACGGGCCGCTCCTCGACCTGACGGATGCTTCGGTCAAGCGGATGGTCAAGCTCGCCAAGAAGCGCGGCTACGTGACCTACGAAGAGGTCAACGAGGTTCTGCCCGAGGGCCAGTCCGATCCCGACCAGCTCGAGGACGTGCTGTCGCAGCTGTCCGAGATGGGCATCAACGTGGTCGAGGCCGAGGAGACCGACGAGGCCGCCGCCACGGAGAAGACTGCCAACGGCGCCGACGCCGAGGAGGAGGAATCCGAGGGCGGCGAGGTGGCCGAGGTCGCGCCGACGCGTGCGGTGGCGGTCACCACGACCACCAAGGAGCCGACCGACCGCACAGACGATCCGGTGCGGATGTACCTGCGCGAGATGGGCTCGGTTGAGCTTCTGTCCCGCGAGGGCGAGATCGCCATCGCCAAGCGCATCGAGGCTGGCCGCGAGGCGATGATCGCGGGCCTGTGCGAGAGCCCGCTGACCTTCCAGGCGATCATCATCTGGCGGGACGAGCTCGTGGAGGGCAAGGTTCTCCTGCGCGACATCATCGATCTCGAAGCGACCTATGCCGGCCCCGACGGCAAGAACGCCCCGCAGATCGCCGAGGGCGAGAGCGAGGAGGGGGCCGAGGATGCCGAGCCGCCGGCGCCCCCGGAGGGCGGCGACGACGAGGACGACCTCGAGAACAACGTCTCGCTCGCCGCGATGGAAGCCGAGATCAAGCCGCGGGTGCTCGAGACCTTCGACGCGATCGCCGCGAATTACCGCAAGCTGCGCAAGTTCCAGACCGAGGGCGCCGAGCGCAAGGCCGCCGGCGATAAGAACAGCCCGGCCCAGAACCAGAAGCAGATCGAGCTGAAGGACAGCGTCGTCGCCGACGTGAAGTCGCTGTCGCTCAACAACAACCGCATCGAGGCTCTGGTCGGCCAGCTCTACTCGATCAACAAGCAGCTGATCGGCCACGAGGGCCGGCTGATGCGCTACGCCGAGAGCCACGGCGTGGCCCGTGACGAGTTCCTGCGCCACTACCAGGGCTACGAGCTCGATCCGAACTGGATGGAGCGCGTCGGCACGCTGGGAGGCAAGGGCTGGAAGAACCTGGTCGAGCGCGGCTCGAAGCAGGTCACCGACCTGCGCGCCCAGATCCTCGACCTCGCCTCCGAGACCGGCCTGGAGATCGGCGAGTACCGCCGCATCGTCAACATGGTCCAGAAGGGAGAGCGCGAGGCCCGGCAGGCCAAGAAGGAGATGATCGAGGCCAACCTGCGCCTCGTGATCTCGATCGCCAAGAAGTACACGAACCGCGGCCTGCAGTTCCTGGACCTGATCCAGGAGGGCAACATCGGCCTGATGAAGGCGGTGGACAAGTTCGAGTACCGCCGCGGCTACAAGTTCTCGACCTACGCCACGTGGTGGATCCGGCAGGCGATCACCCGCTCGATCGCCGACCAGGCCCGCACCATCCGCATCCCGGTGCACATGATCGAGACGATCAACAAGATCGTCCGGACCTCGCGCCAGATGCTGCACGAGATCGGCCGCGAGCCGACGCCTGAGGAATTGGCCGAGAAATTGGCGATGCCCTTGGAGAAGGTGCGAAAGGTCCTGAAGATCGCCAAGGAGCCCATCTCCCTCGAGACGCCGATCGGCGACGAGGAGGACAGCCACCTCGGCGACTTCATCGAGGACAAGAACGTCGTCCTGCCGATCGACGCGGCGATCCAGTCGAACCTGCGCGAGACGACGACGCGGGTCCTCGCCTCGCTGACCCCGCGCGAAGAGCGGGTGCTGCGCATGCGCTTCGGCATCGGCATGAACACGGACCACACCCTCGAAGAGGTCGGCCAGCAATTCTCGGTGACCCGCGAGCGCATCCGGCAGATCGAGGCCAAGGCCCTGCGCAAGCTGAAGCACCCGTCGCGCAGCCGGAAGCTCCGGAGCTTCCTGGACAACTGAGCCCCCCGTCGCGGAATTCGCGGCGCCTCTCCTTCGACCGCGTTGCCACCGGGCTGCGCGGCCCCCATTTTGGCGCCATGCTCGAACGCCGCCCGCCAACGCCCGGATTGCCGACGGCCTTCGCGGATGGCTCCGAAGCCGACGACGTGCCCTTCGGCGCGCTTCAGCCCTCGGTGGGCCTGCGGGACTGGCTGCTGGGCGAGGGCGCCCGGCTGGAGAAGGCCGAGGACATGCTCTCGGGCCTCGCCGAGCGGCTGATTTCGGTCGGCGTGCCGGTCGATCGGGCCTCCACGGCGATCGACACCCTGCATTCGGAATATGCCGGGGTCGGCCGGGTCTGGACCCGGGACGGCGGCACCAGCGTGCGCCTGTTCCCGCACGGGAGCCGCTCGCAGGAGGCTTATCTCAGCAGCCCGTTCCACACGGTCCACGAGACCGGCGAATGGCTGATCCTGGACATTGCCGAGACGCCGGACGACGCCTACGCGATCATCCCGGACCTGAAGGCCGGCGGCTACACCCACTATGTCGTGGCGCCGCTGTTCTTCACTAACGGCACCAAGAACGGGATCACCTTCGCCACATGGGCGCCGGAGGGATTCCGCGACGAGGACATCGCGATCCTGCGCTTCGTCATGCCGGCTTTGGCCGCCGTGATGGAGATGCGCGTTCTCAACAAGCAGCTCGACCACGTGCTGCGCCTCTATGTCGGCGACGAGCCGCACCGGGCGATCCTGGCGGGCGACATCCGCCGGGGGCAGGTGACGCGGATCCGCTCGGCGATCCTGTTCGCCGACATGCGCGATTACACCCGCACCTCCGCCGACATGACGCCGGAGGAGGCGGTCGGCCTGCTCAACGTGTTCTTCGACTGCTTGGTGCCGCCGATCGAGCGCGAGGGCGGCGAGGTCCTGAAATATCTGGGCGATGGATTGCTGGCGATCTTTCGCGAGTCCGGCGACGATCTCGGCGGTGCCGCCAAGGGGGCGCTCACGGCGGCGCAGCACGCGCTGGCGGCCCTCGACGAGGCCAACGCCCTGCATCAGTTCGCGGTGCCGGTGGCGGCCGGGATCGCGCTCCACCACGGCGAAGCCGCCTACGGCAATGTCGGCTCGGGCTCCCGGCTCGATTTCACGGTTATTGGCCGTGACGTGAACCTCGCCAGCCGCCTCTCACGGCTGAACCGGCAGCTCGGCGAGCCGCTGCTGATGTCGAAGCCGTTCGTCGATTTCCTCTGGGGCGATCCGATCCCGCTGGGCGAGCACGTCCTCGACGGGTTCCGAGAGCCGATGGCAGTGTTCCGTCCGAAATTCCTGCGGCCGCGAAAGCCGAGCTGACGCGCGCATCTCTCACCGTCTTGTCCAGGCAGTGACTGCGACCGGCCGTTTGTTCACCCTCCAGATCGGAGCGACCGGACCTGGGGTTGACCGGCGCCGCCCGCGGGACCAGATCTGTGGCTGTTCCAGGGAGATCCCCGGCAAGGGGCTGAGAAACCGCTGGCACGTCCTTCCGGACCTGCGGCGCGGAAATCCTTCGAACCTGATCCGGCTCATACCGGCGTAGGGATTGGACCGCGGCCGCCCAAAAGGCAGGCTCACGCTTCGCACAGAAGCAGACGGCCCGATCTTCGCGACGGAATCCCGCGGAGATGATCTTGGCCTTTGACCGCCCCGTTTCCCCGATCCGACGCCGCCGGCTACCGGCCGGTCTCGCCGTGTCGGCGTCGCTACCCGCGCGCACCGATATCGCCATCGTCGGCGGCGGGCTGATCGGCCTGTCGATCGCGTGGCGGCTGGCCCGCGCCGGCCGCTCGGTCGTCGTCGTCGAGCGCGACACGATCGGCGCGGGAGCGAGCCTGGCCGCCACCGGCATGCTCGCCCCGGCCGCCGAGCACGAGCCCGGCTCGGACCCGCTCCTGCCGCTCGCCCTCGAATCCCTCCGGCTCTGGCCGGGCTTTCGCGCCGCGCTCGAGGCCGAGACCGGCCTGCCGATCGATTATCGGCCGGACGGGACCGTGGTGGTCGCCATCGGCCGGGACGAGGTCGAGCGCCTGCGTTTCCGCTACGACCTGCAGCGCCGCTCCGGCCTCGACGCCGCGTGGCTGCCGGGCACCGAGGTGCGCCGCCTGGAGCCGGGCCTGCGCCCCTCCGTCACCGCCGGAATCCTTTGCCCGCTGGATCATCAAGTCGATCCGCGCCTCGTGATGGCAGCGCTGGCCGAGGCTTGCCGGCGCGCCGGCGTGACCCTGGTGGAGCACACGGCCGTCACTGGGCTCGACTGGTCGGGGGAGACGGTCACCGGCCTCCGGGCTGGAGATCACGCCGTCGCGGCCGGCACCGTCGTGCTGGCCTCGGGAGCCTGGAGCGGGGAGGGGGGCCTGCTGCCCGAGGCGCTCGCCCTGCCCGTGCGCCCGCTCAAGGGTCAGTCGCTGGCCCTGCGCACCAATGCCCGCACCGGCACGCTAAGCCGGATGATCTGGACCGAGCAGGTTCACATGGCGCCGAAGAGCGACGGCCAGCTGATCGTCGGCGCCACCGTGGAGGATTGCGGCTTCCGTCCGGGCGTCACCGCCGGCGGCCTCTACGCGCTGCTGGAGGGCGCCCGCCGGGTGCTGCCGGGCATCGAGGAGATGGAAGTCGAGGCCGTGTGGAGCGGCTACCGACCCACTTCGGACGACGACGCACCGATCATCGACACGATCGCGCCGAACCTCGTCGTCGCCACCGGCCATCACCGCAACGGCTACCTGCTCGCCCCCGTCACCGCCGACGCGGTCGCCGCGCTAGTGATGCACGGTGCGCTGCCCGAGATCGCCAAGCCGTTCACCCGGGCGCGCTTCGACCGACCCGAACCCCGGAGGGCCTCGGCATGAAGCTCCTGGTGAACGGCGAGCCGCGCGAGCACGCGGTCGAAACCATCGCGGCCCTGTTCTTGGTCGAGGCCGAGGAGACGGGCATCGAGAGCCCGCAGGGCGTCGCCATCGCGCTGAACGGCCGCGTGCTGCGCCGTAACGACTGGGATGCGACGCCGGTCGCCGAGGGCGACCGCGTCGAGATCGTCCGCGCCATGCAGGGAGGTTGACCATGGACCAGATCGTCACGCCGCTGCGCCCCGAGGCCGAGGCGGATCGCTTCACCGTCGCCGGGGTGGAGCTGTCATCGCGGCTCTTCATCGGCACCGCCGGCTACCCGACCCAGGCGATCATGCGCGACGCCGTCGCGGTCTCCGGGGCGGAGGTGGTCACGGCCTCGATCCGCCGGGTGTCGCTCCAGGGCCACGGCTCCGACACCGTGCGGATCCTCAAGGGCAAGCGCTTCCTGCCCAACACCGCCGGCTGCGAGACCGCCCGCGACGCGATCATGACCGCCGAACTCGCCCGCGAGGCGCTGGATACCACCTGGATCAAGGTCGAGGTGATCGGTGATCGCGAGACCCTCTACCCGGATGTGGCCGAGCTGATCGAGGCCTGCCGCCACCTCGTGGATGAAGGTTTCGTGGTCCTACCCTATTGCAACGACGATCCGGTGGTGTGCCAGCGCCTGGAGGATCTCGGCTGCGCCGCGATCATGCCGATGGGCTCGCTGATCGGCTCGGGCATGGGCGTCGCCAACCCCGCCAATATCGAGCTGATCTGCCGTCGGGCCAGGGTGCCGGTGATCGTCGATGCCGGCATCGGCACGGCCTCCGACGCGGTCATCGCCATGGAGCTGGGCGCAGCCGCCTGCCTGATCAACACCGCCATCGCCAAGGCCGACGACCCGGTGCGGATGGCGCGCGCCATGGGCCGCGCCGTCGAGGCGGGCCGCGACGCCTATGTAGCCGGCCGCATTCCCCGCCGCGGCCGGGCGGATCCGTCGAGCCCGCAGCTCGGTCTCGTCGGCTCGTGAGGCCGCTGCCGTCGCGCCTGCTGGCTGTGACGGACCGGCACGGGCAGTCCCGACTCCTGGCCGACACCGTTCAGGCGGTTCTCGGCGGCGGCGCTCGCTGGGTCTGGTTCCGCGACCGCGACTTGGAGCCGGAAGTGCGGCTGCGGCTCGGCACCGAGATCGCTGCCCGAACCCGCGCGGCCGGCGCGTTCCTCACGGTCGGCGGCGATGTCGCGTTGGCCCGGGCGCTCGGCGCCGACGGCGTGCATCTCGGCGGCGGGAGCGGGCCGGAGGCGATCGCGGCGGCGCGCGAGGTTCTGGGACGCGGCGCGCTGATCGGCGTCTCGGCCCACACACCCGCCGAGGCACAGATCGCTGCCACGGCCGGCGCCGACTACGTCACGCTGAGCCCGATCTATCCCACCGCCAGCAAGCCCGGCTATGGCCCGGCCCTCGGCCCCGCGGGCATCGCCGCGGCCCGTCGCGCCGGCCTGCCGGTGGTGGCGCTCGGCGGCGTCACGGTCGAGCGCATTCCGGACTGCCGGGCCGCGGGGGCCGCTTGCGTCGCCGTGATGGGCGGGCTGATGCGCGCCGCCGACCCAGCCGCCGCAGCCCGTGCCTTCCTGGCCGCCTGGACCGCGTGACCGGCGGCTACTGAGCGGCCAGGAAGGCCCCGACTTCGAGCAGCACGAACTCGTTGTCGTCCGCCTTCGCTGGGTCGCGGCTCGCCGAGAACGGCAGGTTGTTGTCGTTGCCGACGATGATGTGCGTGGCATCGACCCGGTCGACGTTCTCGATCGTGAAGAACGGAAACGCGAGGGCGCCGTCGGTCAGCGGCTTGCGGGCGAGATGCTGCGGGTCGGCGATGTGCAGCAGGTCGATCGCTCCGATCTTGCGCACCGGGCCGCCGACATTCGCATCGCTCATCTCGATCTTGAACACCCGCTTGAACTTGGCCGGCGTCGCGAAACAGTCGGGGCGCTTCTCTCCGGTCGGGCATGCGCGGTCGGCGGTGCCCTCGTTGTCGTCGCGCTCGATGATGAGTCCGTGGGTCGCGTCGATCAGGTTGAAATCGCCGATGGCGTTGCCGTTGGCCTCCAGCACGTATTTCCAGGAGCGCCCGGTCCAGCGTTCGCCGGCGATGTCGAATTCGAGGATGCGCAGATAGGCACGGCCCTCGTCATCCTGCTCGAACGCCTTCTTGTCGGAGTCCCAGACCGGCCCTTCGAGAAGCGCATAGAGGTGTTTCCCGTCAGGCGAGGCAGCCATGCCCTCGAAGCCTTTCGAACGGCGGATGTCGAACGCCACCGTGCCGCCGGGGGCGCCCGGCGTGGTCACCGCGGGATGGTCGGGCGAGCGCAGCAGCCGGCCGTCGAGCTGGGTCTCGAACACCGCCTCGACTCGTCCGGTCTTGTCGGCGCGAATCAGGAAGGGGCCGAACTCGTCGCCGATCCAGATCTTGTCGCCGACGAACTGAAAACTCTCGGTGTCGAAATCGGACCCGGTCAGGTACCGGGTCGCGGTCGCCTCGTTGGCGATCCGGAACGGCACGCGCTTGTCGGGATCGCGCAAGAACACGGTGTCGAGCCGGTCCACCGTCCCGGCTTTCCAGTCCATGCGATAATGGTTGAGGTACAGCATGGCGTCCGGCGAATTCGCCTTCGCGCCGAAGCCGTTATCGGTGATCACCCAGAATGTGCCGTCCGGCATCCGCTTGATTCCGGAATGACCCTGGAGCGGGACGCCCGCCAGGGGCAGCTTCACCCCGGTGGGCCGGCCGTCATCCAGGATCTCGACCGTGCCAAGCTGATCGACCCGGCGGCCGGTGGTGAACTTGCCGGTGACTTTCAGGTCCGCCGGCACATCGGCGGGCGGCGCAACGAAGCTCAGGGCCGGCAGGACGACATGGCCCGCCAGGGTGGCTGGATAAAGGGTCTCGGCGGATGCGCCCGTCATGAGGCCGAGACAGGTCGAGACGAACAAAGCCGAAAAGCAGGGCGAACGCATGGTGGCACGATCCAGCGAGGAAGATCCGCCACATGGCAGAGCCATGCGTCACGTCGGTGACACCGCAAAATGATCCCCGCATCCATGATGTCCGCACAACGCCACGTGGTTCGGCTGGCTCGGCCGCGCCCGCGTTTTGCGCCGGGGAATGGCTAACCCTGCTTCGCAGCCGGCCCGTAGGGCGGCCGCGGGATCGCCCGGTGGGCGGCCCGGAGCGCCGCCGACCAGCGCTCGCGCAGATCATGAAAGTAGCCCTCGCCGGCCTCGATCCGGTGGTTCACTTCGAGGTCGAGGGCGCCGCGGCGGGCGACCGCGATGTCGATCGGCAGGCCGACGCCGAGATTCGACCGCATGGTCGAATCCATCGAAACCAGGCTCACCTTCAAGGCGTCGTACAGATCACTCTCGAACTTCACCGCGCGGTCGAGGATCGGCTTGCCGTACTTATGCTCGCCGATCTGGAGGAACGGCGCGTCGGTGCTGCACTCGATGAAGTTGCCGGCCGAGTAGATCAGGAACAGCCGCATGTCCTCGCCGGCGATCTGACCGCCGAACAGCAGCGAGATCGAGAACCGGATGCTGGCCGCCTCGAACCCAGCCTTCTCGATCTCCCGCACCCGCCGGATGGCGCGGCCGATGAGCTGCGCCGCCTGGAACATCGTCGGCGCCTCGATCAGCTTCTGGGCCGGCTCGCCCTCGTCGCCAGGCACGCCTTCCTGCAGCAGGCTCAGGACCGACTGGGTGATCGAGAGGTTGCCCGCCGAGGCCAGCATCATCACCCGCTCGCCCGGCACGTTGAAGTGGTGGAGCTTGCGATAGGTCGAGATGTCGTCGAGCCCCGCATTGGTGCGGGTGTCGGCGACCATCACGAGCCCCTCCTCGACGAGGACACCGACGCAGTAGGTCATGGCTTTCGGGCTCTCACGGGGTGCCTCCGGCTATCGTCCAGCCGGGGGCCCGTCTCTTCGGGAATCAGGATTGAGCGGCGTCCTTGCCTTGCTCGACGCGGAGCTTGACGTCCAGTGTCTCGGTCCCGCCGCCGGTGCGGCTGCCGCGGATCGGCGCCGCGCCCAGGTAGTCCAGCCCCGTAGCGACGCGGATGGAGCCGTCGGACGGGGCGTTCTCGTAGCACGGGTCGAACGCCACCCAGCCGAGATCCGGCACCAGGGCCTCGGCCCAGCCATGGGGCGCCTCGACATCGGCCTCACCGTCGTCGCGGGCGCGATAGCCGGCGACGTAGCGGGCCGGAATTCCGAGATGGCGAGCGGCGGCGATGAAGACGTGGGTCAGATCCTGGCAGATGCCCTTGCCGGCGGCGAACG
Organism: Methylobacterium sp. J-077; assembly: GCF_022829365.1. Classification (GTDB taxonomy): domain Bacteria; phylum Pseudomonadota; class Alphaproteobacteria; order Rhizobiales; family Beijerinckiaceae; genus Methylobacterium. The sequence continues at coordinate 151,364 of NZ_JAKSYJ010000216.1, read as the reverse complement.
CCTTCGCGGAGGGCACGCCGTTGGCGGCCGGCCCGGGCTCGTAGACCACCGCTTCGGGGACGGCGCCGCGCAGGCGGTGCAGCACGGCGAGCGGCGTGCCGTCGCCGTCGGTGGCGACCCGCTCGGCGAAGATCTGCAGCTCCGAACTGATCGTGCAGAGATCCGTGTCCCGCAGGTAGAACTCGTCCGGCAGGCGTTCGACGGTGCCACGGACCACCCCGTGGGTGTCCTCGGTATCGACCGCGCCGGTGACCCGGATGGTCAGGGCATCCGCCGGCGCGTCCGGCGTGAACCAGTGGACGATGTTGCCGAACCCATCCTCGCGGGCGGTGAGCCGCCCGTCGATGGAGGTGTCGATCCGCCAGGTGCGGACATATTGGCCGTCATGGTCCCGCGGCGTCAGGCGCATGACCTGCACGAGCCCGCGGGCCGGTTGCTCGTAGGTGTAGATGGTCTCGTGGACCACGCGGATGCGCATGCGCCGGGCCTGTCCGTCTTCCTCAAAACGTCATCACGATCTTATCGCATCGTTCCGAGCCGGATATCCGTCAGAACGCGCTAGCCGACCAGATACTGCTTGGCGATGGCTTCGCCCACCCTGTTGTTCTCGGCGATGAACGCCTCGACGAACTCGTGGAGACCCGAATTGAACACGCGGTCGATATCCTCGCTGTCGAGCTTCGCCAGCATGTTCCCGGCCAGCCGCTGGCTCGGCCCGCGGCGGCCGTAGGCGTCGGCGATCAGGTCGAGATACTCGACGATCACGCCGTAGCAATTGGCAAACGAGCGCGGCATCTGCTTGTTCAGCATCAGCAGATCCGCCACCAGCAGCGGCTTGACGCTCTCCCGATAGACCCAGTGATAGGCGTTGAAGGCCGAGACCTCGCGCAGGATCGTGGTCCACTGGAAGTAGTCTAGGCTGCCGCCGACCGTCTCGTTCTGCGGCAGCAGGATCTGGTACTTCACGTCGAGGATGCGGGCGGTGTTGTCGGCCCGCTCGATCGCGGTGCCGAGCCGGGTGAACCAGAAGGCGTCGTTGCGCAGCATCGTCCGGAAGGCCGAGCCGTCGAAGGTGAGCGAGACGGTCTTCACCCAGTCGAGGAACCGGCCGAACTCGTCGCGGCTGAGATCCTTGCCGGCGTAGTTGCGCAGCTCCAGCCAGGCGCCGTTGATCGCGTCCCACATCTCGGTGGTGAGGGCCGTGCGGACCGAGCGGGCATTCTCGCGGGCCGATTCGATGCAGGAGCGGATCGAGGACGGGTTGTGCGGGCTGAACGCCAGAAAGTCGCAGACCGTGTCGGCGTTGACCACGCTGTAATGCGGCTTGAACAGCTCGGGATCGCCGGCCGAGGCGAGGGCTGATTCCCACTCGTTGGTCTCGCCGCCGCCGTAGCTGGTGGGCAGCGAGGCCAGCCGGTGCGCCGCGTCGAGGATGCGCGCGACGAAATCGGCGCGCTCCACGTAGCGCGAGAGCCAGAAGAGGTTGTCGGCAGTCCTGGAGAGCATTTTGGCGACTCGGATCGGCTCGGCGGCAGGCGGCGCGTCAGGATATGGGGCGTTCGTATCCTTAAGCGTCGAGCACCCAGGTATCCTTCGTACCACCGCCCTGGCTGGAATTGACAACCAAAGACCCCTCCTTCAGCGCGACCCGGGTCAGCCCCCCGGGAACGATGCGGATCTGGTCGGCACCGTTGAGCACGAACGGCCGCAGGTCGACGTGGCGCGGGGCGACCCCGGAGGCCACGAAGGTCGGGCAGGTCGAGAGCGACAGGGTCGGCTGGGCGATGAACCCGTCCGGGGCATGCTTGAGCTTCTTGGCGAAATCCTCGATCTCGCGCTTGCTCGCATGCGGCCCGACCAGCATGCCGTAGCCGCCCGAACCGTTGACCTCCTTCACCACGAGTTCGGAAAGGTTGTCCATCACGTAGGCGAAGGACTCCTTCTCGCGGCAGCGATAGGTCGGCACGTTGTGCAGGATCGGCTCCTCGCCGGTGAAGAATTTCACGATTTCCGGCATGTAGCTGTAGACGGCCTTGTCATCCGAGATGCCGGTCCCGACGGCGTTGGCCAACGTCACGGAGCCCCGCTCGTAGGCATTCATCAGGCCCGGCACGCCGAGGACTGAGTCGGGGCGGAAGACGAGGGGATCCAGAAAATCGTCGTCGAGGCGGCGGTAGATCACGTCGACCCGCCGCGGCCCCTCGGTGGTGCGCATGTACACCACATCGTCCTTGGTGAAGAGGTCGGAGGCCTCCACCAGCTCGACGCCGAGCTTGTCGGCCAGGAACGAGTGCTCGTAGAAGGCCGAGTTGTAGCGGCCGGGGGTCAGCAGCACCACGGTCGGGTCGCGGGTGGCCGAGGTCGGCGCGAGGCTGCGCAAGGTGGCCAGCAGGGCGTCCGGGTAGTTCTCCACCGGCGCGACCCGGTGCTTGGAGAACAGGTCCGGGAACAGGCGCAGCATCACCTCCCGGTTCTCGAGCATGTAGGAGACCCCGGACGGAATCCGGGCATTGTCCTCGAGGACGAAGAAGTCCTTCTCGCCGGTGCGGACGATGTCGATGCCGGCGACGTGGACGTAGAGATCGTGCGGCACCCGGAACGAGCGCATCTCCATGCGGTAATGGGCGTTCCGGTAAACCAGATCGGCGGGGATGATGCCGGCCTTGATGCATTCCTGGGCGCCGTAGACGTCCTTCAGGAACAGGTTGATCGCCGTCACCCGCTGCTTGAGACCGCGCTCCAGGAAATCCCATTCCGGCTTTGTGATCACCCGTGGGATGATGTCGAAGGGGATCAGCCGCTCGGTCGATTCGTTGTCGCCGTAGACCGCGAAGGTGATGCCGATCCGGCGGAACAGCAACTCGGCCTGGCTCCGGCGGGTGTTGAAGTGCTCGGGCGGCGTGGTCTCGAGCCAGGTCTTCAGCTTGCCGTAGGCGTCGCGGACGGCGGCCGGATCGGCGGCGCCGTTGCCGATCCCGTTCATCTCGTCGAAGGCCGTCAACGCCATTCCGTTTCTCCCTTACGCTCCCGCTCTTCAGGCAAGAGGCGCGCCAGCCACCAGGGCTATACCCGCGGTCGACAACGCTCAAGATGGCAGGAAGATCAGAACAGCTTGAGGCCTTTCAGGCTGGCATGTCCGTTTCGACCGAGGATGACATGGTCGTGGACCACAATTTTCAGTGGTGCCAGGACGGATACGATCTCGCGGGTCATCGCCACGTCGGCCGCCGAGGGGCTGGGGTCGCCCGACGGGTGGTTGTGGGCCAGGATGATCGCGGTGGCCGAGAGCTCCAGGGCCCGGCGGGCGACCTCCCGGGGATAGACCGGCGTATGGTCGACCGTGCCGCGCCCCTGCACCTCGTCGGCGATGAGGTGATTGCGCCTGTCGAGGAACAGGATGCGGAACTCCTCGCGCGGAGCGAACGCCATGGTGGTGCGCAGATAGTCCTGGAGTGCGCTCCAGGAATCGAGGAGATCGCGCTCGCGCAGGGCGCCCCGGGTGAGCCGCCTGGCCGCGGCCTCGATCACCTTGAGGTCGGCGGCGACCCCGGCGCTCACGCCCTCGACCTCCATGAGCCGCGCCGGCTCCGCGCTCAGCACCTCGGCGAAGCTGCCGAACCGGGCGACCAGCGCCTTGGCGAGCGGCTTCACGTCCCGCCGGGGGATCGCCCGGAACAGGACCAGCTCCAGCAGCTCGTAATCCGGCAGGGCGTCGCCGCCGGCCGCCGAGAACTTTTCGCGAAGGCGGTCGCGATGCCCGTGATAATGCGGCGCCTCCTTGGCGACGGGAGCAGCGCTGTCGGCGAACAGCCCCGCCGCTCCGTCCTCCGGCGCCACGGCCGGTCAGGCGGCCGGATTGATGGGCTGATGGAGCCCCTTGGGCGAGACCGTGAAGATCTCGACGCCGGTCTCGGTCACCGCCACGGTGTGCTCGAACTGGGCCGAGAGCGAGCGGTCGCGGGTCACCGCGGTCCAGCCGTCGCCCAGAACCTTCACGGCCGGGCGGCCGAGATTGATCATCGGCTCGATGGTGAAGAACTGTCCGGGCTTCAGCGGCACGTCGTAGCTCGCCTCGACGTAATGCAGGATCGTCGGCGCATCATGGTAGATCCGCCCGAGACCGTGGCCGCAGAAATCGCGCACAACCGAGCAGCGCTCGCTCTCGGCATAGGTCTGGATCGCCCGGCCGATATCGTTGGTCGAGCCGCCGGGCTTCACCGCCGCGACGCCGCGCATCAGCGCCTCGTAGGTGATCTCGCACAGGCGCTGTGCCTTGCGCGGCACCTCGCCGACATAGGCCATCCGGCTCGAATCGCCGTGCCAGCCGTCGAGGATCAGGCAGCAATCGAGGTTGACGATGTCGCCCTCGCGCAACGGCTTGTCGTTCGGGATGCCGTGGCAGACCACGTGGTTGATCGACGTGCAGATCGACTTCGGATAGCCGCGATAGAGCAGCGAGGCCGGGTAGGCCCCGTGATCCATGGCGAACTCGTAGGCGAGCCGGTCGAGTTCCTCGGTGGTGACGCCGGGCTGGGTCGCCTCCATCAGGATGTCCAGGGCCTCGGCGGTCAGGCGCCCGGCCCGGCGCATGCCCTCGAAGCCTTCGGGGCCGTGGATCGGCGGCTCCGGCGCGCGGCGCGTGCCCTGCGCGGTGGCCTGTTCCTGTTGCATCGTCGAGACTTTTTGCGGCGTCGTAAATCGGGTGCTGAACCTATGTACGGTGCCCGGCGCGGCAGGCCAAGCCGCCTGCGCCGGGCGGTGCACGGGTGCGCGGCGGTGGAGGCTTGCGCGGGCCGCGGGGCTGGCGGCATAAGCGGCCGCGAGGTGCCCCGGAGCGCCCGGGCAGATTCGCCCGCGCGGACGGGTGCGGGGCAGGCGAGGGCCGTATGGCAGGCAAGGCGGTACCGCACTTCCACAACGAGCCCGGCGTGCCGGTGGTCGCGGTCGGGGTGAAGGAATTCATGTGCATCGGCGCGCTGCCGCCGTTCGACCACCCGCACGTGTTCCTCGACATGGGCGCCGACACCGAGATCATCTGCCAGTACTGCTCGACGCTGTATCGCTACCGCGCCGGCCTCAAGGCCGACGAGGCGGATCCGCAGGCCTGCGTCTGGCACGACGCCGCCGCGGTCGCCGCGGAATAGCGCCCCCCACATTGCCCGCGGACAGTCGACCTTCTCTGGACATCGGAATCGTCGGGGCCGGGATCGGCGGTCTGACCGCGGCCCTCGCGCTGTCGGACGCCGGCCACGCCGTCACGGTGATCGAGCGCCGCACCGGCTTCAGCGAAGTTGGCGCCGGGATCCAGATCTCCCCGAATGCGAGCCGGGTGCTGGCCGATCTCGGCCTCTCGGCGGCCCTGCGCCGGGCGGCGAGCGAGCCGCCGGGAGTTGAGGTGCGCGCCCTCGAGAGCGGCCGCCGGATCGGCGGCGTGGCCCTCGGTGCGGCGGCGCAGCAGCGCTTCGGCGCGCCCTATTACGTGATCCACCGGGCCGACCTGCAGACCCTGCTGCTCGATGCCCTGCGCAGCCGCCCGGCGATCCGCCTGATGATGGGCCGCGACGTCACCGGGCTGGCCGAGACCGACGCGGGCTCCACCCTCACCGCCGAGAGCAGTGGCGGCGCTCAGGCCCTGCCGTTCGATCTCGTGATCGGCGCCGACGGCCTGCGCTCGCGGCTGCGCGGCCATCTCGACGCGGCACCGCTGCGACCGGGCCGGGCGGCGGCGTGGCGCGCCCTGATCCCGAGCGAGGCGGTGACGGAAGCGTTGCAGGGCCCGGCGACGGGCCTGTGGCTCGGCCGCGGCCGGCACGTGGTACATTACCCGGTGCGGGGCGGCCGCTTCCTGAACGTCGTCGCGGTGGTGCCCGAGGCGGTGGGCGACGACGATTGGGGCCGGCTGGGCGAGCCGGCGGTTCTGCGCGCCCATCTGCGCGGCTGTGCCGGGCCTCTGCGCGACCTGCTCGGCCTGCCCGATTCCTGGCTGGTCTGGTCGCTGGCCGACCGGGCCGTGGCCCGTCCCCTGGCCGCCGGCCGGGTGGCGCTGCTCGGCGATGCCGCGCACCCGGTCCTGCCGTACCTGGCGCAGGGCGCGGCCCTGGCGATCGAGGATGCGGCCGTGCTGAGGTGCGCCCTGGCGGATAACCCGGATGTCCCCGCGGCGCTCGCGGCCTACTCCGGCGCGCGCACGGCACGGGTGCGGCGGGTGCAATGGGCGGCCCGTTCCAACGGCCGGACCTATCACGCCGGCCGCCTCGTGGGCTTCGCCCGCAACACGGTCATGGCCCGCCTCGGCCCCGACGGCATGCGTGACCGCTACGCTTGGCTCTACGGCTGGACGCCCCCCGCTTGATCGCGCGCGCCGGCGCGGCTACCGAGGGGCCCATGCGGACGTGGCGGAACCGGTAGACGCACGAGACTTAAAATCTTGCGGCCGCAAGGCCGTGCGGGTTCGAGTCCCGCCGTCCGCACCATGACGACCGTCCGATAACCGCTTCACTCCTCCGGGATCCGGCCCGGCGGCACCGGACCCCGGCTGCGCTCGCCCCGGACCGGGCGCCGCTGACGCTCCGCGCGAACTTCGTCGGCGGTGGGCGGGGCCGACGGGTAATTCGAAGCGAATGGGTTGGGCGGCGCAGATCGCGACGAGCCGCCGAACAGCGAGTCGAAAAATCCCTCCTCGGCGCGGGCCGGCTGCGCGGCCATGAGAAGGGCGAGAGCGAGGATCGGTCGAAGCTGCATCGTCGTTCGTCTGCTGCCGGGATCCACCGCCGCTAACGGGACTTTCCGGCGGATCGGAGGCCGGGTTGGAACCCGGCGGCGGGCGATGTGTTCGCGTTCAATTAATCTGCCACCGATCCGAACGCGTACAGGAGTCGCAATGTCCGAAGTTACCTATCGCATCGTCGAGCACGATGGCGGCTTCGCCTACAAGGTCGGCGACGTCTTCTCCGAGACCTTCCCGAGCCGCGAGGATGCGCTGCAGGCCGCCCAGGCCGCCGCCGCCGAGCAGCAGGTCCCCGGTTCCACCGAGGGCATCCGCTACCAGGACCAAGCCGGAAGTTGGCACGACGAGACCGCGCAGGGTAACGATCGCCCCCGCGCCAAGGTCGAGGAGTAGCCGGACCGGGCGCATCGGCGGGGCGAATTGTGGCGCGTGCGAAGGCCGTAACCCGGGCGGGCGCCGGGACCCGCTCGAAGCCGGATGCGATTCCCAAGCCCGCGCGCGCCAAGGGTGCGCGCCGCACCACCCCGTCGCCGGAGACCCTTGCGGCTCTGGGGCCCGAGCGGCTCATCGGGCTGGTTCTCGGCGAGACCACGCGCAATCCCACCTTCAAGAAGCTGGTGACCGCGGCGCTCGCGGCCCTGCAGGGGCCGGAGGCGGTGGCGGCGATGGTCGACCGGCGGCTGGCGGCGCTCGAATCCGCCCATGGCTATATCGACTGGCAGAAGCGCCGGGCCTTCGCGGCCGATCTCGACGCCACCGTGACGGTCATCCTCGACGAGCTGCGCCCGCTGGATGCCAGCGCCGCCCTCGAACGCCTCCGGCGGTTCCTCGATGGCGCCGACGCGGTGCTGAACCGGGTCGACGACAGCACCGGCGCGGTGCAGGGCGTCTACGAGCGCGCCACCGACGCCTTCGTCGAGACTGCCGCCGGCCTGACACCCGCCGAAGCCGGACGGGTGGCGACCAGCCTCGTCGGCCCGTTCACGGCCGACCCGTTCGGGCCCCTCGGCACGCTGCTGGCGGAGATGGTCCCGACCCTCGATGCCGAGGCGCTGGCGGAGATCGACGCTGCCCTCGCGCAGGCGGCCGCCGGCATGGCGAAGGGCGGCGAGGCCCGGAACGAGGCCGCCTATCGCCGCAACGCCGCAAGGGGCCTGATCCTGCGCCTGCGCCAGGTGATCGCGGACAGGCGCAACGACGCGGATGCCTTCATCGCCCTCGAGAGCGCGATCGCGCCGGGCCGGGAGGACCGCCTGTCGATCGCGCAACGGCTGCTCGCCGCCGGCCGGGCCGGGGAGGCCCTGGACTGGATCCGACGCGAGCCGGAACCCGGCCTGCGTGTCGTCACGCGCGCCGACCTGATCGCGGGTTTCGACCCGCGCGGGCCCGAGCGCGAGCGGCAGGCCCTGGAGATCGAGATCCTCGACACGCTGGGCCAGGGCGACGCGGCGCAGGCTCTGCGCTGGACGCTGTTCGAGCGCAATCTCGATGCCCCGATGCTGCGCGCCTACCTCGCCAAGCTGCCGGACTTCGAGGACGAGGAGGCGCTCCTGCGGGCGCTGGATCACGCCGCCTCCTTCTCCAACGCGCACCGGGCGCTCGCCTTCCTGGTGAGCTGGCCCGACCTCCGGCGGGCCGCCGGGCTGGTCACCGCAAAGCGGACGGTCTGGCAAGGCGAGCACTATGCCGTGCTGGCGCCGGCCGCTGAGGCCCTCGTCCAGGATCACCCGCTCGCCGCAACGATCCTGTATCGCCGCCTGCTCGACGGCATCCTCGATCCGGGTCGCAGCGCCGCCTACACGCACGGCGCCCGCTATCTGCTCGAACTCGACGGCCTCGCCGACCGCCTGGCGGCGGGGGCGATCGACCCGCCGCCGGCCGCCTACCGCGAGGCGCTGCGGCGGTCACACGGTCGCAAGCACGCGTTCTGGGGTCTGCTGAAGGATTGAAGGCGCGGATCGTCGCCGGCCCGCTACGCCGTCTCCGAAACCTCGATGGCATCGACGCGGTCAGGATAGAAGGCGACGTGGCCCTGGATCTCCGCCACCGCCGGAAAGGGCGCCTCGTAGCTCCACACGGCATCGGGTCGCCGCGTGCCGTCGACGACAAGGTCGAAGTAGCGGGCATCGCCCTTGTACGGGCAGTGGCTGGTCCGTGCCGAGGGTACGAAATGGTCGGCTCGGATGTCGGCCCGCGGGATGTAGAACACCGGCGGATAGGTCGCCTCCTGCAGGCGCACGGCTTTGCGCGTGTCCGCCACTGCCACACCGGCGACGAGCACGCGGATCCGGCGTGGCTCCGGCGTGAGGGTGATCGGATGGTCAGGACCTGGCTGCTTCATGGCGTTCTCCCAGTCTCCGGTTTGAGCTCGATGGTGCCGAGGGCGTCGGCGAGGCGTGATTTCGCGGTCCCGGGGCGCAGCGGTTTCTGCTGGCTCTCGTGGGGCACCCAGCCCGAGAGCCAGAGCACCTCGAACGTGGCGCGCACGCGCCCGTCCGGGTCGGAGAAGCGCTCGGCATAGACCTCGGCGGCGCGCACCAGCGTCGCCCGGCGCAGGGGCGTGCGGCGCCGCTCGGTGAGAACGTTGGTCATGCCCATGGCGCGCAGGTCGCGCATCAGCCCGAACGGGTCGGCGTAGCGCACCGTTAGGGTGTCGGTATCGGCCACCGGCAGGGCGAAGCCCGCCCGCTGCAGCAGCGCCCCGGCCTCGCGCACCGCCGCGAAGGGCGCCACCCGCGGGCTGATCCCGCCCTCGATCTCGCTCTCGGCCTGGGCGAAGCTCTGGCGCAGTTCGGTCAGGGTAGCGCCGCCGAGCAGGCAGCCGAGGAACAGGCCGTCTGTCCGCAACGCCCGGCGCAGCTGGATCAGCGTCCCGGGCAGGTCGTTGACGGCGTGGAGCGTCAGCAGGGAGACTGCGAGATCGAGGCTCCCGGCCGCGAATGGGAGGAATTCCGGGTCTCCGACGATGTGGTTGCCGCCGGATCCAGGCAGTGCCGCCAAGCGGAGTCGCAAGGCCGTTGGGTACCGGGCTGCGAGCGCCGCGCCCGCGCCCGCGCCGGGGGTGGCGAGGTCGAGCACCGTCCCAAAATCGCGCAACACCGCGCCCAGACGGTCGTCCAGATCCTCGACGACCCGGTCGAGTAGAAAGCCAGCGTAGCCGATCCGGTCGGCCCGGGCGAGGCGATGGCGGGCGAGGGTGGTGTCGAATAGGGCGGCCGGGGCGTTCATGCACCTGCACATGGCGCTTGCGGCGGCGTCCCGCCAGCATCCTGTCCGCATGCCTGTGAACAGCATCGAACGCGGTTGCACACGGAGCCGTGAGGCGCGCTAACCTCATGGAACGAGTCGGCGCTGGCGCCGTTCCTGCTGCGACTGGCCGCAAGGCCGAGATTGATCAATGGAGTGCAGGTCATGAAGCGCATGCTCGTCGGAGCTGCATTGGCCCTCGCCGCTCTCACTGCCGCGAGCGGCGCTGAGGCCAAGGGCTGCATCAAGGGCGCGATCGTCGGCGGCATCGCCGGCCATTATGCCGGGCATCACGGTCTGGTCGGTGCTGCCGCCGGATGCGCGATCGGCCGTCACCGGGCGAATGCCAAGGCGCGGGAGATGGACCAGCAGGCGGTTCAGCAGGGCGCCGGCCCGGTCTCGACCCGCTAAAACCGGACTCTCTTCCGTATGACGGCGTTCGAGGCCGTCGCATCGACCCTGCGCGGCTTGCCGCGTGGGGTCGTTTCGTTGATCTACCCGCCGACCTGCTCCGGCTGCGGCGGTGCGACTGCCGATCCCGGCGCCCTGTGCCCATCCTGCTGGACCGGCCTGCGCCTGATCGAGGAACCCCTGTGCCAGCGGTTCGGCACACCGTTCGCGGTCGATCTCGGCGTCGGGCCGCTGCTCTCGCCCCGCGCCATCGCCGAGCCGCCGGTCTTCGGACGCGCCCGGGCCGTCGCCCTCTACGATGAGGTCGCCCGTCGCCTGGTCCACCGGCTGAAATACGAGGATCGCCTCGACCTGTCGGGGGCGATGGGCCGGATGATGGCGGCGAGCGGCCGGGGGCTGATTGCCGAGGCGGACTGCGTCGTCCCGGTCCCGCTGCACCGCTGGCGGCTCTGGCGCCGCCGCTTCAACCAGGCCGCTTTGCTCGGCCGAGAGATCGCCCGGGGCGCCGGGTTGCCGTTCGAGCCCTCTGCACTGGTCCGGGTCCGGGCGACCCGCTCGCAGGTCGGCCTGAGGCGGGCGGCGCGAGCCGAGAACCTTAGCGGGGCGTTCCGCGTGGCAGCCGCGCAGGCGCACCAGATCCGCGGCCGGCGGGTCCTGCTGATCGACGACGTCACGACCACCGGCGCCACCGGCAATGCGGCCTCCCGGGCGCTCCTGCGCGGCGGGGCGGCGTCGGTCGACCTGCTGACCTTCGCGTTGGTCGATACCGCCGCCGGGTGAGGCGATTCAGGCGGTTGCCCGCTCGCGGTTTGGAAACGTTACGGCCAGGGTGAAATCGAACGCCTCAGCAATGCTCTCGTGCCAGAGCGAGAACGGCGTCGGCCGGGCGAGATGGAGCGCGCCCTCGGTCTCGATGCCCGCGCGCTGCAGCGCCGCCCCGTGCTTGGCCGCCAGCCGCAGCATCGGCCCGTTGCCGGACAGGCAGCGCACGTGCAGGTCGACCACGCCCCGGTGGCGCGCCGCGCGGGCGATCCGGGTGAACAGGGATGCGCCGATGCCGTGGCGGCGGAAGGCGCGCTCGACCGCGAAGGCCGCCTCGGCACGCGGACCGAGCCCATAGGGCGACGCCCCGGGCCCCATCGGCCGCAATTCGGCCAGCCCGCGCAGTTCCCCGTCCACGAAGGCGCCGTACATCACGCCCTCGGCCGTCAGGGCTTGCGCGGCATAGGCCCGCACGCCAGCCGCGCTGACATTGCCCATGAAGCGATTCGCCCGGGCCTCCGGATCGAGGCGGAGGAAGTAGTCGAGGACGGCGTTGCGGTCGGCCGGCCACAGGCGCCGGACCGTGTGGGCCGACACGGCGAGGTGTCGTACGGCCATGATGGAACTCCGGTCTTTGCGCGTTGTCACGCAGGTTGGTCCGGACGCTCCTCCCGAAAGATAGGGTTGATTTCGCATCCCGATCCGCGTTGTGCAATGCAGCAATTTGACTGAGGTCGTCCGTAGGGGTGCTGCCATGCTCCCGTCCCATGGAACGAGTCACCGGGGCGTGTTCCGGGTTGGGCTTGATTCGCGGCGATCTTGAGCGGCACAGGGATGCGGCTCGGGTCGGGAACGGTCGACCGGGCGCGGGGGGTGCCGGTCCGGCGCCATGCGGAGCTGCAGGGGACCGGCGGCGTGAGCGAGCAATCCGGGAAGCAACACGCGCCGTCGGCGGAGGCGCGGGCCGGCGCCGTGTCGCCCGGCCCGGTCCATGAGCGCTACGAGGCCCTGGTCGCCACCGGCGCGATCGAGCGTGATCCGGCTCAGGCGCAGTTGGTACGCGCCCTCGACTGGCTGCTCCAAGACCTCGGTCGGCGCAAGCGCGCCAGTAAGACCAGCGCGCTCGGCTGGCTGTTCCGGCGCAAGGACGAGGCCGAGGCGCCCAAGGGGCTTTACATCTGGGGCTCGGTCGGGCGCGGCAAGACCATGCTGATGGACCTGTTCCACGACGCCGCGCCGGGACCGAAGCGGCGGGTCCACTTCCACGGGTTCCTCGCGGACGCGCACGAGCGCATCCATGCCTACAGGCAGGCCCTGAAGGCCGGCACCGTGAAGGGCGACGACCCGATCGGACCGGTTGCCGACCAGCTCGCCGACGAGGCGACCCTGCTGTGCTTTGACGAGTTCACGGTGACCGACATCGCCGACGCGATGATCCTCGGGCGCCTGTTCGGCCACCTGTTCCGCCGCGGCGTCACCGTGGTGGCGACGTCCAACGTCGAGCCCGACCGACTCTACGAAGGCGGCCTCAACCGGGCGCTGTTCCTGCCGTTCGTCGCAACCTTGAAGGAGCAGGTCGAGGTGGTACGCCTCGATTCGCGCACCGATTTCCGCCTGGAGAAGCTCGGCGGCGCGGCCGTCTACCATGTCCCCGCGGACGAGGCCGCCCGCGCGGCCCTGGACGCCGCGTTCAAGGGGCTCACCGGCAAGGCCAAGGGACGCCCGGCCACCATGCAGGTCCATGGCCGGGACGTGGACATCCCCGAAGAGGCGAACGGCGTCGCCCGTTTCGGTTTCGACGATCTGTGCCGCAAGCCGCTCGGCGCCTCGGACTACATGGCCCTGGCGCGGGCCTTCCACACGGTGATCCTCGACGGGATCCCGGTCCTGGGAGAGGCCGAGCGCAACGAGGCCAAACGCTTCATCACCTTGGTGGACACCCTCTACGACCGGCACGTGAAACTGGTGGCCTCGGCCGACGCCGAGGCGCAGGATCTCTACGTGGCCGAGACCGGCCGGGAGGCGTTCGAGTTCGACCGGACGGTCTCCCGCCTGATCGAGATGCGCTCGCGGGAATACCTCGCCCTGCCGCATGGACGGGCCGATTCCGAGGCCTCGGGCGCCAGCACCGGGCTGGTGGAGACGTGAGCGGCCGCCCGGGAGTCGGATCGATCTTTCGCCTGCGGCGCCCGAACTGGCGCGGGGCCGGACCGCTGGGGCCGCTGCTCGGCTCGCCGGCCGCCTTCGTCCTGCTGGTCGTGGCGCTCGCCGCAGGCACCGCCAACTACGTCGCTGGAGAGGCTGACCGGGCCGCCACCGCGCAGGCCAACACCACCATCGCGGGGGTCGAACGCCTGCTCTCCGAGGTCAAGGACCTGGAGACCGGGGAGCGCGGCTTCGTGCTGGTCGGCAGCGAGGATTACCTGACGCCCTACACCCTCGCGCTCGGCAAGATCGAGACCGAGCTCGCCGGGCTTGGCGGCACCGCGCAGGAGCCGGTGCGCGCCGGCGGCCCGTCGCTCGCCGGGCTGGTGGCGCAGAAACGCGACTTCGCCACCCGGGTGGTCGCGGCGCGCCGGGACCGGGGCTTCGACGCGGCCACCGAACTCGTGCGCACCGGCGAAGGCAAGCGTCTCATGGACGCGATCCGCATGGAGGCCGCCGCTCGCCAAGCGATGACGGCGCAGCACCTCGCCGACGTGCAGACCCGGGAGCGCTGGCGCGGGCTGATCCTGTTCCTGCTCTCCGGCGCGGCGGCGCTCGGGGCGATCGTGCTGCTCGCCCGCCTCGCGCTTGTACGCCGGCAGGAATCGCTGCGCATGTCGCGCCTGCTCGACGGCGTGCTCGCCAACGCCCCCGTGGGCCTCGGCTTCCTCGATCGCGACCTGAAGATCCGCCACATGAACCGGGCGCTCGCCACCATGAGCGAGCGCGGCTTCGGTGCCGATCTCGGCGCCCCGATCTGGGCGATGCTGCCGACCCTGCGCGAGGCGTTGGCCCCCAAGCTTGCCGCAGCCCTCGAAGCCGGTCTGGTCTCGCCGAACGTACCGGTGGCGGTGCCGACGCCGTCCGCCCCCGGTGGGGTTCGCCAGTTCTCGATGAGTTTCTATCCCCTGCGCGGCGAGGGCACCTCCGCCGGCAGCGGCGATGACGTGGAGGGCGTCGGCCTGGTTGTGGTTGACGACACGATCCGCCACCTCGCGGAGATGCGGACCCGGCGCAGTGAGGAGCGCTTCCGCTCGCTGATCGAGGCCAGCGCGGCGATCGTCTGGACCGCCAATCCGGAGGGCAGCCTGCACCGGCGCCAGACCGCCTGGAGCCGCTTCACCGGGCAGGACGAGGCCACCTATGCCGGCCTCGGCTTCCTCGACGTGATCCACCCGGACGACCGCGCCCACACGCAGGCCGACTGGTCCCGGGCGGTCTCGACCCTGACGCCCTACGCCACCGAGCACCGGCTGCGCGCCCGCTCCGGCGCCTACCGGCACATGAGCGTGCGCGCGGTCCCGATCCTCGAGGCGGACGGCACTTTGCGCGAATGGGTCGGCACCCACACCGACATCACCGAGCGCAAGGAGGCGGAAGCGGCCATCGAAGCGGCCCGCGCGGCGGCCGAGACGGCCAACGAAGCCAAGAGCCAGTTCCTGGCCAATATGAGCCACGAGCTGCGCACGCCGCTTTCGGCGGTGATCGGCTATTCCGAGATGGTTCAGGAGGAGCTGGAGGATCTCGGCGAGGCCGACCTGATCGCCGACATGAAGAAGATCGAGTCCAACGCCCGCCACCTGCTCGGCCTGATCAACGACGTGCTCGACATCTCCAAGATCGAGGCCGACCGAGTCGAGATCTACGCGGAGGATTTCGACGTGGCCGAAGTTGTCCGCGACGTGGCCGCCACCGTCGAGGGCCTGATCGCCAAGAAGGGCAACGCCCTGGCCCTGGAGCTGGCCGAGGATGTCGGCCGGGCCCATACCGACGTGACCAAGCTGCGCCAGTGCCTGATCAACCTCCTCAGCAACGCCGCGAAGTTCACCGAGAACGGCCGGATCACCCTGGGCGTCGTCCGGAGCGCGGAGGCGCTTCGGTTCACGGTCGCGGATACCGGCATCGGCATGACCGCCGAGCAGGTCGGGCGGCTGTTCGAGCGCTTCACCCAGGCCGACGCCTCGACGACCCGCCGCTTCGGCGGCACCGGGCTCGGCCTGTCGATCACCCGGGCCTTCTCGGAGATGCTGGGCGGCTCCATCGCGGTTGAGAGCCGGGAAGGGCAGGGCACGACCTTCACGCTGACGCTGCCGGCGCAGTTCCAGGGCCCGGAGGCCGCGCATCCGGACGCGACCGGCGAGAGTCCGGGCGACCGCCGGACGATCCTGGTGGTCGATGACGACGCCGCGACCCGGGACCTCCTCGCCCGCTTCCTGGAGCGCGAGGGATTCGCCGTGGCGGTGGCCGAGGACGGGCGCCGGGGGCTGGAACTGGCCAAGTCCCTGCGCCCCCGGGCGGTGCTTCTCGACGTGACCATGCCGCAGATGGACGGGTGGGCGGTGCTGCGGGCCCTGCGGGCGGATCCCGAGATCGGCGCGACGCCGATCGTGATGGTGACGGTGCTGGACGAGCAGAACCTCGCCTTCTCGCTGGGCGCCACCGACTATCTGCAGAAGCCGATCGACTGGGGCAGCCTGCGCCACGTCATCGACCGGTTCCGCCCGGTCTCGACCGAGGGCCCGATCCTGGTGGTCGAGGACGAGGCGGACGTGCGCGCCCATCTCTGCGCCTATCTCGGCCGCGAGGGTTTCCCGGTGATCGAGGCCGAGAACGGCCTGCGGGCGCTGGAGACCGTGGAGGCGGAACGGCCCTGCTTGGTGCTGCTCGACCGGATGATGCCGGAGATGGACGGGTTCGGCTTCCTGCGGGCTCTGCGCACCCGGCCGGACTGGCGGGACATCCCCGTGGTGGTGCTCACCGCCAAGGACATCACCGCCGAGGATCGCCGCCGCCTTGCCGGTCAGGCCGACCGGGTGCTCGCCAAGGGCACGACCGGGCTGAGCGAGCTCGCCCGCGAGTTGCGGGCGCTGATGCCGGGGCATGCCGAGGTGGCGTGAGCGAGACGAGGTCGCGTTCCGACGATCACAGGCCCCGGAACGCCATCACCAGCGCCCCGACGGCGATGCCCCAGAGGGCGAGGGTCGACCAGATCGCGCGCCGGCCCTCGCTGCGCGCGAAGTGTTCCAGCCGCCGCGCGTCGCCCGTCCCGGCCTCGTCGAGGCGGACCAGCACGCGCTTGAGCCGGGTCGCGAGATCGGGGATGTCGCCGACCACGTCGGACAGCACCCGCAGGGCCTCGAATCCGCTCTGGGCGCGCCCGAGCGGGCCGGCATTCTTGGTGATCCAGCTGCGCACCACCGGCTCGGCGGTGGTCCACATGTCGAGGCGCGGATCGAGGGAGCGGGCCACGCCCTCGACCACCACCATGGTCTTCTGCAGCATCACCAGCTCGGTCCGCGTGCTCATGTCGAACAGGGCGGTGATGTCGAACAGCAGGGTCAGCACCTTGGCCATCGAAATCTCGTCGGCCCGGCGCTGGTGGATCGGCTCGCCGATCGCCCGGATCGCCTGCGCGAAGTCCTCGACGGAATGGTGCGCCGGCACGTAGCCGGCCTCGAAATGCACCTTCGCGACCCGGCGATAGTCGCGCAGGATGAAGCCCAGCAGGATCTCGGCGAGGAACCGGCGCTCGTTCAGGCCGAGCCGGCCCATGATGCCGAAATCGACCGCGACCAGCCGACCCTCTGCGTCGACCAGTAGGTTCCCCTGGTGCATGTCGGCGTGGAAGAAGCCGTCGCGGATCGCCTGGCGCAGGAAGCTCTGGATCACCGTGCGCCCGATCGCCTGCGGGTCGTGGCCGGCGGCTGCGAGCTCGGCGGCGCTGTGCAGGCGTACGCCCTCGATCCATTCGGCCGACAGCACCTCCCGGGCGGTCAGCTCCCATTCGGGCTTGGGCACCCGGAAATCGAGATCGTCCTTGGTGTTCTCGGCGATCTCCGAGGCGGCTGCCGCCTCCAGGCGGAAATCCATCTCCATCATCACGGAGCGGGCAAGGATCTCCACCACCTCGCGCGGGCGCAGCCGCTCGGCCTGGGGCGAGAGCGCGTGCACCACCCGGGCCATAAAGCGCATGACTTCGAGATCGCGCATGAACCGTTCGCGCACGCCGGGGCGCATGACCTTCACGGCGAGCGCGCGCTGCGTTCCGTCGGCATCCTGCACGACCGCCTTGTGGACCTGCGCGATCGAGGCGGCGGCGATCGGCTCGCTGAACGACACGAACAGCGTGTGCACCGGCTTGCCGAGCGCGGTCTCGACCACCTTCAGGGCGGTCTCCTGCGGGAAGGGCGGCACCCGGTCCTGCAGCCGCTCCAGATCGAAGGCCGCCCGCATGCCGACGATGTCGGGCCGCGTCGCCAGGAACTGGCCGAACTTGACGTAGGAGGGCCCGAGCCGCGTCAGGGCGGCGGACAGGCCGGCAGCGCCGTCGCCGAGCCCCCGCCGCTCCAGGGTCCGCCCGAGCTTCAGGGCGAAGCGCAGGTGGGCCGGCAGCTCCGACGGATCGGCCAGGGCCAGCGCGCCCTCGCGGGCCAGGACGAAGCCGACCCGGGCGCCGCGGAACAGGTTGATCGCGGCGCCGATCATGGATGCACCGGGGCTGTCCCGCCCCCCGCAGCGGGGGGAGGGCGGTGGTGCGCGTGGGCCAAGATCAGGAGACCTTCCAGCCGGAATGGATCGCCACGATCCCGCCCGAGAGCGGCCGGTCGGTGACGTGGCGGAAGCCGGCGCGCTCGATCATGCCGCTGAACGCCCCCCGGGTCGGGAATTTCCGGATCGACTCGACGAGGTAGCGGTAGGATTCGGCGTCGCCAGCCACCCGGGCGCCGATCCGCGGGATCACGTGGAAGGAATAGGCGTCGTAGATCCGGTCGAGCAGCGGGATGTCGACGGCGGAGAATTCGAGGCACAGGAACCGGCCGCCCGGCTTCAGTACCCGGCGCGCCTCCGAGAGCGCCGTCTCGATCCGCGGCACGTTCCGGATGCCGAACGCGATCGTGTAGGCGTCGAAGGCGGCGTCCGGCAGGGGCAGGCTCTCGGCGTTGCCGGTCACGAAGGCGATCCGGTCGCCGGCGCCCTCGACCTTGTCCTTCGCCCGCTCGGCGCCGACGCGCAGCATCGATTCGTTGATGTCGAGCACGGTGACCCGGGTCTTCGGGCCGCCGGCGGCGAGCACTCGGAACGCCACGTCGCCGGTGCCGCCGGCCACGTCGAGATGCGCGAACGGCCGGCCCTGCGGCGGGCGCAGCATCGAGACCAGCTGCGCCTTCCAGGCCCGGTGCAGGCCCGCCGACATCAGGTCGTTCATGACGTCGTAGCGGCGGGCGACCGAGTGGAAGACGCTGTCGACGCGCCCCTGCTTCTCGTCGAGCGACACGCGCTCGAAGCCGAAATCCGCGCTCTCGCGCTCCGTCGCCCCGTCCCCGGCCTTCATGACGCTCCCGATCCTGTCAGTGCGCGGGTCATAGCGAAGGCCGCGCCCGTCCGCCATGCGTCTAACACGCGGGCGGTGCCGGATCCTCAGCCGACGCGGGCACGCAGGGCGTCGGCCACCGCGTTCGCCATGGCGCGGGTGCCGATCGTGCTGGTGCCGGCGCCGGCGATGTCGGCGGTGCGGGCGCCACTGGCCAGCGCATCCATGACGGCGCCGTCGAGCGCGTCCGCGGCCTCGCCGAGGCCGAACGAGTAGCGCAGGCACATGGTCAGCGAGCCGATCATGGCGATCGGGTTCGCCTTGTCCTGGCCGGCGATGTCCGGGGCCGAGCCGTGGCAGGGCTCATAGAGCGCCCGGCGCACGCCGCTGGCATCGACCGCGCCGAGCGAGGCCGAGGGCAGCATGCCGAGCGAACCGGTGAGCATCGCGGCGAGGTCGGACAGGACGTCGCCGAACAGGTTGTCGGTCACCAGCACGTCGAACTGCTTCGGCCGGCGAACCAGCTGCATGGCGCAATTGTCCGCGAGCACGTGCTCCAGCGCGATGTTCGCGTAGTGCTCGGCATGGACCTTGGTGACGACCTCCTTCCACAGGACGCCGGATTTCATCACGTTGTGCTTCTCGGCCGAGGCAACCCGGCCCGAGCGCTTGCCCGCCAGATCGAAGGCGACATGGGCGATCCGCTCGATCTCGCCGGTGGTATAGACCTGGGTATCCACCGCCCGCTTCGAGCCGTCCGGCAGGGTGGTGATCTCCTTGGGCTCGCCGAAATAGACGCCGCCGGTCAGCTCGCGGACGATCATGATGTCGAGGCCCTCGACCAGCTCACGCTTGAGCGCGGAGGCGTCGGCCAAAGCCGGGTAGCAGATCGCCGGCCGCAGGTTGGCAAACAGCTCCAGTTCCTTGCGCAGGCGCAGCAAGCCGGCCTCCGGGCGGTTCTCGTAGGCGACGCCGGCCCATTTCGGGCCGCCCACCGCGCCGAGCAGGATCGCGTCGGCGCCCCGGGCGCGCGCCAGGGTCTCGTCCGAGAGCGGGCTGCCATGAGCGTCGAGGGCGCAGCCGCCGACCAAGTCGGTCTCGGTCTCGAACGTGGCGAGCCCGGTCTCCTTCAGGGCGTCCAGGACAACCTGCATGCCGCCCGCGACCTCCGGGCCGATCCCGTCGCCGGGCAGGAGCAGGAGCTTGTAGCTGGCCATGGCGGTCTCGCGGGTTCTCTCTCGACGTGCCGCGGGCTTTATCGAGGGCGGGCCGCGCTTGGCAAGGCGGCGGCCCGAGACCGCCCTTGTGTTTCCGCGATGCGGGCGCTACCTCTGCCGCGCACCGCGCGGGTGCTGCGTCACGCCGTTCGCGCCTCACCCGGGAGAGACGAGCCTTGGCCAGAGCCGGCTCAGCGACCGAGACCGCCCACGCCGCTGCGCCGGCGCTGCGGTCGCGTGCGCGCCATACCGGGCTTCGTCTTCCGCTTCTGCTTACCCGCCCCTGAGGGCCGTCCGGGCGCGCGCGCCTGGGCCTTCAGGGGATTGTCGGAACTCGCGAACTTCGAGCCCCTTTTGGGCACCCCGCCGCCCCGAGCCTTCCGCCGGGCGGCCCGCGACAGGGTAACGCCATGACCACGACCACCAGCACCGCTGCCCGCGAACGCATCGTCATCTTCGACACCACCTTGCGCGACGGCGAGCAATGCCCCGGCGCCACCATGACCCACGACGAGAAGCTCGCGGTCGCCGAGCTCCTCGACACGATGGGCGTCGACGTCATCGAGGCCGGCTTCCCGATCGCCTCGATCGGCGATTTTGAGGCCGTGTCGGAGATCGCAAGGCGCACCAAGCGCGCCACCATCGCGGGCCTCGCCCGCGCGATCCCCGCCGACATCGCGCGCGCCGGCGAGGCGGTGCGGCACGCCCAGCGCGGGCGGATCCACACCTTCGTGTCGACCTCGCCGATCCATCTCGCGCATCAGATGCGCAAGACCCAGGACGAGGTCCTGGAGATCATCCTGAAGACCGTGGCCCAGGCCCGCGACCTCGTCGAGGACGTGGAATGGTCGGCCATGGACGCGACCCGCACGCCGATCGATTACCTGTGCCGCTGCGTCGAGGCCGCGATCAAGGCCGGCGCCACGACGATCAACCTGCCCGACACGGTGGGCTACGCGACGCCCGCCGAGTACCGCGACATGTTCGCGTCCGTGCGCGAGCGGGTTCCGAACGCTGACCAGGCGATTTTTTCCGTCCATTGCCACAACGATCTGGGCCTCGCGATCGCCAACTCGCTGGCGGGCATCGAGGGCGGCGCCCGGCAGGTCGAATGCACGATCAATGGGATCGGCGAGCGGGCCGGCAACGCCGCGCTCGAGGAAATCGTCATGGCCCTGCGCACCCGCGCTGACGTGCTGCCCTACGAGACCGGCATCGAATCGACCCTGCTGACCCGCGCCTCGAAGCTGGTGAGCCACGCCACCAACTTCCCGGTGCAGTTCAACAAGGCGATCGTCGGCCGCAACGCCTTCGCGCACGAGAGCGGCATCCACCAGGACGGCATGCTCAAGAACGCCGAGACCTACGAGATCATGACGCCGGCCTCGGTCGGCCTGACCAAGACCTCGCTGGTGATGGGCAAGCACTCCGGCCGGGCGGCCTTCCGCTCCAAGCTCGACGACCTCGGCCTGCACCTGTCCGACAACCAGTTCCAGGACGCGTTCGAGCGGTTCAAGGCGCTCGCCGACCGCAAGAAGCACGTCTACGACGAGGATATCGAGGCGCTGGTCGACGAGAACCTCGCCACGGCGCACGACCGCATCCGGCTGGTCTCGCTCTCGGTGATCGCCGGCACCCGCGGGCCGCAGCGTGCGACCCTGCGCATCGCCGACGAGACCGGCACGCGGATCGAGGAGGCGGACGGCAACGGGCCGGTGGACGCCGTGTTCAACGCCATCACCGCCCTGGTGCCGCACAAGGCCGAACTGGAGCTGTACCAGGTCCAGGCCGTCTCCGGCGGTACGGACGCCCAGGCCGAGGTCTCGGTGCGCCTGCGCGACGGCGAGCGCAGCGTCACCGCCCGCGGCGCCGACCCGGACACGCTGGTGGCCTCCGCCAAGGCGTATCTCTCGGCGCTGAACAAGCTCGCGGCCCACGCCGTGCGGGTTCATGCACAGCACGCGGCGGCGGAATAGCAAAAAACCCGCCTCCGGGGGTGGACAGCCCCCGGATGCGTTGGTATCAGCCCGCCACCCCGGACGGACTTGGTGGCCGCCGGGGCGGATCGCAGATGCGATCGGGCGCATAGCTCAGTTGGTAGAGCAGCTGACTCTTAATCAGCGGGTCCTAGGTTCGAACCCTAGTGCGCCCACCAAGATCTTCAAAAACCTCTTCGAAAACCTGTCTGTGACACCGTAACGGTCCGCCGTGCGGATCCTTTTCGTGTGCCGATCCCGGAGACGGGACGCCCGACACTGCCGCAACGGCGCGCCCGCTTCGTGCACGACGAAATCAGAACTTGCGCGATAGGGCCGAGGACAATCGCTATCGCCTGTGCAATTCAGACGTCGTAACTATCTCCGCCTGAAGATGGTCTATCCGTCGCATATCGACGGCTGAACTTGGAGATGTGTCGGTTGGTCCGTTTCGTCTCGATTGTCGCTTCGGCCGGGATTGGCGTCCTGGCGACGTACGGACCCGCATGGGCCGGGTCGGAGATCACCCTCGCGGCGATCACGACGGGCCGGCTCTACGTCGTCGGGACGACGGAGCGCCCGAACATGCCCGTGGTGCTGGACGACAAGTTCCGCACCGAGTCGGACGACAAGGGCAGGTTCCAGTACGAGCTGGTCTACCATCCGGCCCGCTGCATCGTCTCCGCGACGATCGACGGCAAGGCCGTGGAGGCGGTCGTCAGCAATTGCAGCCAGCATTGCGAGGTCGTCCCGCAGAATGCCGCTGCAGGTCCCGTATCGGCCGCCGTGCCGCTGCCGGCGATGCCGAGCCCGGCAGGATCTCAGTCCGCCCCGGGTTCGGCGCCGCTCCCGCGCGCAATGCCGCAGAACCGGAGGGCCGTGGCGATCCCGCCGGCCGCGACGCCCGCCGCCGCCCCGCCCCAAGTCCAGATCAAGCGGCCGCCGAGGCCGCCGCAGCGGCCCGTCACCCAGGCGCCGGCGCAGGCCCGGGCCGTCCAACCCGCCAAGCCGGTGCGCAAGCCCCGGCCCACGCCGCGAGAGGCCCCCGACGATGCCGGCCCGCCGATCGCCGATTGATCGGGCGCCTCAAGATTGGCCGATGCACCGCCGCTGGGCTTGGTGCGACCGATGGCGGGACGAGCGCTGACGTGCGGGCGAGTCCCGCGGCCGGAGCATCGTTCCGGATCCGATATCCGGAAGATGCTGTTCGGTCGATTTCATGCGCTGGTCGCGCTAAAGGCCGGGCCATCATTCGCCGCGACGTTGTTACACAAACAAAAAGAGCGGATCGACTTATGGAAAAACTTTGCAAAAATGCGGCTTCTAACCAATCTATACTGCATACACGTGTGTTATAATTATATTAGCTAGATAACTATAGTAAAAATTATGACTTTAAATTTTTAGACCGCCAGCTACCATTTTCGTTAGGGATGACGGACAATCCATCGATCTTAAATTGTGGATGATGGCCTGATCCGCGAATCGATGAAAACTCTATTTTCGACCCTCGGCGGACAATCCGATATCAATTTTAATCTCTGGCGAGATATCGCCCACGCTCGCCTCATGCCGGCCGAACTGTATCGGGTCGATGACAGTATCTTCCACGGTCTGTTCGAGGGCACCGATCTCGGATCGCTGCCGATAACCCGTTCGACGTTCAGCGCCGTGCGCGTGGAATCGACACCGGCCACGCTCCGTCGGAACGCGAAGCGGGACACCCTTGCCGTCACGATCAAGCTGTCCGGGACGTCGATGTGCGAGCAGTTCGGACGCCAGGCCGTCGCGCGGCCCGGCGAGATCGTGGTCCTGGATCGACGGAGCCCCTCCATCCGCCAGACGACCGAACCGTCTCGATCGCTGCTCCTGGAAGTTCCGAGGGATCGATTGGAGAGCCTGCTCGGAGACGCACGACACTTCTCGGCTCTCACCATTGGCGCGGATCTCGGCAGTACCAGACTGGTGACGACGTTCCTGGACACGTTGCTGCGCGTCGAGAACCGATTCACGCCCGATGCGGCTGAGCGGATGTCGGGGATCGCCGTGGACCTGATCACGGCCTGCATCGCCGAGCGCCTGGCGAAAGAAGTGCCCCGACCGCTGCACGGCACCGTCGTGGTTCAGCGGGCCAAGGCGCATGTCGAGGCCAATCTGAGCGACCCGACCCTCGATCCGCCCCGGCTCGCCGCTGCGGTCGGCGTGTCGCTGCGCCGGCTGCAGGAGCTTTTCCGCGCGCATGGCCAGCACATCTCCGATTGGATCTGGCAGCGCCGGCTGGAGGCGGCGGCCAAGCGTCTGGCCGACCCGGGCTGCCGGCATCTCGCCATCGGCACCCTGGCCTATGGCTGCGGCTTCGCCAGCCAGGCCCATTTCTCCCGCCGGTTCAAGGATCGCTATGGGATGGTCCCGAGCGACTTCCGGCAACAGGCCGATCCGAAATCCTGAACGGCGTCCTGGTCGGGCCGCCGTTGCCAAGATCGAGCCGCTTCCTCGCTACCCTGCGCGCGGTTTGGGCCTCGGCACAAATGCGCACCGGCCTCGGCGCGAATGCTGACGCCGCCGCAGATCCGATAGATCGCGTCTCAGGTGTGCCGGAGCACGCCCGTCCTGAAAGCTTGGGCATACATCAGGGTCACACCGCGAACACAGTTGCGGACCTGATGGAGACTTCCGATGACCCTCGCTGCCCGCCTCACCCTCGCCGCCGCCGCGACGATCGCCACGGTCGCGATCCTCGCCGGCACGTATGTCCAGGCCCTGAGCCTCGCCCTGCCGGTCCACTTCGTCTGATGCCTGCAGGTGCCGGCGACGGAGCGCTTGGCAACACGACGCCCCGTCGCCGCTGACGGCGAAAACCCCGCGTCAGGGAGCAGATTATGGACAGGCTCATGACTTCGGTCACCACCGCCGCCACATGGTTCGGCGACACGCTCGACACGCTGCTCGACGACGCCCTGATCGGCTTTGGGCACGCAGCCCCGCTCGTTGATCGAGGCGAGGAAGACGCGATCGAGGACGCCGCGATCCAGGCACGGTAGCAAGCCGATCGATCACGATGACACGGACCATCGGCGCTGTTCTCTATTTCGACTCCGATGACGATCGGTTCTCGACCTCGCCGTCCGCCGGGCCGGCAGCCGGATCCAGCGCCTCTCGGTCGAGACTTCGATAGCCACACTCCCGGGTGCGGTGCGCATCCGACGGCTAGAGATTGGCGGCGATCGGATCGCCGCGGTCATGGGCATGGCGCCCCTCGTCGCTGATCGCACTGGGCGAACGGGTCGAACACGTACCGCGCAGCCCTCCCGGTGCTAAATCAGTCCAGACCCCGGGCGTCGGAACATGGTTTTCGGGACGACACGATCCGGATCATCGGATGATCGATGCGGGCGCAGCCTCGGAGCGCGCGCTCGATCCGGTCACGCGCCACACCGTGCCGCCGGCATCGTCGGCGATGAGCAGGCTGCCCTGGCTGTCGATCGCCAGCCCGACCGGCCGGCCGCGCGCTCGCTTGTCGGCATCGACGAAGCCGGTGACCACGTCCTGGGCCTTGCCGGCGGCCTTGCCGTTCTCGAACGGGATGTAGACCACCTTGTAGCCGTTGAGCGGATCGCGGTTCCAGCTGCCGTGCTCACCCACGAACGCGCCGCTCCGGTAGCTCTGCGGCAGGCCGGTGCCGGTGGCGAACGCCATCCCGAGCGGGGCGACGTGTGAACTCAGCGAATAGTCGGGGATGATGGCCTGGGCGACCAGATCGGGTCGCTGCGGCATCACCCGCGGATCGACGTGATCGCCCCAGTAGCTGTACGGCCAGCCGTAGAAGCCGCCATCCTTCACCGAGGTCATATAATCCGGCACCAGATCGGGGCCGAGCTCGTCCCGCTCGTTGACCACGCACCAGAGCGCCTTGGTCTGCGGCTCGAAGGTCAGCCCGTTCGGGTTGCGCAGGCCGGTAGCGTAGAGCCGATGGGCGCCTGTCGCCCGGTCGATCTCCCAGATCGCCGCCCGATCCTTCTCCTCGTCGATGCCGTTCTCGGTGATGTTACTGTTGGAGCCGACGCCCGCATAGAGCTTGGTCCCGTCGGGGCTGGCGGTCAGGCTCTTGGTCCAGTGATGGTTGATCCGACCCGCCGGCAACTCGGTGAGCTTGGTGCCCGGCTCGGTGATCTGTGTCGCCCCGGCCTTGTACGGGTAGCGCATCACCGCGTCGGTGTCGGCAACGTAGAGGTCGTCGCCGACCAGCACCATGCCGAAGGGCGCGTTCAACTTGTCGAGGAGGACGGTGCGCACCTCGGCCACGCCGTCGCCGTCGGCATCGCGCAGCAGCGTGATCCGCTGGCCCGGCTTCTCGGGCGGATGGGACAGGCCCTCGAGCCAGCCCATGATGATCTCCTTGGGCCGGTTGATCGGTGGGGTCGGGCCGCCGCTTTCCGCCACCAGGATGTCGCCGTTGGGCAGGACCAAGAGCGAGCGCGGGCTCTTGAGGCCGGTGGCCAGGGCCTTCACCTGGAGGCCGACGGCGACCTGCGGGGTCTCGCCGTCCTTCCAGCCGATCGCCTTGGACACGTGCATCGGCGGCAGCAGGTACTGGTGCAGTTCCGGCAGGGGCGGGTTCGGCCCGACCTGCGTCTGCGGGTCGATCGGATCCGGCCCGCAGGCGGCCAGCGGCAGCAAGGCGGCCCCGGCGAGGAAGTGACGAAGCCGGCTCATGCGCGCTCTCCCGGCAGAACGCCGACGCGGTAACGATGGATCAGCTCCGCGCCGTTCCAGCCAGTCACCGCCAGGATCAGGACCACCAGCGCCGAGAGAATCAGGCCCGTCGGCACGACGGAGGTGTAGGCGTCGCGGCTGTGGACGAAGACGTTGAGGATCGCGAGAATCAGTGCCAGCGCGTTGCCGCCGGCGTGGATCCAGGCGGGCTTGAGCCGCCGAATGCTCCGGTCCCCGAAAAAGTCGACCGCGCCGGCTATGCCTGCGAACACCGAGGCGATCAGCCCGACGCTCAGGAGCCAGACCGAGAAGTTGGCCCACTGCATGTTGGCCGTCGACCAATAGGCGATGTCGGTGACGAAGGTCCCGACGAAGCAGACGATCGGGATCGGCACAAGCATCGGATGGATGGGATGACCGGCGATACTGGCGGTCGATCGCGGGTAAGTATCGGACACGGGGATCCTCGTCATACGACCACGTCGTTCATCGACGATCCTACCGCGCGCCGACGCAAAGGTTCCGCGCTGGGCGTTCCTGCGACATGGCCTGCCGCCGGCGCCGGGGCGCCCGACCGATACGAATCGGCAGCCGCGAGCGCGCGACCGAGCCGCGTGCGGCACCGCACCGTCAAACGCTGAACGCCGTGTCGTTTTCAAGAACCGGCGACCGGCATCACTATTGCCGAGTCGGAAGCGGATCGCCACTTCTTGTCTCATCCGCGGACAAGCGGCGAAATGCAGTCCAGGATTAAGACAATGGCCGCTGCAACAGTAGAAAAGCCGCTCGATGTCGGTGGGCCGATCAGCCGCCGGGCATCCGCCCTCGCCAACGTCAAATGGTTCCGCGCCCTGGCCTGGCGGGCGCTGCGCGACGGCGGCCCCCAGGCCGCGTCACGCGCCGCCAACGCCCGGGCGGCGGCCCGCATCGTTCTCCGCCAAGCAAAGCGCGACGCCCTCGTCAGCCGGATCGCGCGTGAGGCTCTGCAGGCGGATCGGACATCGTCCTGAAGTTCGCTCTGCGACCGGCGTTTGCGACAGGGTCGTGGCCATGATCCCGGATATGAGAATCGGGTCGTCGCGCCTCGGGACGCGCATCCGGCCGCCGCGAGATGTAGCCTCCGGAGCAGCGAGGCTGCTTGGTCTCGATCCGCCCGGCATCGAACGGCCGGCCATACGGGAGGAATCAGGGCTGCGGCGGAGACAGAGCGCCGCTCGCCAGCAGCCCTGGCCAGAAGCTCAGCGCTTGAACTTGCCGTCGTACTTGAACTCGGGCGCGGACTTCAGTTGATCCTTGGTGGCGCCGATGATCGCCTTCCACTTCTTCGCATCGGCATCGTAGCCGAGCGCTATGGACGACGGCGAGACCGCGACGTAGTGCTCGCCCATGCCGAGGAAGCCGCCGACGGAAACGATGTAGCCGACGAGCTTCTCGTGGACGATCGCGAGGTCCTTGATCTCGCCGACCGTGTTGTTCGCGGCGTCGGTGATGTTGAGGCCGATCAGGTTGTAGCTCAGCACCGCGTCCTGCGGCACGCTCTCGAACTTGGGGGCCACCGTCGGGGGCGTGTCGTTGGCGGCGAGGGCAGGGCCGGCCAGGGCAGCGGCGGCGAGGGTAGCAAGGACGAGGCGGCGCATCGGGATCTCCAGTGGCCCGGAATGGGCGCCTGGAAAGTGCCGGCCCGCTCCCATCGTTCCGCCCTCACAAAGAAATGTTAATGCCTGGAACATGGAACCGGGCGGCTCCCACGGGTGGGCAGCGCGATGTCTTCGCGCGACATGAGGACCCGGGGCGATCGTACTGGTCGAGGCCTGGGACAGTTCAGCCGGACCGCGCCCGAACCGTCCCTGGCGGCAAGCGGCCGCTGGACGCATGCCACCGCCGGATGACGACCGGGGGGCATGGACCGTGAAACAGGGAGAGATCGTGGAGGTGTTGCCGGGCGGCGCGGCGCGGGGAGCCGTCACGTCGAAGCCGGGCGCCTGGATCGACGGGCTGATCGGCGTGGCGATCTTCAGCGCCTCCCTGGCGGCGACCCGCCTGGCGCTGACCGGCATGGACGCGCTGTTCCTGAGCGCCGCCCGGGCGGCGCTCGCCGGGCTCGCCGGGGCGGTCGCGTTGGTCGTCCTGCGGGAGGCGTGGCCGCGCCGAAGCGATCTCGGCGCGCTCGCGATCGTGGCCGGGGGGGTCGTGGTCGGATTCCCGGTCCTGACAGCGTTGGCGCTGCGCACCGTGGGTGCTGCGCACGGGACCGTCTTCGTCGGCCTGCTGCCGCTCTCGACGGCTCTGTTCGGAGCGCTGCGCTCGGGGGAGCGCCCGTCCGCGGCCTTCTGGATCCTGTCGGTGCTCGGTGCCCTCGTGACGGTGGGCTTCGCCGCCCGCGGTCTCGACGGGCCGCCGGGACCGGGCGACGCCCTCATGCTGGCGGCGATCCTGGTCTGCGGGCTGGGCTATGCGGAGGGTGGGATCCTGGCGCGGCGCCTCGGCGGCTGGCAGGTGATCGCCTGGGCGACCGTGCTGTCGCTGCCCCTCTCCCTGCCGCTGGCGCTGATCCTGAGGCCGGCCGATCCCGCGGCGATCCCGCTCCCGGCCTGGGCCGGCCTCGGCTACGTGGCCCTGTTCAGCATGCTGATCGGCTTCGTGTTCTGGTACCGGGCGCTGGCTCGGGGCGGCATCGCGGCTATCGGGCAGCTCCAGTTGCTGCAGCCGTTCCTGGGGCTCGGGGTCGCCGCCCTGGTGCTCGGCGAGCGGATCGAGCCCGCGATGATCGCCGCGGCCGTCCTGGTCGCCGCCTGCGTGGCCCTGGCGCGGCGCCTCGCCTGAGGCGCGCGATCAACCGGCCTTGGCCACCACCTCGATATCCCGGTCGAGACCGCTCTCGACCTTGAACTCTCGGGTATAGACCTGCCCGTCATGGCGGGCGATCAGCACGTAGTCGCCCTCGGCCAGGGTTACCTGCGGAAAGGCGCCGATCGCCTCGCGGATCGTATCGCCGCCGGGCGTCAAAACCGAGAAGGCGGTGCCGGCATAGGCCTCGGCCCCGGGCGCCGCCACCAGCTTGAGCGTGACGGTGGCGGCGCGGTGGTTGAGTGTCGCCTCCGTGATCTTGCCGTTCTCGACGCGCAGGTCCGCGCGTTGGATCGCGTTGGACTCACCGTAGGTGGAGACCACGTGATAGGTGCCCTCGGGAAGCCGCAGGAGCTCCCCGGCCTTGATCCCGGAGCGCACCAGCCGGCCCTCGGAATTGGTCCCCACCGGCACGAACACCGAGAACGAGACCTGCGCCGGCGGAATCTTCTGGTCGCCGACCGCGCCCGCGAGCTTCAAGGCGCCGGCCGCGACCCGGAGGGTGTCGGTGGCTGGCTGGCCGCCCATCACGATCCGCTTCGAGGCGCTGGCGAAGCCGTAGGTCACGGTCGCCACGTAGGCGCCAGGGGGGAGGGTGAAGTTCGGCTCGGCCTCGGTGGAGCGGCCGACGATCGATGGCCGGGTGCCGTCGCCGCGATCCTCGTAGATCCGCCAGGCGAGACCCTGGCGCAGGGGCACGCCCGCCCCGGACAGGAGCGCTGACAGCGACAGCTGCGCCTCCGGCTCGGCGGGCGGCATGCTGGGCGGCAAGCTCGGGCTGGTGATCGACGGGGAGGGCAGGGGATCGCCGAGGCGGTTCTGGAACACGCCCTGCTGCGCGCGCGCGTTCGCCGGCACGAGATGGGCCGGCAGGAGAATTGCCACCGCCATCGCGGCACGCTTCGCGCGCATCGGTCGAATCCTCATCAAGCCGTATCCGGGGCCGCCTGTGCCTCCGGACCATGGCGGCGGCAAGGCCGCACGCTCTTCCACCGCCGCGCTCTGCATGCCACATCCGGGTCCCGATCACCCAGCGGGACAGGACGCATGAACGCCACCCTCGACCTTCTGACAACGCGCCGCTCGGTGCCGCCCCTGCTGCTCGACGGCCCGGGGCCGGACCGCGCCCAGCTCGAGACCATCCTGACCGTCGCCTCCCGGGTGCCCGACCACGGCAAGCTGGCGCCCTGGCGGTTCATCGTCATCGCTGAGGCGGCCCGGGAGCGGGTCGGCGAGACCATCGCAACGACATTCTTGGCCGACAATCCCGACGCGACCCCCGAGCGGCTTGCCCAGGAACGCGGCCGCCTGTTGCACGCGCCGCTCACCGTCGCGGTCGTCTCCCGCACCGGCCCGCACATCAAGATTCCTGAATGGGAGCAGTTGCTCTCGGTCGGTGCAGCCACGATGAACCTCGTGGTCGCGGCCAATGCCTCCGGCTTCGCCACCTCGTGGCTGACGGAATGGTACGCGTACGACCGCCGCGTGCTGGATGCGTTGGGCCTCGCACCGTCCGAAAAGCTCGCCGGGTTCGTGCATATCGGCCGGGCGCGCGAGGTGCCGTCCGACCGCCCGCGGCCGAGTCTTTCCGAGATCGTGACCTATCTCTGATTGCGACTGGTCTCAGAAGGCGCACCCGTGCATTACGATCTCGAAGCCCCGCGCGAGGCGCGCGCCCTGCCGCACAACCCGCTGAAGGCGATCGTCGCGCCGCGGCCGATCGGCTGGATCAGCGCCATGAGCCGGGACGGCAAGCTCAACCTCGCACCGTACTCGTTCTTCAATGCGGTGGCGGACAACATGGTGGCGTTCTCGTCCTCGGGCCGGAAGGACGCCATGACCTTCGCGGAGGAGGGCGCGGAGTTCGTCTGCAGCCTGGCGACCTGGGACCTGCGCGACGGGATGAACGATTCCTCGGCGCCGCTGCCGCGGGGCGAGAGCGAATTCGCCTTCGCGAAGCTGGAGACCGCCCCCTCGCAGAAGGTGCGCCCGCCCCGGGTGGCGGCCTCGCCCGCCGCCCTCGAATGCCGATGGCTGCAGACCGTCCCGCTGGTTCCCCTCGGCGGGGGGGACGCCGAGAACTTCCTGGTGATCGGGCAGGTCGTGTCGATCTACGTCGATGAACGGTTTGTATCGGACGGCATGGTCGACACGGCGGCGATGCACCCGATCCTGCGCGGCGGCTATTTCGACTATTTCCGCGCCACGGCCGACACCCGCTTTCAGATGCGCCGGCCGAAGGGCGCGGCCGAGTTCACCGGATCCTGAAACCCGATATCGCAGCGCAGCTTCGATTGAGGACTTGTTTACCATAAGCAGCGCAGGTTCACGGTGTCCTCAGACCCCGTGCGCGCCCGGATGTTCCTGTTCACCACGCCGTCCAGCCCACCGGAGAGCAGCCCGCCCGCACAAGCGCCGCGGGCGGCGACGGGCGCGGCCGCCTCCGGACCGGTTGTCCAGGCGATCCGCGACGGCGCAATGGCGACCGGCGTCGGCTTCGATTACCTCCTGGCCACGGCCCGGCGGGAATCCGCCCTCGACCCCGCGGCCAAAGCCGGGACCTCGTCGGCCACCGGCCTGTTCCAGTTCATCGAGCAGACCTGGCTCGGGGTGATGAAGAATGCCGGGCCGAAGCTCGGCCTCCAGGCGCAGGCGGACGCGATCACCCGGCAGCCGGACGGCACCTACGCGGTCCCGGACGCCGACCAGCGCCAGGCGATCCTCGACCTGCGGCGCGATCCCAAGATCTCCGCGACGCTGGCCGGCGCCCTGACCCAGCAGAATTCCGACGCGCTGGCTGCAGCCCTCGGGCGCGACCCGACCGCGGGCGACCTCTACGCGGCCCATGTCCTGGGGGCCAAGGGCGCGGCCGCGCTGATCTCCACCGCCCGCGCCTTCCCGGCCCGGGCCGCCGCCCTCGACCTGCCGGAGGCGGCCGCCGCTAACCGGGCGCTGTTCTACGACCGCGCCGGCCGGCCCCGCAGCGCCGCCGAGCTCTATGCCAGCCTGTCGGCCGCCGCGCAGGGTGCCGCCGCCACGGACCTGACCGCCCTGCGCCAGGACGGCGCCCCGGCGACGCAGGCGGCCACGGCCTATGCCAGCACCGCCACGGCGTTCGGCGGCACCGCCGACCTGCGCAGCCTGTTCCAGACCGACCCACGCGGGGCGGCGTCCGACGCGACCGCGCGCCTCTGGCAGACCCGCAACGCAGCGCCGCCGACCCAGCACGCCGCGCCGACCTATTTTCCGCGCTCGGGCGCCGAAACCTCGGCCAGCCTCGCCGCCGTCGAGCCGGCGACCACCGGCGCCCTCGCCGAACCGGCGCAGACGCCGGCCGGACACGCCCTCGTCAATCCGCCGCTGCCGCCCCGCCGCCCGGCCGAACTCGCCGGCGCGGGATCCACCACCGGCATCAGGACCAGCCTGTTCGCCCCCCGGAGCGGCCCATGATCATCCGCGAGTTCCTGGCCTGGACCCAGAACGCCTCGGCCGGCCGCCGGGCCGAGGCCACGACGGCGCTGGCACGGGCGTACCTCTACGGCGACCTCTCCGCCGATGAGGCCTGGGAGGCCAAGACCGCGCTGCTGTCGCTGCTCGACGACCCATCGCCGGTGGTCCGCCGGGCGCTCGCCGAGACCTGCGCGGCCTCCGCGCGGACGCCCCGGCCCCTGGTGGTGGCTTTGTCCTGCGACGTGCCCGAGGTAGCGCGCCTGGTCCTGGCCCGCTCGCCGGTGCTCACCGACGCGGATCTGGTCGATGCCGCGGCTTTGGGCGACGAGGCCACCCGCGCGGTGATCGCGGCCCGTCATCATCTCTCGCACGCGGTCTCGGGGGCACTGGCCGAGATCAGCGAACTCGACACCCTGGTGGTCCTGGCCGGCAACCCCACGGCGAAGATCACCGCGGGTCGGATGCTGCGCATGATCGAGCGCCGCGGCGAAGAAGCGGGCTTGCGCGAAGCGCTGCTCCGGCGGTCCGACCTGCCGCCGGAGGTGCGCTACGCGATCGGCCTCGCTGTGGCCGAGGCGCTGTCGCTGTTCGTTACCGCGCGCGGCTGGATCGGCACCGAGCGCTGCGACCGGATGCGCCGCGAGGCGGGCGAGCGCGTAGCCCTGGAAGCCTGCGACCAATCCGGCGCCGCCGGGGTGGCGCGCCTCGTGGCCCATCTGCGCACGACCCGCCAGCTCACCGCCGGCCTGATCCTGCGGGCCGTGCTCTCCGGCCGGACCGACTTCGTGCAGGCGGCGCTGGCCGATCTGTCGGGCCAGGATCATGTCGGGATCGCCCGCGCCATGCGGGACCCCCGTTCCTTCGCCGAGCTGCATCGGAAGGCCGGGCTGCCGGAGGCGCTGCTGCCGGCGATGCAGGCTGCCCTCGCAGCCCAGCAGGCGGCCGCCGACAAGCCGACCGGCCTGCGCGGCGCCGGCCTGTCGCGTCGGATGATCGAATCCGCCATCGACGCCTGCACCGATCTGCCGGCGCCGGAGATGCACGCGGTCGTCGCCCTGTTGACCCGCTACGAGGCCGAGGCTGCCCGCGACGAGGCCCGCGAAGCCGCCCGTGCTATCGCGGCCGAGGCCATGGCCCGGGAAGCCGCCCGCCGCGACGCCGCAGCTGCCGATGCCGCCTGGCGGGCCGCCCTGGAAAGCCAGCGCCGCACCGCCTTCGCCGAGCCGGTGACCGCCTTCGAAACCGTCGCGGTGGCGCCGGTCGAGATGCCCGATCCGGTGGTGGTCGAGCCCGCGATCGTCGCGGAGGCGGACGCCGAGCTGGCCAACCCGGTCGGGGCGATCCTGGATGCGCTGCCCGAGCAGATCCTGGCCTGGTACCGCACGGAGCCGAAGGAGGAGGATCCGGAAGTCCAGGCCGCCATGCAGGAGGTCCTCGACGGCCTCGGCGCCGATCTGCTGGATCAGTTCCGCGCCAGTCGCGACACTGCGGATGCCGGGTCTGACGAGGCCATCCGGATCGCGGCCTGACGGGGAACCTTGAGACGCGGCCTACTCCGCCGCTCGCTGCTCGATCGGGTCGACCAGGCCGAACCGCTCGATGCTGTCCTCCAGCCGCAGGGCCGCGTTGATCAGCGCCATGTGCGAGAAACCCTGGGGCATGTTCCCGCGCTGCTCGCCGGTGGCCGCGTCGATCTCCTCGGCGAACAGGCCAACATCGTTGCCGCGCGCGAGCAGGCGCTCGAACACGGCCTTTGCCTCCCGGATGCGCCCGTCGAGGGCGAGGCAGCCGACCCGCCAGAACGCGCAGGCCGTGAACGTGCCCTCGTCGCCCTTCAGGCCGTCATCCATGCGGTAGCGGTAGATCAGGTCGCCGACGCCCAGTTCCCGCTCGATCGCTGCCAGAGTCGAGCGTGTGCGCGGGTCGGATGGATCGAGCGCCCCGAACAGGGCCACGCGCAGCACGGCCGCGTCGAGGTGGTGCGATTCGTAGGCGCCAGTGAAGGCCTGCTTCTCCGGGCTCCAGCCCCTCTCGAGATATTCCGCCCGGACCTCGGCGGCGATCCGCTCCCACGCGGCGATCTTTTCGGCGGGGACGCCGTCGATGTTGCGGGCGATCCGGGCCGCGTCGGTCAGCGCCACCCAGATCATTGCCTTGGTGTGGACCTGCTGGCGCGGCCCGGTCCGCAATTCCCAGATGCCGTTATCGGCATCGTGCCGGTGGCGGATCGCCCGGGCGGTGAGGTGATCCAGCACCTCGGGCAGGCGGTCGTTGACCTTCTCGGGCGGGTCGTAATCGACCGCCTCCAGGAACACGCAGAGCGCCCGCAGCAATTCGCCGTAGATGTCGTGCTGATCCTGGTCCTCGGCCAGGTTGCCGATCACCACCGGGCCGACGCCGTGCCAGCCTTCGAGATGGTCCAGCACCTCCTCCGACGGCATGTCGTCGCTGATGCCGTACATCAGCTTGGTGTCTTGCCCGTAGGACCCGTCCCGCTCGCGCAGGAAGCGCAAGAACTCGGAAGCCTCGCGGACGTAGCCGAGCATCACGAAGGCGGTGACCGTGAAGGCGGCGTCGCGCATCCAGGTGAAGCGGTAATCGTAGTTGCGATCACCGGGCACCGCCTCCGGCAGCCCGGCGGTCGCCGCCGCCACGATGCCGCCCGTGGGCGAATAGGTCAGCAGCTTCAGGCACAGGGCCGAGCGCATCACCGCGTCCCGATAGGCGCCGCGATAGGAAGTGCGGTCGCTCCAGCGACGCCAGTATTCGGTCGTGGATTCCAGGCGGCTTTGGGCACCGGCAAAATCGTCGATGCAGGCGTCTTCGTTGTCCTCACCATGGGTCAGGACCAGGTAGGCGGTCTCGCCTTCGGCGAGATCGAACCGGATTTCGGCCGCGTCGCCGTCCAGCTTCGGCTCCGGGAAGGCGTTGACGCGCAGGCGGCAATCCCCGGCCTCGAACAGGACGGACCGGCCCTCGACGATCGGTGTGCAGGGGCGGCGGGCGTAATCGAAGGTCGGGCGCACCACGTATCGGCCGGTGACCCGCCCGCTCTCGCAGGTGAGCAGCCGGATCAGCCGGCTTTCGCCTTCGCCGTCCGGGCCTTCGTCGGGCTCCGGGCTCGGCGGGTTGACCGGCATGACGTCGACCAGCCGGGCGCGCCCGGTGGCGGTCGTGAAGGTGGTCTCCAGGATGTTGGTATCGGGCACGTAGCGGCGCGTCGTGCCCTCAAGCCCGTCGAAGGCGAGGCTGCACGCACCGCCCTTGTCGTCGTCGAGGAGCTTCAGGAACAGGGCTGGCGAGTCGTGGCGCGGCCAGCACAGCCAGTCGATCGAGCCGTCCCGGGCGATCAGCGCACAGGAATGGGTATCGCCAATGAGGGCGTAATCGCTGATGGGCTTCGACACGGGGCTTCCGAATGACGGTCGCGCCGATGGTGCGGCGCACGCAGATCCCGGTGAGGTAGCCGGGTCGGCCGGGGCGGGGAGTCCGGCTTGACGATTCGTCGCACGAGTCTGCGATTCGTCAGGCACCGGGTCGGGGCAGCATCCGGTCGCTGATGATCCGCCGCTGGATCTCGCTCGTGCCCTCGAAGATCGTGGTCAGGCGGGCATCGCGCCAGTAGCGCTCGACCCGCCGCTCGGTGGTGTAGCCGTTGCCGCCGTGGAGCTGCATCGCCTGGTTGGTGACGCGCACCGCCATCTCGGTGGCCAGGAGCTTCACCATCGCCGATTCGCTCTCGGCCGCCTCGCCCTGGTCGAGGAGATGGGCGACCTGCTGCCAGAACGCCCGCGCTTGGGCGACCTCGGCGGCCATGTCGGCCAGTGCGAAGCGGAGCGCCTGAAAATCGCCGATCGGATGGCCGAACTGGACCCGCTCCTGCAGGTAGGCCTGCGTGTCCTCCACGGCGGCCCGCGCCACGCCGACCGCCCGGGCCGCCGTGTGGACCCGGGCGATGTTGAGCCCGCGCTGGACCGAGGCGAAGCCGCCGGAATCGGCGTCCGCCCCCTGGTCGCCGTAGAGCCCGGTGAGCCGGTCGCTCTCGGGCACGCGTACGCCGTCGAGGGCGAGCTCGAAGGTCTGGAAGCCGTGATAGCCGATCTTGTCGATCACCCGGCCGGTCATGCCGGGCGGGAAGCTGTCCCGGTCCTTCACCACCAGGAACGGCTCCAGGCCAGCCGAGCGCGATTCGCCGGGCTCCGGATCGCGGGTGCGGGCCAGGACCTCGACGAAGTCGGCGCCCTTGGCGAAGCCGGCCCAGCGCTTGGTGCCGGTGAGCACCCAATCGTCGCCGTCCCGCACCGCCCGGGTCTGCACCCCGGCGAGGTCGGATCCGGCATTGGGCTCGGACAGGGAGATCGAGCCGATCCAGGCGCCCTTGGCCGAGCGCCGCAGCAGGTCGGCCCGCCGCTCCGGATCGAGGGTCTGGGTGCCCAGCCCTTGGCCGCGGGCCAGGATGCTGCCCACCGACAGCCAGGCCCGGGCCAGCTCCTCGGAGACGAGACAGTATTCGAACACCCCGAGGCCGAGGCCGCCCTGCGCCTCCGGGATCGTGATGCCGAACCAGCCTTTCCCGGCCATGGCGTCGATCAGCGACCGGGGCATCTCGGCCTTCTGCGGGTCGAGCTCGTCGGCGAGCGGCAGCACCGTATCGCGGGCGAAGGCGCGGGCCTCGGCCTGAAGTGCGGCCCGAGCCGGATCGTACCACGGCGAGGCCAGCTCGGGCGGCTTCGGCGCGATCGGATCCGGCTTGGTCGCCTTGGTGCTCATCGTCTTTCCCGGAGTCCGGCCGCCGCCACAGCTATGGCTGTGCTGGAAACATGCGCTTACAAAATGGTTCCGTCGCGCATCTTCGAATAATCGCCGCTTCGGCGCATAATCCCGTGATGACGCTCGCCGATCCGCTCGCCGATTCCTGCGCGATGAACGCACCCGCCACACCCCACATCCTCGTGGTCGAGGACGATCGGGAAATCTCGGCCCTGGTCGCCCGCTACCTGCGCGGCAACGATTGCCGTGTTACGCTGGCGGGCGACGGCGCCGAGATGGACCGGGCGCTGGCGGAATCGCGCATCGACCTGATCGTGCTCGACCTGATGCTCCCGGGCGAGGACGGATTGAGCCTGTGCCGCCGTCTGCGCGGCGCCTCGCAGATCCCGATCCTGATGCTGACCGCGAAATCCGAGGAGGTCGACCGCATCCTCGGCCTGGAACTCGGCGCAGACGATTACCTCGCCAAGCCGTTCAACCCGCGTGAACTCCTGGCCCGGATCCGGGCGATCCTGCGCCGGGTCGCCGCAGAGGCGCCCGACCCGGACGAGCGCCGGCGCCTGCACTTCTCCGGCTGGACGCTCGACGTGTCGCTCCGGCAGGTGCTGTCGCCGGAGGGCGCCCGCATCGCCATGACGGGCGCGGAGTTCGAGCTCCTGCACGCGCTGTGCCTGCGGCCGGGGCGGGTGCTGTCGCGCGATCAGCTGCTCGACCTCACCCAGGGGCGCACGGCCGGGCCGTTCGAGCGCAGCATCGACGTGCTGATCTCGCGCATCCGCCAGAAGATCGAGCGCGACACGCGCAACCCGGAATTCATCCGCACGATCCGCTCGGGCGGCTACCTGTTCACCCCCGAAGTGACTCGGTCATGAGCGCGTTCCGACGGCTGCGCGACCGGCTCCGCCCGCAGAGCATCGCGGGCCAGATCGCTCTCTTGGTCGTGGCCGGGATCGCGGTCGCCCATATGGTCGCCACCGCGGCGTTCCTGCTCCTGCATGAACCGCAGAACCCGGATACGCTGCCGGGCGTCGCCGCCGGCCGGCTGTCCACGCTGGTGCGGCTCCTCGACGAGGCGGACCCGGCCGCGCGGCCGGCCCTGCTGGCGAGCGGGCGCAGCCTTCCGCTGATCCGGGTCGAGGCCTGGGACGGGGCGGTGCCACAGGATGCGGCCCCCGTCCCAGACCTGCCGGTCATTCGCCGCCTGCGCGTCGGTGCCGGTCGGCCGGTGACCGTCGTCGATCTCTCGAAGGATCAGGACCGGGCGCCTTCGGACGGATTGCTGCATATCGGAATGGTCACGCCAAACGGGGCGACCCTCCAGGCCACGCTGCCGGACGCCCCCCTGCACCCGCCTCGCCAGGGCGCCCTGATCTTCACCGTGGTGTTCCTGGCGCTGACCCTGGCGCTGCTCTGCCTCTGGGCGACCCGAGCGCTCACGGCGCCGCTGGCGCGCTTGGCGGGCGCCGCCGAAGCGTTCGGCACACGGGACGATCACGTCGCCCTGCCGGAGGCGGGCCCCCGCGAGGTGCTCGCCGTCTCCCGGGCGCTCGACCGCATGCGCGCGCGCGTGCGCCGCCTGATCGACGATCGCACCCAGATGCTGGCGGCGATCAGCCACGACCTGCGCACGCCGATCACCCGCCTGCGCCTGCGCGCCGAGTTCATCGAGGACGAGCACACCCGCACGGCCACTCTGCGCGACCTCGACCAGATGAACGGCCTGGTCGAGGCCGCCTTGTCCTTCGTGCGCGACGGGCAGACGCGCGATGCCGGCAGCTACAGTCTCGTGGATCTTGCCTCAGTGGTGCAGACGGTCTGCGACGACTTCTCGGACTTCGGCGCGCCGGTGAGCGTCGGGCGCAGCCGGCACGTCCTGGTGCAGGGCCGGCCGGAGGAATTGCAGCGCGCGATCACCAATCTGGTGGACAACGCCGTCAAATACGGCGGACGGGCGGAGGTCCGGATGGAGGCCTCCGAGCGGGGCATCCGTGTCTGCGTGCTCGATCAGGGGCCGGGCATCCCCGATTCGGAGCGCGATGCGATGTTGCAACCCTTCGTACGCGGCGACCGCGCCCGCAACCTCAACGAGGCCAGCGGCTTCGGCCTCGGCCTGTCGATCGTGCTGGCGATCGTCGAGGCCCATAACGGCCGGCTGATCCTGGAAAACCGGCGCGAGGGCGGCCTGTGCGCCGCCATCGAATTGCCCCTGGCGGCGCAGGCCTATGCGGGCCGGACGGCGCGGCCGGCTTCGCCGCTGCCGGCCCGGGCGGCCTGAGACCGTCCGGGCCGGGAATCCACCGGTCGGATCAGGCTGCCCGGATGTTCCGCAGGAATTGCGAGACCTCGGCGCGAAGCTGCTCCGACTGCGCGGCGAGCTCGTCCGAGGCCTGCGATACCGAGGACGCGGCCTGACCGGCCTCGCTGGCGACCCGGGCGACCTCGGCGATGTCGGCGGTCATCCCGCTGGTCCCGGTCGAGGCCTGCCCCATGCTGCGGACGATATCCTGCGTGGTGACGCCCTGCTCCTCGACGGCGGCCGAGATGCTGGTCGAGACGTGGTTCATCGCCTCGATCTGCGACACGATTCCCTGGATCGCCACGGAGACACCGCCGGTCACCGCCTGAATCGATGCCACTTGGCGGCTGATCTCGTCGGTTGCCCGGCTGGTCTGGGTCGCGAGTTCCTTGACCTCGGCCGCGACCACCGCGAAACCGCGGCCGGCCTCGCCCGCGCGGGCGGCCTCAATCGTGGCGTTGAGAGCGAGCAGGTTGGTCTGGCCGGCGATGGTCGAGACCATCCCGACCACGTCGCCGATCCGGGTGGCGGCGGCGGCGAGATCGGCCATCGTGCCCTCGGCTCGCTTGGCCTCGTCGACGGCCGTGGCCGACATGCCGGCGGCCTGCTCCACTTGGCGCCCGATCTCTTGGACGGTAGCGCCGAGCTCTTCCGCCGCGGCCGCGACCGAGTCGACATTGTCGGCAGTCTGTCGGGCGGCGCTGGCGACGCTGGTCGAGCGCTCGGAGGTGCCCGCGACGGCGATCCGCATGGTTCCGGACGCACCCTGCAGTGACTCAACCCCTCTGGTCAGCCCCTCGACGATGCCGCCGACGGAGCGCTCGAAATCGCCGGCGAGATCCTGCAGCATCGCACGGCGAGCCTGTTCCTCGCGCATCCGCGCCGCCTCCGTGGTATGGAGCTGCTGCGCCGCTTCTTCCAGCGACACGTCGCGGATGGTGACCACCGCGCGGGCAATGTCGCCGATCTCGTCCCTGCGCCGGCTGCCCGGCACCTCCGTGAGCGTCTGGCGGTCGGCGAGCGCTTTCAGGGCGCGGGTCAGGGCGCTGAGCGGGGACACGATCGAGCGCGCCAGCAGCAGGCCGAGCAATGCGGTTCCCGCCAGGACGCAGAGACCGATCAGGAACAGCGTGCGCGAGAGCGCCCGCACGGCATCGATCGCCTCCGCCTGCGACTGCTCCGCCACCACGGTCCAGGGCGCGCCGAGCACGCTGACCGCCGCCGCCGCCGCCATGTGCGGACCGTCCGCCGAGGGAAATTCGAAGCTGCCACCAGCCTTCAGGCGGTCCGCCGCGATGCCGAGGGGGGCGACGCTGTTGCCGGCCTTCACGTTGGCATTCAGCGGCGGGTCGCTGCGCAGCCGTCCATCGGCACCAGCCGCCAGGATCTGACCGGTCTCTCCGAGACCGGCCCGCTTGGACAGCGTCTGGTCGAACAGGGTCGGCGTCACCCGCATGGCGATGAAGCCGATCCGCTCCGCCGCCTGGGCCGTGCCCATGGCGACGTTGGCCCGCTTGGTCATGGCGCGGCCGATGAAGGCGGCCGGAACGCCATCCACCGGGTAGGCGGAAAAGTCCTCGAACAGGACCGCGCTCGGATCGGAGGATCTGAGCCGCTCAATCAGATGCGCGAGCGCCGTGCCCTTCAAGCCGTCATCGGTCACCGACTTGGCGAAATCGCCGCCCTTGGTGGTCGTGTAAACGACGCGGCCGGTGTCATCCAGGAACAGCAGATCGGCATAGCCGGGCTGGGCGACGAGCTTGCGCGCCACCTCCTGCACCTTGACGTGCCGGCGCCCGTACATGCCGCTGCCATCCAGCGCGACCCGTGCCTCGACGGTCTGGGGCGCCTGAAACGCCTCGACCAGGGCGGCCGTGTCCGGCTTGGCCAAGTCGAGATTCTCGATCAGGTCCGGGAAATTCGAGACGATCTGCGGATGCACCGCCGCAGCGAGGAAGTCGGCCTGCATCCGGTCGGCGACCAGCTCGATCCCATCGCGGCGCGCGACCGCGGCGAGCTGCAGCCGCTCATTCGCCGCGTCGATCAGGCCGGCCTTGGCGGAGTACCAACTGAAGCCGCCCATCGCGGTGGCGCTGAGCAAAGCCAACCCGATCGTCATCGCCGGCAGGCGGGAGCTCAGACGCGAAAGAATCACCATGACCGTCCTAAAAGGATTTCAGACTCAGAATCCGGCGCAACCTTAAGGCAATACCGCTAAAATCTCGTAAATCTCAGCGGAGATCCTTAGTTTTATTCAAGATCCGTCAATCTATCGAGATGCTGTATCGTCCAAGATTTGGAGCGCATATTCAATTCCTGTAAGTCAGGATTTTTCAGACAAAGCGCCAATGCATCTGGGATACGGTCGCTGAACACCGTTTTCGGCTGAATGGCTTCACTGTCAGCATGCCGGGTTGTCTGATTGGCAGAGGCATGGGTTGCCGGTCGCATGAACGGCACCTTCGGCGCGCCAGCGCCGGCGCGAACGCGGCCCGGCGCTTGCTGGCGATCGGCCGCGTGAGAAGCGAATCGGTGGCCCGCCACCACGAGTCCGCCTAGAGCATCGGCCGAGCGCTTGAGCCTTCACCTGGACTGGGGAGACCGGATGACGAGCGAGACCAGCCGAGAAGATACCCGCCGGATCGCGCTGATCGGGGCGCCGATCGAGGTCGGGACCAGCGAACCCGGCGCGCTCATGGGCCCGGCGGCGCTCCGCACGGCCGGTCTTGCGCGGACTCTGTCCGATCTCGGCCACGCGGTGATCGATCACGGCGATGTCGTGCCGGACGGACCGGCCGACGGGCGGGGCCTGCCCGCCGTCGCGGCTTGGACCCGCGCCCTGTCCCGGACGGTCGAGGCCGCCCTCGGGGCGGGGTCGATGCCGCTCGCCGCCGGCGGCGACCACAGCCTGTCCCTTGGCTCGGTGGACGGGGCGATGCGCCATTGCGCCCGCGAGGGCCGTCCGCTCTTCGTGCTCTGGCTCGATGCTCATGCCGATTTCAACACGCCTGAGACATCGCCCTCGGGCAACGTCCATGGCATGCCGCTGGCGGCGCTGTGCGGCGAGCCGGGCTTCCCGAGCCTGTTCGCCGAGCCGGTTCCGGCGCCGCTGCCGCCGGAGAACGTCCACCTGTTCGGCCTGCGCTCGATCGATGCCGGCGAGCGCGCGCTGGTCAGCGCCCGCCGGGTCGGCGTTACCGACATGCGCACCATCGACGAGTTCGGCGTCGTCGCGCCCCTGCGGCGCGTGCTCGACCGGGTCGCCCGGGACGGCGCGCATCTGCATGTCAGCCTCGATGTCGACTTCCTCGACCCGTCGATCGCGCCCGGCGTCGGCACCACCGTCCCGGGTGGTGCGACCTTCCGCGAGGCGCACCTGATAATGGAGATGCTGCACGATTCCGGGCTCGTCCGGTCCCTCGACGTGGTCGAGCTGAACCCGTTCCTCGACGATCGCGGGCGCAGCGCCCGGGTGCTGGTCGAGCTGGTGGCGAGCCTTTTCGGTCGGCGTATTCTGGATCGACCCACACCCGCGATCGAAGCGGTGTCGAGCGACCAGACCGGCCGCCATTGATGCCGGGCGGCCGAGCGGACGCTCACGATCCACCCGAGGCGCCGGCCCGCCAGCGGTCGAATGGGCGCGTCCACCTACGCGCCGGGCCGGTCGGCGGCGCCGGCCCGACCCGGATCCTCGATCTCGCCGAATCCGGCCCGTCGCGGCTGCGCTTCCCCCGGGGGGAGGGGGCGCTGGAGGCGGTCCTGGTCAACACCGCCGGCGGTGTCGCGTGCGGCGATGCCTTCACGATCGCCCTGGACCTCGCTCCGGGGGCCGACCTCGTGCTGACCACCACGGCGGCCGAAAAAATCTATCGCTCGGACGGGCCGGTGAGCCAGATCGAGAACCGCGTCACCGTGGCGGAGGGGGCCCGGCTGGCCTGGCTGCCGCAGGAAACAATCCTGTTCGATCGCGCCCGGGTCCGGCGGCGCTTCGAGGCCGACCTCGTGGAGGGCGCGGCGCTTCTGGCCGTCGAGATCGTGACCTTCGGCCGCGCCGCCCGGGGCGAGCGCATCACGGACGGCCTGTTCGCGGATACGTGGCGCGTGCGCCGGGCCGGCCGGCTCGTCTACGCCGACAGTTTTCTTCTCGATGGGCCGATCTCCGATCTGCTCGCTCGGCCGGCGATCGGCGGCGGCGCGCGGGCCTGCGCGACCCTGCTCGACGTCTCCGACGGCGCCGAGGCACGGTTGGAGGAAGCCCGCGCCCTGCTGGATGAAGCCGCCGCGTCCGGGATCGAGGCGGCGGCGAGCGCCTGGAACGGGCATCTCGTCGTCCGGGCCTTGTCGGTCGCGGTCGGGCCGCTGCGCAGCCTTGTCGCCCGCGTGCTCGCCGGCTACCGCGATCGGCCGATGCCCCGGGTCTGGCAGAGCTGACGGGCGCGGCACCGGACCGGATCGCCCTACGGTCCCGACCGAGATCATATTCCCGCGCACAAGCCGCATCGCGGCCGTTGCCTGCCGCCACCGACCTCTGCTAGAGACGCCCACCCGGAGCCGGCCGTCAGGCTTCGAGGGCGACGCCGCGGCGTCGCGACGAGGGGCCTCGTGGCGGAGTGGTTACGCAGAGGACTGCAAATCCTTGCACCCCGGTTCGATTCCGGGCGAGGCCTCCATCCTTCCCTCAAGACCCTTGGAATTATAGCGTTCCGCCGCCGGCTTGGGGCTGATTTTCGCTCGGGCTTGGGAGCAGGCGCCGTGGCGGCTCGGAACTGGCACGGTCGTTCAAGCCGCGCTTGGCCCGCCTCGCGGGCGTAACGTATCACCTCGGCCAGCGACATGTGGCCGGCGACGCTAGTGATTGCGCGCAACCGGCCTCCGCGAGGCGTCGAGCTGCCGTTTTTT
The DNA here is from genome assembly GCF_022829365.1 of Methylobacterium sp. J-077. Classification (GTDB taxonomy): domain Bacteria; phylum Pseudomonadota; class Alphaproteobacteria; order Rhizobiales; family Beijerinckiaceae; genus Methylobacterium. Next base: position 106,534 of record NZ_JAKSYJ010000216.1, on the reverse strand, counting down.
GCAGACCCGGGATCCGGCGCCGCGCTGATGATCGCGCCGGCGATCATCAGGCTCGTCTGGCATCCGCGGTTTTCGATCCTCACGGTACGACCGCATGGTAGCGGCGTTGTCTGCCGCCGCTATGCCGCAAGTCGCGCCGCGTGTCAGGCGGCGTGCACCTGACCCAGAAAGGTCTCGATCGCATGCTGCAGGGTCCGGGTTCCGGTGCTGACCCGGGAGGCGCTGCCGCGCACCTGCTCCGCCTGCACCTCGTTGGAGGCCGCGGCGGCGCGCACGCCTCCGACGCTCTCCGAGACCTTGTGCGAATCCGCCGCTGCATCCGAAATGGCGCGGGCGATCTCCTGGCTGGCGGCACCCTGCTGATCCGCCGCCTGGGCGACCTCGGAGGCGATCAGGCTCATCCGGGCGATGGTCTCGCCGATCGACGCGATGGCGTTGACCGTGTTGGCCGCCGCCCCCTGGATCGACCCGACCTGCCCGGTGATGCGGTCGGTGGCGAGCGCCGTCTGGCCGGCCAGCGCCTTCACCTCCGCGGCCACGACGGCGAAGCCGCGCCCCGCGGCTCCGGCGCGGGCCGCCTCGATCGTGGCGTTGAGCGCGAGCAGGTTGGTCTGCTCGGCCACCGTGCGGATCAGGGTCACGACGGCGTCGATCTCCCCGGCCGCCTGCGACAGGCTCGAGACCGTGAATTCCAGCTGCTTGGTATCGCTGAGGGCCGTGGCCGCGATCTCGCTCGTGTGCCGGACCCGCTCCTCGATCTCCCGGGCGGAGGCCGCGAACTCTTCGGCCGCGCTGGCGATGCTGTCGACGATGCCGGCGGTCTGGCTAGAGGCTCCCGCGACCACGGCGGCCCGGGCGGCCATGTCCCCGGCCGTGCCGGTGAGCGTCGCGGCCGCCTCCTGCATCGAGTCCGCCGATCCGGCGAGGTCCGCCACCGCGCGGTGCGTCTCGCCCTCGAAAGCGCGGGTCGCATCGGCCAGCTGCTCGGCCCGGACACGGTCACGGTCGCGGCGGGCCTGCGCCTCGGCGTCGAGGCTCCGCTTCTCGATCAGGGCCGTCTGGAAGCCCGCGATGGCGGCGGCCATCTCGCCGATCTCGTCGCGACGCTGGGTGAACGGGATCGTGCGCCCGAGATCGTTGGCGGCCAGGGCCGTCATGCTGGCCTTCAGCCGGTTGAGCGGCCGCCGGACCTGGGTGAAGATGATCCAGATCGCGGCGAGCAGCCCGAAGGCGAGCGCCACGGCCGGCACCGCGATCAGCGCCAGGCGGGCCTTTTGGCGATCCGCGGCGTCGGCGGCACGGCGCTCGTTCAAGCGGGCCAGCACCTCTCGGCCGAGCAGGCCGATCTCCGCGACCATGTGCTCGCGGTTCTTCACCGTCGCCTCGTCGGTAGCCTGGATCAAGGCGGCCTTCGGCGAGATCGTCAGGCCCAACTCGGCCGTGTCGGTCTGGTAGGCGACGAACTCCTTCACGAACAGGTCGAACCGGCGGCGCCGGTCCTGGGGCAGCTGATCCTCCATCGCTTCCAGGAACGGCCCCCTGACCTGCTCCACCGCCGCCAGGGCCTCCTGCAGGGCGGACAGGCGCGTGCGCGCCTCCGCAGTGTCCTCTGCCGTATAGAGGGCGGTCGCCTGCACGACCGCGTGCTCGATCGCCTGACCCAGGGCACCGGCCTGGAGTCCGGCGTTCCAGATCTTGTCCGTGGCGGCGGCGCGCTCCTGCTCCCACAACGATTGCCGGATGGCGAAGGCCGAGATGCCGATTGCCACGAAGCCCAGCAGGCCGACGACCGCCGCCAGCTTGAGGCCGAGAGAGATGCGCATGAGAAGGAGACCGGTGTCCGCAAGAATCAGAAGGGAGCCCTAATATAGCAACGCTTGCGCTCGGGTTAAATATAGCCGGCAAACGCGATGGATATGACTTTCAGACAACGCCATTACGACTGTACTCTTTTGAACAAATGGCTGAGTACGATTACAGAGATCACGAGAAAATCTTGGATTGTCGCGACGGCTCGGCGGCGGGAAACCTGACCTTCGCCGCGCGATCCGGCCGGCTCGACCGGTGGACGCCAGGATCACGCCCGCCGCGACGGCGGCGATCCGGGACAATCTGATGAAGACGGGCCCCCGGCTGTGGCGTTTCCGGTGGCGCGTGCGCGGCCGGGCCCCCGTCGGGATCCCGCCCCAACGTCGAGATTCAGGAGACCAGGCGGGCAGGCCCGAACGCAACCGGGCGGCCCCGCGACCGGAAGCCGTTTGCGCGGGATGCCTGCGCATCGCTGGCCGAGGGTCGCGATGACGCTTGAGGCTCGCCCGGCGGGCCGCTCCTCCGCGGCCGCCTGGCACCGCCAAGCCTCGGCCGCGTAGCAGATGTTGCATCAAAGCAACGCCCCGGCCGGTTGAGCGCCGGCAAACCACCTCGCCAAGCAGACCACAGGGCGCGCGCCTTCGAGAACCGCGAAGATCCCGCGATTCAGGGTCTTGCGTCCCGCGATCCCGGTGTGTAGAGACCCGCTCGTGATCCCCGATAGCTCAGTTGGTAGAGCAGGCGACTGTTAATCGCCTTGTCGCAGGTTCGAGTCCTGCTCGGGGAGCCATCAGCCTACCAACATCTCCAGATCGCTGCGCTTTTTGCTTTCGATCCCGCACCGGGTTGCGAGGTGCGGGAATAGCAACCGCGTTCCAGCAGTCGGTGATCCGCTCTGCGAGCTTCGTTCGGTTGGCGCCGCGCACGTAGGTTGCGCTCTCGCGGCTGCCTTCCGCCCACCCGAACCACGCGTTCAGCTCGGCCTCCGTGGCGCCGTTCTCGGCAGCCCGGCGCGCGCTGGCTTTGCGCAGGCCATGCCCGCGGCTCGGCGGTTCCCTCTCAGCGCACATGGCTCCGAGCCAGTTGCCGAAGCTCTCTTTGGTGTACCGGGGGCCGATTCTCAGTCGCGACGAACGTCAGTTCGCCGATCGACGCGGCTGCGATGGACGCTGCCGGCGGCGGCAGGATCCCGACCGTGACCTCCTGCTCGGTCCACTCCGTTTAGATGTGGATCACGCCACTGCAGACAGGTGGGCGGCCACCTGTGCGCGCCGAGCGATAAAGGCACAGCCACGGAGCCGCAAATAGCATCCCCACCTGATCAATGCTTCATTAGGTCTGATTTTTCATTCAATCTGGCTGAAAAATGACCGAGATAATTTTTGATCAATACAGAAGCCAAGATCAACAACAAGATTAGGGACATAAATTATGCAAAGCGCGTCATGAACTGCGGCGTTCTCGATATAAGTCCGCTTGCATGATATAAAAAAGAACAAAAATCTGGATTTGTCTCTGCGAAACATCCATATCTAAAAAACATGTAATTGAAGAAATGTAGATTACATTTGATTTATCCGCTTACGATATTGAATTATATCAAATAAATTATAACCGACGATCAATGAGTGACGGTCGACCAACCATTTATCACATAGGGCGAGCGAAAACTCTGCGCTCGCTCAACAGAATATTCAACTGTCGCGCGATTTCAGCGTCGCAGTAGCGGGATCCGTCATCCCTGCGGACCGGCGAGGCAACGCTGGCTGTCACGGACGCCGCCTGCGCCTCGCGGGCGATCCTAATGGGACACTTACGCGATCGGTGCCGTGTCCCGCTCGAACCTTTATGCGTCCCGGCCCAGCTTGAGGGCGCGGTTCCCGGAGGATCGCGGGAACCCCAGACATCCGATGTCGCCCATCATCCACATCGTCGCCCCGGCAGGGGAGATCGCCCAGTTCATCGTCGGGCAGGATCCCAAGGGCCGTTGGGTCGCCATCGAGATCCACGGGCGGGCCGGTGGGTTGTTTCGGAGCCGGGAGGCGGCGATGAATTACGCAGCGGGCGAGACCAATCATCGCCCTGATGCCGTGCTGCTCTCCGCGGAGCGGATCGAGCTGCGGTTGTGACGCCGGTGGCTGAACGCGTCAGCGCCCGCTTTCCGCGACGGGCGGTTTGAGCGTCGGCTCGTCGTCGGGCGCGCGCAGGCGGTAGCCGACGCCGGTCTCGGTGAGCAGGATGCGCGGACGCTCTGGATCGGCTTCGAGCTTCTGGCGGAGCTGGCGCATGTAGACCCGCAGATATTGCGGGTCGGAGGAGACCGAGACCGCCTGCATCAGCTGGGCGTGAGTCAGCACCTTGCCGGCATGCAGCACCATCACCCGCAGGAAGTCGTATTCCCGCGGCGTGAGCTTCACCTCGGTGTCATCGACCTTCACGATGCGCCGGATGAGGTCGATCGAGAGCCGTTCGACCCGGAAGACCGGACGCTCGCCCTGAACTGCGAGCTGGTGCCGCAGGGCCGCGCGCAGCCGGGCGAGAAGCTCGGCCATGCCGAACGGCTTGGTGACGTAGTCGTCGGCCCCGAGGTCGAGGGCCTCGACCTTGCCGGCCTCGTCGTCCCGGCTCGACAGCACCACCACTGGCAGCCCGGGATGGCTGACGCGGATCGCGCGGAGCAGGTCGTGGCCGCGCATGTCGGGCAGGCCGAGATCGAGGATGACGAGGTCGGGGGCTTCGCGGCCCAGCACCTCCAGGGCGACGGCGGCGTTCGGCGCCTCAAGAACGGCGTAGCCCTGCGTGGCGAGCCCCATGCGGAGCAATTTCCGGATTGGGGGCTCGTCGTCGATGACCAGGATGGTCGGGCTCATGCGGCCATATCCCTCGGTGCGGTCCGGGTCGGCGCCGGCAGCGTCACGGTGAAGGCGGCACCCAACCGGTCCCGACGGTTGCCGGCGGTGACGGTGCCGCCCATCGCCTCCACGAAGCCCCGCGAGATGGCAAGGCCGAGCCCCGTCCCGGCACGGACTCGGTCGCTCTTGCGCACCCGGTAGAATTTGTCGAACACCCGCTCGATGTCCGGCTCGGGGATGCCGTTGCCCTCGTCCAGCACCTCGATGCGAACGGACCGGCCGTCCCGCCAGGCGCGCACGGTCACCGTGGAATCCTCCGGTGCGTATTTGGCGGCGTTGTCGAGGAGGTTGACCAGAACCTGCTCGAACAGGACCGGGTCGAGCCGCAGCGTCGGCAGGTCGGGAGCGATCTCGACCGCGACCCGGTGTCCGGCCAGGATCTTCTGGGTCCGCCGCAGGGCGGTGTCGACGGTCTCCGCGACGTCCTGGGGTGCCAGATTCGGCGCCACCGCCCCGGCCTCCAGGCGCGTCATGTCGAGCAGGTTCACGATGAAGCGGTTCAGCCGCTCCGATTCCTCGATGATCGTCGCCAGGAGCTCGGCCTTCGCTTCGGGAGGGAGCGCCGCGTCGAGGTCGCGCAGCGTGCTCGCGGCGCCCAGCACCGAGGCGAGCGGGGTGCGCAGGTCGTGGCTGATCGAGGTGAGCAGCGCCTGGCGCAGGCGGTCTGTCTCCGCGGCGCGCTCGGCCTTGTCGAGATCCTCGACGAGCCGCACCCGCTCGATGGCGAGCGCGCCCATGTCGGCGAGCGCATCGAGCAGGCGCCGGTCCTCCGGCGTCAGGATCGGGCCGGTCCCGTCGGCGTCGAGGCCGATGACGCCGAGGGTGCCGCGCCCGGTGCGCATCGGCATAAATAGGCGCTTGGCGCCCGGCAGCGTGTCGGCGCCGCGACCGGCCGGCCGGTCGTTGTCGAAAGCCCACTGCGCCGCGGCGAGATCGGCCTCGTCGAGCATGTCCTCCGGCGGGTAACCCGCCCGGACCGTGACCGCCTTGCCCTCGGGCAGGAGCAGGACCACCCGGACCTTGAGCATCGCCGCGACCTGTGCGGAGGTGGCCCAGAGCACGTCGTCTAGGGTGCCGCAGCCCGCCAGCTTGCGGGAGAACCCGAAGAGCCGCTCCGTCGCCTTGGCGCGTCCCTGACTGACGATGGCGGTGAGGCGGGCGCGGGCGGCGAGGTTCGAGACCAGGACCGCCACGATCGTGAAGAGCAGGAAGGCCGCGACGTTGGTTGGGTCGGCGATGGTGAGCGTGTAGACCGGCGGCAGAAAGAAGAAATTGTAGGCGAGCGAGGCCGCCAGCACGGCCAGGAGGGAGGGCCCGAGCCCCCACCGCACGGCGACGCCGACGACGGCGGTGAGCAGGAACAGGTCGGCGTTCTCCACGCCGGCATAGGGCTGGGCGAGGATGGCGGTGCCAAGGCCGAACGACACCGCGACCAGGGCCATCAGGTAGCCGGACGCGTCGACCGTGCTCGCAGGCGCGGCCGTGGCCACGGACCGGCGGGAAGACCCCTCCACCGGGATGGCCTCTCCGGGTACGACATGCACGCTGATGTTGCCGCTCCGGCTGACGAGGTCGTACACCACCGAGCCGTTGACGAGCACGAACCACCGGGAGCGCGTCGCCTTGCCGACGACGATGTGGTTGACGTTGGCGCTCCGGGCATAGGCCAGGACGTCGTCCGCGATGCGCCGGCCGCCCGGCAGGGTCACGGCGTCGCCGCCGAGCCGGTCGGCCAGCCGCAGCGCCTCCGCGATCCGGTCGCGCTCGGTTTCGCTCAAGGACGCGGTGCGCGGGCTCTCGATGGCGAGGGCCGTCCACGGCGCGTGCAGGCGGTCGGCGAGCCGTTTGGCGTAGCGCACCAGGCCGGCGGAGCGGGGGTCGTCGTTCACGCAGACCAGCACCCGCTCGCCCGCCGCCCAGGGCCCGGCGATGGCATTCGCACGCATGTGGCTCAAGAGCTCGTCGTCGACCCGGTCGGCGGTCCGGCGCAGGGCGAGCTCCCGCAAGGCGGTGAGGTTGCCGCGGGAAAAGTAGTGCTTGAGCGCGCGCTCGGCGTTCGTCGGGAGATAAACCTTGCCGGCCTTGAGGCGCTCGATCAGGTCGTCCGGGTTGAGATCGACCACCTCGATGTCGTCGGCTCGGTCGAGAATGCCGTCCGGCACGGTCTCGCGCACCCGTATGCGGGTGATCTGCGCGACCACGTCGTTGAGGCTCTCGACGTGCTGGATGTTCAGCGTCGTGTAGACGTCGATGCCGGCGTCGAGCAGTTCCTCCACGTCCTGGTAACGCTTCGGATGGCGGCTGCCCGGCGCGTTGGTGTGGGCGAGCTCGTCGACCAGGGCGAGCGCGGGCCGGCGGGCGAGCAGCGCGTCGAGGTCCATCTCTTCGAGGACGGTGCCGTGGTACGGCACAGCCCGTCGCGGGATCACCTCGAACCCGTCGAGCAGAGCCTCGGTCTCGACGCGGCCGTGGGTCTCCACCACGCCGACCGCCACGTCGGTGCCGGACTTCAGCCTCGCGTGGCCGATGGTGAGCATCTCGTAGGTCTTGCCGACGCCGGGGGCCGCGCCGAGAAAGACCTTGAGCCTGCCGCACGTGCGCCCCTCCCGGCGTGACGCTTCGAGTAGCGCCTCCGGGGTGGGACGGGTCGGATCGCGGCCGGGCTCGGGCAAGATTGTTCCTCAGCGGCGTCCCAGATCGTCGAGGGCGAGGTTCAAGGCTAACACGTTGACGCGCGGCTCGCCGAGCAGGCCGAGGCTGCGACCCTGGACCTGGCTCGTCACGAGGTCGCGCAGCTTGTCGTCGGGGAGGTTGCGGGCTTTGGCGACCCGGGGCACCTGGAACAGGGCGGCCTCGGGCGAGATGTCCGGGTCCAGGCCCGAGCCGCTCGTCGTGACGAGGTCGACCGGCACCGGCGTGCCCGGACTCTCTGTCTTCAGGGCGTCGAGGTCGCCCTTCACGCGTTCCGCCAGCGCGGCGCTCGTCGGGCCGAGGTTCGAGCCGGAGGAATTGGCCGCGTTGTAGGGCGCCGGCACGGTCTTGCTCGCATCGGCCGGGTCGGGCGCACTCGTCGCCGACGGCCGGCCGTGGAAGTAGTTCGCGCCCGTAAAGGTCTGGCCGATCAGGCTCGAGCCGACGATTTTGCCGTCGCGCTCGATCAGGCTGCCGGCGGCCTTGGCCGGGAAGATCGCCCCGGCGATGCCGGTCATGGCGAGGGGGTAGGCGAGGCCCGTGACCGCCGTCAGGGCGACGAGCAGGACGAGGGCGGGCCGAAGCTGGTTCATCATGGAAGTCTTCCCTGACCTTACGTGAGATGGAGGGCGGTGACGGCGAGGTCGATGGCCTTGATGCCGGCAAACGGCACCAGGACGCCGCCGAGCCCGTAGATCAGCAGATTCCGGCGCAGCAGCGCGGGGGCGCCGACGGCGCGGTAGGTCACGCCCCGCAGGGCGAGCGGGATCAGCGCCACGATGATCAGGGCGTTGAAGATGATCGCCGAGAGGATCGCGCTCTGCGGCGAGGCCAGGCCCATGACGTTCAGCGCCTGCAATTGCGGGTAGAGCGTCAGGAACATGGCGGGGATGATCGCGAAGTACTTCGCTACGTCGTTGGCGATGGAAAAGGTCGTCAGCGCCCCCCGGGTCATCAGCAACTGCTTGCCGATGCCGACGATCTCGATGAGCTTGGTCGGATCGGAATCGAGATCGACCATGTTGCCGGCCTCGCGGGCCGCCACCGTGCCGGTGTTCATGGCGACGCCGACATCGGCCTGGGCCAGCGCCGGCGCATCGTTGGTGCCGTCGCCGCACATGGCGACGAGCTTGCCCTGCGCCTGTTCCTTGCGGATCAGCGCCAGCTTGTCCTCCGGGGTGGCCTGGGCGAGGAAGTCGTCGACGCCGGCCTCCGCGGCGATGGCGGCGGCGGTCAACGGGTTGTCGCCGGTGATCATCACCGTGCGGATGCCCATCTGCCGCAACTCCGCGAAACGCTCCCGGATGCCGCCCTTCACGATGTCCTTCAGGTAGACGATTCCGAGTAGCCGGCCGTCCCTCGCCACCGCGAGCGGCGTGCCGCCGGCCTTGGCGATCGCCTCTGCGATGGCTCGAAGTTCGCCCACGACCTCGGTCTCGGCAGCCGGGTAGTAGGCCAGCGCCGCGTTGGAACCGCGGGTCGCCATCGGCTGTGCCGTCACGGCAGCGATGACCGAGTCGACCGCGCCCTTGCGGATGGACACGCCGTCGAGATCGACGCCGCTCATGCGCGACTGGGCGGTGAATGGCACGAAGGTCGCGTTCAGCCCCGCCATGTCGCGGGCGCGGATGCCGTAGGCCTCCTTCGCGAGCACGACGATCGAGCGGCCCTCTGGGGTCTCGTCGGCCAGCGAGGCGAGCTGCGCCGCATCCGCCAGATCCTGCTCCGTCACGCCCGAAACCGGGCGGAACTCGGTGGCCTGCCGGTTGCCGAGGGTGATGGTGCCGGTCTTGTCGAGCAGCAGCGTGTCGACGTCACCCGCCGCCTCGACGGCGCGGCCCGACATGGCGAGCACGTTGAAACGCACCAGCCGGTCCATGCCGGCGATGCCGATGGCCGAGAGGAGCGCGCCGATCGTCGTCGGGATCAGGGTGACGAACAGCGCGACCAGGACGATCAGCGGGATGGCCCCACCGGCATAGGACGCGAAGCTGGGGATGCTGGCGACCGCGAACACGAACACGATGGTGAGGCCGGCGAGCAGGATGTTCAGGGCGATCTCGTTCGGCGTCTTCTGCCGCGAGGCCCCCTCCACCAGGGCAATCATGCGGTCGACGAAGGTCGACCCCGCTGCGGCGGTGATGCGGACCTTGATCGCGTCGGAGAGCACCTGCGTGCCGCCGGTGACAGCCGAGCGATCGCCGCCCGATTCCCGGATCACCGGCGCGGATTCGCCGGTGATCGCCGCCTCGTTGACGGAAGCCACGCCCTCGATCACCTCGCCGTCGGAGGGGATGAGCTCACCGGCCTCCACCAGGACGACGTCGCCAACCTTGAGCGACGTGCCCGGGACGGTCTCGGAGTCGCGCCCCGAGCCTGTCAGGCGTCTGGCCGTCATCTCGGTGCGGGTGCGCCGCAGGCTGTCGGCCTGGGCCTTGCCCCGGCCCTCGGCGAGGGCCTCGGCGAAGTTGGCGAAGATCAGGGTGAACCACAGCCAGAGGATGATCTGGCCGGAAAACAGCAGGTCGCTGGCGCCGACCACGAGGTCGCGGACGAACAGCACGGTCGTGAGGGCGGCCACGACCTCGACGACGAACATGACCGGGTTGCGGATCATGGCGCGCGGGTCGAGCTTTTTTACGGAGCCGACGAGGGCGGGTCCGACGAGAGCGGGGCTGAACAGGGATGACGCAGGGCGGGACATGGTCGGGTGTCCAGATTGAGGGGATCGGAGCCCGGCGTCGCGCGCCGGGTTGGAATATCGGTTCAGGGCGCGGCGACACGCGCCATCAGGGCCGCGGCGGCCAGCAGGGCGAGACCGCCGAGCAGGGTCACGCCGAGCAGCGCGAGGATCAGGTCGGAGAGCCTGGCCGGTGCGGCGCCCGGCCTGGCCGCGGGCCTGTCCCGGTGCGGCGGCTGCCGGTGCACCATCAGGTGGTGGCGCGGAACGCGTCGGGACGGGACGGCACGGGTCATCTCAGCCTCCCGTCGCGAAGGTCTGGCCCGCCGTGCCCGCGAGGTGCTCGACCACGGGGCCCAGCGCCAGCGACGGGAAGAAGGTCAGGCCGCCGACGATCAGGATGACGCCGACCAGCAACCCGACGAACAGGCCGCCATGAGTGGGGAACGTGCCCGCCGAGGCCGGGACCGTCTTCTTGGCCGCCAGCGAGCCCGCAATGGCGAGCACGGGGATCTTCACGAAGAACCGCCCCACCAGCATGCCGATGGCCAGCGTGCTGTTGTAGAACGGCGTGTTGGCCGTCAGGCCGCCGAAGGCAGAGCCGTTGTTGGCCGCCGCCGAGGTGTAGGCGTAGAGGATCTCGGTGAAGCCGTGGGGGCCGGCATTGGCCGGGCCGGCGAGGCCGGCGGAGACGACCGTGGCGATGGCCGTTCCACCGAGCATCATCAGCGGCAGGCAGAGGATGCCGAGCATGGCCATCTTCACCTCCTTCGCCTCGATCTTCTTGCCGAGGTATTCGGGCGTGCGGCCGACCATCAGGCCCGCCACGAAGATCGCCACGATCACGAAGATCAGCATGCCGTAGAGGCCGGCGCCGACACCGCCGATGATGATCTCGCCGAGCTGCATGTTGATCAGCGGGATCATGCCGCCGAGCGCCGTGAAGCTGTCGTGCATGGCGTTGACCGCGCCGCAGGAGGCGGCCGTCGTGATCACCGCGAACAGCGCCGAGGCGGCGATGCCGAAGCGGATCTCCTTGCCCTCCATGTTGCCGGCGGCGAGGCCGAGGCTGTTCAGGACGGAGCTGCCCTGGGCCTCGGCCCAGTAGGTGACGAGGACGCCGGCCAGGAACAGGACGCCCATGGCGCCCAGGATCGCCCAGCCCTGGCGCTCGTCCCCGACCATGCGGCCGAACACGTTGGTGAGCGCGGCCCCGATCGCGAAGATCGAGACCATCTGGACGAAATTCGACAGGGCGGTGGGGTTCTCGAACGGGTGCGCGGCGTTGGCGTTGAAGAAGCCGCCGCCGTTTGTGCCCAGCATCTTGATCGCCACCTGGCTCGCCACCGGCCCGACCGCGATGGTCTGCTTGGCGCCCTCGAGCGTGGTCGCGTCGACATACGCCCCAAGCGTCTGCGGCATGCCCTGCCAGACGAGGAACAGCGTGTACGGAATGCAGATCGGCAGCAGCACGTAGAGGGTCGCCCGGGTGACATCGACCCAGAACGAACCGATGGTGCCGGTCGAAGCCCGCGCGAACCCGCGGATCAGCGCGACAGCGACGGCGATGCCGGTGGCCGCCGACAGGAAGTTTTGGTGCGTCAGGCCCAGCATCTGGGTCAGGTACGACAGCGTGGTCTCGCCGCCGTAGGACTGCCAGTTGGTGTTGGTGATGAAGCTGGCCGACGTGTTGAACGCGAGGTCCGGCGCCACCGCGGCTTGGTCGGCCGGGTTGAGCGGCAGGATGGCCTGCAGGCGCAGGATCGCGTAGAGCGCCGCGAAGCCCAGGATGTGGAACAGGATTACGGCGCCGGTGTAGGCGAGCCAGTGCTGCTCCTGCCGGGCGTCGATACCGGACACGCGATAGAGCCCGCGCTCGAACGGCGCGAGGATCGGCGAGAGGACGGTGCGCTCGCCGTTGAACACGCGGGTCAAGTAGAGGCCGAGGGGCCTCACGAGCGCCAAGACGACCGCGCAGTACAGCTCAATCTGGATCCAGCCGTTGAGGGTCATGGGAGGTGGTCCTTCAGAACCGCTCGGGGCGGACGAGGGCGTAGGTGAGGTAGACGAGGAGCCCGGCAGTCACGAGGGCGCCGAGGGCGAGGTCGAGGGTCATGGCGGTCTGCCTCAGAGGCGGTCGCAGAGGAGCGCGTAGCCTTCGCTCACGGCGAAGAAGGTTAGCCCCGCGGCGATGAAGATGAGGTCGAGCATGGGACGTCCGTGTCGGTCGCGCGGGCCGACCGCGGCTCTGCCGCGACCGATCCCGGCCAACCCGGAGTGTGGACGGGAACCACGTTAGGGTTCGAGACGGAGAGGCGGGCGATCTTATAAGGATCGCATGAGGATCGGACGCTCGGATCGCGAGGCCGCCACAAATCGGCAAACTCTGCCGCGCGGCCAATCCTGCCGGCCGGTCGCCCATTCTGCCCTTTGAAATCAAAGCGAAAATTCTGGAACGCGCCGTGCGTGGTCACCCCCGCAAGACTTCGCGAGGACGTATCATGTCGGTCGGTTCGGTCACGAGCAGCAGCCTCCAACGAGACCTCATCAGCGCCCTGCGGCAGACGCGGGCCGCCTCCGCGCAGCAGACCGACGCGAGCACGTTCGCCTCAGCGAGCCAGGACGCCGGCGCCTCGGCCGGCACCGGCGCCGCGACGTCCTCAAGCAGCACGTCGTCCAGCCCGGCGCTGTCGAGCGACCTGATGGCCTCGCTGCTGCAGGTGCAATCCGATTACAGCCAGATCAACGCGCAGGGCGGTCTCGCGGCGGCCACGAGCTCTTCGAGCGCCACCGACGGGACGGCATCGGCCGTCGGCACGGATGACGGCCAGGCCTCGGGCGCTTCAGCACCGGTCCATCACCATCACGGCCATCACGCACGCCCTGCCGAATCCGCGGTTCCGGACACTACGACGTCCGACCCTGCGGCCAGCGGCGGCACCGCTGCCGCGACGACCTCGGGCACGTCGACCGGCGATACGACCGCGTCCAGCGGCACCGACGACGGCCTGCAATCGTTGCTTCAGCAGGTCACGAAGGCGATCGCCGCCTACGCGACCACCGGGCCGGCCGGCCTGGCAGCCAGCGCGCTCACGGCCACATCGAAGACCTGATCAGGTTGATCGGAGATCGCCATGCCTCTCACCGTCCCGGTCATCCTCGGCAGCGTCCGCTCCGACCGCATCGGCATCCGGGCGGCGCTGTTTCTGATCGCCCGGCTCGAGGCGCGCGGCCACGCCGCCCCGCTGGTCGATCCCGCCGAGTTGAAGCTCCCGCTCCTCGACCGGATGTACAAGGAATACCCATCCGGCACCGCCCCGGAGGCGTTGGAACGCCTCGCCGCTCTGTATCGCGAGGCAGACGCCTTCGTGGTGGTCTCGGCCGAGTACAATCACGGCGTTCCGCCGGCTTTGTCCAACACCCTCGATCACTTCCTCGAAGAGTATTCCTGGCGGCCGTCGGCGATCTGTTGCTACTCGGCCGGCCAGTTCGGCGGGGTCCGCGCGGCGATGCCGCTCCGGGCCATGCTCGCCGAACTGGGCATGCCCAGCATCCCATCACTGCTGCCGATCCCCCGTCTCCAGACGGTGCTCGACGAAGACGGCACGCCCGCGGATGCCTGGATCGAGAAAGCGGCCGGCCGGTTCCTGGACGAGCTGGACTGGTATGCCGAAGCTCTTGGCGAGCGCCGTCGGCGTGGAACCCCGTATTGAGGGTGCCTCACGAGGCGCGTGGCCCGCGAACGGCTCGCTCCGCATCGGTCGATCCCGACGAGAGCGTGCGAACGAGGCCGCCGGTTTCTGCTGCGCGCCACGGGGCTGCACCGATCTTCCTCAGCCCGGCGTCACAGTCGCAATGCAGTTGTGACAGCACCATGACAGTTTTTCTTCCATTGGAATCCGTAGTGCTGAACGCGCCACGAATAGTCATGCATTCCCGTTTAGACAGCCGATATCGCGTATCCTAGCTTTGGATTCCATCGATAAACGATAGACTATCCTGTCGCGGAGCAACCATACCGTCTCGGAAAAATCGGCGGCTCGGCACAGAAGCTGTATTGCGCTGTTGCAAAAAGGTGGCTGCACCGTCCGCGAAAGTATGAGATCGTCTCCGCGTTCCCGGTTGCGGACCCATTCCGATGAAACTCGACGAGAGGGCGCTCCTTCAGGAGCGCGTGCGCACGCTTGTCCTGCGTCATGCCCTCGAGGCGGCGCTGGAGCGCCTGGCGGCGGCCACCCGCGAAGCGGGGAAGGAGGCTGCGGCCGAATTCCAAAGCCTGGAGCAGTCCCTGCTCTCGGCTGCCCGCAGCATCGCGGATCGCGCCTCAAGCCAGAAGCTGGCGGTGCTGGTCGCGGTGGAGGATGCCGGCGCGACGGTGCGGGCGGCCTTCGACAACGCCCATAGCCGGCTCGACGCCTTGCAGACCGAGCCGCTTTCGGCCGCAGAACCCCTCAACGCGGTGGCGGCGTAGCGCCGGTTCCCTGACGTGGCTTCGAGAGGCTGCCGGGGAGGGCGGGAGCGCCGCCGTCCCCCATCGTGACCCCCACTGACTTGGGCGGGGCCTACACGCAAAAACTTACTGCTTGGCGCGGTTGATGATCGCCCAGAGCGCCTGGGCCACCGGCTCGGACACGGTGCGGCGGTACTTGCGGTGAACGAGCTGGCCGTTGTGGAACACGTCCTGCTCGACGTAGAGGCGCTCGCCGTCCCACCGGACGATGTTGTCGGATTCGATGGTTTCCTCGACGCCGAGATCCCCCCGCAGGATCGAGTTGCCAGTCTGGGTCAGCATACGCGCGTCCTCGTTCACGCTGTTGGTTCGGCGAGGGGAGCAAAGTCGCGGCGTGCGCGGCGAAACTCCCGCAGAAGGCACCATAGGAGCGTGCCGCCCGAGGCGCCAGCGATGCCGCGGACGCAATCGGGCGACCGTTACCGCGAAGGATCCGGTCCTCGGGCGCGTGCGGCATGCGCGTACGGATTGCGGCGCGCAGGCCTCGGTGAGCCGGCTTAACGTGACCCATGTGCGCTTCGGCACGTCGGATCGAGCGGCTTGATGCGATGCTCTGCTCACGCGTCAGGGCTGCACTCAGGTCATCTCCTGTG
This sequence comes from Methylobacterium sp. J-077, assembly GCF_022829365.1. Classification (GTDB taxonomy): domain Bacteria; phylum Pseudomonadota; class Alphaproteobacteria; order Rhizobiales; family Beijerinckiaceae; genus Methylobacterium. The sequence goes on along the minus strand of NZ_JAKSYJ010000216.1, from coordinate 91,339 downwards.
TGGGCAACGCCGCGACGGAGGCGCTCATGCTCGCTCGCCCGTTCCGATGTCTTACCCCGGCGCTTGCGGCTCTGAGCCTGATTGCGCTGCGGCTCGCCAGCCCGTTCCTGACGCCAGCAGCGGCTCCGCCGCCCGACGCCGGCGAGGACCGGCGGGTCGTCTTCCGGCATTTTCTCTGACGCATCGTCCCGAAAGGCGGTTTCCGGCTTCCGGGATAGGACGATGGTCCAATCAGACGTTCAGCCGCGCCGGCTGAGCACCGCGCCCGGCACCGGGCAGGCGGGCAGGGCGGAGGGACCGAGCACGATGTCGCCCTGCTGCGGGTTGTTGACCGTGAACGGTGCGGTCTCCTGCGTGCCGAAGAAGCCGCGGCCGAGTTGCGATGCGAAGAACTCATCGCTCCCGAACCGGACGAAGCAGCGGTCGAGCACGGCCTCGTAATCGAAGCTCGCCTGGGTGACCGGGCTGCCTCCGGCATCGGGAAGCCCGCAATAGGCCGAGATCGCGATCTGGCCCGGCCGCGACAGTCGCACCGGTAGGGATTGCCCGGGCAGCAGGGTCGCTGGCGGCCCGCCGTCCTGGCGCGCGACCAGCACGTAGGTCGAGCGGTTGTAGATCCGGCGCAGGCAATCCGCGGACGCATCGGAGACGACCGAAACCGTCCCGGCCAGACCGAGCACGAGGCCGGCCAATCCGCATCCAATACGCTTCGTCACCGCACATCCTCCGCCGATCGGCCGATCCATCAGCAAAGCGGCCGGGCGTGACTTGAACAGCGCCCGGCGCCGCCGCGCAAGGCGAACGCGGCAACAGACGCCGCGTTCGATGCGGTCGGGACGAAATCGCCCGGGTTTCAGCGGCGCTCGTAGAGCAGGCGCGCCCGGATCGTGCCCGGGATGGCGCGGATCTCGGTGAGCAGCGCCTCGGCATCGGCGTCGGTGGCGTCGGTCTCCAGCACGACGTACCCGACCTCGCCGTCGGTCTGGTAGAACTGCGCGGCGATGTTGACGTGGCCGCGGGAGAACACGTCGTTCAGCCGCCCGAGCATGCCCGGCAGGTTGCGCTGGACGTGGATGAAGCGCGTCCCCGTCGGCCGCGCCGGCAATTGCACCTGCGGAAAATTCACCGCGCCCACCGTCGAGCCGATATCGGAATAATCCACGAGCTTGCGGGCGACCTCGGCGCCGATGCGCTCCTGGGCCTCTTCCGTCGAGCCGCCGATATGCGGCGTGAGGATCACGTTCTCGATCCCCTGGAGCGGGCTCACGAAGGCTTCCGTGTTGGAGCCCGGCTCCACCGGGAACACGTCGATGGCCGCGCCCTTGAGGTGGCCGTCGCGCAGGGCCTCCGCCAGCGCGTCGAGGTCGACCACCGTGCCGCGGGCGTTGTTGATCAGGAACGAACCGGGGCGCATCGCCCGGATCTCGGCCGCGCCGATCATGTTGGCGGTGGCTTCCGTCTCGGGGACGTGGAGCGAGACCACGTCGCACTGGCCAAGCAGGTCGTGCAGGGTCTTGGTCGGTTCGGTGTTGCCGTGTCGCAGCTTGTCGGTGTGGTCGTAGAACAGCACCCGCATGCCCATCGCCTCGGCGAGCGTCGAGAGCTGCGTGCCGATATTGCCGTAGCCGACGATGCCGAGCGTCTTGCCGCGGACCTCGAGCGAACCCGCCGCCGACTTGTCCCACCGGCCGGCATGGGCGCCGACCGAGCGCGGCACGATCCGGCGCAGCAGCATCACGATCTCGCCGATCGTCAGCTCCGCAACCGAGCGGGTGTTGGAGAACGGCGCGTTGAACACCGGGATGCCGCGATGGCGCGCGGCCTCCAGGTCGACCTGGTTGGTGCCCACCGAGAAGCAGCCCACCGCCAGCAGCCGGTCCGCCGCCTCGAACGCGGCCGCGTCGAGCTGCGTGCGCGAACGGATGCCCACCATGTGCACGCCCTGAAGTGCCGCGTGCAGGGCCTCCCGGTCGAGCGCCTTCGGCAGCCGGGTCAGGTTGGTGTAGCCGGCGGCCTGCATCAGCGCGACGGCGCTATCGTTGATGCCTTCGAGGAGCAGGACGCGGATCTTGTCCTTGGGCAGGGAGAGCTTGTCGAGGGTCATGCGCAGCGTTCGTCCGGCGGCGGACCGATCGCCCGCCGCAGCGCCGGGGCCGATCCGCAGGTCTCTACGGCGTGCAGCGTTACGAGGCTGCCCTGTGCGATGCAACATGACATCGGGCAGGGCAGGGCTGCTTCGCGGGTGGGCATCATGGAGCGGCTCGACCAGACCGGCACGCGCCTGTGCCACATATTCGAGCAGTCTTAACGGACGACGACAGTTATCGGCACGGAACCGCTGGCCGATTTGAGTATTATAGGCACCATTACTATTAGCGCCCATCCTACAGCACCGCCTCGTGCTGGCTTCGTCGACGGTTCCTTCCTATGCACGTCCGCACCGGCTTCACCATCGCATTCGACACCTTCGGCCCGACGCCGATGAACCTGCTCCTGAACGTTCGCCCCGAGCGTCGGAGCGATCTCGTCACCCCGGAGGTTATCACCTTCGATCCACCGGTTGCGGCGCGCCAGCACGTCGACGTCTTCGGCAATGTCTGCACCCGCATCGTCGCCCCGGGCGGCCGGATCACCATGGCTGCCGATTTCACCGTCGCGGATAGCGGGCTGCCGGACGCGCAGGCTCCGGAGGCGCGCCAGATCCCGGTCCAGGACCTTCCGGACGACGTGCTGATGTACTTGCTCGGCTCGCGCTATTGCGACACCGACAAGCTGTCGGGAATCGCCTGGTCGCTGTTCGGCGCCACGCCGGAGGGTTGGGCACGGGTGCAGGCGATCGTCGACTTCGCCCACAATCGCCTGCGGTTCGACTACCAGCAGGCCGACGCCACCCGGACGGCCTTCGACGGCTATACGCAGCAGGTCGGTGTCTGCCGGGATTTCGCGCATCTGGCGATCACCCTGTGCCGCTGCATGAACATCCCGGCCCGCTATGCAACCGGCTATCTCGGCGATATCGGCGTGCCGAAGGATCCGGCGCCGATGGACTTTTCGGCGTGGTTCGAGGTCTATCTGGAAGGCCCCGAGGGCGGGCGCTGGTACACGTTCGACGCCCGGCACAACCGGCCACGGATCGCCCGCATCGTGATGGCCCGCGGGCGCGACGCCACGGATTGCGCGCTGACCACCAGTTTCGGGACCGCCTACTTGGTGCAGTTCGACGTCCATACCGACGAGGTCGATGGCGCGCAGGCCGTCCTGGCCCGGGCCGCCTGATCGGGCAGTCAAATGAGGCCTTGTAGCCGTTCGGTTTGTACGGGCAAATGTGCTCCTGTGGGGCTTGGCGCTACCAATCTGCACCGTCCTGAGGCACGGCGAGACCTGCGCCCTCTGCCGTGCGGGTGAGGGACCCGCTCTATCCGGAAGACCCTGTGCCATCACCCTGTCCCTCTCCCGCACGGGCTTGCAGATTCACTCATTGGGGTCGGCAGTAGACACGGGAGACACAGCGGCTCTCCCGCCCCCCTCTGCGGGGGAGGGTGGCCCCCGAGGGCGGTCAGGAGAGGGGAGCGGCGGTGCAGGATCGGGCTTAGCCCGTCATGCCGGTCGCGCCCTTCCTGAACCCGAGTTTCCCTCTCCCGACCCCTGCTGACGCAGGGGCCACCCTCCCCCGCAGGGGAGGGAGGGAGATGCGCCTGGGTTGGCCTCGAGCCCCATCCCGCAGCGATGTGTGAATCCGCTCGCCCGCACGGGAGAGGGGACCCGCGCCACATCCGGCAAGGGGCAAATCCGTCTACCTGTCTGCAAGAAGGCGAAGGCAACACGGGGTGACTGGGCGAAAGCCATATCGGCAGCCCGCCAAATCAGCTCGCCCCAACAATAGTCCCCTCCGAGCCACGCCCCACGCCGAGAAATTCCCTCGGTTGAAGTCGTTAAGCTGATGCTGTATGCAGCGCGCGTCCTTCCGGATTCCGCTCGCGCGCGCTCATTGGGGTGCCGCCGCGTCGTCGGCTGGACCGCCCTCGTCATCCGTATCGACGCGTCGGCAAGCCGGATCCCGCGGGACCGGCCGCCTCTCCCTCAAGTTTTACGGGAGCGGCCGCGGCGAACCGGGGGTGCGTGCAACGCGAGCCGCCGACGCAACGGGCCTCCGCCGGAGGCCGTTCAGGAGAGAGAATGACCGCTGGTACCGCTCTGGGGCGCAGCCCGAGCCGCGACGATTTCGCCGCCCTCCTCGAGGAGAGCTTCCTCGAACACGAGATCACCGAAGGTTCCGTCGTCAAGGGTCGCGTCGTCGCGATCGAGAAGGACGTGGCCGTCATCGACATCGGCGCCAAGACGGAAGGTCGTGTCGCGCTCAAGGAATTCACCGGCCCAGGCCGCGAAGGCGAGCTGAAGGTCGGCGACGAAGTCGAGGTCTACGTCGACCGTATCGAGAACGCGCTCGGTGAAGCCGTCATCTCGCGCGACAAGGCCCGTCGCGAGGAGAGCTGGGTCAAGCTCGAGAAGTCGTTCGAGAACAACGACCGCGTCACCGGAACGATCTTCAACCAGGTCAAGGGCGGCTACACCGTCGACCTCGACGGCGCCGTGGCGTTCCTGCCGCGCTCGCAGGTTGATATCCGCCCGGTCCGCGACGTCACCCCGCTGCTCGGCACCCCGCAGCCGTTCCAGATCCTCAAGATGGATCGCCGCCGCGGCAACATCGTCGTGTCGCGCCGGACCGTGCTCGAAGAGAGCCGCGCCGAGCAACGCTCGGAGCTGGTGGCCAACCTTGAGGAAGGTCAGGTCATTGACGGCGTCGTCAAGAACATCACCGAGTACGGCGCCTTCGTGGATCTCGGCGGCATCGACGGCCTGCTGCACGTCACCGACATGGCGTGGCGCCGCGTGAACCATCCGTCCGAGGTCGTGACCATCGGCCAGACGGTCAAGGTCAAGATCATCAAGATCAACCACGAGACGCACCGCATCTCGCTCGGCATCAAGCAGTTGCTGGCCGATCCGTGGGAGGGCATCGCCGCGCGCTACCCGGAGGGCGCCAAGCTCAAGGGCCGCGTGACCAACATCACCGATTACGGCGCCTTCGTGGAGCTGGAGCCGGGGATCGAGGGCCTGATCCACGTCTCCGAGATGAGCTGGACCAAGAAGAACGTCCATCCCGGCAAGATCGTCTCCACCTCTCAGGAGGTCGAGGTTCAGATCCTGGAAGTCGATCCGGTCAAGCGCCGCATCTCGCTCGGCCTCAAGCAGACCCTGCAGAACCCCTGGGAGGCCTTCTCCGAGAAGCACCCGGTCGGTTCCGAGGTCGAGGGCGAGGTCAAGAACAAGACCGAGTTCGGCCTGTTCATCGGCCTCGAGGGCGATGTCGACGGCATGGTCCACCTGTCGGATCTCGACTGGAACCGTCCCGGCGAGCAGGTCATCGAGGAGTTCAAGAAGGGCGACATGGTCCGCGCTCAGGTTCTCGACGTCGACGTCGAGAAGGAGCGGATCTCGCTGGGCGTGAAGCAGCTCGGCGGTGACCCCTTCGCCGAGGCCGGCGAGATCAAGAAGGGTCAGATCGTCACCTGCGAAGTCGTCGAGGTGAAGGATTCGGGCGTCGAGGTGAAGATCGTCGACACCGACATGACCACCTTCGTCCGCCGCGCCGAACTCGCCCGCGACCGCGGCGACCAGCGCCCCGAGCGTTTCGCCGCCGGCGAGAAGTTCGATGCCCGGGTCGTGCAGTTCGACCGCAAGGCCCACCGCGTCCAGGTCTCGATCAAGGCCCTGGAAGTGGCCGAGGAGAAGGAGGCGATGGCCCAGTTCGGCTCCGCCGATTCCGGCGCCTCGCTCGGCGACATCCTCGGCGCGGCCTTCAACAAGAAGCGCTCCGACGACGATTGAGACCAGACGGTTTCGCCGTCTGGTTAAGCCGGGCGGCGGACACGGAACGATCCAGAAGCCCGCGCGGGACACTCGTCCCGCGCGGGCTTTTCGTTGTGCGGTGGGTTTTCGAAGCGCCGGGATCCGCCGAGTCCTGCAACCACCTCTGGCGCCGGTACCGGCACGCCGCTCGAAGGCTTCGACCGCGTGGAGGCCGCGGCTTCAGCCGGGAAAATCGTCTTGAAGGATGGATCTCGCCACGCGCGGTACCGTGGGCGAAGTTGATTGCAAATTGATAAAATGCAATCGTCGCCATCATGCAGAGGTTTTGACATATGCGATCCATGACCGTTCGGAATGTGCCCGATGAGGTGCATCGCGCGATCCGCGTAAGGGCCGCTCAACACGGTCGCAGCGTCGAGGCCGAAATGCGCCATATCCTGGAATCTGCGGTGAGGCCGGAAGGCCGGATCAAACTGGGTTCGCTGCTGGCCGAGATCGGCAGCAAGATCAGACTGACGGACGAGGAACTCGCCATCCTCGAGAGCGTGCGCGACAAAACCCCGGCCCGTGCGGCGTGCTTTGAATGATCCTCCTCGATACGAACGTGGTTTCGGAGCCGCTCCGGCATGCGCCCGAGGCCCGCGTCATCGAATGGATCGACAGGCAACCTCTGGAAACACTCTATCTGTCTGCCATGACCGTCGCCGAACTGCGCGCCGGCGTAACCTTGCTACCGGTTGGCAAACGCCGAGCGACACTGCATGAGGACCTGGAGGGGGGCGTGCTACCCATGTTTGTCGGGCGTGTCCTGCCGTTCGACTTGGCTTGCACGACCGCCTATGCCGAACTGCTGGCGAGGGTTCGCAAGGCAGGGAGCGGGATCGAGACCGCCGATGCCTGCATCGCAGCGGTCGCCCTCGCTAACGGACTGACCGTCGCCACCCGCGATACCGCCCCGTTCGCGGCGGCCGGCCTCACTGTCATCGACCCCTGGGATCCGTCTTCGTGAGGCGCGCTGCCCGGGATCCTGGCCGGAACGCGACGCGTCCTACGGATCACCGGCCTCGACTGTGAGCGCGCGGCCTGCCTGACGGCAGCCCGACTTGATGGTCTGCGCGAGGGCCCCGCATTTTCTTCGCGCGGCCCATATCCAGGCCCGCGGAAAATGCTCTAGAACACCGGCCTCGGGCGGCTCCGGCCGCGCGAGGCAAAGGAAACCAAGGACTTGCCCGGCGCGGGGTCTCGCCCCCGCACCCCGTCACGGGGCCGATCCGGGGAGGCGAAGGGAAGCGACCGCATGGCAGCCGACGCCGAACTGCTGATCGACCGGCGGCGCCTGCGCCGCAGGCTGTCCCTGTGGCGGGTGCTCGGGATCGGCGGCCTGATCGTGGCAGTGGGGGCCCTGGGCTACCGCGTCCGGGCCGGCGCCGACGGCGCCTTCGCGGTGCGCCCGCAGATCGCCCGCATCTCCGTCTCGGGCTTCATCGCCGGCAGCGAGTCGACCGCCAAGCTGATGCAGCGGGTCGGCGACTCTGACGCCGTGAAGGGCGTGGTCGTCTCGATCAACTCGCCGGGCGGCACCACCACGGGGTCCGAAGAGATCTTCCGCAACCTGCGGGCGCTTGCCGCCAAGAAGCCGATCGTGGCCTTCGTGGACGGTACCGCCGCATCGGGCGCCTACATCACCGCCATCGCGGCCGACCACATCGTCGCCCGGGAGACCAGTCTGGTCGGGTCGATCGGCGTGCTGTTCCAGTACCCGGACCTGTCGGGCCTCCTTGACAAGGTCGGGGTCAAGGTCGAGTCGGTGAAATCCTCCCCGCTCAAGGCCGAGCCCTCGGGCTTCACCCCCACCACCCCGGAGGCGCGCGCTGCCCTGGCCGCCGTGGTCGGCGACACCTATGCCTGGTTCAAGGGTCTCGTGGCCGAGCGCCGGGGCATGGATGCCGGCCAGCTCACCGCCGTCTCGGACGGGCGGGTGTTCAGCGGCCGTCAGAGCGTGCCCCTGAAGCTGGTGGACGAGCTCGGCGGCGAGCGCCAGGCCGTGGCCTGGCTGGAGGCGAACCGCGGCGTGCCGAAGGACCTGCCGATCAAGGACTGGAAGCCCAGCAAGGACAGCGATTTCTCGCTCTGGTCGGCCGCCGGCATCGGCGCGGACCTCCTGGGCCTCGACGGGCTCGCCGGGCGTCTGCGGGCCGTCGGTGCCCAGGCCGAGACCGCCGGCGGCGGCCTGCTCGTCCTGTGGCGCCCGGAGCCCTGAGCGCCCCGCTCCCGAAGCCCGCCCCGATCCCCCGAGAAGACCGGACGCCATGATCAAATCGGAGCTCGTCCTCAAGATCGCCGAGCAGAACCCGCATCTCTACCAGCGTGACGTCGAGATCCTGGTCAACGCGATCCTCGACACCATCTCGGACGCGCTGGCCCGGGGCGACCGGGTGGAACTGCGCGGTTTCGGTGCCTTCTCGGTGAAGCGCAGAGAAGCGCGGAAGGGACGCAACCCACGCACCGGCGCGGCCGTTGCCGTTTCCGAGAAGGCCATTCCCGTGTTCAAGACCGGGAAGGAGATGCGCCAGCGCCTCAACGCCGCCGGCATCGGCGAGAGTGCGTCGGCCGCCGAGTAGGAAGAGGTTTGAGAGCGCGATGATCCGTTTCCTGAAGAGCCTCGTGCTGCTGCCGATCGCCGCCCTGGTGATCCTGCTGGCGGTCGCCAACCGGGCGCCGGTGCCGCTCTCCTTCGATCCGTTCAACGCGGACGCGCCGGTGTTCAGCGTCGACCTGCCGCTCTACGCGATCCTGTTTGGCGCCGTAGCTCTTGGCATCGTCGTCGGCGGCATCTTCACCTGGCTCGGCCAGGGCAAGACCCGGGCGAACGTGCGCTACCATCGCCGCGAGGCAACCCGATACGAGCGCGAGGCAACCCGGCTGCGCGCCTACGCGCCCGAGAGCGAGACGCAAGGCACCGCCTACACGGTGCCCAACACCAACCGGACCGCGTTGCCGGCACCGCGCTGAGCGGACAGGTTCAGCGGGCCGCCCGCACCGCGGCCACGAAGGCCGCGATCCTGTCCGGGTCCTTGAGTCCGGGCGCCGATTCGACGCCAGACGACACGTCCACGGCGCGGAGCCCTGTGCGGGTCAGCGCCTCTTGGACATTGCCGGCATCCAGCCCGCCGGACAGCATGGTCCCTGCCGGCAGATCGGCCTCGGCCAGGAGGGCCCAGTCGAACCGATGGCCGTTGCCCCCGGGGAGCGCGGCGCCGGGCGGCGGCTTGGCATCCAACAGGATCCGGTCGGCCACCGCCGCATAGGCGGCGATCGGCTCCAGGTCGGCCCGGGCCGCCACCCCGATCGCCTTCATCACCGGCCGTCCGGCCAGCGCCCGGATCGCCGCCACCCGCTCCGGGTTCTCGCGCCCGTGCAGCTGGATCAGGTCCGGGTCCACCGCCTCGACCGCCGCACGAACCACCGCATCGTCGGGATCAACGAGCAGGATGACCCGTTCGGCCCGGCCGCGGGCTTGCGCCGATAAACGCGACGCGCCCGCGAAGTCCACGTGACGGGGACTGCGGGGGAAGTGCACGAACCCGACCCAATCCGTGCCGGCATTCAGCGCGGCGTCGAGAGTTTCCGGCGTGCTGAGCCCGCAGATCTTGACGCGGACCGGAGGAATCGGAGCGGACATGGGGCGTTATAGCCGATCTAGTACAGGGTCGGCAGGTAGACGTTCGGGATCGGGAAGCCGCTAAAGACCACACGCCCGTTCACGAGCTTCAACGGCGGCAGGGGTTTGAGCGGTGCCGCATCCGCCGGCCCATCCTCCGGCTCGGGCCGCCGGCCCAGGCCGAGGAGGCCACCGACGAGCTGTCCGACCAGGGCACCCTTCTCGGATCCGAAGCGCTGGCCGACCACACTGCCGACCAGGGCATCGACCCCGGCTGCCCGCAGATCGAGCTGCCCGACCGGGCGGTGCGCCTCGTCGAGGGCGAGCGCGCCCTTCGCCTGGACGCGCTGGGCGCCCTTGGCCAGCGACAAGGCCGTTAGGTCGAGGCTGCCGCCGGCCCGGCGCCAGCGTTCGAGTTCCCGCGGCACCGGCCCGGTACGCAGGACGGTCGCCTGGGTCACGGTGGCATCGAGGGACATGTCGGCGGGGGCGGGGTTGCCGGTGAGCGCATCGAGCTGCGGTACCGAGGCCTGCGCGAGCCGCAGGCTCACGTCGACCGCGCCCTCGGACTCGAAGCGGCCGGGGGTCGGCCGCGCATGCAACTCCAGATGCTGGCCCGACACGGCGATCGGACCCGGATCGGCCCCGGTGACTATGACATTCGGGCCGTCCACAACCAGGGAGGCGCGGGTGAAGCCCTCCGAAGCGCCGTGGACGCTGCCCTGGAGCTTGCTCCACGTGGCGTCGCCAGTCAGCGCGCCCTGCTCGACATGGAAGGGGCCTGCGCTCTCGAACAGGACGAGTCGCGGCTGATAGACCTGCGCCACCGCGGTCGACGGGCCGAGGCGGAACCGGCCGTCGGACCGATCCAGTGTGACGCCACTGCAGCGCAGCTCGATCCGGAACGGGTAACCGGTCAGTGATCGATCGGCGCAGGTCCAAGTGCGGCCGGCCGCCGCCTCCCGGGCCATCCAGCCGTCGATCTCGGTCGCCGCCCGTCCCCGGATCCAGAACCAGCCGGCCGACCAGGCGACCACGATCAGCGCGAGCACGATGTAGGGCAGGAACAGCCCGAGCCGGAGACGCCGCGCGGTCCGCGCCAGCGAAGCCTGCGCATCGCCGTCTGTGCGCGTCCGATCCTGCGTCATGCGTCTCGCTCCCCACCATCCGCCCCGATCCAGGGGCTTGCAGGCCCCGCCTTGAGGCCATGCACGGGGCAAAACTGGGGCAACGTCGGGATCGGTCGACCGCGCGGCGAGCGATTAGCCTCCTGAGACCCGACAGCCGGGTCAGGTCCAGGATCAGACCTGGGCCGGCTCGATCGTATCGAACTGCAGGTCGCTGGCGATCGCCGCCCGCTCGGCGTCGCTCTCGGCGAGGCGATGCACATGCAGCTCGGTGGCGCCGCTGCTCCGCACCCGGTCGAGCCAGGTTCGCCGGAGATGGTCGCGCGGGCTCTCCTTCGAGGTCGCCACCGAGACCATCTCGGCGATGCCGGTCTCGTCGCGCCGCACGGCGATCACCACGGCCTCCGCCATCTCGTCGAGGTCGAAGGCCCCGGCCGGATGGACCCCGACCACGTAGCGCCGGCCCGAATGCCCGCGCCAGGCCGAGAGCGGCAAGGCCGGCGTGCCGCGCAGGCCGGCCGTGGTCTTGAGGCGTTCTTCACGCACATCCTGCCTCCGCGTGCGATCGTCCTTTAGGTCGCGAAGCGCGGCCGACCAGGACAGGGCTCTTCTGTTCGCCATTTGTTCCAATCTACTGCGCGATATCCACAGGCGTCAAGCACAACGTTCCTAGGCAGAGATGTGGTGATGGCGCGGGTTATCCACAACCAGCAGCCATGGCTGCTGGGCGATGCGACAGCCGGTGGACATCTGTCAATGCGGCCCCGATGGAATTCAGCGGCGCGGTGCGGCGCCGGCAGGCGCATCCGCGGCCGATGACGAAGCGCTCGCGGACGCAAAACCCTTCTGGCCGCCCTCCAGCAGGGCGTTCGTGGCCGCCTCCAGCCGATCTTGCGCCAGCGCCTGGAATTCCTGGCGCCCCATACCCGGCGGGATCGGTGCGAGAAACTGGATTATGGCCGTGCCAGGCCGGCGGATGAGGCTGTTACGCGCCCAGAATTGCCCGGTGTTCAGTGCCACGGGCAGGCAGGGCACCTTCAAGGCCGTGTAGAGGTGCGACAGACCCTGTTTGTAGGCCGGCGGAGCCCCAACCGCCCGGCGGGTTCCTTCGGGAAAGATGATGAGCTGGCGGCCCTCCCGGATGGCGTCGGCCGCGGCTGCGTTCATCAGGCTCATCGCCCGGGCGCCCTTGGAGCGGTCGATCGCCACCATGCCGCTGCGGGACAGATACCAACCGATCAGCGGGATCAGCAGCAGCTCACGCTTCAGGATGTAGGCAAATTGCGGGAACACCGTGCAGAGCGCGAGGGTCTCCAGGGCCGATTGGTGCTTGGCCGCCACCAGAAGCGGCCCCTTCGGGATGTTCTCGAGACCGCGGAACTCGACCCGCATGCCGGCGACCGCGCGCAGCAGCCAGAGGGTGATCCGGCCCCAGAGCCGGGCCAGCCTCAGCACCGCGCGGCGGGAGACCAGCGTGGGCAGGCCGCCGAGCGCCAGCAGCGTCGTCACCGCGTAGAAGCAGACGTTGAAGGCGAGGGAGCGCAGGACGAGCATCGGGATCCGCTTCGTGACGGCTTTCCTCTACCGCGCGGAGGCGCCCGCGGCCAAGCGCGGACGGTCCGACACCGGACCAAACGATCATGCGCCTCCGGCATGCCGCTCGGGCCGGGAGAACCCGGCGCTGCGTCCCGCGACCAGCCAGTAGACGAGGCCGGCGCTGGCGCCGACGACGAACAGGATCAGCGTCAGCCGCGCCTCGGCGGTGCGAAGCCCTGGGCCTGCTTCCGGACGCGCGACGCCGCGGGCAAGCCAGGGCAGGGCTGCGGTCAGAAGACCGCTACCGACACCGTACCAGAGCAAGCCGCGGCGCGAAAACATCTCGCCGGTGAAGCCGACCAGGGCCGGCGGTACGAACAGCAAGACGAACAGCGCCTGGGCGAGGCCCGCGATCAGGAGCGTCAGCCCCTCCGGCGGAAGCCCCGCCGAGAGATCGGATAGGGCCATGTCGACACCTGCGAGTGCGCCATTGGTCAGCCACGCATTGGCGGTCGGATCGACCAGAAGCGCCAGCATGAGGATCGAGCCGCCGGCCGGGACGGCCAGCAGCAGGGCGAAGGCTCCGAGGAACAGGCGACCGACGAGATGCATGGCACGCTCTTACACCGGAGAAGGCAAGCCATTGCAAAAGGAGCCGCCCCCGACCGGTGAGGGTCGGGGGCGGCTCCCGGCATGCGCGAGTCTTTCGATTTGCGGGCAGCCCGCCTCAGCCGTGGGCGGGGGCCGTCCCGCCGTGGTCGCCGTGAGAGGACTTGCCGCGCAGGCGACCGAGCCAGAGCGAGAAGTGGCGGATCACCACGTAGAAGACCGGGGTCAGGAACAGGCCGAAGAAGGTCGCGCCGATCATCCCGAAGAATACCGCCGTGCCGAGCGCCTGGCGCATCTCGGCGCCCGGGCCGGTGGCGATCACCAGCGGCAGGGTGCCGAGGATGAACGCGAAGGCGGTCATCAGGATCGGGCGCAGGCGCAGGCGGCAGGCCTCCACGGCCGCCTCGACCGGGCCCCGATGCTCGCGCTGCTCGATGTCGTGCGCGAACTCGACGATCAGGATCGCGTTCTTAGCCGCGAGGCCGATCAGCACGATCAGGCCGATCTGGGTCAGGATGTTGTTGTCCTGCCCCCGGAACTGCACCCCGGCTAACGCGGCGAGCACGCCGGTCGGAACCACCAGCAGGATCGCCAGCGGCAGAGCCCAGGATTCGTACTGCGCGGCCAGCACAAGGAAGACAAGCAGCACGCCCAGGGCGAAGACGGCGCCGGCGGTGCCGCTCGCGGCCTTCTGCTGGAAGGCGATCTCGGTCCAGTCGTAGGCGAAGCCATCGGGCAGAGCCTTCTTGGCGATCGCCTCCATGGCGTCGAGGGCTTGTCCGGTGGAAACGCCGGGCTTGGCCACGCCTTGTACCGGGACCGAGTAGTACAGGTTGAACCGCTGCACGATCTGCGGGCCGGTCACGTCGCGCACGGAGGCCAGCGTGCCCATCGGAACCAGCGCGCCGGTCGAGGAGCGCACCTTGATCTGCGAGATGTCCTGGATCGACGTGCGGAAGGCGGCATCGCCCTGCAGGCGCACCTGATAGATGCGGCCCAGCGTGTTGAAGTCGTTGACGTAGGTGCCGCCGAGATCCGCCTGGACCGACGAGAACACGTTGGCGAGCGGCACGTTCAGCATCCGCGCGATGGTGCGGTCGATGTCGAGGAAGAGCTGCGGCGTCGCGTTGTCGAAGGTCGTGAACACGCGCTGCACGTCGGCGCTCTGGTTCGCCTGGGCGATCACCTCGCCGGCCGCAGCCATCAGCGGACCGATCTCCGAAGATTGACGGCTCTCGATCTGCATCTTGAAGCCGCCGCCGTTGCCGAGGCCGCGCACCGGCGGGGGCGGGATCACGATCACCCGCGCTTCCTGGATGTCCGAGGTGGCCTTGAGCACCTCGCCAGTGATCACCGCGGCGCTGCGCCCCTGACCAGCGCGTTCCTTCGCCCCCGTAAGGGTGAGGAACATCACGCCGGCATTGGTCGTGTTGGTGAAGGTCGCCCCGTCGAAGCCCGCGATGATCACCGCGTTGGCGACGCCGGGCACCGTCCTGGCTTGCTTGGCGGCCCGCAGGATCACGTCCGTGGTGCGGTCGAGGGAGGCGCCGGAGGGGAGCTGCACGACGCCGATCAGGTATCCCTGATCCTGGTCAGGGATGAAGCCCGTCGGCGTGGTCTGCGCGAGGTGCAGGGTGCCGGCGATCACCGCGGCGTAGACCAGCAGCATCACGCCGATGCCGATGATCCCGCCCGTGAGGACGCGAATGGCCCGGCCATAGGCGTTCGAGGTGGCATCGAAGGCGCGGTTGAAGCCGTTGGCGAGCCAGTTCAGGAACCGGGCCAGAAAGAATTTCGGCTCCTTGCGCGCGTGATGCGGCACGAGCAGCAGCTTACACAGGGCCGGGGACAGGGTCAGCGAGTTGAACGCCGAAATCAGGGTCGAGGCCGCGATCGTGAGCGCGAACTGCTTGTAGAACTGACCCGAGATGCCCGGGATGAACGCGGTCGGCACGAACACCGCGGCGAGCACCAGGGCGATGGCGATGACCGCGCCGCCGACCTCGTCCATGGTCTTGTGCGCGGCATCGCCCGCCGAGAGTCCCTCGGCCATGTTGCGCTCGACGTTCTCCACCACGACGATGGCGTCGTCGACCACGATGCCGATGGCGAGCACCAGACCGAACAGCGTCAGGTTGTTGAGCGAAAAGCCGAAGGCCGCCATCGCCGCGAATGTGCCGATCAGCGAGACGGGGATCGCAATCACCGGGATCAGCGCCGTTCGCCAGCTTTGCAGGAACACCAGCACCACGATGACGACGAGGCCGACCGCCTCGAACAGGGTCTTGTAGACCTCCTGGATCGATTCCTCGATGAACTCGGTCGGGTTGTAGGCGATGCGGTACTCGACGTCCGGGGGGAAGTTCTTCTTGACGGTCTCCATCACGTTCTTGACGGAGGTCGCCGCCTCAAGGGCGTTGGTGCCGGGCCGCTGGAACGCGCCGATGCCCACCGCAGGCGTGTCGTTGAGGTAGGAGTTGGTCGTGTAGTCCTTCTGGCCCATCTCGACGCGGGCGATGTCCTTGACCCGGACGAGGCGCCCGTCCTGGGCCTTGATGATCACCTCGGCGAACTGTTCCGGCGTCTTGAACCGCGCTTGCGACTGCACGACGAGCTGGAACGCCTCGCTCGGTGCCGCCGGCGGCCCGTTGAGCTGGCCGGCCGCGACCTGGACGTTCTGCTCCTGCAGGGCCGTGGTGACGTCGGTGACCGAGAGGCCGTAGGCCGCGAGCTTGTTGGGATCGACCCAGATCCGCTCGGCATATTCGTTACCGCCGAAGATCGTGATGTCGCCGACGCCGTCGAGGCGCAGCAGCTCGTCGCGGATGTTCAGGTAGATGTAGTTGGCGAGGTAATTCTGGTCGTAGGTCTTGTTCGGCGACAGCAGGTGCACGACCAGCATCAGGTCGGGCGAGGCCTTGCGCACCGTGACGCCGAGGTTGCGCACGTCCGGCGGCAGGCGGGGCTGCGCCACCGAGAGCCGGTTCTGCACCAGTACGTTGGCGATATCGAGGTTGGTGCCGACCTTGAAGGTCACGGTCAGCAGCATGTTGCCGTCGTTGGTCGACAACGACGTCATGTACAGCATGTTGTCGACGCCGTTGACCTCCTGCTCGATCGGCGTCGCGATCGTCGCGGCCACGGTCTCGGCGTTGGCGCCCGGATACGAGGCGCGCACGGTCACGGTCGGCGGCACGATCTCCGGGTACTGCGAGACCGGCAGGGTCTCGTAGGCCACGAAGCCGAGGATCAGGAAGACGATCGACGTGACCGACGCGAAGATCGGCCTGTCGACGAAGAAGTGGGCGAAACGCATCGGTCAAACCTCTGAGGCCCGCCGGTCACCCGGTCGGGGCCCTGCGTCGTCGGTGCGGCGCATGCGGCGCGGCGCACGCGCATGCCGTCGTGTTGAGCCGGTCAGGCTCACGTCTTGCTCGGGGGCAGCTCGACCGTCTCCGGGGTGACCTTGGCCCCCGGACGGACGCGCGAGATGCCGTTGACCACTAGGCTCTCGTCGCCCTTCAGGCCGCTGCGGATCACCCGGTAGCCGTCGACCTTCGGGCCGAGCACCACGTCCTTCTGCTGGATCACGTTGTCCGGCCCGAGCACGTAGACGATGTGCTTGTCCTGGTTGGCGGCGACCGCCTCGTCGGGGATCATCACGCCCTGGAACGGCTTGGTGGCCGGCATCGCGACGATGCCGAACAGGCCGGGCTTGATGAACAGGTCGGCATTCGGGACCGTGGCGCGCAGCAGGATCGTGCCGGTGGCGTTGTCGACGCGGTTGTCGACGAAGTCGAGGGTGCCCTTGCGGGTCGGCTTCGCCTCGCCGGAGAGGGCGATCAGGATCGGCACGCCCTTGCCCTGCTGGGTCTGGCCCATGCCGATGCCGAGGCTGCTCTGGTACTTGAGGAACGACTTCTCGTCGACGGTGAAGCTGAAATAGATCGGGTCCAGGGACACGATCGTGGTCAGCATCGTCTGGTCGGCGCTGACGATGTTGCCCTCGGTGACCAGACGCCGGCTGATCCGACCGTTGATCGGCGCCTTCACCTCGCTGAAGTCATAGTTGAGCTGGGCGTTGTTCAGCGCCGCCTGGGCGCTGTCGACATCGGCCTGGGCGGTCAGCGAGGCCTGCCGGCGCTGGTCGGTGACCTGCTCGGAGATGTTGCCGCTCCGCGACAGGGTCTGGGCGCGCTCGAGATCGGTCTGCGAGAAGGATTGGCGCGCCTTGGCGGAGGCCAGGGCCGCCTGGGCCTGCTCCAGAGCCGCCTTGTAGGGGCGCCGGTCGATCACGAACAGCAGATCGCCCTTCTTCACGGTCTGGCCGTCGGTAAAGTTGATTTTTTCCAGGTAGCCGGTGACCCGGGCCCGGACCTCGACGTATTCGATCGCCTCGAATCGGCCGGTATACTGGTCCTGCTCGACGATCTCGCGGACCACCGGCTTGGCCACGGTCACCTTCGGCGGCGGGCCGCCGGGTGCCTGTGCGTGAGCGATCGAGGCGAGCGGACCCGCAACGAGGAGGCCGGCGGCGAGACCGGAGAGCACGGGGAGGAGGCTGGAAAGCCGGCTGCGCATCGGGTCCTGCTGTCCGTTGGCCGACCCGTCGGTCGAACCGAGCTTGACGATGAGTCCTGGGCAGACGCGCCGTAACCCGCGCGCCCTATAACCCATTGTGCGAGAGCGCACATGACGGCCGCTAAAGGCCGGATTGTTTCGGATCGCTACTCGATTGCTTCGCCTGCGGCGTACCAATCCTTGAAGCCGCCCTTGTAGTGCTCGGCGATGTCGAGGCCGGCCTTCTGAACCGCCACCAGGGCATGGACCGAGCGGACCCCCGACCCGCAGGACAGGACCGGGCGGCGCCCATCCGCCGTAATCAGCGCGGCCACGGCCTGCGGGTCGAACGTGGAGAGCGGATGCGAAACGGCACCGGGGATGTGCCCGGCCTCGTATTCGTGGTCCTCGCGCACGTCGATGATCAGCATCGTGCCATCGCTCAACCCGCGCTTGACCGTTTCACGATCGAGGTCGACCACCTGCATCGACAGCATCTCCGTTCCGCCCCGTTCAGGGCCCGGCCCTATAAAGGCTGACGCTTTCCCTTATTCATCAGGCCGAGGTGGCGCAACTCGCGGCATGACGGCCGGCCCGGTCAGAGCGCTGCGAGCGTCGGCTCCACCTTCGCGAAATGGGCGTCCCAGCCCGGCGGCTCGTAGCCGTCGAGACGCGCGGCGAGCTCGGCCCGAAGCGGAGCGTCCGGCCGGGCGAGCGTCTCGATCGCGTCCAACCAGCCCGGGCCGTCCAGCGGATCGCGGAACAGGGCGAAGCCGCCGGCGATCTCCCGGTGAACCGGGATGTCGGACGCCACCACAGGCAGGCCGGAGGCCGCGGCCTCGACGATCGGGATGCCGTAGCCTTCGGTGAACGAGGGCATCAGCAGGGCGGTGCAACTGCGGGTCAGCGCCGCTAGACCGTGCGTCGAGAGACCCGTGACCTCGACCGTGTGGGCGCGCACGCCCGGGCAGCGCTCGAGCATATCGATAGCGCTCTCGGCCTCCCAGCCCCGGCGCCCGACCACCACCAGGCGCGGCGTCGCCGCTCCGTGCCGCTCGGCCAGGACGCGCCAGAGCTGGAACAGCAGCAGGTGATTCTTGCGCGATTCGATCGTGCCGCAGACCAGGAAGGTCGGGCGGTCCGGCTGGAAGCGCGGCCCGGCCCGCCCGAAGGCCGGCTCGACCCCGAGATGGCCCACCGCCACCGGCGGCCGGCCGAAACCCTCGGCGGCCAGATGATCCAGGGTGCGCGCGGCGGTATCGGCGGAATTGACCAGGATCGCGGCGGCGTGGCGCCCGATCGTGCGCATCCGGACCCAGTGGCGGTCGGCCTCACCGGCGCGCCCGTATTCGGGATGCGTGATCGGGATGAGGTCGTGGACGAAAAACGCTGCGCGCACGTCGCGCCGGTCGTAGAGCCAATCGAACCGGCTGGGATTGTCGAGGCGGAGGTGCGAGGTGTGCAGGTAGAGCGCATCCCGGGGAAGGGCTGAGAGCGGGCTGCCGCGCAGGGCGATGTCGGCCGCCGTCCGCGCCTGGATTCGGCGGCGCTGCGTACTCCCCGCTCGGGAGGCCAGCGCGGACGGGGCGGCTGTCACCGGGGCGCCGAGCCGCGCCGACAGCGCGCGATAGACTGGATCGGAGAGCGCGTCCCGATCCTCGACCCAGCCCGCCGCCACCGCCTCGACGATGGCCAGCGCATGCGCGCAGTCGAGCACCCGCGGCCCGTAGGCCGTGGACACCACACCGACGCCCGGCCCGGGCCGCCCCAGAAAGCGGCGTGCATAGGCAAGATCGACCCGGTCGATCCCCGACGGGCTCGCGTGACGCAGCCGCGTGACCAGGCGCGTGAGATCGAAGGCGATCGGTCGGTCCGTCATGGTCCTCAATGGCGTGGCGCGATCGTTGCGGCGCGATGCAGATGCTCCCCGTAACCGCCCCGGCCGGAGAGGGCCAGGGCCGCCGATCCGGTACGAAGGGCTTGCGCGGGCGGGGCGCGACGGCTAAGAGCCCCGAGCCCTTGTGGCATCGGAGTGTAGCGCAGCCCGGTAGCGCACCTGTCTGGGGGACAGGGGGTCGTCGGTTCAAGTCCGGCCACTCCGACCATTTTTTGGCCTAGCAGCGCGTATTCGCCTCCAGAAGGCAGATCGACGCAGACCGAAAGGCTCCGTCTCCCGACCTTGGTCTGGTGCGGCTCGCCGCAGCGGGATCGCGCGAGGCAATCCCGACCCCATATGGCATCCATCGACGCTCCCGTCGCAGGTCCCAGCATGGCACCGAGCCCGCTCGCCCTCATCGCGTCCGCCGCGATCGTCACCCTGGTCGCCACCGGAACGGGGGCGATCGTCCTACAGCAGGGCTCGCACTTCAGCCATCCGCGCCGGGTTGGCGGCAGCTTCGCCATGGCGGATCTCGATGGGCGCCCGGTCAGCCAAGACGACCTGCTCGGCAAGCCGTCGGCCCTGTTCTTCGGCTTTACCCATTGCCCGGAGGTCTGCCCGACGACGCTCACGACGCTGTCCGGAGCGCTCGGCCGGATGGGTCGCGACGCCGACCGCATCAACGTGGTCTTCGTCACCCTGGACCCGGAGCGGGACACGCCCGAGAGCCTTCGCGACTACCTGACCGCCTTCGATCCGCGGATCCGCGGCTTCGTCGGCACACCCGAGCAGGTCGCCAGCATGGCAGACGCCTACCACGTCGCCTACAAGCGTGTGCCGGTCCCCGGCGGCGATTACACGATGGAGCATTCTGCCACCGTCGGGCTGTTCGACAAGACCGGCCGGATGGTCGGCGAGATCGGCTACGGCGAGGACGAGGACCGCACCCTGTCCAAGCTGATCACCCTGGCACTCCCGGGCCAATGCGCCCCCGGGGGCGGGGCCGCCCTTTGGGAGACCGACGGCCCCACCAATGCCTGCGGCCCACGAAGCTGAACCTCTGCCGACGCGGCGGTCAATTGCGCGGTCATGCCAGCGTGACTAGAGGGCGGAGCGGGTCGTCGGACCGGCGATTCCCGGAGGTTTTAGCTTGATCACGCGACGCGCCCTGACTGCCTTAGGCCTGCTGGCTCTGTCGCCTCTCGCGCGACCCGCCCAGGCCGCATCGGGCGGGCCGCGTCTGGCGCCGCCGGAGCCGATGGATTTCGACCGTCTTAAGGACCTAGCCCGCACGCTCCGCGACCGGCCCTACGCACCGCCCCCCGAGGCGTCGGCCTCTCCCGCGCTCGACGCCCTGACCTACGGGCCCCTCCAGGAGATCCGCTACCCGCCCGCGCACGCGCTGTTCCCGGAGAGCCCGTACCCGGTCACCTTCTTCCATCTCGGCAACTTCTTCCGGCATCCGGTGAAGATCTTTTCGCTCGAAGGCGGTCAGGCGCGCGAGGTGCTGTATTCCCGCGACCTCTTCGCCTACCCGCCCGGCAATCCCGGCATGGACCTGCCAGACGGCTCAGGCTTTGCCGGTGTCCGCTTCCAGAAGGTCCCGGCCGGCCTGCCCGGCGACGATGGCGATTGGCTGGCCTTCCTGGGCGCCTCGTATTTCCGCGCCGCCGGGGACGGAGCGCAATACGGCGCCTCGGCCCGGGGCATCGCCATCGACACCGCGCCGGGACCGGGCAAGATCGAGGAATTCCCGGTCTTCACCCGCTTCTACGTGTCGCCGGCATCGAACGGCGCAGTGTCCGTGCTGGCGCTGCTCGAGGGCAAAAGCCTCACCGGCGCCTACCGGTTCACCGCCCGGAAGGAGCCCCACGTGGTGATCGACGTCGCCTGCACGCTGTACATGCGCCACGCCGTCGAGCGGTTCGGCGTGGCGCCGCTGACCTCGATGCTCTGGTACTCGGAGGGGATGAGCCGGTTCCTCGCCAGCGACTGGCGGCCGGAGGTGCATGATTCCGACGGGTTGCTGATGCAGACCGGCACCGGCGAGCTGATCTGGCGCCCGCTCAACAACCCGCCGCGCCTCAGCGTCAGCGCCTTCGCGGACCGCTCGCCCAAGGGGTTCGGCCTGCTCCAGCGCGACCGGGCCTTCGCCACCTACATCGATGACGGCTTCGAGGAGAACCGCCCCGATATCTGGGTCGAGCCGCTGGGCGATTGGGGGGCGGGCAGCGTGCAGCTCATCGAGATTCCGACGCATCAGGAGACCGACGACAACATCGGCGCGATGTGGGTGCCGGCCGATCCGCCGGCCGCCGGGGCCGAGCGCAGCTTCGCCTATCGCCTGCATTGGCCGGTGGCCGAGCCGGTCGCCACCGATCTCGCCCGCTGCGTCGCGACCCGGGCGACCAAAGCATCCTGGCTGTCCGACGCGGACAGGCGTCCGGGCCGGGCGAACCTCGTGCGCCAGTTCGTTCTGGAATTCGAGGGCGCGGCCCTGACGGGCCTCGATCCCGAGAAGGCCCAGGTGGCGCTGACGCTGTCGCGCGGCAGCGCCGAGGAGGTCGGGGCGACCTGGGCGCCCTACGGCAAGCCGAGCCCCTGGCGGGTCTTCCTGAAAGTCTTTGCGGACGGCCCCGAGCCGATCGAGATGCGCCTGCAACTCAGGAACGGCGACCGGCCGCTCTCCGAGACCTGGGCCTACCAATATTATCCGGAGGCCGCCGGGACGGTGCTTTAGCCGGCCGTTTGACAGGTCCTTCCCCGTCTCGATCTCATCCTGATCCTCTCGGCAAAATGCCGGCCCGGCGCATTGCCGGCGCGGGGCGACCATCCTTACAAGGTTACCTCGGGGCCGCGCTTCGCCGCCCCGCCGCATCCGAGGCTGTCATGACCGGCGAACGACCGCCCGGCCTCGATCTCCCCGAGGCCCTGACCCGGCTGCTGAAAGCGCCCAGGACCGCGATCTGGCCAACGCCGGAGGACCGCAACCGCCTGCGCCTTGGCCGCCAGCGGCCCAGCCAGCCGAGTCGGGCCGTGATCGGTGTCTGGATCTGGGCGATCCTGTACAACCTGATCGGCTTCGCGATCCTCGCGACCCTGTGGCGGACGATGCACTGACCCGATGAACGCACCCGAGCCGACGCTGTCCGCCATCCGTGGCGCGGTCCCGACCGCCCTGCTCCTCCTCGGCCTCGCTGTCGCACCGGCCTGGGCGCAAGCACCCGAGAACGCCCTGAACGCGGATGACGGTACCGGAGCGGTCAAGGTCTGCGCGCCGGTGGCGATGCCGCGCTGGCGCTCGATGATTCCGGCCCCCAAGACCTGGACTTTCCTGGACTGCATGGGTTTCTCGGGCGAGATGGGCGCCAGCCATTTCCAGCTCGGTTGCCTGTTCGCCAACGTCACGCCGCACGCGCAGAAATACGCCTGGGGACCGGTGGTGGCGATCGAGAAGGCGGCCCTGGCCCAGCCGCAACCGCCCTTACCCAATTGCGGCTGGTGATCCGCCGGATCAGCCCCGACTGACCGAACCGTCCGGCCAGTCCAATGCGAGAGTGAGGTGCGCCCGGAAAGCGACCGCACCCACCTCGT
Organism: Methylobacterium sp. J-077; assembly: GCF_022829365.1. Lineage (GTDB taxonomy): Bacteria > Pseudomonadota > Alphaproteobacteria > Rhizobiales > Beijerinckiaceae > Methylobacterium. The sequence goes on along the minus strand of NZ_JAKSYJ010000216.1, from coordinate 68,502 downwards.
TTCGAACCCGCACCGCCAGGCTCAAATCGGCAAAATTCAGCGACGAAAGCGACTTCGCCTTGGCCTGAACCGTGTCGGTGGCGATGTCCACCAGCGCTGACTCCGAGGTTCGGCGCTTCCTGCCGACCACCGACGTCGAGCCCCGCGTCGTCCAGCGACAGCATTGCGCCGTCACCGACGGTGGTGAAATTGCGTACGGCACACCGTCTCTGCGGGCAAACGCGTTGCTATCGGTGTCCGATCGGTGCTGTCGTTACCCTGCGTGACGGCGTGTTACGCCATCGCCGCGTAGGACTCTAAAATGTCCCGGACGCCGGAAGCGCGGCGGGGCAGCGTTCCGCGCTGAAACCAAATATGTTTATGACGGTTAACTGAAACTGACCCAGAGCGTCGCATCGCGATCGTCTGAAAGCGTACGTAGAGCGCAGGACAACTTAATTCCGCTTGTGGTCGAGCGGCGGCCGTTTACCTCGTTGCCATCGCGAGCAGACGAGCTTGAGCGCCGTTGACCAAAAGATCATCCGCGCTCTAGCCCTCAATTTGGAGCGGAGCCTTGGATCGACCGAAGCAGGATGGCGTCCGCAATCGTCTGCTCCGTCTCATGACCCCCGATGATTTCGCCTATTTTGCTCCCGTACTGGAGGTCGTCTCGGTGCCGTTGCGTGAGTTGCTGATCCAGCCGCTCGCGCCGATCCTGCACGCCCATTTCATCGAGGAGGGCGTCGTCTCCCTGGTCGCCGACACGGTCGAGGGCCGGATCGAGATCGGGGTCGTCGGCTACGAGGGGATGTGCGGCGCGCCGCTCGTGCTGGGGACGGACCGCACCCCCCACACCGCCCTCGTCCAGTCCGATCTCACGGCCCTGCGGGTTCCGGCCGCGGTCCTCGTCGCGGCTCTGGATAGGAGCCCGACACTGCGCAGTCTGCTCGGGCGCTACGTGCAGAGCCTGATCGTCCAGGTCGGCCACACGGTCTACGCCAATACGGATCTCACTATCGAGGCACGGCTCGCCCGCTGGATCTTGATGACTCACGACCGGCTGCAGAAGGACGAGCTGATCCTGACGCACGAGTTCCTGGCGATGATGCTCGGCGTTCGCCGACCCGGCGTCACGACGGCGACCCATGTCCTGGAGGGCTCGGGCATGATCCGGGCCCGGCGGGGGCGAATCATCGTGGTCGATCGCGACAAGCTGGAGGACCTCGCCGGGGACGCTTACGGTCCGGCCGAGGCGGAGTACGAGCGGCTGCTCGCGCGCGGCTGACGCGCCGGTCGGCGGGCCACACCGCCATCGCGGAACGGCTGCCTGAAGTGCTCGAACCGTGCGGGATCGCCGGTTTCGCGATGCATCGCCGCGCTTCGCTTCGCAAGCTTCCGGCGGCGCGGCTGCAGAGCTTCGTTAAAGCCTCTTCGCGACTATGAAGGCCAGATGGCATGTGGCCCATGCGCCACGGCCCGGTGCCGTTCGGACACCTGCCAACATCGATCCGCACCGGCGATCTTTGACGCGAGCTAGAGATCGGTTTACAGGTGATCAGGCGCGACAAGCAATAACCATGCCGAAAGCAACGTGGCCCGGCTGGTCAATCACGCTGAAAGGGCATCGGGGCCTCTTATGAGTTTGGTGCAACGGCTGGAAGTGCGTCAGGGCCAGTCCCTGGTGATGACGCCGCAGCTTCTGCAAGCGATCAAACTCCTGCAATTGTCGCACCTCGATCTCGCTGCCTATGTCGAGGCCGAGCTGGAGCGCAATCCGCTGCTGGAACGCGCCGAGCCTGAGGGCCCCGCGACCGGCGAAGCCGAGGCGGCCGGCCCGTTGAACGAGGTGTCCGACCCCGATTCGTGGCAGCCCGCCGAGCTCAATCCAAGTCGCGGTGAAATCGAGACCGATTTCGACACGCGGCTCGACAACGTCTTTCCGGACGATGCACCCACGCAAGTACAGGAGGCGTCCGGGGGCGACATGCTCTCGCTGACGCCGCCGCCCTACGGCAGCAGCGGCGGCAGCTTCGATTCCGACGCCCCCGATTTCGAGACCGCCCTGACGGCCGAGATTTCCCTGCGCGATCACCTCGCGGGCCAGCTCGACCTGGCGACCCGCAATCCGACTGATCGGCTGATTGGCGGCTTCTTGATCGACGCGGTCGACGAGGCCGGATACCTGCGCGAGACGGTCGAGGGCGTGGCCGAGCGCCTCGGCGCCGATGCCGCCACGGTGGCCCGGGTGCTGACGCTGGTCCAGAGCTTCGACCCGCCCGGCATTGCTGCCCGCGACCTCGCCGAGTGCCTGGCAATCCAGCTGCGCGAGCGCGACCGGTTCGACCCGGCCATGCAGGCCCTGGTCTCGCGCCTCGACTTGGTGGCCAAGCGGGATTTCAGCGCCCTGCGCCGCCTTTGCGGCGTGGACGACGAGGATCTCGTCGAGATGCTGGGCGAGATTCGCCGCCTCGACCCGAAGCCCGGCCGCGCGTTCGGGTCGAGCGGCGTCGAGGTGCTGATCCCCGACGTGTTCGTGCGCGCCGCCCCGGACGGGTCGTGGCTGGTGGAACTCAACGGCGAGGCCCTGCCGCGGGTGCTGGTCAACCAGAGCTACTATGCCCGCGTGGTCCGCGGCGCCTCCGCCGAGGGCGACAAGGCGTTCCTGTCGGAGGCGCTGCAGAACGCCAACTGGCTGACCCGTTCCCTGGAGCAGCGCGCCCGCACGATCCTGAAGGTCGCCACCGAGATCGTGCGCCAGCAGGACGGCTTCTTCGTCCATGGCGTCACGCATCTGCGCCCGCTGAATCTCAAGACCGTCGCCGAGGCGATCGGTATGCACGAATCGACCGTGTCCCGGGTCACCTCCAACAAGGCGATCGGCACCAGTCGCGGCACCCTGGAGATGAAGTACTTCTTCACCGCGGCGATCCCCGGGGCGGCTGGCATGGCAGCCCATTCCTCGGAAGCCGTGCGCCACCGCATCAAGCAACTGGTCGACGGCGAGACCCCGGACGACGTGCTGTCGGATGACGCGCTGGTGCAGAAGCTGCGCAGCGAGGGCGTCGACATCGCCCGCCGGACCGTGGCGAAGTACCGGGAATCCCTGCGGATCCCGAGCTCGATCGAGCGCCGCCGGGAGCATTATGCGCACGGCTCGGCCCATCACGGGGCGCTGGCCCTGCGCTGAGATCCGCCGGGCCGGTCTTGCGTCGCGCCTGCGTCCGGCCCATCCGGGGCGCGCCGAATCACGACGCCCGGACCCGCGATGACTCCCTCCGCCAAGCCCCCACGCAGCCTCACCGCCATCGTGCTCGCGGCCGGGAAGGGCACGCGGATGCGCTCGGACCTGCCGAAGGTGCTCCACCGAATCGCCGGCCGGACCATGCTGGGCCACGTGCTCGCGGCCGTTCAGGCCGCGGGCGCCGGCCGGATCGCCGTGGTGGCCGAGCCCGGCCGCGAGGATGTCGCCGCCGAGATCGCCCGGCAGGCGCCCGGCGCACAGGTGTTTCCGCAGGCCGAGCGCCTGGGCACCGCCCACGCGGTGCTGGCCGCCCGGGCCGTGCTCGACGCGCCCGACGACGACGTGGTCATCGCCTTCGGCGATACGCCGTTGATCAGCGCCGAGACTTTTTTACGACTTCGCGCGCCTCTCGCTGAGGGCGCGACGGTCGCCGTGCTCGCGTTCGAAAGCCCGGCCCCGGCCGGCTACGGCCGGGTGCTTACCGAGGGCGACTGCGTGCTGGCGATCCGCGAGGAGAAGGATGCGAGCCCGGCCGAGCGGGCCGTCACCCTGTGCAATGCCGGGTTGATGGCGCTCTCGGGGCGGCACGCCCTGGCGCTGCTGACGCGCATCGGCAACGACAACGCCGCCGGCGAATATTACCTGCCCGACGCGGTGGCCCTCGCCGTCGCCGAGGGGCTCTCGGTCACGGTCGTGCCCGTGGACGAAGCGGAGGCGCAGGGCGTCAACGACCGGGTGCAGCTCAGCATCGCCGAGGCCGCGATCCAGGCTCGGCTGCGCCGCAGCGCCATGCTGGGTGGTGCCACGCTGATCGCCCCTGAGACCGTGTTCCTGAGCCACGACACGATCCTCGGGCGCGATGTGGTGGTGGAACCGCACGTTGTGTTCGGGCCCGGCGTACGGGTCGCGGACGGCTGCACGGTGCGGGCCTTCGCCCACCTCACCGAGACCAGTCTGGAGGCCAGTGTGCGCATCGGGCCGTTCGTGCGCCTGCGCGGCCATGCCGTGCTGGAGACGGGTGCGGAACTCGGCAACTTCGTCGAACTGAAGAACGCCCGGATGGGCGCCGGCGCCAAGGCCGCGCACCTCACCTATCTCGGCGATGCCGAGATCGGCGCGAGGGCCAATATCGGGGCCGGCACGATCACCTGCAATTACGACGGCGTGCTCAAGCACCGGACCACGATCGGTGCCGGCGCCTTCATCGGCTCGAACTCGGCGCTCGTTGCCCCGGTCACGATCGGGGAGGGCGCCTACGTGGCTTCGGGCTCGGTGATCACAGACGCGGTGCCCGACGGCGCCATGGCGATCGCACGGGGCCGGCAGGCAGTGAAGCCCGGCTGGGCAGCAGAGAAGCGGGCGGCTTTGCTGGCCGAGAAGGCCCGGCGCGGCAAGACGTGAATGCGCTGCAGCCTTCGACACCACCGTACACGACAGGATTCGTGCGATCCTGATCGACGCCCCTCTGACCTAAACCTCCTCGTGTCTTGTACTGCATCCTGACGGGCTGTGAGTTGGACGGTCCTCCACGGCGGACGCGGGCATCTGGAGACCGCTTTGTCCCGGGGCGAGACGCTGCGGCGTCAGGATGCGCCGTGATCGTGCCCCGGCGGCGAGCCTGGGTGCGGTGCTCTGCCGCTTCAGGCGAGAGTCGAGCTGTGCAGCCGTCCAAAGAAACCGGGCAATCCCACTTGGCCCTCGCGCCGTTTGTCGCCGCCGGGATGCTATTCGTCCACCAGACCGTGCCGACCGAGGCCGAAGCCTCCGGTGAGCCCACCTGTGCCGTCGCGACGATCCGGTAGCCCGGCCCTGCCGGGCCAGTCAGGGAAGTCGAGGCCAAAGGCTCGTCGGGTCCAGGGACAAGGAATCGCCGCCGATGTCCGGCGGCGTCAGCGCGATCAGCAGGGCGGCGGCCAGAACGGCAACGCCGATTATCAGGACGATCGCGACGCGCTCAGGATCGATCCGTACCGATCGCAGCACGGCACATCCGGCGGTGAACGTCGCTGCCTCCGTGAGCGGAAGGATCTGCACCAGTCCCATGCCGGGCAGCCCGGAGGGCGCCCCCTACTCGGCTCCCGCCGATCTCGATCCGGCCGTATCCAGAGCGGCCGCAGCCGCCTGCACGTCGTGGCGGGCCTGCGCGATGGCCGCCGCCTTCGCGTCGCCCTGTGCGTTGAGCGCTTCCAGGAATGCGATCCAGTCCTCCCGCGCCTGGCTCGGGATCACCCCGTCGAGCTTCTGGCGAAGCTGAGCGACCCGTCCGTCCGGCGTCGCGGCGGCTGGAGCCGAGGCATCGGTATCGTAGACGCCCACCGCGCACATCTGGTCGCCGGCCCTCGTGTAGTAGGTGGTCTTGGGTTCCTCGGTCGTGCTGCCGGGCTTGGGGAACAGGTAGTGGATCACCGCGATCTGCCCGGGTTTGGCCGTCTCCAGCATCGTCTGGATGAAGTGGTTGCCGGTCTTGTCATGCAGGTCGCGGACATCGTGCCCCTTCAGGATCGGGTTGGGATGGGCGCTCATGACGCCGTCCGGTCCGACGCAGAACACGTAGGTGTCGGCGGTGCGGAAGCCGTTCGTCCCCGCGGTAAATTCGGTCAGCGCCTTAGCGGGATCGGCCTGAAGAGCCCGGCCGACGCGCCCGAGCATCCAGGAGGCGAAACCATTCGGGCTCGGATCGTCGCAGGAGGTGGGCGCCTCACCGTCGCCGCAGGCCAGGGCGACCGTACCCGGCTGCACGGCGCACATCAGTGATGCTGCCAGCAGCGCTGCTCGCAGAGCCATGCGATGCCCCCGAAATCAATATAGTCACTTCGATAAGGGGGATTGAAAACCGGATCGATTGATTATGCAAGCGCGCATGATTGTTGGCGCCTGTCGTCCAGGACACGATGCAGCGCTGGAAGAGGCGCGTCGAATGGAGCATCGGACTCGCGACTGGGTCCGGGCCGCTTACTGCATCGTGAGCGGCATCGCCTCGATGGCGATCTCGCCGATCCCGCGGGCGGCGAGCGAGGCGCGCAGCGGCGCGGTCAGGCACGTCCCGGCCGTGAAGGCGCCGTGAACAGTGCCGTCATGGTCCGCATCCCGGCGGGCCGGGCCGATCAGCTGGATCACGCGCCGGGCGATGGCCGGGGCCGGATCGATCCAGGCCACTGGCCAGGGCGCGAGCGCTTCGAGGCGCGGCAGCAGCAGCGGGTAATGGGTGCAGGCGAGGCAGACCACGTCGGTGCGCCGTCCGTCTGGATCGGTGACGAAGCAGGGCGCGATCTCGGCGGCCAGGGCCGCATCGTCGATGGGTGTGCCGGCGAGTTCGACCTCGGCGAAGCCGGCAAGGTTCGGCGAGCCGACCAGTGTCACCGCGCAGGACCCGGCATAGGTCGCGATCAGGTCATGCGTGTAGGAGCGAGCCACCGTTCCGGGAGTCGCCAGCAGAGTAATCCGGCCCGAGCGCGTCGCCGCAGCGGCCGGCTTGATCGGCGGGACCACGCCGACGAACGGAGTCGCGAAGCGCTGGCGCAGGGCCGGGAGGACGAGGGTCGAGGCGGTGTTGCAGGCGATGACGACCAGATCGGGCCGGTGCGTCGCGATGAGTTGCTCCATCACCGCGAGCACCCGGGCGACGAGGGCTGCTTCGCCGAGCCGGCCATACGGAAAGGCTGCATCGTCGCCGGCATACACGTAGCGCCCATCGGGGCGCGCCCGGCGAACCGCGTCGAGGACAGTGAGTCCGCCCAGGCCGGAATCGAACACCAGGATGGTCGGCTCAGGCGACACACGGAAGGTCGGGGCGGACAAGCTGGCCCCGGCCATCAGATCGATCCGCATTGAAATTCTGGACTCCGCATCTCGCGCCTCGAACTTCGTTGCCGAGGGTTAAAGCCTCCTCACTGCGCCGCAAGAAAGCCCCGCCAATTTCAGTTCTCCCCATTAACCACGTCGGCCGCACCGGCGTATGAGCGGATCGGACTGGGTGGCGGCAGAATCACTAGCGGAGGTTGTCTGACCAAGACGGGGACATATCTTCTGCGACCAAGCTGGGCGTCGACAAGACGATCCCAGGAGAGATGCGAATAAGGGACGATCCGCATGGCAGCCACGGCGGCACTCCGCTCCGGCGACACGCGCGCGCAGTTGGCGGCGGCTTTCCCGCCGCCGCCGGTGTCGGCCCGGCCAATCGACCGCGCCGCCTGGATCGCGGCCTTCCGCTTCGTCCGCAGCGAGACCGAGCGCCGGGCGGCGCCGCTCTCCGCTGAGGACCAGCAGGTCCAGTCAATGGCCGATGCCAGTCCGACCAAGTGGCACCGGGCGCATGTGACGTGGTTCTTCGAGCAGTTCCTGCTGCGTGAGCACCTGCCGGGCTACGCCATCCACGACGAGCGCCTGCACTACCTGTTCAATTCGTATTACGTCGCCGCCGGCCCGCGGCAGCCGCGCATCCAGCGCGGCATGATCACCCGCCCGACCATGGACGAGGTGACGGCCTACCGGGCGCATATCGACCGGGCGGTGGAGGCCCTCCTCGGCCAAGCCTCAGAGAGTGCCCTGGAGGCCGTGCTGCCGATCCTGGAGATCGGGCTCTATCATGAGCAGCAGCACCAGGAGCTGCTGCTCACCGACATCCTGCATGCCTTCGCGCAGAACCCGCTGGGGCCGGTCTACGATTCCAGCTGGCGCTTTCCGGCGGCCTCAGGGCAGGGTGGCCAGGCCCAGCTCGCCCGCGGCATCGCATGGATCGGGCACGAGGGCGCCGGCTTCTCGTTCGACAACGAGTCGCCCCGCCACGAGGCGCTGATCCTGCCGGGCCGGATCGACAAGGCGCTGGTCACCAACCGCGACTGGCTCGGCTTCATGGAGGCGGGGGGCTACGCCAAGCCCGAGCTGTGGCTCTCGGACGGCTGGTATACCGGTCAGGCCGAGAGTTGGGAGGCGCCGGGCTACTGGCGCCGGGACGGGGAGGGCTGGGCGACGATGACGCTCGGCGGCGTCCGCCCGGTCGAACTCGACGCGCCCGTCACCCATATCAGCTACTACGAGGCCGACGCCTATGCCCGCTGGGCCGGCCGCAGCCTGCCGACCGAGTTCGAGTGGGAGGTCGCGGCCCGGGACGGCGCCCTGCCGGACGCGTTCGGCCTCGTCTGGCAATGGACCCGCAGCGCCTACGTCGCCTATCCCGGCTACCGGCCGTTGCCGGGGGCCCTGGGCGAGTACAACGGCAAGTTCATGGTGAGCCAGTTCGTGCTGCGCGGCTCGTCCGTCGCCACGCCCGAGGGCCATGCCCGGCTGCCGTACCGCAACTTCTTCTATCCGCACCAGCGCTGGCAATTCACCGGCCTGCGCCTCGCCGACGCCGCCTGACGCGCCCCGGAGCCTCCCTTGACCGTCAAGCCCACCTTCCCCGACGCGACCCCGGTCGCCCTCGACACTCCCGAACTGGCCTTCCTGGCTGACGTGCGGGATGGCCTGTCCCGGCCGCAGAAGGCGCTCTCGCCGAAATATTTTTACGATTCTGCCGGCTCCGACCTGTTCGAGGCGATCACGCGTCTGCCGGAATATTACCCGACCCGCACGGAGGTTGGCATCCTCGACCGCAGCGGGCCGGAGATGGCCACGCTGTTGCCGGCCCGGGCCGCGCTGGTCGAATTCGGCAGCGGCTCGACCAACAAGCTGCGCCGCCTGCTGCGCCACCTCGACAAGCTCGCCGCCTACGTGCCGGTCGATGTGTCCGGCGAATTCCTGCGCGCGCAGGCGGAGGCGCTGAGCGGCGACTTCCCGCATCTGCGGGTCGAGCCGGTGGTCGCCGACTTCACCCGCGATTTCGACCTACCCGAGAGCCTCTCCGGCATGCCCCGGGCCGGCTTCTTTCCGGGCTCGACCATCGGCAATTTCGAGCCGAGCGAGGCCGAGGACCTGCTTCGGCGGTTCGGGCGGATCCTGGGGGCGGGCGCCCACATGATCGTGGGCGTCGACCTCGTGAAGGATGCCGCCACCCTGGAGCGGGCCTACGACGACGCCGCCGGCGTCACGGCGGCGTTCAATCTCAACCTGCTGACCCGGATCAACCGGGAGCTCGCCGGCCGCTTCGACCTCGGCGCTTTCTCTCATCGGGCCGTGTTCAACCCGCAAGCCTCGCGGATCGAGATGCATCTCGTCTCGGAGGGCGCGCAGGACGTCGGCATCGGCTCTGACACCGTCGCCTTCGCGGATGGTGAGACGATCCACACCGAGAGCAGCTACAAGTACACGGTCGAGACCTTCCGGGCTCTGGTGGAACGAGCTGGCTGGACCTGGATCCAGGTCTGGACCGATCCGGAAGACCTGTTCTCCGTCCACGCCCTCCGGCAGGACTGAGCGCGGCGCCGCGGACCGGCGCGGGGGTGAGGGCGCCCGGATGCGTTTCAGCCCCCGCTGGTTCTACCTTGTTGCCCCCGGGCTCGGCGCCCTGGCCGGCCTGCTCTACGGATCGCTGTTCGCGGTCGGTCCGCTGCTCGGCTCGGCGATCCGCGGCGCGATCATCGGCACGCCGATCCTGCTCTACGAGCGCCGGCTCCTGCTGCCGCGGATGCGCGAGCGGGTGCGCCAGATGGCGACGCCGCTGTTCCTGCTCGCCACCGTGGCGCTCTACAGTTTCACAATCGTCGCGGGCAACGCGCTCGCCAGCACGGTGCTGAACCGCCTGTTCCGCTTCATGTACAGCGAGCGGAACGCGATGCTGATGACCGAATCCGGCCTGCTCTACGCCCTCGGGATCTCGGCGCTCACGGTGTTCGTGTTCCGGGTGCGGGACCTGATCGGCCCGGGCGTATTCGCCAACCTGCTGATCGGCCGCTACCATCGCCCGATCAGCGAGGAGCGGATCTTCCTGTTCCTCGACGTGACCGGCTCGACCCGCTTCGCCGACCGGTACGGCGACCGCGCCGCACAGGCCTATCTCGGGCAGGTGTTCAACGCCCTGGCGCTGCCGGTCTCGCGCGCGCGGGGCTCGATCGACGACTATATCGGCGACATGGCCCTGGTCACTTGGACCATCGAGCGGGGGACCCGGGACGCGGCCTGCCTGCGCTGCGTCTTCGATTTCGCCGCGCGGCTCGCGGAGGAGTCCGAAGCCTGGACGCAGCGGTTCGGGCAGGTCCCGGAATTCCGCGCGGCCCTGCATTGCGGCCCGGTGGTGACGGCCGAGGTCGGGCTCGAACGGCACAAGATCGCGTATTTCGGCGACGTTGTGAACACCACCGCCCGGCTGGAGAGCCTGTACAAGAGCCTCGGCGTCCACGTGCTGGTGTCGGCCGACCTTCTAGACCAGATCGGCCCGCTGCCGCTCGACCTCACGGCCGAGAATCTCGGCGCTCATGCCCTGCGAGGCCGCGAGGCGCCGCTGGCCGTGGCGGCGATCCGCCAGCAGGCCTAAGCGCCGAGAATCTTCAAGACCTCGCGAGCGGCGCGCTCGCCGTCGAGGGTGGCGCCGCCCACGGTCATGGCGCCGCCGCCGGCCAAGGCTTCGCCGGCGAAGAAGATGCGCTCGCCCACCGGATCGCGCAGACGCTCGCGGGCTTCCGCGTGGCCTGGGCCGACGATGGAGTACGAGCCGCAGGCATGGGGATCGGTCCACCAACCGGCGAGCCGGCCGGCCTGGACCGCGCCCTGCGCCTTCGCTCCCAGGATCGCGCCGAGCCGCTCGGTGGCCAGCGCCACGGCCGCGGGCTCGCCCGCCCGGCACAGCTCCCGGGCGAGATCGCCGCCGAGATTGGCCACCGCGAGGGGGCGACCGAACGGGCCCATCTCGAAGTATAGTGTCGGGCCGCCGGTGATCACCGACACCGCATCGCCCAGGGCTGCCGGATCGACCTTCGCGGGGTCGAGGCGCAGGCCGATCTTGGTGTAGGCACCCATCCGTAAGCCATCGAGGGCCGCCTCGGCGGAATCGGGCAGGCGCGGGGTAAACCGGATCGCGCCGGACTTCAGCACGCCGACCGGCACCGTGACGATCACAGCCGCCGCCGCGAGGGTGCCGCCTACGGTTTCGATCCGGACAGTCCTGTTAGACCAGTCGATCGCCCGCACCGGGCAGCCGAGGCGTACCGGCAGATCGGCGAAATGCCGCGCCACGAGGTCGCCGTAGCCGTCGACCCAGAGGTCGGTGCCGGACCATAGCCGGTCGTAATCGACGGTCGAGACCCGCTCGGGATCCTCACCCAGCGAGAGCCAGCTCAACCCCGCTGCCGCCCGCTCGGCATCAGGGCCTCCAGCGCGGGCAACCTCGGCCAATGAAGTGTCGGAGCCCTTCGGCACGAGCAGGGCGTCGAGCCCGGAGAAGCCGGCGCGGCGGTTGGCCTTCTCGGCGTCGGTGGCCGGGCGGCCGTCGATCGTAAGCGTGTGAGCCCATCCGGCCTCTTGTGCGAAGCGCACGCCCGCCGCCCGGGCGATCGGTGCCCAGGGGTTGCGTTCGGCCCAGTGGATGTACTCGGCGCCGGCATCGAAGCGGCAATCCGGTCCCAGCGCCCGGTCGGTGAAGGCACGGCCGCCGATCCGGTCCCGGGCCTCGAGCAGCACGAAATCTTGCCCGGCCGCCCGCAGGGCCGATGCCGCCGCCAGCCCGGCCGCCCCGGCGCCGACGACGGCCACGGCACCGCCCCGCGCTGCGGCGCGCAACGCGGGAGCCGCCAGGAGGGCGGAAGCCAGGATCGTGCGTCGGGTCGGACTCATGGCGTACCGCTCGGATTCTTCTTCGACCGGAGCTCGTGCCGTCGAGGTCAATTCGAACGCTGGCGTCGATCCCGGATCCGGCTGGCACGGCCTGCTAGCCGCGCGCGCCCGGGGTTCCGGACCGCTTCTCCATCATGGTCTTGACCTGCATCAGCTGGTCCCAGACCTGACCCGGCGAGGTCCCGAAGAAGTCGAAGCCGGCATTCACGCCGAGATAGATCCCGACGCAGATCAGCGGCACCAACACCCAGGCCAGCACCTCTTCACCGCGGCGACGGCGTTGCCGACGGCGGCGGCGCTCCTCGCGCCGAGTCAGTTTCTGGGGCGGCGCAGGATGCGTGACGGAGGAGAGAGGCCCCTCGTGCAGGTCTTCAGTCATCAGGCGCCTCCTCGCCGCGGCGCGTTCACGTCGCGGCGGTCATAGACCGGCAGGGCGAGGTGAGGAAGCCTGCCGACCGGGGTGCGCGCCCTTATGCGCGCACCAGTGGCACCTTCGGCACGGTGCGAACGCCGCCGCCCGAGCCGCTACCACCCCCGCCTCCCTTGTCGTCCTTCGGAGTCTTCTTGCGCGTGGCCGCACGGGGCTTGGCCCGCTTGTGCCGCTTGGCGGCGTTGGTGACGTCTGCTTCGGGCTTGGGCGTGACCGGGCCGGCCGGGAACTCGAAGCCGAGGCCGTCCTTGGCACCGGCCTTGGCCTCCTCGTCCTCGGGCTTGCGCACCACGACCTTGACGGCGCCGCCGTCCTTGAGCTTGCCGAACAGCACCTCGTCGGCGAGCGGCGTCTTGATCGTTGACTGGATCAAGCGCGCCATCGGGCGGGCGCCCATCGCGTCGTCGTAGCCGTGCTCGACCAGCCACTCCCTGGCCTCGTCCGACAGCTCGATGGTCACGTTGCGGTCGGCGAGCTGTGCCTCAAGCTGGAGGACGAACTTGTCGACCACCTTCGCCACCACGTCCTTCGGAAGGTGGCCGAACGAGATGATCGCGTCGAGACGGTTGCGGAATTCCGGCGCGAACAGCTTATTGATCGCCTCGACGTCGTCACCCGTACGCTTCGTCTGAGTGAAGCCGTAGGCCGACTTCGCCAAGTCCGAGGCGCCCGCGTTGGTAGTCATGATGATGATGACGTTGCGGAAATCGACCTGCTTGCCGTTGTGATCGGTCAGCTTCCCGTGGTCCATCACCTGCAGCAGAATGTTGAACAGGTCCGGATGCGCCTTCTCGATCTCGTCGAGCAGCAGCACGCAATGCGGGTGCTGGTCGATCCCGTCGGTTAGCAGGCCGCCCTGGTCGAAGCCGACATAGCCGGGGGGGGCGCCGATCAGTCGGCTGACCGTGTGGCGCTCCATGTATTCCGACATGTCGAACCGCAGCATCTCGACGCCCAGCGAGGACGCGAGCTGCTTGGCCGCCTCGGTCTTTCCGACGCCGGTCGGCCCGGCGAACAGGTAGGAGCCGATCGGCTTGTCCGGATCGCGCAGGCCGGCGCGGGCGAGCTTGATCGCCGAGGTCAGCGCCTCAATGGCGTTCGGCTGGCCATAGACCACCCGCTTCAGGTTCTCGGTCAGGTGCTGGAGCACCACCGCGTCGTCCTTCGAGACGGTCTTGGGCGGGATCCGGGCCATCGTGGCGATGGTCGCCTCGATCTCCTTGATGCCGATGGTGCGCTTGCGGCGCGCTTCCGGCACCAGCATCTGCGAGGCACCGGTCTCGTCGATCACGTCGATCGCCTTGTCGGGCAGCTTGCGGTCGTTGATGTAGCGGGCCGACAGCTCCACCGCGGCCTTCACGGCCTCGGTCGTGTACTTGAGCTTGTGGAACTCCTCGAAATACGGGCGCAGGCCCTTCACGATCTCGATCGTGTCGGGGATCGATGGCTCGTTGACGTCGATCTTCTGGAACCGGCGCACCAGCGCGCGGTCCTTCTCGAAGTACTGGCGGTACTCCTTGTAGGTGGTCGAGCCGATGCAGCGCAGCGTCCCGGAAGCCAAGGCGGGCTTGAGCAGGTTCGACGCGTCCATGGCGCCGCCCGAGGTCGCACCGGCGCCGATCACCGTGTGGATCTCGTCGATGAACATGATCGCGTTCGGATGCGCCTCGATCTCCTTCATCACCTGCTTGAGGCGCTCCTCGAAGTCGCCCCTGTAGCGGGTACCGGCCAGCAGCGTGCCCATGTCGAGGGAGAACACGGTGGCGTCGGCCAGAACCTCCGGCACCTCGTGCTGGATGATCTTGCGCGCCAGCCCCTCGGCGATCGCAGTCTTGCCGACGCCGGGATCGCCCACGAGCAGCGGGTTGTTCTTCTGTCGGCGGCACAGGACCTGGATGGTTCGCTGGACCTCGGTCTCGCGGCCGATCAGCGGGTCGATCTTGCCGTCCCGGGCCTTCTTGTTGAGGTTGACGCAGTAGGCGTCCAGCGCATCGCCCTTCTTCTTGGCGCCGCCGCGGGGATCGCCCTCGTCGCTCGGACGCTCAGGCGTACCTTCCTCCTCCGCACCGCGCACCGGCTTCGCCTCGGAGGCGCCGGGGCGTTTGGCGATGCCGTGGCTGATGTAGTTCACCGCGTCGTAGCGGGTCATGTCCTGCTCTTGAAGGAAGTAGGCGGCGTGGCTCTCGCGCTCGGCGAAGATCGCCACCAGCACGTTGGCCCCGGTCACCTCCTCGCGGCCCGAGGATTGAACGTGGATCACCGCCCGCTGGATCACACGCTGGAACCCGGCCGTGGGCTTGGCGTCCTGGCGCCCGTCGCCGGTCAGGTTCGAGAGCTCGGTATCGACGTAGTCGACCAGGCTGCGCTTGAGCGTGTCGATCTCGACGTTGCAGGCGCGCATGACTGCCGCCGCGTCCTGGTCGTCCACCAGGGCGAGCAGGAGATGCTCCAGCGTCGCGTATTCGTGCCGTCGCTCGCCGGCGAGCGCCAGGGCTCGGTGGAGGGCTTGTTCTAGGCTGCGTGAGAAGCTTGGCAAAGCTGGCCTCTGTGTGGGTGCCTACCGCGAACGGCGCCTATTTCTTTTCCATAACGCACTGGAGAGGATGTTGGTGTTTGCGCGCGAAGTCCATGACCTGCGTCACCTTGGTCTCCGCCACCTCGTAGGTGAAGACCCCACACTCCCCGACCCCGTTCTGATGCACGTGCATCATGATGTGGTAGGCGTCCTCGTGACTCTTGTTGAAGAAACGTTCGACGACCAGCACGACGAACTCCATCGGCGTATAGTCATCGTTCAGAAGGAGTACGCGGTAGAGGCTCGGCTTCTTGGTCTTCGGCTTGGTGCGCGTGATGATCGCGGTGTTGGACCGGTCGTCGCCCCCCGGGGCGCGCGAGCCGGAGGCCGTGATCGCCACGCGCGCCGGCCGGTGAAGCGTCGTCGATATCGCGGTGCCCTGCAGGGGGACCTGTGTCATGTGCGTCGAACCGATCCCTCGATCGGAGCGGGCGTCGCCGGCCCCCAATACCGATCCTGTCATGACCCTGCCGGGAGCGGCGTCTGGGTCAACGGACATTAATCTACAGGCCGTGGGCTGACTTCGCCAGACGCCTGCGCGCACTTGTCCGCCCTGCAAAGCTTGTGCCCGGCGCATCGCATACGCCCCGCTCATACCCGATGGTTGGACGCGGGGCTGGCTGTCGCGGACAATCGCCCGCCCACCTCACGATGGAGGTCATCGGCGGCCGGGCGGCCCATGCCGGATCCGGCCTCGGCCGGTCGGGAGGGGAGGGCGGGGGATTGATGCATAGCCGGCCTCCTTGCCGCCGCCGGGCCGGCCCGACGCTGCCGACATGGATGGCGAAACCGGGTGTCCCCAAAGATTGTGTGCCGCCTACACCTTCGTCAAGCGGCGCCCGGGCAAACGGGATTCGGAAATCGCGGGCTTCGCATTAACGGGCCTGTAACTGCACCCGCCTAATTCTCAACCGATGCAGCGGGGCCACGCGATCAGCGGCGGTCAGCACCAGAGATACGACCGGCTGTGGCCGGTCTCGCGAGGCAATCAGGCGTGATGCGTAGCGTTGTAGGCCGCTCCCGGACGATTCCCGCGCTGCCGGCCGCCATACCGGCTGCCCTGGCTGCCGCTGCGGTCCTGACCGCCCTGGCGGCGCCGGCCGAGGCCCGGCGGGGACGGCATCACCAGCATCACGCCTCCGGCGGCGGCTACAACCCGCCCTATGCCGCCATGGTGGTGGACGTGAAGAGCGGGAAGACGCTGCACGCGGTCAACGAGGATGCGCTGCGCCACCCGGCCTCGATCACCAAGGTGATGACGCTCTACATGCTGTTCGAGCAGATGGAGCGCGGCAAGTTCGCCCTTGATTCCGATCTGACCATCTCGGCCCACGCCGCCGCCCAGGCGCCGTCGAAGCTCGGCCTGCGTCCGGGCCAGACCATCTCGGTCGAGGACGCCATCAAGGCGATCGTCACCAAATCGGCCAACGACGTGGCCTGCGCGATCGGCGAGAACATCGCCGGCTCCGAGGAGCGCTTCGCCCAGATGATGACCGCCAAGGCGCATGCGCTCGGTATGAGCCGGACGCACTACGCCAACGCGTCTGGCCTGCCGGACCCCGACCAGCTCACCACCGCCCGAGACCTGACCGTCCTGGCCCGGGCCATCCAGGACCGGTTCCCGCACTACTACCGCTACTTCCAGACCCGGTCCTTCGCGTTCCGCGGCCGGGTGATCGGCAACCACAACCATCTGCTCGGCAACGTCCAGGGCGTGGACGGAATCAAGACCGGCTACACCCGCGACTCCGGGTTCAACCTCATGACCGCGGCGAAGTCCGAGGGCCGCCAGATCGTCGCGATCGTGCTCGGCGGCAAGTCGGGCGGCAGCCGCGACCGGATCATGGCCGACCTCGTCCGCTCCAGCCTGCCCCGGGCCTATGCCGGCCTCCGCCAGGCGCCGCCGGTCACCGAGGTCGCCGAGCGGGCCCGGCCCGCGGTCGTGGCGGACGCGGTCTCGCGCACCCGCACGCAGGTCGCCTCGGCCGACGACGAGGATGTCGAGACCACCGGCACCACCGGCGAGCCCCTGGACATCACGCCCTCCCGGGCGACCACGACCCCGGGCGGCACCTGGAAGCCCGGCCCGCAGGGCGTTTCACAGACCCTGCCCAAGGCGGCCCAGGCCTATGCCGGCGCCAGCAGCGCGCAGGCGCCGTTCCCCGGCGCTTCGAAGACCGTAGCCCGGATGGCCTCCTCGGAGCGCGACGAGCCGCCGAAAGCTATCACCGGAACCCGCGTCGTCCCCACCGCCTGGGTGATCCAGCTCGGCGCCATGGACGACGAGGCCAAGGCCCGCTCGATGCTCTCGGATGCCAGGGCCAAGGCCGGGGGCAGCCTGTCGAAGGCGGCGCCCTACACGGTCAAGGTCGAGCATGGCGGGACTACGCTCTACCGCGCCCGCTTCTCGGGATTCGCGGAGCAGGACGCGGCGCAGGACGCCTGCACCACCCTGAAGCGCAGCGGCTTCAGCTGCTTCGCAACC
This sequence comes from Methylobacterium sp. J-077, assembly GCF_022829365.1. GTDB lineage: Bacteria > Pseudomonadota > Alphaproteobacteria > Rhizobiales > Beijerinckiaceae > Methylobacterium. The sequence continues at coordinate 51,089 of NZ_JAKSYJ010000216.1, read as the reverse complement.
CGTAGCTGAACGGTCTCGACAATGAGCGTCGCGCCTGACGGGCGCGTCGGTACGGCGGAGCCGCGGCCGCGTTTGCCCGCGGCTGCGAATCAGTAAGTATCTGACAACGCGCGTGGAGTTCAGCGATGTCGGTTCAAAAGCCTGTCCCGGGCCGCGTTGACCCGCGCCGCCCTTTCGGCACTCCCCCCCTGGTCGGGGTGGGTGAGCTTCATCAACGACCTGTGGGCCGTCCGGACCTGCTCAGCGGACGCCCCGCGCTGAAGCCCCAGGATCTGGTACGCCTCCTCCTGCGTCATCGACCCTGGATGCGCCGGGCGTCCCGGCCGCGGGTCACGATCGCGCTCAGCGTCTACACGCCAGCCGGGCGCCCGGCGGTCGAGATACGACTCTAGCAGCGCGGCGCCGTCGGGGTCACGCGCGCGGCAGGCACGCAGCAGGTCGATCAAGGCCGCGACCGGCATGTCGCCGAGCCGCGTCCCGGCGCCGGGACCCGCGAGCACCGTCCCGTCGCGGACGGAGCCGTCCGGCCGCAGCCGGACCTCGATCAGTTCCGTGCGGTGCCGCCGCCCCGGGCCGAACCGGGGCTTGATGATACGGGCGAGGCGTTCCGTCATGGCCGCCTGGCCCTCGATCATCCAGATCCCGCTGAGGCCGAGCAGGGCGGCGAGCACGAGGTTGCCGTGCAGCAGCAGGAACCCGGCCGCCGCCAGCGCGAAACCGCCGCCGATCTTCTGCGGCTGGACCGTGCCGACCATCGCGCTCACGCTTTTGTCGACAGCGCGCCCGAGCCGGCGGCCGAGGCCGTCGCCGTTCTTCGAGAGCCACCAGAGCGTGAGACCGGCCAGAAGGACCGCAAACAACACCATCACTTATCGCCGCGCGCCGAACTCGGCACCGACCCGGCCACCGATCTGTACCGTGGTCCCGTCTCCGAGATCGTAGTAGCCGCGCCGAGGCGCGGTCGGCTCTGTCGTCGGCGCGCCGCATCCGGGGCTCGGCGGCAGACGGACGCCTTCCGGCAGATCCTCCGGGCAGAGACGCGAGCGCACTGGCCGCTCGGCCGCCGACGCGGCGCCGGCGAGCAAGCATAAGACGATCAGGGCCGACAAACGCGTCACTGGCGGTTCTCCGCCACATCGGCGGTGGTGATCCGGACCTGGCGGATCCGGTCGTCGCGCTCGACCTTCAGGGACACCGGCGCGCCGAGGCCGGCCTCCGCGATCGCCGCCGTCAGGTCGGCGAGGCGGCGGACCGGCTGGTCGTTGGCGGCCACGATCACGTCACCGATGTCGCCGGTCTGAGGGTCGACGCCGCGCAGGCCGGCCTGAGTCGCCGGCGAACCGGGCAGGACCCGCAGCACCACGACGCCGTCGATCCCGAGCCGGGCGGCGGCGGCCTCCTGGGCGGCGATGATGCCGATGCCGGGGTTGCGCACCCGGCCGACCCGGATCAGCTCCGGGACGACCCGATTGACCACGTCGACCGGAATTGCGAACCCGATCCCGGCGCTGGCCCCCGAGGGCGACACGATCGCTGTGTTGACGCCGATCAGCCGCCCGGCGGAATCGAGCAGTGGGCCGCCGGAATTGCCCGGGTTGATCGCCGCGTCGGTCTGGATGACCCCGGACAGCTCCCGCCCGGCGCTGGTCGGCATCCGACGGCGCACCGCGCTGATCACGCCGGTGGTCAGGGTGTGGTCGAGGCCGAACGGGTTGCCGATGGCGAAGGTCGATTGCCCGACCTTGAGCTCCGCCGAGGATCCGATCGCCAGCGGCGGCGGCATCTTGGTCACACGCCCGAGCCGTAGCACCGCCAGGTCGTAAGACGGCGCCAGGCCGACCAGGGTCGCCGAAACCACCTCGCCGTCGCTCATCCGGACCGAGACCGAGCCGCCCGACTGCGCGGCGTTCTGCACGACATGCGTGTTGGTGACGACATGTCCGGCGCCGTCCCAGACGAAGCCGGTTCCGGTCTGCGTGCCGCCCTGCTCGCCGCCCTCGTCGTCAGCGTCGAGCAGGTCGCGCCCGTTCGCGGCACTCTGCGCGAAAACGTGAACCACGGAGGGGCTCGCACGCTCGAACAGCGCGATCGTCGCCGTCTCGGACTGAGCCAGATCGCCGCGGGCTGCCACCACCCGCGGCGCTTCAGCCGAGTAGAGCAGCGGCTGCACATACGGCTGGGCAACGTAGAGCGCCAGCAGGACCAGGACCGCGGCGAGCACGATGCGCACGGTACGATCCGGCAAGGGGCTGTCTCCAATCGGGGCCCGGAACCGGGCGCGGGCCTTAAGTGCGCGTTCAGGATCAGGGCGTCAACACAGAGAGGGCGCGGTCGCCGATCGACCCAGGACGTGTTCTGGCGCACGTCGGCGGCCGCCGCTTATTGGCTAACGGAATGGTCATCAATCGATGGCCACAATTCTCGCAAGTTCACGGCGGATCATTCGTGACCGATTTGGGCATGGAACACGGCTCCGCACTTTATCCTACGTACTAGGTTGAGATGCTGGAGGCTGAAATGCCCAGATTTATCGCAAAGCTGCCGCAGAGATGCTTGCTTTGACGCCCAGCCTTTCAGTCCCCGCAGCGGGCCGGCTCGACCGGACGGCGGGGATCTGAACGGTCCCAAACGGTTCGGAAGGACAAGACTGATGGAAACCGAAGCTCTCGAACGCCCGGCCGATCTGACGATCTGGCGCACGGCCCCGGCGAGCACCCCGCTCGCGCAGCCGGAGCGATACGGCACCCTGCGCGAGGCGATCGCCGCCGCCGCCGGTGCCTTGACCGATCCGGCCAAGCAGCCCTGGATCATCACCGAGGAGGGCGAGATCCTCTCCCCGAACTGGATCCGCACCTACCTGAACTGAGACGCGACACCGAGAACAACGGGGATACCGGGGAAGGCAGCCTCAGGTCCCGCCCCGGTTCCCCGCCGGCTCACTCGGCCGCGTCGGAGCGGCGGAAGCCTTCGATCCCGACTTGGTCCGGATTGATCGCGTGCAGCGCCCGCCGAGCCGCCTCAAGCGGATGCTCGGCCTCGATCCGCACCGAAGTCAGGTCCGCGCTCTTGTAGACGGTGACGATGGTGTCCATCACCTCGGTTAGCGTCGTGCGCTTGTCCTCGGGGGCGGCGATCAGCAGCTGCAGCCCCCAGGCGCGGTAGAGATCGACCAGCGCCTGGCTGTTGCGCACGTCGAGCTTCGAGAACGCCTCGTCGAGCAGGCAGAGCCCCAGCCCCGGATTCTCGTCGCCCGGCCGGTCGCCCGGGTAATAGGCGCTGGCGAGCGACGCCGCGATCGCCACGTAGAACGGCGCCTGGGCCTCGCCCCCCGATCCGCGCAGCGCCCGCGCCGACATGGTCGTGCGGTTGCCGGCCGCGTCCTTCATGCCGATCTCGTAGACGAAGTAGTTGCGGTAATCGGCGAGCCGGGCCGCATCCTCCTGGCCGGCGATCAGCGCCGTGATCTCCTCCAAAGCGGCCGCCATCGGCCCCTCGGTCTCGCCGGCGAGCAGCGCCTGCGCGGCCTCCGGCGAGCGGGCGGTCTCGGTGGCGAGCGCGTGGACGGCGGCGTAACGGCGGTCCACGGCCGCCTCGAACGCGTAGGTCTGGCCGGTGAAGCTGCGCGCGGACAGCCGTTCGTTCAGGGCGGCGAGCCGGGCATGGACCCGCTCGAACCGGTCGGCCAGGCGGGTCAGCAGGTCCTCGGTCATGAGGCGGCGCATCTCGACTTCCGCCCGCTCGGCCTGGGCGCGGTAGCGGCGCAGCTCGTGGCCCTCCACCGCCTCGTATTCCTTGCGGACCCAGGCGTAGCCGTCGATCGCCGGGGCATCGCCGGCATTCAGCGGATTCTCGACCCGCCAAGCCGAGCAGGCCTCGGTCAGCTCCCGCTCGGCGACCCGGCCGTGGGAGCGCGCCGCCTCGGCGGACTCCCGGGCGAGCCCGCGCTCGGTGGCGGCCCGCGTGCCGGCGGCCTTGGCGTCGAGGCCCGCGAGCGCGCTCCGCGCCAGTGCGATCACCCCGACGCTGAACGGCTCGGAGCGGGCGAGGCGCACCCGCGCCGCGTCGCCGCCCATGAGCTGGCGCAGGGCCGAGCGCCGCGCCGACAGGGCGGCCCGGGCCGCCTCGCGCACGGATCCGAGGCGGGCGCGCAAAGCCGCCTCGTCGGCGAGCAGGAGGTCGAGCTTCGGCTCCAGCTCCTCAGACAATTCCCGCAGGTAGCCCATCCGTTCGGTGGTCAGCGCCGCGATCTCGGCGGTGAGGCCGGCATTGTCGCGCTTCTCGATGCCCTCGCGCTCGGTCTGGAGGCTGCGCCGCCGTCCCTCCAGACCGTCGAGCTCGCCCCGCAGGGCGTCGACATCGTCGAGGCCGCGCGCGATCCGGGCGCGAACCGCCGCGGCGGTGCGGGCGGCCTCGCGCAGGACCGCGGCCTCGCCGCGCAGACGGCGGGCCTCGGCGACCGCAGCCTCGTGGTTCCTGCGGCTGTCCACCGTCGGTCCGCGATGGCCGCGGGTCATCAGCAGGTCGACGCTGCGGGTGACCGAATAGGCCATGCCGGCGGTGGTCCGGCCGCTGGGCGCCACGGCCCGGGACAAGCGGGCCAGCTCGGCATCGTCCCTTGCGAGGTCGTAGCCCCCGAGGCGCACCCCCAGGAACGCCTCGGCGTGCGGGTCGCTGGTCTCGATCACCGTGAGCGGCCCGTCGTCGTAGCGGCGCGGGCGCTGCTTGGCGGTGTCGGTGGTCTTGACCAGGATGCAGCGGTGGAATCGATCCCGGCCCGATTGCAGGACAGCTAGCGCCTCGCTCAGCTGGTCGGGGGAGACCACCAGGGCCTCGCGAGCTCGGCCGAGCAGGCCTTCCAACGCCGGCCCCCAATGCGGATCGACGATCTCGGCCAGTTCGCAGATCGGCAGCGCGTCGATGCCGCGCCGCTCCAGCTCGCCCCGGAACGCCACCGTGTCGGAGGACAGGCGCGCGGCCGGGCCGGCGCCGGTCCGGGGCGCGGTGCGCTCGGCCTCGCTCTCCTGGGCGCGGGCCTTCAGCGCCGCGTCCTCGGCCGCCCGCTCCAGAGCCTCGTCGAACTCGGGCAGGCGCGCCAGCCCGTCGACCAGCTCGGCCAGGGGGCCGTCCGGCCGCAGGATTTCTTCAGGGGAGGATTCCCGGCGCAGGCCGGCCCGGGCGCAGGATTCCGCCAGCCGCGCCGCCGGCGGGCAGGCCTGGCGCAGGATCGGGGCGACCGGCTGCAGCTTGCCCATCTGGCCGACGAGGCCGACGAGGTCGGAAATCCGCGCCACCAGCTCCTTCCGGTCCCGCTCCAGCATCGATAGGCCCAGCGTGGAAGCAGCGAGGCGGCCCTCCGCGGCGCTGCCGGCGAGCAGGGCCTTCTTCTCGGCGATCTCGCCGTCGATCTCCCGGAGATGCCCGCGGCTCGCCGCGACCCGCTCCCGGGCGATCCGCAGGATGTCGGCACCCTCGTTGAGGCGTAGCCGGACCGCGGTGAGGTCGAGGCTGCGGCGGCGCAGGTCGGCGCAGGCCGCCCGGAACTCGTGGTTGGCGGCGGCTAGCACCGCCGCGCTCCACGCCTCATAGCGGTCGCGCAGGCGACGCAGCCGGGCGAGCCGGCTCTCCAGCTCGCCGATTGTCTCCAGCAGGCGGCGCCAATTAGCGATCGAGAGCCGCACCCGCTCGACGTCCAGCGGCTCCGGGTCGAGCACGAAGGCGCGCACGAAGGCGCTGGTGTCGAAGATCGGCTTGAACGCCACTGCGTTGGCGAAGCTGCGCAGGAAGTGCCGGGGCTCGGGGGCGGGCGCGCCCTCCCGCAGGGTCGCCAGGATGTCGGCGGTGAAGCGCTCGCCGGAGGTCCGGTACTCGGTGAAGCTCGCCGCCCGGGCGCGCAGATCGGCGGCGATCTCGCTCCACGGGGCCGTGAAGCTGCCGTCGGGTGTGGTGCGAGCATAATCGGCGATCTCGAACCGGTGGCCGACCGCGATGAAGCGCGACAGCACGGTCTCGCGCGGCTCCACGGCCCGGGCGGCGAGCGCCAGCCCGACTGTGACGGTGCGGCCCGAGGCCGGGTTCTCGAACACCAGGGCCAGCACGGTCTCGCAGGATTCCCGCGTCGGCCGGCCGCCCTCGGCCGGGTCGCTGATCCAGCCGAGGCAATAGTCGCGCACCGTGCGGGCGCTGCGCCCGGAGGCTGAAGCGTTCAGCGCCAGCCGGCTGGCGTTGTTGCCAGCGAGCACCGTCCCGACCGCGTCGAAGATCGTGGACTTGCCGGCTCCCGTCGGCCCGACCAGGGCGGCGGCGCCCCGCAGGCGGATCTGCTCCCGCCGGATCAGGTACCAGTTGGAGAGGGCGATATCGGTGAGGACGTACACGATGTCGGAAGGCCGGGCCGCTGCAGGATGTCGCGCGGCCCAGTTGGCCGGGTTCGGCCGCGCATGCAAGCTTCGGGATTCCTGGTGCCGCGCTGTCACCAGGGCTGGAATTCACGACTTGTCAGACAATTTGGCGCCTGTATCGTTCCCGCCCGGGGGGACTGATAAAAACCATGCGCGCCAGCCTGAAGCTCAAATTGAGTGGCCTATTCGCTCTGCTCCTCCTCGCCGCGGCGCTTCAGGGAGGATTCGCGATCCATCAGATGATCGCCCTCGACCGCCAGCTCGGAGCGCTCCTCGGTCACGCGGTCCTGTCGATGAACGAGGCGCAGGCCATCGAGGCCCTGGTGATCCGGACGCGCCTCGCGCAAGTCCGGTTCGTCACCGCGGCGGCCGAGACCGAGCGGCAGCTCACTGTGACGGAGGTCGACGGGCTGACCCGGGAGCGCACCGCCAAGGTCGAGGCCTATCGGGCGCTGATCGCCTCGCCCGACGAGAAGGCGCGGTTCGACGACCTGCTCGCCAAGCTCAAAGTCCAGCACTACGACTGGGAACGCCTGCGTGGCTTCACGCTCGATCAGCGGGAATCGGCGATGGCGTATTTCCGCGGCAGCATGAACGGCCATTACGTCGCCCCGGCCGCCGCCGCGCACGCGCTGGCCGAGCTGAACATCCGGGCCGGCGACGAGGCCGGCCGGATCGCGCGCCAGAGCCAAGCGGATGCCGTTCGCTCGACCGTTATCATGCTGGGGGTCACACTGCTGATCGCGCTCGGCGCGACCTTGTACAGTTTCGTGGGCGTGTCGCGGCCAATCACCGTCATGACCCGGGCGATGCGCCGCCTCGCGGACGGCGACACGCAAGCGGCGATTCCCTACGCGGCCAGGCGGGACGAGATCGGCGCCATGGCGGCCACCGTGGCGGTGTTCCGCCAGAACCTGCTGCACGCCCGCGCCCTCGAAGCCGAGACGGCCCAGGCCCGCGCCGAGGCCGAAACGCAGCGCCGGGAGGCGACGCGGACCCTCGCCGACCGGTTCGAGAGCGCCATCGGCGGCATCGTCGGCTCGGTCACGACGGCAGCGACCCGATTGCAGGCCACGGCCCAGGGCCTGAGCGCGACGGCGACGCAGACCGCCGGCCAATCGACCAGCGCAGCCGCGGCGGCCGAGGAAGCCTCCACCAACGTGACCACCGTGGCGGTGGCCGCAGAGCAGCTTGGCTCGACGGTGGACGAGATCGGACGTCAGGTCGGATCCTCGGCAGATCTGGCCCAGACCGCCGTCCGAGAGGCCGCCGCGACCGCGCAGCTGGTCCAGGCGCTCAGCGACGGGGCACACCGGGTCGGGGAGGTCGTCTCTCTGATCTCCTCGATCGCCGACCAGACCAACCTGTTGGCCTTGAATGCGACCATCGAGGCGGCCCGGGCCGGGGAGGCGGGGCGCGGCTTCGCGGTGGTCGCCACCGAGGTCAAGGCGCTCGCCGCCCAGACCGGCAGGGCCACCGCCGAGATCGCGGCCCAGATCGCCCAGATTCAGGGCTCGACCGGCGAGGCCGTCCGAGCGATCGACGGCATCGCGGGGCGCATCCGCGAGATCAGCGGCATGGCGACCGCGATCGCCGCCGCGGTGGAAGAGCAGGGCGCGGCGACCCGGGAGATCGTCCGCAACGTCACCCAGGCCGCCACCGGCACCGAGGCCGTCACCGCCAACGTGAACGGCGTGGCCGGCGCCGCCGAGGTGACCGGGAACGCCGCCGGGCAGGTCCTGGATTCGGCCTCCGAGATGGCCCGCCAGGCAGCGCAGCTCGGTGAAGAGGTCGAGCGTTTCCTGGCGACGGTTCGGGCGGCCTAAGGCCGACCGCGATCAGAGCTCCCCTGCCTCCGACCACGCCCGCAGGCGCTCCAGCCAGGCGTCGGAGGCGAGCACCGTCAGGCCGGGCAGCAGCGAAAGCGGCGTGACCCGCTCGACCCTGTCGCGCTCGCCCATCCGGAGGCCGCCGCGCCGCGCGTAGAGGCGCAGGATGTCGGCGAGGCGTCCCTCCTCGGGGGGATCGTTACGCGCCACCGCGCGGATCTTCTCCACGATCTCGTCGGTGGTGCATTCGACGATCCCGCCCGTGCCGGCGCGGTTGTCGCGCAGGCCCTCCTCGTAGAGCAGCCGGAGCGCCAGGAGCACCAGGGTCTCGTCCTTGCGCAGGCGCTCGGAGGCGATGTCGTGCCGGGGCGCGTCCGCGGCCGGGCTCAGGGACACCATCTGGTCGCGATGCGAGACCGTGAGCGCGTAGCCGAGGCAGGCGAAGTAGTCGGTGAAGAACGGCGCGTAGTGCCGGGCCAGTTCGTAGGAACGGCCGATGCCGGTCGTGTCGGCGTAGATCACCTGGCCCTTGAGCATCACCTGGAGGGCGCGGCACAGCTCCTCGGCGTCGGGGGCCCGGGCGCCGGCCGGCGGCGGCTCGTCGCCGTCGATGATCGCGCGAAATCCCTCAAGCACTGGCACGCCGCTCCAGCAAGAAGTCCGGGCAGTCCAGCCAGCCGTTGGCCAGCCGCTCGGGCAGCCGGACCACGGCGTATCGGTCGCGCAGCCGAGCGTCGAACAGCACGTCGATCTCGCGCAGGCGCTGGAAGACCACGAAGTCGTCCACCCCGTCGATCGTGATCTGCGATCCGCGCAGCGACACGGCCTTGCCGAGCCGGGCCTCGACGAAGGCGGTCATGGATTCGGGCGTCACGGTGGTACGCCGGCGGAACTCGGCCTTGGCGGCCGCGAAGGCGTCGACCGCAGGGTCGTCATCGACATCCGGCAGCGGCTCGACATCGATGGCGCTGCGGCGGGCGCGCGGGGTCTGCACGTGGCCCTGGCCGATCGGCGGCCGCAGCAGCGAGACCACCGGCGGCACGTCGGGAGCGACCTCGGCGGCGCCGACAGCCCGCAGCATCGCGGCGACCCGCTCGATCCCGGTCGGGTCCGGCCGGTCCATGGCGTGGAGCGCGGCGCCGATCCGCCGCTCCAGGCGCGCCACCACGGCATCGACGGCATCGAGATGATTGTCGAGGCCTTCGAACACCGAGAGGATCTGGGCGAGATCCGCCCGGACCGCGCGCTGGGCGGTGTCGAGGTCGGGGCTGCGGCCCTCGCGGATCAGGCCCTCGGCCAGCGCCCGCACCGTGAGGGCGTCGCGAAGCGCCCGGCCGGCCTCGCGGACCACGCTGGCCCGGAACCGGAACGGGTTGAATCGGGTGTGCAGGGTCCGGTAGTCGCTGATCAGGTGGCGCTCGACGAAGTCCTCGAAGAACAGCCGGAAGGTCTTGGCCCGATCGGGCTCGCGCAGGATCCGCTCCTCGACTTTGCGCATGCCGGCGGCGAGGCCGCGCACATGCGCCAGGAAGGCGGCGGACGCCCGGGCGGCGTTGGACAGGGCCTCTGAGCGACTGCCCGGATCGGAGACGGCGCTCTCCAGGCCGCCCAGCACCTCCAGCACCGCGCCCCCATAGGAGCGAGTCTCGCCGCGCTCCAACCGCGACAGCTCTTCGAGGAGGAGGCGCGCCTCGGGGTCGAACTCGACCACGGGCACGTAGCGCTCGCGGCGCTCGATCAGCCAGCCGGTTTCCAGGAGCCGGCGGTAGAGGGCGTTGCGGCGCTCGGCCGGGTCGGCGGAGATCGGCTCGTCGCCCAGGATCTCCGGATCGCTCCAGCCGGCGGCGAAATCGCCGATCTCGGCCAAAAGCTCGGCCTTGCGCACCGGCTCCGCCCCGAGGACGCGCCGGTGCAGGTGCAGCAGCAAGGCTGCGTTGAAGCCCCGGCTCGGCGAAGCCAGGGGCTTGAACAGCTCGTCGGGCAGCTGCGCGAACAGCATCGTTTCGAAACTCTCGCCGTCGCGCAGCCAAAAACTTACTTCGCGCCGAGGAGTTCGACGTCGAAGATCAGCGTGGCGTTCGGCGGGATGACGCCGCCGGCGCCGCGGGCGCCGTAGCCGAGTTCCGGCGGGATGATCAGGGTGCGCTTGCCACCGATCTTCATGGTGGCGACGCCGAGATCCCAGCCCTGGATCACCTGGCCGGCGCCGAGCGGGAAGCTGAAGGGCTGGTTGCGGTCCCGGGAGGAATCGAACTTCTTGCCCTTCTTGCCGCCCTCATCGAGCCAGCCCGTGTATTGCACGGTGACCTGCTGGCCGGCCTTCGGCTCGGGCCCGGTGCCCACGACCTCGTCCTGATACTTCAGGCCCGAGGGCAGGGTGACGATCTCGGCATTCGCGGCTGCTGTCATGGCGATGAACGCGGCTCCGGCAATGAGGGACAGGCGAGGCATGGGAACTCCCTGGAGCCGGCGCCGTCCGCGCCGGCCGTCGGGGGGCCTTCTATCGACTCGGGCCGGTCCAGGCCAGGGAGGCGGGCAATCCGCTCTCCGGCAGCACGATCAGGCCGCCCGGACGGTGTCGAGGAACCGCGCAACCTCGGCGGTCAGGGTCTTTGACTGGCGCGACAGGTCCGTCGCGGCGCCGAGCACCCGGGCTGCCGCCTTGCCGGTCTCGTCTGCGGCATCGGCGACGCCGGCGATGTTGCTGGTGACCTCGCCCGTGCCCTGAGCCGCCTGACCGACGTTGCGCACGATCTCCTGGGTCGCCGCACCCTGCTGTTGGACCGCCGCCGCGATGCTCGTCGCCACGCCGCTGATCTCCTGGATCCGCGCCGTGATCGAGTCGATCGCCGTCACCGCCCCGCCGGTGGAGGCCTGGATCCGGGCGATCTGGCCCGAGATCTCTTCGGTCGCCTTCGCGGTCTGCTCGGCCAGCGCCTTCACCTCGGCGGCGACCACAGCGAAGCCGCGCCCGGCCTCGCCGGCGCGCGCCGCCTCGATCGTGGCGTTCAACGCCAACAGGTTGGTCTGCCCGGCGATCGACGAGATCAGCCCGACTACGTCGCCGATCCGGGCGACCGCGCCGCTCAGCTCCTGCACCAGGGTCGCGGTCTGCCCGGCCTCGGCGGCCGCGCCCAGAGCGAGCTTGGCGGACCCGTCGACCTGCCGGCCGATCTCCTGCACGGAGGTGCCCAACTCCTCGGCGGCGGCGGCGACTGTGTTGACGTTGGAGGCCGCCTGCTCGGCCGCGGCCGCCACGGTGGTGGACTGGCTGGCCGTGTGGGTCGCGGTGGCGGTCATGGTCTGGGCGGTGGCCTGGAGTTCGGTGGCCGAGGCCGAGACTTGGCCGATGATGCCGCCGATGGCGGTCTCGAAGCTCTCGGCCATCTGGCGCATGCCGGCCTTGCGCTGTTCCTCGGCGGCGAGCCGCGCCTGGGCGGTCTCCCTCTCCAGAGCGCGAGTGCGGATCAGATTGTCCTTGAACACTTGGACCGTCCGCGCAATGGAACCGACCTCATTGCCCCAGTCGCTCAAGGGCACCGCGACCAACGCATCGCCGTCCGCCAGCGCCTGCATGGTGCCGGTCATGGTCCGGATCGGCCGGAGCACGTAGCGGATCAGGGCGAAGAGACCGAGGGAGACGAGCAGCGTCGAGACCAGCAGCGCCGCCACGTTGCGCACCAAGCCGCTGCGCGCCTCCTGAGCCAGGGTCCCAGCGCGCGCGATCATCTCGTCGAGGGCGGCGTAGGCGAGGTCGACCAGGGTGGCTCCTTCCGGTGTGTCGAGCTTCCGCGCTTCCTGGAGCGTGATCCGCGGCGGCTCGTGCTGCGCCAGCGCGGTCGAAACGGCCAAGCGCCGGGCCAGCGGCGCCCCCTCGAAATTGTTGGCCCGGGCTTTCTCGAAGGCCGCACGAACTTGGTGCGAGAGGTCGTTCGCGTTCTCCGTGACGGCTTTCCACGTGGCATCGAGCCGGCCGCGCTCCTCGGCGGCGGCCACGGTCTCGGACGGAGACCAGGGCGTGCCGGCCGATAGGGAGGTCTGGACCCGCAGAGAGATGGCTCCCACCGCCATGCGTGTCGCCCAGGCCGCCCGCTTGAGGGCGAGGTCGCGCTCCAGAATCATGTCAGAGCGTGGGATCGCGGCATCGACTGCATCCGTCGTCGCCGTGAGGGTGTCGAGCATAGCGAGGAAGGCCGCCTGCGCCTCAGGCGTGACCGTCCCGTCGCGCTGGGCTTTGGACACCGTCACGGCCGCATCGACCCGGGGTCGGAGGCGTTCGACTCGCGCGTGTGCCGCCTGCAGCGGACCGAGCGTCACCTTCACGGCCGGCAGGTCCAGGTTGCCGACCAGCGCCGTTGCCTCGGCCATGCCGACCACCGCCCGCTGCCGGTCCGCGAAGAGCCCGGACATGGTTTCCGCGCTGATGGGCTCGTCGGCTGCGAGGAATTGCAGAGTGGTCCCCCGCTCCAGCCGCGTCGCGTACAGGGTCTGGAGCAACGCCCGGCTCGCCCGCACCAGGGACATGCCGGCCTCGGATTGAACCGCCTGCCGACGCGCATCGATGAGGGCGTTCGTCGCATAGGCGAAGATGATCAAACCCAAGACGAAGAACACCGAGCCCATCGTCGAGCGAATCGAAATATTCTGCAGGCGGACCATCGCACAACTCCAGATACCCGAGTTTCGCGCGGTCATGTCCCATACGAACGCATTTGTCGACAAAAAATGACGTTCGGAATTGATGATCTGCCTAAAGGATGTCTTTGGATTGCCAATACTATTGACATACGTTCAAACATACTCAACAACTGCAAGTTAAATTTGTCGGCTTTGTTTTATTGAAAAGTAATGTAATGTCATTTTTACAGCTACTTTCGAAATTAAGATTGATTGTCTGCGCGAACAGAGAACCTGTTGCTCGGTCGGAGAGGCGACCCAGCGAAGCGGCATCGGCTCCGGTTATCCGGCATCGCAGGCTTCGAGGCGGCTTCCGGTCGACCCGTTCGGCCACGCGTCCTGGGCCGAGATCACGAGCGAAGCGGCCCACGGATCCACGCCATTCGGACACCACCTGCAGAGAGCGCGCGCTGCCTCGCTTCGCACCTCTCGGAAAGACGGCGAAGATCGCTCCCAATCCGTTCACCGGGCAACCGTCTTTGGATTGCCGAGGCCTCGTCGCCCTGACGCCACTAGAGCGGGTCCCGATCAGCTTGAAGCACAAGCATCATCCTCGTAGCCGGCAGCCGTGAAGTAGTTGCGGCACTCCTCGGGCGAGAAGCGCGTGAAGGCTTTGTGGATCGTCTCCCAGAGATCGCTGACCGTGCGGGCCGCCGCGCTGCGCAGGAGCGCTTTGAGCTTCGCGAAGGCAAGTTCAATCGGGTTGAACTCAGGCGAGTACGGTGGGAGGTACAGGAGCCGGGCTCCGGCTGCCTCGATCGCCTCGCGCACGCCCGTCACCTTGTGAGCGCCGAGGTTGTCCAGGATGAGCGTGTCGCCCGGCCTCAGGGTCGGGACCAGTGTCTCTGCCACGTAGGCGCGGAAACGCTCGCCCGTCACAGGCCCGTCCAGCAGCGCAACCGCCTCGGGCCCGCTCGTCCTCAGCCCGGCAATGACCGTGGTGGTTTTCCAGTGGCCCGCTGGCGCCGTGATCCGGCAGCGTGCGCCGCGTGGTGCCCAGCCGTAGCGGCGGACCATGCTGGTGGTCGCCGCCGTCTCGTCCAGGAACACGAGGCGCTCGGGATCGAGCGCGGGCTGGCTCTCAAACCAAGCTTCACGTGCCGCTTTTACGTCTTCTCGCTCCTGCTCCGCTGCGTGCAGCGCCCTTTTTTACGCGTGATCCGGTGCCGGGCGAAGAAGCGCGACAGAGAGCTGGTGCTGACCGCGACCTCGTGCGCCTGAAGAACCTCGCGCAACTCGCGCAGGAGGATCTGTGGGCGAGCCTCATAGGTCTGCCGGATGAGCTCGGCATGAGCCTCGATGTAGCGGGAGCGCTGATCGCCGCCCAGCGGCTTGGGCGCGACGTGCCCCACCCGCTGCTTCTGCTGCGACCAGCGGCTGGCGCTGGCCCGGCTCACGCCGAAGCGCTCGGCGGCCTGCCGGCAGGTCGCCCCCGCTGAGACAGCGGATGCCACGCGCTGGCGCAGATCAACGGACAAGGTTGTCGGCATGGGCTCCTCCTTGCCCCATCAACCCGCAGCCGCCCAGCACAGCTTCCGATCGGACGAGCCCCGCTCTAGGCGCGTGCACAGCCGGTGTCGTCGGCTCCGGTCTGACGTGCTGGCCGGCGGCGGTGCGCAAAAAAAACCGTCGTCGCGGATCCGCAATCCGCGACGACGCGTTGGGCCTTCCCATCGAACGTCGTCCCGAGATCCGAATCTATCGGTTCGCAACGAAGTGTCAGAAATTTATCAGTGACTTCAGGCCCAAGACCACCGCATCAGTCTTCCGCAACGGACTACCGTTTCGGGTAATGTACTGTATGTTCGGCCTGATGATAACGTTGTCGGCGACGTCGATGCTGTAAAACGCTTCGATATATTTTTCCTGCGTCGGGATTTTTCTGGCCTTGTCTGCGAGCAGGTTGCTCATCGAGATGGCGTCGACCAGCCTGGGATTGGGGGTGGTCTGACCGACGCCGAGCCCGAGCCAGTCGTTGGGGCGCTCTGCGCACCAGCCCTTGTAGATCACCCCTGCCGTGACCATCGACGAATAAGTCGCTGTCTCTTCATCGGCGGCGGCCGCCCGGACGAAAGCCGAGAGGTTGCGCGTCTTGTTCGCGGGATCCGGGCGGTAAATCTCCTGAACGCCGGTGAAGTAGAAGCCGGTCCGATCGCCGCGATGTAGAGGCTGCCCCTTGTACATCGCCAGCGGAAGACCCCTGTCGTTCAAGTAGACGTCGTTGCCGCCACCGGTTTCATACCAGCCACCGATCTTGTAGCTTCCCGCAAAAGCGTCGCCTCCGATCTTCGGAAACCAGCCCGCCTCCGTGACGATCAGTGCGCCGGTGGCGTTGCTGAAACCGAAGTTGAACCCTTCGTTCACATCATCCGGATTGACCTGATAAGCACCCACTTGCAGATAGACACTATCCGACGTCCCGATGCGGAGACGGGTTGCCCATTGGCTGACCGGGAAGGTGTAGATGTAGTTTGAAGCGATCTTGCTGACCACGGAACCGCACAGCGAATTGAGCTGAAATTCGCAGGCGAAGCCGCCGAAATCGTCGTTCACCGGAAGACGACCGAATTTCAGATCGACATATGGGCCTAGCTTCTGATCGAACCAGAACTGGCTCAATCGCCAGATCCGGCCGCGTCCGTAGATTTCCTGAACGCTCGTTTGCGTGTCGAGATGCGCGTCCAGTGCCAGGCTGCGCCCTTCGCGATGGCTGATCGTGATCCCGCCGGACGCACCTTCCCAATCGAACATTTTCTGGAAGTCGAACAGGCCGCGGATCGCGAGCTGGCCGGCACCGAGCAGCAGGGGTCCGCGATCACCACCCGCCACGTTTGTGGCGGCTTCGTAGACGTAATCCATGTTGAACAGGACGCCGCGATCCCACAAGAGGTCGCGGGCTCCACCGAGATTTCCGAGCAGTCCGTATTGCGGCTTCAGGTTCTGTGAGTCAGCCGAGCCGGCAGCGGGACGCGTGCTCGGTGCCGGGGTCGGTGGTCGCTCAAGGGGCAAACGCTGCGGCGCGTTCGGATCCGGCAGAATCGTTGATTCTTCCGCGTCTTCGGGCGCTGAAGGCTGTGCCTGCGCCAGTTGGACAAATGGACTCGCTCCGATGACTAGCCATGCCGCGATCAATTTAAAGATCAGTCGACGTGCCATGATCCATAACGCCTCCAAGCCGACAGTTTTCTGCTCGGCATGAGGGCTTCAGAGGCGCGAAAAACGCCAGAATGCAAATTTTCAGCGACGACTTGTGTTCGTTATGAGCAAATCTTAATTTAGGTTTCTTGATTTAATATCGTAAATTTATCTAAATCACGGAATTTGTGAATCGTTTTTGATATTAACATGGGAATCTATACGATAACGGCCGATCCACATCAGAGAACTTGAGAGCGATTCGTCAACAACAAAGCGGACAGAGACCGAATTCGCATCGGCCAACGGTCGCTCCATCGTGATCGGGACTTGGCTCCACGACCACTGGAAACTGTCGGACCGAGCGAGGATCCGCGGCCACACCCGCGGCGAAATCGACGCCGTCCGGTTGCATTGTGCCGGCGTGACGTCGGTTCAGCGGCCCAACAGGCCGGCCAGATGCGCCACGAGCCGGCGGGCGACCTCGTCCTTGCCGAGACGCGGCCAGGTCTCCAGCGCGCCGTCGCGGTGGATCAGGTGGACCGTGTTGTCGGTTCCGCCCATCACGCCGCCCGCGGCCGAGACGTCGTTGGCCACGATCAGGTCGCAGCCCTTGCGGGCGATCTTGGCCCGGGCGTGGTCGAGGACCGTGTCGGTCTCGGCGGCAAAGCCGACCACCAGTGGCGGGCGCCCGGCCGCCACCCGCGACACGGCAGCGAGGATGTCGGGATTCTCCACGAGGGGCAGCGGCGCCGGGCCTGTGCCGTCCTTCTTGAGCTTCTTCGAGCCGGCCTCGGTCTCCGGGCGCCAATCGGCCACGGCGGCCGCGAAGATCGCGATGTCGGCCGGCAGGGCCGACTGGACAGCCGCGAGCATCTCCCGGGCGGTCTCGACCCGGACCATGCAGACGCCGGCGGGATCCGGGATCGAGACCGGCCCGGAGACCAGCGTCACGGTGGCGCCGGCCTGGGCGGCGGCGGCCGCGATGGCGTGGCCCTGGCGGCCGGAGGAGCGGTTGGCGAGGTAGCGCACCGGGTCGATCGGCTCGTGGGTCGGCCCGGAGGTAACGAGCACCCGTCGTCCGGCAAGCAGACGCGTCCCCGGACCGGGTCGCCCCGACAGGAAGCCGAGGCCCGGGGCTGCGGCACCGGCCTCAGCCAGCATCAGCTCGAGGGCGTCGGCGATCTCGTTAGGCTCGGCCATGCGGCCGGGGCCGGTTTCGGCCTCGGCCATCTTGCCGGCATTGGGCCCGACGAGGCGGACGCCGTCACTCTCTAGGGTCGCGCGGTTGCGCCGGGTCGCCGGATGCGCCCACATCTGCACATTCATGGCCGGGGCGATCAGGATCGGCAGGCTAGTGGCCAGCAGGATCGTGGTGGCGAGGTCGGCGGCGTGGCCGCCGGCCATGCGGGCCATCAGGTTGGCGGTGGCCGGCGCCACCACCACGGCATCCGCCTGCCGGGCTAGCTTGATGTGGCCGATACCGGCCTCTTCGGCCCGGTCGAACAGGTCAGTATGGGCCCGCTCGCCTGCGAGCGCCGCCGCGGCCAGCGGCGTCACGAATTCCTGCGCGCCCGCGGTCAGCACCGGGCAGACGCTGGCACCGCGCTCGCGCAGGCGCCGGATCAGGTCGAGGGCCTTGTAGGCCGCGATGCCGCCGCCGATGACGAGGAGGACGCGGCGGCGGGCGAGAGTCTCGGACTTACGGATCTCGGTCATGGCGAAAAGCCTCTGCCTGAGCCGGGCCGTCCGTCAAGCGGGCAGGCGGATTAGGCCGCCGCCGGGACCGCCGGAGCCTTCAGGCCGCCGAAGCGCCGGTCCCGGCGAGCGAAGTCGGCCACCGCCGCGGCGAGGTCGTCGGGGCCGAAATCCGGCCACATCCGGTCGGTGAAGTGGAGCTCGGCATAGGCCGCCTCCCAGAGCAGGAAATCCGAGAGCCGCTGCTCGCCGCCGGTGCGGATCACGAGGTCGACGTCCACCGGCGAGCCGTGCATCTGCCCCGCCACCAGCGCGCCGAAGCTCTCCCGGGTGGCGTCGCCGCCCTGGAGGGCCTGCGCCGCCGCGATGATCGCGTCCCGGGCGGAATAGTCGACGCAGATGCGCAGGTGCAGGCGGGTGCCGGAGGCGGTGGCCGCCTCGGCGGCCCCGATCGCCTCCGGGATGCCCCGGGGCAGGCGGTCGCGGCGGCCGACGACGCTGAGCCGGGTCCCGGTGCGGGCGAGGCGCTGAGTCTCGTTGCGCAGGTAGGAGCGCAGCAACCGCATCAGCCCGCCGACCTCGTCGTCCGGCCGCTGCCAGTTGTCGGCCGAGAAGGCGTAGAGCGTGAGCGTGCCGATGCCGAGATCCGGGCAGGCCTCGGCGGTCCGCCGGATCGCCTCGACGCCGCGATGGTGGCCGGCCAGACGCGGCAGGCCGCGCTGCGTCGCCCAGCGCCCGTTGCCGTCCATGATGATCGCGGCGTGCAGCCCCCCCGGCCCCGCTTCGCTTTGCATCGTAAAGTCTCCCGGCATGGGCGTATCGCTGAGGTTTATGAGGTTTGCGTTGACAATCTCTGCGCGATCCGGCGGTCTCAGGCCGGTTTCGTGGCCGGATCGAGGCCGCGCACCCCGCCCTCGGGACTTCGCTCGGCGGCCGCGGCCGCGTCGCGCACCACCTGCTCGAGCACGCCGAGATACCCGATGAAACGCCGGCGCCCGATCGGCGTCATGCGGCAGATCGTCTGCGTGCGGTTGAGGGAAAAACCCTTCTCGAGGCTGACCAGGTCGGCCTCGCTGAGAACGGCCAGATGCCGGCTCAGGTTGCCGTCGGTCAGCCCGCACAGGCGCTTGAGGTCGGGGAACGGCAGGCCCTTGGGATGGGCCACGAGGGAGGTGAGCACGCTAAGCCGCGCCCGCTCGTGAATGATCCGGTCCAGCCCCTCGTAGGAGAAACGGCCGTCGTCGCGGTCAGAGGTCATCGTCGAAGGCCCGGGCGCCGCGATGGACGATGCCGGCCAGCCAGCTCTGGCCGACCAGGAAGGGGAGCCCCATCGTCCAGGGCGACAGGGCGTGGCTCTCGGCCGCAATCGCCAGCACGGCGAGGCCAGCGAGCAGGTACCAGGCGCCGACCCCCTGGACTGCCCGGGGCAGGATCCGCGCCGAGGCGAACAGGCCTAGGCCGACGAGCACCTGCCACAGGCCGGGCAGCATCCAGACCTCGCCGGGGGCGAAGCGGGCGACGACCAGGGCGAGGCACGCCCCGGTGCCGGCGGCCGGCAGGAAGACCTCGATGGCGTTCCAGACCATGGCGTCGGCGAGGCCCGAATGGAGCCGGCGGCTGCGCCGGACCGCCTCGACACCGATCAGTGCGAAGGCCACCAGGGCGGCGGCGATCCAGAGGCCGAAGAACAGGACCGGCCGGGCGGCCGGATCGCCGAGCCAGAGGGACTGGGCGACCGCGCAGGCCAGCGCCAGGCCGCCCGTCCCCGCGACGGTGGCGGCGCCCAGGCCGCGGAAGGCCGTCTCGCGGGCGATCTGCGAGCGGATCGCGACGATATCGGCCAGGGCCTTGTCCAGGTCCTGCATGAGCTTCAGCCCCCGCGCTGCATCATGCTTTGAACTGCAAAGTACCGACCGGTTCCGGTCACCGCAAGCCAATTCACCGGATGATGATACCGAATTTTCTCTGCATCGGCCCGCTTGGGCGAGGCCAATGCACGGTGAATTCTACCTAAGAGTTGTAATTACCGGTCTTCCCGACGGAGCGCATCGAGATCGAGCCGGGCCGTGACCATCCGCAGGGCGCCGTCCGGGTCGCGGGGCCATTCCGCTTCCGGGCGGTCCCGGTACAGTTCCACGCCGTTCCCGTCCGGATCGCGCAGGTACAGGGCCTCGCTAACGCCGTGGTCGCTGGCGCCGTCCAAGGGAATGCCGGCCGCCTCGACCCGGCGCAGGGCATCGGCCAGGGCGGCCCGGGTCGGGTAGAGCAGGGCGAGGTGGTACAGCCCGGTTGTCCCCGGCGCCGGCGGCCGGCCGCCGAGGCTCTCCCAGGTGTTGAGCCCGATATGGTGGTGGTAGCCCCCGGCCGCGACGAAGGCGGCGCGCTCGCCGTAGCGCTGGGTCAGGCCGAGGCCGAGCACGCCGCAATAGAAGCCGAGCGCCCGGTCCAGGTCGGCGACCTTGAGGTGGACGTGCCCGATACGGGTCTCGGGGTGGATCGGTGCGGTCATCGAGAGCCTCTTTCACGCAGGCCGGAAAACTCCGCGCCGCGGAGGGTTTCTCGCGGCCCATGCGGGGCCCATATTGACCCCATGCCTTCTCGGAAAAACATGCCCGCTCCGAAGAAACCGCGCGCCGCGTCCGTCTCGGCCTCGTCCGCCAAGGCGTCGAAGCCCGAATTGAAGCCGCTCGATACCTATTTGGCCGAATTGCTGAACCCGGCGCTGAACCGCAACCGGCCGCCGCCGATCGCGCCGGAGCCGGAGAAGCCGCGCCCGGGCAAGCCCAGGGGGCGCCCGGCCAAGGAGCCGATCGACAAGGCCGCCACCCGCAAGGTCGAGATCGCCCGCGACGGTTTCAGTGAAGCGCCCCAGGCCGGCTACGCGCTCGGCGACGCGGCGGAGGTCGATCCGCGCCTCGCTCAGGCCCTGGGGCTGACGCCCCCGGAAGATGGCCCGGTGCCCGAGGGCGCCGACCTGCCGGATCCGGGCGGCGACGGCGGCGCCTCGGCCACCGTGACGGCCCTGGAGCGGCTGCTGATCGAGGGCAACCCGCTGTTCAAGGACGGCCAGACCTGGGTGCCGCACCGGCCGGACCGGCCACAGAAATCGGAAGGCGGCCTCCGGTTCACGCTGAAATCGGAGTTCGAGCCGGCCGGCGACCAGCCCACCGCCATCGCCGAACTGGTCGGCGGCATCGGCGCGCTGGAGCGCGACCAGGTCCTGCTCGGGGTCACCGGCTCGGGCAAGACCTTCACGATGGCCAAAATCATCGAGCAGACCCAGCGCCCGGCGCTGATCCTGGCTCCGAACAAGACTCTGGCCGCGCAGCTCTACGGCGAGTTCAAGTCGTTCTTCCCCGACAACGCGGTTGAGTACTTCGTTTCCTACTACGATTATTATCAGCCAGAGGCTTACGTCCCGCGCTCGGACACGTTCATCGAGAAGGAATCGTCGATCAACGAGCAGATCGACCGGATGCGCCACTCCGCCACACGCGCCCTGCTGGAGCGGGACGACGTGATCATCGTCGCGTCGGTGTCCTGCATCTACGGCATTGGCTCGGTCGAGACCTACACGGCGATGTCGTTCACCGTGACGCTGGGCGAGAAGATCGAGCAGCGCCAGCTCGTGGCCGACCTCGTGGCCCTCCAGTACAAGCGGATCCAGGCGGATTTCGCCCGCGGCACCTTCCGGGTCCGCGGCGATTCGATCGAGCTGTGGCCGGCCCACCTGGAGGATCGCGGCTGGCGGATCGGTATGTTCGGCGACGAGATCGAGTCGATCGTCGAGTTCGACCCACTCACTGGCAAGAAGATCGCCGAACTGAAATTCGTGAAGGTCTACGCGAATTCCCACTACGTCACGCCGCGACCGACGCTGCAGCAGGCGATCAAGGGCATCAAGAACGAGCTGAACGGCCGAATCGAGGAACTGACCAAGATGGGCCGGCTGATCGAGGCCCAGCGCATCGACCAGCGCTGCACCTTCGACATCGAGATGATCGAGGCCACCGGCGCCTGCAACGGCATCGAGAATTATTCGCGCTACCTCACCGGCCGCCGCCCCGGCGAGCCGCCGCCGACCCTGTTCGAGTACCTGCCCGACAACGCCCTCGTCTTCACCGACGAGAGCCACGTCACCGTCCCCCAGATCGGCGGCATGTACCGGGGCGACTTCCGCCGGAAGGCGACGCTTGCCGAATACGGCTTCCGCCTGCCGTCCTGCCTCGACAACCGTCCGCTGCGCTTCGAGGAATGGGACGCGATGCGTCCGCAGACGGTCCACGTCTCCGCGACGCCCGGCAAGTGGGAGATGGAGCGCACCGGCGGCGTCTTCGCCGAGCAGGTGATCCGCCCCACCGGCCTGGTCGATCCGGTGATCGAGATCCGCCCGGCGCGCGCCCAGGTCGACGACCTGCTCGGCGAGGTCAAGGCGGTCGCGCTGGCCGGCTACCGCACGCTGGTGACCACACTGACCAAGCGCATGGCCGAGGATCTCACCGAGTACCTGCACGAGAACGGCGTGCGGGTGCGCTACATGCACTCCGACATCGACACCCTGGAGCGGATCGAGATCATCCGCGATCTGCGGCTAGGAGCATTCGATGTCCTCATCGGCATCAACCTCCTCCGGGAAGGTCTCGACATCCCGGAATGCGCCCTGGTGGCGATCCTCGACGCCGACAAGGAAGGGTTTCTCCGCTCCGAGACCTCCCTGGTCCAGACCATCGGCCGGGCGGCGCGGAACGCCGACGCGCGCTGCATCCTGTACGCGGATTCCATCACCGGCTCGATGGAGCGGGCGATGGCCGAGACCGAGCGGCGGCGGACCAAGCAGCTCGCCTACAACGCCGAGCACGGCATCACGCCCCAGAGCGTGAAGCGCGGGATCAGCGACATCCTCAACAGCGTCTACGAGCGCGACCACGTCCAGGTCGATACCGGCTTGGCCAAGGACGCGATTACGGTCGGCCACAATCTCAAGGCGGTGCTGGCCGACCTGGAGAAGCGGATGCGCGCGGCCGCCGCGGATCTCGACTTCGAGGAGGCGGCGCGCCTGCGCGACGAGCTCAAGCGCCTCCAGGCCACGGAACTGCTGGTCTCGGACGATCCCATGGCCCGGCAGGGGGACGTGGAGCGCGAGGCCGGCAAGTACGGCCGCAAGGCGCCCCGAGGTGCCGGCTCGACACGCATCTCGAAGCCCGACCTCGACAATATGGGCCCGGGGACAGACCGGGAGATGCCGGCCGATGCGGTGCCGTGGCAGGAACGGCCGAAGCCCCGCTCGACGCAAGGCCTCGGCGGCCAGAAGCCGAAATACAAGGGCGGGGGCGGGCGCAAGCGAGGCTGATCGGCAGCGTCAGGCCTAAGCGCAACACATGTTTCAGTCGTACCCACGGTGATGCCGTGGGCACATATCGCGAAGGGCCCCCTTCGGACACAAGGGCGCGCGTCGCAGCCTGCAAGAACGTCGACGCCTCAAACCTCTGTAGCCTGTCGGCGTAGACCGAAGCGGGTATGCGGCTTGCTCATGGCCACGAAATCGCCAACCTATCCTGTCGACGTCGAGACCCAGCCCGCCGCCTGGGCCGGCTTCACGCGGGTATTCCTGATCGGCGCTGCTTCGCTCGGCCTGGCCATCGTCGCTACTGTGGCGATTCTCGATCCCTATGGTCTGCGTGCCGCCCCCTCGCATCCGCCGGGGCCGATCATGGACACGAACCAGCGGCTGTCCTATCCGCAGATCGCCAGAGGCGGCGCATTCGATGCCGCCGTGTTCGGCACCTCTACGGCGCGGCTGCTCGAGCCGGCCGCCCTCGATACCGCCTTCGCTGCGCGTTTCGCCAATCTGGCGATGAACGCCGCGACACCGGACGAACAGATCCGGCTCGCCACACTCTTCCTCGCGCACCGGCCGGTGAAGGCGATCCTGTTCGGCCTCGATACGACCTGGTGCGCCGCCGATCCGCCGGCCCGCACCGCCAACGCCTTTCCGGACTGGCTCTACGAGACCGGCGCACCCTGGGGCGTGCTCCGCCAGATCAGCCAGCGCGCGGTCACGATCGCCGCACAGACCGCGTTGGCGCGCCTCGGCCTGGCCCGGCCGCGGATCCGCCCGGACGGCTACGCGATCTTCACGCCGCCCGAGTCGCTGTACGATCCCGTGCGCGCCCGGGCCCATATCCGGGCCGGCGCCCGCGATCCGGCGGCAGCCGCCGATCCCGCGGATGCCCCCATGCCGGCGCTGGCACGGCTCGACGCGCTCCTCGAAACAATTCCGGCGGGTGCCCTGAAGCTCATTGCCTTCATGCCGGTGCACGCGGCGGCGCAAGGTGCCCCCGGATCGCCGGCCGGACAGCGGGAGACGGCCTGCAAGGCCCGCGTCGCGGACATCGGCGCGAAACGCGGTGCCGTCGTAGTGGATTTCCGGATGCTGTCGCCCGTGACCACGCAGGACACGAACTACTGGGACGCGTTGCATTACCGCCTGCCGGTGGCCGCGCGGATCGTGGCGGATCTGAACGCGGCGGTCCGCACTGGCGCCGACGACCCGGCCGGAATCTATCGGGTTCTCGCGCACCCGTGACGCCGGTTCATCCGGCGGCGCGTTCGGCCCGCGCCCAGCCCTCGCGGGTGGCGCTGCAGTAATCCGCGAACCGCCGGTCACGGATCGCCGCCCGGGCGCCGGCCATCAGGTCCTGATAATAGGCCAGGTTGTTCCAGGTCAGCAGCATCATCCCCAAGATCTCGTTCGACCGGACGAGGTGATGCAGATAGGCCCGGGAATAGTCCCGTGCCGCCGGGCAGGTCGAGGTCTCGTCCAGGGGCGCCGTATCCTCGGCGTGGCGGGCGTTGCGCAGGTTGACTCGGCCGTTCCTCGTATAGGCCAGGCCGTGACGGCCGGCCCGGGTCGGCATCACGCAGTCGAACATGTCGATACCTCGGGCGACCGCCCCCAGGATGTCGTCCGGCGTGCCGACGCCCATCAGGTAGCGCGGCTTGGCCTGCGGCAGGTGCGGCTCCACGGTCTCGATCATGGAAAACATCACCGCCTGCGGCTCGCCGACGGCGAGGCCACCGACCGCGTAGCCCTTCAGGTCGAGGTCGGTCAGCGCGCGGGCGCTCTCGACGCGGAGCGCCGGGACGTCACCGCCCTGCACGATGCCGAACATCGCCTTGCCCGGCTGCTCGCCGAACGCCACCCGGCAGCGCTCGGCCCAGCGCAGGGACAGGTGCATCGCCTTCTCGATCGCCTCGTGCTCGGCCGGCAGGCGCACGCACTCGTCGAGCTGAATCTGGATGTCGGAGCCGAGCAGGCCCTGGATCTCGATCGAGCGCTCCGGGCTCATGTGGTGGGCGGTGCCGTCGATATGCGAGCGGAACGTCACGCCCTGCTCGTCGATCTTCCGCAGGGCGGAGAGCGACATCACCTGGAACCCCCCGGAATCGGTGAGGATCGGCCGGTCCCAGTTCATGAACCGGTGCAGGCCGCCGAGCCGCGCCATCCGCTCGGGGCCGGGGCGGAGCATCAGGTGGTAGGTGTTGCCCAGCACCACGTCGGCGCCGAGCTCCCGCACCTGACCGGGATACATCGCCTTGACGGTGGCGGCGGTCCCCACCGGCATGAAGGCCGGCGTGCGGATGGTTCCTCGCGGCGTCGCGATTGCGCCGGTCCGGGCGGTGCCGTCCTGCCCGTGCAGGGTGAAGCCGAAGGGCACGGTCTCGGTCATGGCATGTCCGCGCGCGGGCCTGGGAACAGCAGGCTGGCGTCGCCGTAGGAGTAGAAGCGGTAACCGCTCCGGATCGCGTGCGCGTAGGCCGCCCGCATCGTGTCGAGGCCCGAGAAGGCCGAGACCAGCATGAACAGGGTCGAGCGCGGCAGGTGGAAGTTCGTCACCAGGGCGTCGACTGCGCGGAACCGGTAGCCGGGCGTGATGAAGATGTCGGTCGGCCCCGAGAAGGCCGTGAGCGTGCCGTCGGGTCTCGCGGCGCTCTCCAGCAGGCGCAGGGCCGTGGTGCCCACCGCGACGATCCGGCCGCCGGCGGCGCGGACGGCGTTGAGGGCGGCGGCGGTGCCGGCGTCGAGGATGCCGATCTCGGCGTGCATCCGGTGGCCCTCGGTATCGTCCGCCTTGACCGGCAGGAAGGTGCCGGCGCCGACATGCAGGGTCACGTGGTGCCGGTGCAGGCCGGCCGCGTCGAGCGCCGCCAGCAGACCGTCCGAAAAATGCAGCCCCGCGGTGGGCGCCGCCACGGCGCCCGGATGGCGCGCGTAGATCGTCTGGTAGTCGGTGGCGTCGCGGGCGTCGGTGGGGCGCTTGCCGGCGATGTAGGGCGGCAGGGGCAGGGCGCCTTCCAGCGCGATCTGGGCGTCGAGCGCGGCCCCGGCCCGGTCGAAATCGAGCACGATCTCGCCAGCCTCCCCCTTCTCGGCGACGATTGCCCGAAGCTCACCGAACTGAAGCGCATCGCCGACAGTTAGCCGCTTGGCCGGCCGGGCGAAGGCGCGCCAGCGCGCGGGCGCCTCGCGCAGATGCAGCATCACCTCAGTGCGCTGGCCCGGCGCGCCGGGGCGGGTACGCACGCCGTTGAGCCGCGCCGGGATCACCCGCGTGTCGTTAAAGACCAGGGCATCGCCCGATCGGAGCGCGCCCGGCAGGTCGCGGACGGTACGGTCCGCCAGCGCCTCGCCCGGGCGCACGACGAGGAGCCGCCCGGCGTCGCGCGGCTCGGCCGGGCGCAGGGCGATGCAGCTCTCCGGCAACTCGAAATCGAACAGGTCCACGCGCATCGCCGGCTGCCTGCACCGAACGGCACGCGGTTTCAACCTCGGAACCGGTTCGCGCCGCCGCCGGTTCACGCCACACCGACGCCGGAGACGCCCGAACGATGCCCTGGTACGCCGTGCGCCCCCGCGATGCCGCCGATCCGCGCTGGCCGCTCCCCGGCACCGAACAGATCGTGCTCAAGGCCGACGATCCGGCGACCGCCCGGGCGAAGTTCGAGGAAGCCTATCCAAGCGCGCCCTTCGGCAGCCCGGCCGTGCCGGTGCCGAATTCCGGGACCGGAAGCTTCCACGGCGATGCGGACGCGCTGATCGTGGCCGAGACCGGCGAGCCGGCTTCCCCGCAGGATTGAGCGCCATGGTCAGGACCGGCCGTCCCGCACGCGTGACCCTCGACGGGCAGCTCGTCGGCTATTGGGACCGCGAGGCGGCACGCCTGGAGACGATCGCGGCCGCTACACGCTTCGCGTGGCAGAAGCGCCGCCTCCTCCGCAAGGCAGCAGAGGCGCGCGGCAAGGCCGAGCGGAGCCGACAGCGCGAGGCAGCCCGCGACCCGGCGCCTGAGCCGACCGACCCATAGCCCAAGCTAAGACTCTTTCGGCAGCGTCGAAGCTTTGCCGTGGCCTGAGGCAAGCTGCATCCCGTATGGGCACGTCGACTCGTGATCGGCGACCCCATGGACCGGACCCAGAAAGCAGCCCTCCTCAGCGCCGGCATCGGCCTCGGGGTGACCGGACTGAAATTCTACGCGGCGTGGCTCACCAGTAGCCTGGCGCTGTACTCCGACGCGCTGGAGAGCATCATCAACGTGGTCGCGGCGGTCGGCGCCTTCGTGGCCCTGCGGGTGGCGGCGCGCCCGGCCGACGCGGAGCATCCCTACGGCCACCACAAGGCCGAGTTCTTCTCCGCGGTGATCGAGGGCGCGCTCATCGTCGTGGCGGCGGTCCTGATCCTGCGGGAAGCGTATTTCGGCCTGCTCGCCCCGAAGCCGCTGGACGCGCCGGCTCTTGGCCTGGCCATCAACCTCGGGGCCGGCGCCATCAACGCCGTCTGGGCCTGGGCGCTGATGCGCTGGGG
The DNA here is from genome assembly GCF_022829365.1 of Methylobacterium sp. J-077. GTDB lineage: Bacteria > Pseudomonadota > Alphaproteobacteria > Rhizobiales > Beijerinckiaceae > Methylobacterium. The sequence goes on along the minus strand of NZ_JAKSYJ010000216.1, from coordinate 23,490 downwards.
ACGCGCCTGGCGCTCGCCGGCCCTGATCGCCGATGCCCGCCACGTCTTCGCCGACGTAGTGACTTCGTGCGGCGTGCTGTTCGGCGTCGCCGCGGTCTGGCTGACCGGCTATCCAATCCTCGACCCGGCGGTGGCCGGGCTCGTGGCGCTCAACATCCTCTGGTCCGGCTTCCGCATGGTGCGCGAATCGGTCGACGGCCTCATGGATCGGGCGGCCTCGCCCGACATGGTCTGCGAGATCCGCTCGCTGATCTCCCGCCACGGGGAGGGCGCCCTGGAAGCTCACGACGTCCGGACCCGCTCGGCTGGCCAGGCGACCTTCATCGATTTCCACCTCGTGGTCCCGGGCAGCATGACCGTCGAGGCCTCGCACGCCATCTGCGACCGGCTGGAAAGCGCCCTGGAAACGACGATCCCCGGGGCGGTCGTGACGATCCACGTCGAGCCCGGCGAGGAAGCCAAGGCCCGCGGCCTGCCGGTTCTCTGAACCCAACGGCACTCGGCGGCACGAGCTGGCCTCGGACTGCACGGGAAGCGGCGTCCCGGCATTCGGATCCAGCACGCCGCCTCGGGGCTTTGATGGGACGTCATTGTCTTCCGAACGCCGACAGCCGGCCTTCGGGATGGCCCTTCAGCTCCAGGCGTGGAACGGCGGCGCGACGCCGTTCAGCGCGTGGTTGCCGATGATGGCGACCTTCCACCGGACCGGATCGTGCAGGGTGTGGGTCCGGGCATTGCGCCAGTGCCGGTCGAGGTTCTCGGCGGCGAGCGTCGAGCGGGTACCGGAGAGTTCAAATAGCTTGCTGGAGGCCGCCAGGGCGATGTCGGTGGTCAGCACCTTCGCCTCGGCGACGGCGAGCTGCGCGGCGGCGACGCTCTCCGCATCCGGCTGCGCCACCGCCGCGTCTAGGGCCAGCCCGGCCTTGTCGAGCAGCGCTTCCGCGGCGTGCTGGCGGATGGTGAGGTCGCCGATCGCCTGGATCGTGTAGGGATCCTCCGAGGCGCGCTCCTGCCCGCTATCGATCCAGGGCCGCGCCTTCTCGCGCACGAACCGGATCGTATCGTCCAGGGCCTCGCGGCCGATGCCGGCATCGACCGCCGCCTGGATGATCTGGAAGATCGCCCCGTCCGCGCTCGGCGCCTCGTAGCCCCTCCAGGCCGGCACCAGGTGGGTCTTCTCGACCCGGACATCCTCGATCAGCACCGTGCCGCTCGCCGTGCCACGCTGGCCGAAGCTGGACCAGTCGTCGATCACCGTGAGCCCCGGAGCGTCCCGCTCGGCGATGGCGTACCAGGCCCGCCGCTCGGCATCGAGGGCGACGATCGGCACCAGATGCGCCAGGAGCGCCCCGGACGCGTAGAACTTCTGGCCGCGCACGCGCACGTGGTCGCCGTGATCGGTGAACCGCGTGTCGAAATCGGCGGCGCGCTTGGTCCCCCGCTCGGAGAAGGCGTTGCCGAACCGGGTGCCGCGCAGGACCTCCCCGAACAGCAGCCGCTTCTGCGGCTCGTCCGAAACCGTCCGGATCGCCGCCACGATCCCCAGATGGTTCTGCGAAATCTGCCCGATCGCCGGATCGGCCGCCGAGATGATCGCGATGACCTGCGCCAGGGTCTTGTAGGAGACCTCCGGGCCGCCATAGGCCTTGGGCACGTTGATCGACCACAGGCCGCTCTGGGAGAAGCCATCGAGCTCCGCCAGGGGCCGGGCATGGGTCCGGTCGCGCTCGGAGGCACCGAGCCGGAACTCCGCGGCGAGGCGGTGGGCCACTGCCAGCGCCTCGGCATCGTCACGGATCACATGGGCGGGGGCAGGCGGCCGCGCCGGCCCGGGCAGGCCCTGGCGTGGCTGCGTGTCGAGCGTGCGCGCATCGACGGCGATGTTCATGGCTCACTCCGATAGGGCAGGGTTGTTATGAGATTGCAGGCGGCGATCAGGCCGCCTCGGCGCGCTTCTCGCGCGCGGCTTCCAGCGCACGGACCCGCGGGATCACGTGGGCGCCGAAATACGCGACCTCCTCCTGAAAATGCAGGAACGCCAGCAGCGCGAGATCGGCCCCGGCATCCTTGAGCGCGAGGATCCGCTCGGCGATCTGGTCCGGCGTGCCGATCAGGTTGGTCTTGAAGCCGTCGTTGTACTGGACCAGGTCGGTGAAGCTCGACTTGGCCCAGTTGCCTTCGCCCTCGGGCGAGGCCTTGCCGGCATTCTTCACCTCGTGGCCGAACGCCTTCACCGCGTCGGGATCGGCTTGGTCGATGATCTCCTGAAGGACGGCGCGGGCCTCCTCCTCGGTGTCGCGGGCGATCACGAAGGCGTTCACGCCGATGCGCGGGCGGTTGCCGCTCTCGGCGGCCTTCGCGCGAATGTCGTCGACCTGGACGCGGATGTTCTCCGGCGTGTTACCGTTGGTGAAATACCAATCGGACACCCGGGCCGCCATGTCGCGCGCCGCCCGGGACGAGCCGCCCTGAAAGATCTCCGGGAGCGGATCGGCCGGCTTCGGTTTCAGGGTGTAGTCCGTGTAGCGGTAGAAATCGCCGCGGAAGGTGAAGTTGTCCTGGGTCCAGATCCCCCTCAGGCTGCGGATGAACTCTTCCGACCGGCGATAGCGCTCGTCATGGTCGAGCCATGGCTCGCCGATCGCCCGGAACTCGCCCGAGAACCAGCCGGAGACGATGTTGACGGCGATCCGGCCGCCGGTGAGCTGCGAGATGGTGGCCACCTGCTTGGCCGCGAGCGTCGGATTCCAGGGGCCGGGCAGGATCGCGGCGATCACCTTGATCCGGGAGGTCGCAGCCAGCAGCGCGTGACTGAACGCCACCGATTCGTGCTGGTACTCGGCGCCGTAGCCCGCGGTGAACCGGATCTGCGTCAGCGCGTAGTCGAAGCCTGATTCCTCGGCGATCTGCGCCAGGCGGCGGTTGTAATTGGCGTCCCAGCTCGTGCGCTGCGGGATCTTGCTGATCACGAGGCCGCCCGAGACGTTGGGCACCCAGTAGGCGAAGCGGATCGGATCAGGCGACGTGTCTTCTACGAAACGGACGGTCATGGCGCGCTACCTCGTTCGCGCGGAATCGTTGCTCCGCGGCGTCGTCAAAGGATCGCGGCAAACTGAATACAAGATGCAGACTTGCGCAACCGCTCAGGAACACGCAAAGTATTCCGGCTCGGCCACCACAGGTCAAAGGAACGCGATGCCGTTTTAAACGGCAGCCGAGCCGCATTCTTCTGCGCCGCCCGGCGTCGAATGCGAGTTTATTCTTTTCCTGTGGGCGCCGTGTGCGAATCGTGCAGGCGGCGATAGGCGAACACACCGAAGACGCCGATCAGGCAGGCCGCCAAGGCGAACCACGTGAAAGCATATTGCAGGTGGTTGTTGGGGATATCGACCTTCAACTGGCCGCCCTGCGGCCACGTGGCCCGGCCCGGTCCGGCATCGGCCTCGATCAGGTAGGGCGCCGCATCGGCGATCCCGCGTGCGGCGGCGATGCCCGCGACATCGCGGTTGAACCACTCGCCGCGTACCGGATCCGCCTCCGGGACGAACATCCCCCGCGGCTCGCTGGCGCGCAGGATCCCGGTGACCGTGGTCGGCCCTTCGATCAGGCCGTCCCGGCGATCCGCCTGTGCCTTCAACTCGGTCGGCACGAAGCCGCGGTTGATCAGGACCGTGCCGCCCTCCGCCCGCAGCAGCGGCGTGATCACGTAATAGCCCTGCAGCGCCCGGCCGGGCGTCTCGCCGGCGGCCAGGCCGTGGACCAGCGTCTCGCGATCGTTGGCGAAGCGGCCGGCCACGCGGACATGGCGGAACTCGTCCCGGCCGGGATCCCAGGCTTCGGGCGCGGGCGGCGCCACCGGCTCGGCCCGGGTCTGCCGGACGATCCGGTCGATCAGGTCTTCCTTCCAGACCTTGCGCTCGATCTGCCAAATCCCGAGGCTTACCAGAATCGCCAGCGCGATCAGGGTCGCGAGACCGGGCGCGACGAGATCGCGCCAGGCGGCTGCACGCGGCGTGGTACGGATCACTGCTCGAAGCGTCCCTGCTCGGCCTTGTTGCTGTACTGGAGGGCGATCAGCATGCCCTTGAGCGGGCGCACCAGGATCAGGCTCAGGCCGATCGACAGGGTGCCGGCGACCAGTGCATGGACCCAGATCGGCGGCTCGTAGGTGATTTCCAGCCACAGGGCCAGGCCGACCACCAGCAGGCCGACGATGGACATGACGAAGAAGGCCGGCCCGTCCGCCGAATCGAAGCTCGTATAGTCGAGTTCGCAGGCCTCGCAGGACGGGCGCAGGGTCAGGTAGCCCTTGAATAGATGGCCTTCGCCGCAGCGCGGGCAGCGGCCGCGCAGGCCCGTCGGGACGGGCGGTGGTTGCGGATAGGTTCGTTGGTCCACGTGGTCACTCCAGACCGGCCCGGGAAGCCGCATGCGCGCCGCTGCCCGGCCGTCCCTATCGATATGGGGATTCGCATCGAGTCGGACACGAAAAAGGGCGGCCGAAGCCGCCCTCTCACCGGTCCGCCCTGCGAGGGCGGGATATGGACCTTCAGTGAGCCGCGCCGTGGAAGACGCCCGAGCCCCAGACATAGATCGCGGCGAACAGGAACAGCCAGACCACGTCGACGAAGTGCCAGTACCAGGCGGCGAACTCGAAGCCGAGATGCTGGCGCGGGGTGAACTGGCCGGCATAGGCGCGGAACAGGCACACCGCCAGGAAGATGGTGCCGATGATGACGTGGGCGCCGTGGAAGCCCGTCGCCATGAAGAAGGTCGAGGAATAGATGCTGCCCGCGAACCCGAATTCGGCGTGGCTGTACTCATAGGCCTGGCAGGCGGTGAATAGCACGCCCAGGACGATCGTCAGCCAAAGGCCGTATTTCAGGCCCTTGCGGTCGCCGTGCAGCAGGGCGTGGTGGGCCCACGTCACGGTGGTGCCGGAGGTCAACAGGATCAGCGTGTTGAGTAGGGGCAGGTGCCAGGGATCGAACGCCTCGATGCCCTTCGGCGGCCAGACCCCGCCGGTGAACTCGACCCGGGAGGCCTGGATCGGGTCGGCCGTGTAAAGCGCTGCCTCGAAATAGGCCCAGAACCACGCCACGAAGAACATCACCTCGGAGGCAATGAACATCATCATGCCGTAGCGGTGATGGAGCTGGACGACGCGGGTGTGGTCGCCCGAATTGGCCTCGTGCGCCACGTCCTTCCACCAGGAGAACATGGTGTAGAGCACGCCGATGGCGCCAAGGCCGAAGATGTAGGGCCCCGGGGTCAGGGTGCCGATCTGGAGGCTCTTCATCCAGAACACGGCGCCGAAGGCCATCAGGAAGCCCGAGAAGGCCCCGATCAGCGGCCATGGACTCGGGTTAAGAATATGGAAATCGTGATTCTTGGCGTGCGCCTCGGCCATCGTCCCGTCGCTCCTCACCCTGACGCCCCGCGCCGTTCCCGGCATCCGGCCTGATCGCTCTTGGCTGGGCGCTGGATAAAAAGCGCCCAAGCTTGTCCGCACACTTAGTCGGTGCCGACCTCCGTTGTCACGCGGTCGCGATCAGAAATCGCGCTTCGTGCCCGAAGCCCCTGTGGTCGCGACCGCCGCGCTCACCGGCTGGCCGTTCTTCGAGGCGAAATAGGTATAGGACAACGTCATCTCGGTGAGATGGGCGGTGTTCGAATCGTCCCGCACCGCCGGGTCGACATAGAACACCACCGGCACGTCGAGCGTCTCGCCCGGCTGCAGCGTCTGCTCGTTGAAGCAGAAGCAGGCGATCTTGACGAAGTAGCCGCCCATCAGGCCGGGCTGGACGTTGAAGGTCGCCACGCCGGTGGACGGCTTGGTTCCGGTGTTCTGGACCCGGAAGAAGACCGTCTTGGTCTCACCGAGCTTCGCCTCGACGCTGTTCGCCTCGGGGGCGAACTTCCAGGGCAGGCCCGGCGCGACGTTGGTGTCGAAATGGACGACCATGCTGTCGTCGGCGCGGGCCGCCGTGCTCGCCAGGGCAGGACCTTGGCGCGGCGTGCCGTCATAGCCAGTCGCCTTGCAGAAGGCGTCGTAGAGCGGCACCGACGCAAACGCGAGGCCAACCATGCCGACCGCGAGGCCGGCGCAGGCGAGCGCCGTCCGTCGGGCGCCGCGGTTGGGATCGGGACGGGATGTGGTCATCGGGATCCCTCAGAGCGGACGGCTGAGGATCTGCGGGCCGAGCTTGACGATCGTCAGCACGAAGAACAGCAACACCCAGGCCCCCAGCGCCAGGGCGATCGCGATCGAACGCTTCCGCCGGCGCGCCTCTTCCGCGGGGGTAAGCTGCCGATACGGGACCTCGGGATCCGGCATGGCGCTCAAACCAGAACCGACCGGAACAGGCCGAAACTCTGCTCGGCGAGCAGCGCCGAGAACAGCGCGAACAGGTAGAGGATCGAGAAGCCGAACATGCCCATGGCGGCTCGCTTCTCGGCCTCGCCCTCGCGGTTCTTCAGCACGCGGACGCTGAAAGCCACCATGCCGAGGCCGCCGACCAAGCCGATCACCGCGTAGAGCAGGCCGCCGAAACCGAGGGCCACGGGCACGAGGCCGAGCGGCGCGAGGAACACGGAGTACCAGACGATCTGGCGGCGGGTCGAGGCCGGGCCGGCGACGTTGGGCATCATCGGGATGCCGGCGCGGGCATAGTCCTCGGCCTTGATCAGGGCCAGCGCCCAGAAATGCGGCGGCGTCCAGATGAAGATGATCGCGAACAGGACCAGCGACTCGATCCCGACCGAGCCGGAGACTACCGCTTGGCCGATCACGGGCGGCAGGGCGCCGGCGGCGCCGCCGATCACGATGTTCTGGGCGGTGGCCCGCTTCAGCCACATCGAGTAGATCACCGCGTAGAACACGATGGTGAAGGCGAGCAGCCCGGCGGCGAGCCAGTTCGCGGCGAGGCCCAGCACCAGCACGGAGGCGACCGACAGGAACAGGCCGAAGCCGAGCGCCTCCTCGGAGGAGATCCGGCCGGCCGGGATCGGGCGCTGCGCCGTCCGGGTCATCACGGCGTCGATATCCGCGTCCCACCACATGTTCAGGCAGCCCGATGCCCCGGCGCCGACCGCGATGGCCAGCAGCGAGATCACGCCGATCGCCGGCGGGACATGCCCCTGCGAGACGACCATGCCGACCAGGGCCGTGAAGATGACGAGGACCATCACCCGCGGCTTGAGCAGGGCGAAATAGTCGGGCACGTCGCCGCCCACGGCCGTGAAGGCCGGGGCCGGAGCGTCCGGTCCGATCGTGTTCGTGAGGCTCGTCATCGCGTCTGCCGCTGTTGTGTCGGCGCCCGGCCACGCGCGTCACGGCCGAGTCATGTTTCGAAATCGATTAGTTCCAAGGGAAGGTGCGAGCGGAACACGCGGCCCATGCGGTTCGCTCGTCTTCATCGCCCTTGCCGGGAAGTCGCCGACGCGGCTTCCGGGGAAGGGCGAGGGCCGCTCATGCGGCCCTCGCGGATCAGGTCAGTGCGCGCCCGGCTCGTCGACGATACGCGGCAGAGTTTCGAACTGGTGGAAGGGCGGCGGGGAGGGGAGCGTCCACTCGAGGGTGGTGGCGCCTTCGCCCCAGGGATTGTCGGCAGCCCGCTCCTTGGAGCGGAAGGCCAGCACGACGCCGATCACAAAGACGAACATGCTCAGGCCGAAGATGTGGCCGCCATAGGTCGAGACCCTGTGCCAGGCTGCGAAGGCGTCCGGGTAGTCGGCGTAACGCCGCGGCATGCCGGCCAGCCCGAGGAAGTGCATCGGGAAGAACAGGACATTGGCGCCGATGAAGGCCAGCCAGAAGTGCAGCTTGCCGGCCCATTCCGGGATGATGTGCCCGGTCATCTTCGGGAACCAGTAGTAGACGCCGGCGAAGATGATGAACACCGCGCCCAGCGACAGCACGTAGTGGAAGTGCGCGACGACGTAGTAGGTGTCGTGCAGGTACTTATCGACCGCCGAGTTGGCGAGCACGACGCCGGTCACGCCGCCGACGGTGAACAGGAAGATGAAGCCTACCGCCCAGTGCATCGCGGCGGTGAAGCGGATCGAGCCGCCCCACATCGTGGCGATCCAGGAGAAGATCTTCACGCCCGTGGGGACCGCGATCACCATGGTGGCGAACACGAAGTAGGACTGCGTCTGCAGGGACAGGCCGACCGTGTACATGTGGTGGGCCCAGACCACGAAGCCGACGACGCCGATCGCCACCATCGCATAGGCCATCGCGAGGTAACCGAAGACCGGCTTACGCGAGAAGGTCGAGATGATGTGCGAGACGATGCCGAAGGCCGGCAGGATCATGATGTAGACTTCGGGATGACCGAAGAACCAGAACAGGTGCTGGTACAGGATCGGGTCGCCGCCGCCGGCCGGGTCGAAGAAGGTCGTGCCGAAGTTGCGGTCGGTGAGCAGCATGGTGATGGCGCCCGCCAGAACCGGCAGCGACAGCAGCAGCAGGAAGGCGGTGACCAGCTCGGCCCAGGCGAAGAGCGGCATCTTGTGCAGCGTCATGCCCGGGGCGCGCATGTTCAGGATCGTGGTGATGAAGTTGATCGCCCCGAGGATCGAGCCCGCGCCCGAGAGGTGCAGGGCGAAGATCGCGAAGTCGACGGCTGGGCCGGGATGGCCGGCGGTGGAGAGCGGCGGATAGACGGTCCAGCCGGTGCCGGCGCCGGACGCGCCCGGAGCGCCCTCGACGAACAGCGAGCACAGCAGCGAGCAGAAACCCGCTACGGTCAGCCAGAACGAGATGTTGTTCATGCGCGGGAACGCCATGTCGGGCGCGCCGATCATGAGGGGCACGAACCAGTTGCCGAAGCCGCCGATCAGCGCCGGCATCACCATGAAGAACACCATGATGAGACCGTGTCCGGTGACGAACACGTTGTAGGTCGCCGGGTTCGAGAAGTACTGCAGCCCCGGCTGCTCCATCTCCATCCGGATGCCGAAGGAGAGGAACGCGCCGATCATGCCGGCGCAGAAGGCGAAGAGCAGGTAGAGGGTGCCGATATCCTTGTGGTTCGTCGACAGGAACCACCGGGCGAAGAACGACGGCTTGTGGTCGTGGACCTCGTGGGCCTCGGCATGGGCTGCGGCTGTAGCCATGGATTCGGGTGCCTTGTGGATCTGACGGGTTCTGTTCGGTCAGCCGGGGCTCAGCGCGCCTCGGCGAAGCTCGTGCCTGTATCAATGCGGGCGTACTTGGTCTTGGCTTCCTTCAGCCAGTCGGCATAGGCCTGCTCGCTGACCACGCGCACGACAATCGGCATGTAGGCGTGGCGCTGGCCGCAGAGCTCCGAGCATTGGCCGTGGAAGGTACCTTCCTTGTCGGCCCGAAACCACATCTGGTTCAAGCGGCCCGGCACGGCGTCGATCTTGAAGCCGAAGGCCGGCATCGCCCAGGAATGCAGCACGTCGGCCGCCGTCACCTGGATCTTCACGATCTTGCCGAGCGGCACGACCATCTCGTTGTCGGTCTGAAGCAGGCGGGGCTGCTTGTCCTCGTCGATGTTGGCATCGAACGTGAAGCCGCCGCCGGCCTCGGTCTGCGGGTACTCGTAGGACCAGTACCAGGCATGGCCGATGACCTTCACGATCATGTCGGCCTTGGGATCCGCGAGCTGCGTGCGCAGGAGGCGGAAGGACGGGATCGCCACGGCGACCAGGATCAGGACAGGGACGATGGTCCAGGCGATCTCGATGGCGGTGTTGTGCGTCGTGCGCGAGGGGGTCGGGTTGGTCTTCTCGTTGAAGCGGAAGACGCACCAGAGGATCAGACCGAGCACGAAGACCGAGATCGCCAGCGACAGCCAGTGCAGGCCGATCTCGAAGCCGAGGATGTCGCGCGCGTTCTCGGTGACCGGGATCTGCCGGCTCATCTCCCACGGCACCGGCTGTCCGAAGCCACCGGCGAGCGCGCCGGATGTCGAGCTGAGCAGAGCGCCGAGGGCGGCGAGGCTCCAGGGTGATCGGGTGATCGTCCGCACCGTCCGCATCTGCCTCTCGTTGCTCCCCTGCGATTTGCTTTCCCGTCGGCGTTTCCCGTCTTGACTGAGCGCGGGATGGTGCCGACGTGACGGACCGCCAGTTGTGTTACCCGGCGTGTATCCGATCGCGGCTTCAGATCACAAGGACGTTCAAGGTGCAACCGCACAAGCGTCGCAGCGCGTGGATTCCGGCTCATTCCAGGGTCGATACGGCGTTGCCCCGACCGTTCGTCGCCTTCGATTCTATCGACACGTTCCACAGGCATCGCAGCGGCACGATCGGGTCTCGCCGGAGCATCGCATGTTGACGAAACCCGGGGAGCAATCGGCCGGGCTCCCACCGTCTTCGGTCCGGATTCCGATGCAGGTCGTCGCCTATACCGGCTCGGAACCGCGGCCCGGCATCAGGGCGCTCGCTGTCGAAACGCCGGTCAACTTGGTCTACGGCAGCGTCCCGCACGCCGTGATGATGGCGACGCCCGCCGATCTCGAGGACTTCGCCTACGGTTTCAGCCTGACGGAAGGGATCATCGAATCCGCGCGCGAGATCCGTTCGACGCGGGTCGAGATCGGCGCTGACGGGCTGCGCCTCCATGTCGAGCTGGCGCCCGGCCGCCTGCGCGAGCATCTGGCGCGCAAACGCGCGATCAGCGGTCGGACCGGTTGCGGTGTCTGCGGCATCGAGGATCTGGCGGAGCTGCCGTGCGCCGAGATGCGGGAGGCGCCGGAGGTGCGGGTCGCGCTTTCGGCAATCGCCAGGGCGCTCGCCGGGCTCGATGCGGAACAGGTTCTGGGGGCCGAGACCCGAGCCGTTCACGCCGCTGCCTGGGCCCGCCTCGACGGAACCCTGGTGGCCGTGCGCGAGGATGTCGGCCGGCACAATGCCCTAGACAAGCTGGTCGGCGCGCTGATGCGAACGGGCTTCGATGCCGCCGACGGCTTTCTGGTGATCACCAGCCGCTGCTCGTTCGAGATGGTCGAGAAGACCGCGCGGCTCGGCGCCGCGGTGATCGTCGCGATCTCGGCCCCGACCTCCCTGGCGCTGGAGCGTGCCGAGGAACACGGGATCACGCTCTGCGCCATCGCGCGCTCGGACACGGTAACCGTCTTCACCGGGGCCGAGCGGCTGGTCTCGGGCGAATAACGCTACTGCGCCGCCGGCTCTTTCTCGGACGGACCCGGGACGATCGTGGCCCCGCCGATGATTCGCACCGGCTTCCTGTCGGGCGGCGGGTCCTTCCAATCCTGCGCGGCAGGCTTGGCCGCCTCGGCGACGCCGCCCCCCGCGGGCTTGGCCAGAGGCGGATTGGCCGGGGTGGGAATCGCGGGCGCGGGGTTGGCCGCGGGTGCCTTTTCGATGGCAGCGGACTTGGTGTCTGGCTTCGCTTCGGCCGCGGGATCCGCCTTGGTCGCCTCCGCCGGAGAAACCTTCGGGGCGGGCGCCTCCGGGACGGTGCGGAGCGCCGGCTTCAGCTCCGGCTGGCGGCCGGGCTGGGCCGCGCGGGCGACCTTGCGAGGCGCTTCGGGGCGGGCACGACCGTCGTGATTGACGCCATCGGGAGTAAACTCCGGGCGCAGGGCCTCGGGATTTGCGCGGCGCTGCGGACGCGTGACCGTTGGCGGGACGTCATCGGGCGTCGCCGGCCGCAGGACACGCCGCGGCGCGGCATCCTCCTCGGTCCAGCCGAACCCGGGGCCGGGGCGTTCGAGCCGCGCATAGCTCTCCGGCGCGCCGAGGCGCTGGCGCCCGACGATCGCGCCGGCGGCGGGATCGACGAACAACCGAACCGGGATGCCCGTGGGGCTGACGGCATCCACGACATAGACGCGCCCGTCGAAGCGGGGGCGGCTCAAGCCACTGAAGCCGCGATCGGCCAAGCGCCACGCGACGACCCGCGGCGGCAGGATGTCGTTCTCAAAGGCGAATTGCGCGCTGGCGCCGCGGCAAAGACCCAGCATCGCTCCGCTGGAGAGCAGCACCGCACAGAGCGCGCGCGTCGTTGCGCGCCGTGCCCGGCCAGCCGTTCTATTCTCGATCATCACTCTGGTGCGTTCCCGTCTTGGAGACCCGGCAGAGTATCCGGTTCCGGCATGGTCCGGGCTGGTTTGCCCAGACCTCGACCATGCCGGCGAGGTCGTTGCCCCGCATGCCGCTTGTGCTCGGCGAGATCCCGTAGACTGGGTGATTCGGGCAAGATTGCGGAAGAGACTGTTTAACGCCGGCTTAAGCGACGTCGCCGATGCCGCGCTCGCGTCCCTGCGCGATCCCTTGCTGAAACGGTTTCAATCTGGCAATTTCGCGACTTAGGACAGTATAACTGTCCCATTGGCCGCGCATTCCGGCCGTCACCGTCTCGCCCACAGGCGGGAAATCCGGCAGACGGTCGCGAGCGCGCCAGCGCGCCGCTCCTGTGAGCGGTCCGGGTTCTCGATGAACGAAGGTCGACGGGCACGTTCCTGCGGGGACCGACCGGATCGCCTGCGGCATCGGGTCTGGGCGCCAGGCGGTTACGGCTCGCGGGCATGAAACATGCTGGCGGGACGGCCGACGGCGGAGGGGATCAAGGGAAGGACGAGACGAAGCATGGCCCAGCGCGGACCCGCCGACGAGTTTGCTGCTTCCGAGTTCCAGGCTGCCGCCCCTCGCGGCGGCGCGGCGCCGCTCACGGTGCGCGATCCCGCTCTGCCCAAAGCTCAGGGCGCCTATGATCCGGCCAACGAGCGCGATGCCTGCGGCGTCGGCTTCATCGCCGATATGCACGATCGCCGGACCCATGCCATCGTCGAGCAGGGCCTTAAGATCCTTGAGAATCTCGACCATCGCGGCGCGGTCGGCGCCGACCCCAAGATGGGCGACGGCTGCGGCATCCTCACCCAGATCCCGCACGGCTTCTTCGCCGACGAGTGCTCGCGCCTCGGCTTCGAACTGCCGCCGGCCGGCCAATATGCCATCGGCCAGTTCTTCCTGCCCAAGGCGGAGGAGCCCCGGGCGATCATCCAGGGAATCATCGAGGCGGCCCTGGCTGACGAGGGGCTGCCCCTTCTCGGCTGGCGCGACGTTCCGGTCGATCCGGAGGATCTGGGCGTGGCCGTGAAGGCCACCGAGCCGCATCACCGGCAGGTGTTCATCGGCCGTCCGGGCTCCGTCGCCGACCAGGACACATTCGAGCGGCGCGTCTACGTCGCCCGCAAGGTGATCTCCAACAAGGTTTACGCCCTCGACGATCCGCGGGTGAAGGAGTTCTATCCGGTCTCCGTCTCGACCCGGACCATCGTCTACAAGGGCATGGTCCTGGTCACGCAGATCGGCGACTACTTCCTCGACCTGAAGGACGAGCGATTCGTCTCGGCGATCGCCCTGGTCCACCAGCGCTTCGCCACCAACACCTTCCCGACCTGGCGGCTGTCGCACCCGTACCGGATGGTCGCCCATAACGGCGAGATCAACACGCTACGCGGCAACGTCAACTGGATGGCGGCCCGTCAGGCGAGCGTCGATTCGGAGCTGTTCGGCAACGACATCTCGAAGCTCTGGCCGATCTCCTACGAGGGCCAGTCCGATACCGCATGCTTCGACAACGCCCTCGAGTTCCTGGTGCAGGGCGGCTATCCGCTCGCCCACGCCATGATGATGCTGATCCCGGAGGCGTGGGCCGGCAATCCGCTGATGAGCGAGGAGCGGCGCGCCTTCTACGAGTACCACGCCGCCCTGATGGAGCCGTGGGACGGTCCCGCCGCCGTGGCTTTCACGGATGGCCGTCAGATCGGCGCCACCCTCGATCGGAACGGCCTGCGCCCGGCCCGCTACATTGTCACGGACGACGGCCTCGTGGTGCTCGCCTCCGAGATGGGCACGCTGCCGATCCCAGACGAGAAGATCGTGCAGTCCTGGCGCCTGCAGCCGGGCCGGATGCTGCTGATCGATCTGCAGAAGGGCCGGATCGTCTCCGACGAAGAGATCAAGGGCGAGCTCGCCGCCGCGCACCCCTACGCGGACTGGGTCAAGAACACCCAGATCGTGCTTGAGGACCTCAAGCCCGTCGTGGCGCGGGAATCGCGCTCGGACGTGAGCCTGCTCGATCGCCAGCAGGCTTTCGGCTACACCCAGGAAGACCTGAAGCTGCTGATGCAGCCCATGGCCGTGACCGGCCAGGAAGCGGTCGGCTCAATGGGCACGGACACGCCGCTCTCGGCGCTCTCCGACAAGTCGAAGCTGCTCTACACCTACTTCAAGCAGAATTTTGCCCAGGTCACCAACCCGCCGATCGACCCGATCCGGGAGGAGGCGGTGATGAGCCTCGTCTCGTTCATCGGGCCGCGGCCGAACCTGCTCGACATGGAGGGCGCGTCAAGGCGCAAGCGTCTGGAGGTCCGCCAGCCGATCCTGACCAATGGCGACCTCGAGAAGATCCGCTCGATCGGCCATTTCGAGGACCGGTTCGACACCAAGACCCTGGACATGACCTACCCGGCCGAGATGGGCGCGCAGGCCATGGACGGCGCGCTCGATCGCCTCTGCGACCGGGCCGAGGCGGCGGTGCGTGGTGGCTACAACATCATCGTGCTGACCGACCGGGCCGTGGGTCCGGACCGGATCCCGATCCCGGCGCTGCTGGCCACCGCCTCCGTGCACAATTACCTGATCCGCAAGGGGCTGCGGACCTCGGTCGGCCTCGTGGTCGAATCGGGCGAGCCGCGTGAGGTGCACCATTTCGCTTGCCTGGCCGGCTACGGTGCCGAGGCGATCAACCCCTATCTCGCCTTCGAGACGCTGCTGGCGATGAAGAACGAGTTCCCGCCGGACCTTACCGACGACGAGATCATCTACCGCTACATCAAGGCGATCGATAAGGGCTTGCTGAAGGTCATGTCCAAGATGGGCATCTCGACCTACCAATCCTATTGTGGCGCGCAGATCTTCGATGCGGTCGGCCTGAACTCGACCTTCGTCGGCCGTGACTTCTTCGGAACGGCCACCACCATCGAGGGCGTCGGCATGGCCGAGGTCGCCGAGGAGACGGTGCGCCGTCACCGCGATGCCTTCGGCGACGCCCCGATCTACCGCAACGCTCTCGATGTCGGCGGCGAATATGCCTACCGGCTGCGCGGGGAGGCCCATACCTGGACGCCGGACACGATTGCGACGCTCCAGCACGCGGTGCGCCTCAACGTGCCCGAGCGCTATCGCGAATACGCCGCGCTGGTGAACCGGCAGGAGAACCAGCTCAAGACCTTGCGCGGCCTGTTCCGCCTTAAGTCGGCGTCAGAGCTCGGCCGCGAGCCGGTGCCGCTGGATTCGGTCGAGCCGGCCTCCGAGATCGTCAAGCGCTTCGCCACCGGGGCGATGTCGTACGGCTCGATCTCGAAGGAAGCCCATGAGACGCTCGCGATCGCGCTGAACTCCTTCGGCGGGCGCTCCAATTCGGGTGAGGGCGGCGAGGAGGTCGAGCGGTTCAAGCCGCTGCCGGACGGGCGCTCACGCCGGTCGGCGATCAAGCAGGTCGCCTCGGGCCGGTTCGGCGTCACGACGGAATACCTCGTCAATTCCGATATGATGCAGATCAAGGTCGCGCAGGGCGCCAAGCCCGGCGAGGGCGGCCAACTGCCCGGCCACAAGGTCGATGCCAAGATTGCCAAGGTCCGCTACGCCACCCCGGGCGTCGGCCTGATCTCGCCGCCGCCGCATCACGACATCTACTCGATCGAGGATCTGGCCCAGCTGATCTTCGACTTGAAGAACGTGAACCCGTCGGCCGACGTGTCGGTGAAGCTCGTCTCCGAGGTCGGGGTCGGCACGGTCGCGGCCGGCGTCGCCAAGGCGCGGGCCGATCACATCACAATCTCAGGCTATGATGGAGGCACGGGCGCGGCGCCGCTGACCTCGCTCAAGCACGCCGGCGGACCCTGGGAGACCGGCCTCGCCGAGACCCAGCAGACGCTGGTGCTCAACGGCCTGCGCGGGCGCGTCGCCCTCCAGGCCGATGGCGGCATCCGCACCGGGCGGGACGTGATCATCGCGGCCCTGCTCGGCGCCGACCAGATGGGCTTCTCGACCGCACCGCTGATCGCGGCCGGCTGCATCATGATGCGCAAGTGCCACTTGAACACCTGCCCGGTGGGTGTCGCCACCCAGGATCCGGTGCTGCGCAAGCGCTTCAAGGGCACGCCCGAGCACGTGGTGAACTACTTCTTCTTCGTGGCGGAAGAGGTGCGCGAGATCCTGGCCTCGCTCGGCTTCTCCAAGCTGGAGGAGGCGGTCGGCCGCTCCGAGGTGCTCGACAAGGTCGAGGCCATCGCCCACTGGAAGGCGCGCGGGCTCGACTTCACCAAGCTGTTCCACCGGCCGAAGGTCGCCGAGGGTATCGCCATCCGGCACGTGGAGAAGCAGCACCATCCGATCGACACCGTCCTCGACCGTCGCCTGATCGAGCGGGCCAAGCACGCCATCGAGACGGGCGAGCCGGTGGTCGTCACTGACACGATCCGCAACTCGGACCGGGCGGCCGGCGCGATGCTGTCCGGCATGGTCGCCAAGGCCCATGGCCATGAGGGGCTGCCCGACGACACCATCGTGGTGAAGCTGTCGGGCACCGCCGGCCAGAGCTTCGGTGCCTGGGTCGCGGCTGGCGTGACCATCGAGCTGACCGGCCACGGCAACGACTATGTCGGCAAGGGCTTGTCGGGCGGCAAGCTGATCATCCGGCCGAGCGACGCCCTGCGATCGCCTCCGGACCGGACCATCATGGTCGGCAACACCGTGCTGTACGGCGCTATTGCCGGAGAGTGCTATATCCGCGGCTCCGCGGGCGAGCGCTTCGCGGTGCGGAATTCCGGCGCGATCACCGTGGTCGAGGGCATGGGCGACCACGGCTGCGAGTACATGACGGGCGGCGTCGTGGTCTCGATCGGTGAGACTGGGCGCAACTTCGCGGCCGGCATGTCGGGTGGCATCGCCTATGTGCTGGACGAGGACGGCTCGTTCTCGGCCCGCTGCAACCTGTCGATGGTCGATCTCGAACCGGTCGAGGAGGAGGATGACCTGATGCGCCGCTTCCACCAGGACGGCGACCTCGAGACCAAGGGGCGCGTCGACATCCTGGCCGACATGTCCGGCCACGACGAGGAGCGCCTCAGCCAGCTCATCACCAACCATCTCAAATATACGGGCAGCCCGCGGGCCAAGCAGATCCTTGATGACTGGGCGAACTTCCGCACCAAGTTCGTCAAAGTGATGCCGGTGGAATACCGCCGCGCCCTGCGCGAGATGGAGATGGCACGGATGCCGGTGGCCGCGGAGTAGAGTTATCGGTATCGGCACCCGAGCGAAACGGGTGCCGATTGCGAAATAAAGGTCTCATAGGCTGCAGCATCGGTCGATCTGCGGGCCTCAAGGGTTGATCGATGGGCAAGATCACGGGTTTCCTCGAATTCGACCGGCAAGAGCAGAAGTACCAGCTCGCTGCCGATCGCGTGCGGCACTTCCGCGAGTTCACCCTGCCGCTCGACGAGCACGACCTCACCAAGCAGGCGGCCCGCTGCATGGATTGCGGCATCCCGTTTTGCCACGGCCCGACCGGCTGCCCGGTCCACAACCAGATCCCGGACTGGAACGACCTCGTATTCCAGCAGGATTGGGAGGAGGCGTCGCGTAACCTCCACTCGACCAACAACTTCCCCGAATTTACCGGCCGCGTCTGCCCGGCGCCTTGCGAGGAGGCGTGCACGCTCAATCTCGAGAACCAGCCGGTCGCGATCAAGACGATCGAGCAGGCGATCGCCGACCGCGCCTGGAACATGGGCTGGATCAAGCCCGAAGCGGCCTCCGTGCGCACCGGCAAGCGCGTGGCGATCGTAGGCTCCGGGCCGGCCGGCCTCGCGGCGGCCCAGCAACTCGCCCGGGTCGGCCATGACGTCCACGTGTTCGAGCGCGAGCCGAAGGCCGGCGGCCTGCTCCGCTACGGCATCCCCGACTTCAAGATGGAGAAGCGTCACATCGACCGCCGCGTGCGGCAGATGGAGGCCGAGGGCGTAGTCTTCCACTACAACCAGAATATCGGCGTGACGAAGCCGGTTGAGGAACTGAAGGCCGAGTTCGACGCCGTGATGTTCTGCGGCGGCGCAGAGGATCCCAGGAACCCGCAGCTCCCAGGGCAGGAACTGGAGGGTGTCCACTACGCGATGCCCTATCTGATCCAGTCGAATCGGCGCGTCGCCGCCGAACCGATGCGCGGCAACGGCGAGGTGCCGATCCTGGCCGCGGGCAAGAACGTCGTGGTGATCGGCGGCGGCGACACGGCCTCCGACTGCGTCGGTACCGCCTTCCGCCAGGGCGCTCTGTCGGTGACGCAGCTCGACATCCGTCCCCGCCCGCCCGAGCGCGAGGACAAGCTAACGGTGTGGCCGTACTGGCCGACCAAGATGCGGACCTCCTCCAGCCAGGCCGAGGGCGCCGAGCGCGAATTCCAGGCCGCGACCCTGCGGCTCGACGGCAACAAGAAGGGTCGTCTGACCGGCGTGGTCTGTGCCCGAGTCGACGCCAAGCGTCAGCCGATCCCCGGGAGCGAGTTCATCCTGCCGGCCGACCTCGTCTTCATGGCGATCGGGTTCGCTGGTTCGGTCCAGAAGGGCCTTCTCGAGCAATCCGGCATCAGCGTCAGCAAGCGCGGAAACGTTGAGGCGAACGAGGAGGATTACCGCACCTCGGACGAAAAGATCTGGAGCGCCGGCGACATGCGCCGGGGCCAGTCCCTGGTGGTTTGGGCCATACGCGAAGGCCGCCAGGCCGCCCGCGCCATCGACGAGACCTTGATGGGTGCGAGCGTCCTGCCGCGATAGGTTCGCCTTCGGCTCAACGGCGCGGGTTGCACGAACCCGCGCCGGATCGCACGCATCAGCCGGGCGGCCAGCGGAAATCGTCGGCGCGGCCGGGCTGAGGCAATGGCGCAGCCCCGCGCACCAGCGTCCGCTCGACGGTGCCGAGGTTGTCGCCGTCGCGCGGCCGGCCGGTCAGCAATGTTCCACCGGGAGACACCTCGGTCCGGCCAAGGGGCATCACGGGACCCGCCGCGGGCTTGACCGGCAGCGCCGGGACGCCCGGGGGCTCCGGCAGGCTCGGCAGCATCGCGGTGATCTGGCGGTCGATCGTCGCGGTGTCGGTGGGCTGCCCGGAGCCGTCGAGGCTCGGCCCCGATGTCGAAGGCGGCCCAGCGGGCGCGATGGTGGCGGTGGGCGCCGGCTCGGTCAGCGCCGGAGCGGTCGTACCCATCAGCCGCTTTAGCTCGACATCCGCGAAATGCGCCAGCTTGCGGTCGCCGGCCTTGGTGAAATGCACACCATCGGCGGTCCGAAGCTTGGCGATCTGCCCCTCGGGATCCGGGCCCGAGGCGGCGTAGCGGTCGCGATCGTCGACGAAGCCGGGCCAGATATCGACATAGGTCGCGCCGGCCTTGGTCACGCTGTCCCGGACGATGTCGTTGAGGCTCGCGAAATCCCGGCTCAAACTCTCGCTCTGCATCGGCGGCAGTCCGACCCAGACCAGCGGTACCTTGTGGTCGGCAAATACCTTCAGGAGGGCGTCGATCCGGGCGCGATACAGGGTCTTCCAGCGATCGGTGAGAGGATCGACCGTCTCGTCGCCCTCGCGGATCGGCTGCCGGTCATTGATTCCGAGCATGATCAGCGCGTAGCGAACCTTCGGATTGGTCCGGAGGTAATCTTCGGCGCTCTTGGGCCAATCGACCACGTCCTTGCGCACGAGCCCGCTGTCGCCCTTCGCGCGATCCACGACGGCGATGTCGGCATTGTCCTCGAAAACGTCGTCGAGCCCGTGGGCGAGGTGATCGGCCAGGGAATCGCCGAACACCGCGATCTGCACGTTCGGCGCGTTCTTGGTGATGGCGGGCTTGGGCGTCACCGGCGTCCGGACGGCCCGCTCCCGGCGCTTGATCGCGGCTGGAGGCCGTTGTGCGTCGGCGGTACCGAAATTGCTGCGCGGACGCGGGGCCCGGTAGGTCCGCTCCGGTGGGGGGGCGACCGGCTGGGGCCTGTCCTCCCACGGCCAGTAGAACTGGCGTGGCGCCTCCTGGGGCGGCGCATAGCGCGGCTGGCGCGCGTAGGCCCCGTCGTCACGGTAATAGGCATCGCGCGCGCGACGCCGCGGCGGCGCCTCGGAATAGGCGCCGTTCCCAGGCTGCTGATAGCTGTCGCCCCACTGCGCCTGGGCCGGTGCACTGCCCATCAGGGCCAAACCCGCTTCGCTCAACAGGACGGCCAGCCCGAGGAGGGCCGGACGGGTCGTGCGACGCCAGGCGGCGACTTTCATGCGCATCCCGCATTCCCAAAGCGATCGGATGCCGATCGCGAGCCGTCAGTATACGGGAGATGGGCGCACACGTCTAAGCCGTGCGCTACCGACTGGAACCGCGCCGGTCCTGGACGCGGGCAAGAAGCGCCGGCGTGGCATAGCCATCCGCCGGCAGGCCCGCGCCGATCTGGTAGCGCCGCACTGCCTCGCGCAGTTTCGGGCCGGCGCGGCCGTCGGTAGGGCCATCATAGACGCCGGCCGCCGCCAGCCCGGTCTGGAGCGCGCGCAATCCGGCACCGTCGAGGCGCGGACCTGTCGGCCAGGGAGCCGCGAGAATGGGGCCGCCGTCGAGACGATCGGCGAGGTGCCCAACAGCGAGGGCATAGGAATCCGAGGTGTTGTAGCCGCGGATCACCTCGAAATTGTCGGTGATTAGGAAGGTGGGTGCTCCCAGGCCGCCGGGCAGGAACAGGCTGGCTTTGCCATATCCGGGCAGAGCCTTTCCGTCCGCGCGCCGGACGCCGCGGGCGGCGAAGCCACTGAGGTCGCCGGTATAATCGGCCAGGTCGAACCCTTCCGGCAGACGCACTTCGTAGCCCCAGGACAGCGTCGGATCCCAGCCGAGATCCTTGAGATAGGCCGCAATGGATGCGAGCGAATCCGCGTCGCTCGTCCAGATGTCCCGGCGGCCGTCGCCGTCGAAATCGACTGCGTGGGCGAGATAAGTGGACGGCAAGAATTGGACCTGCCCCATGGCGCCTGCCCAGCTTCCGCTCATCTGGCCGGGCGTGATGTCGCCGCGCTGCAGGATGGTCAGGGCAGACAGGAGTTCGTCGCGAAACAGCGTACCGCGGTGCTTGGCGTCGGCCAGGGTCGCGAGCGCCCGGATGGTCGAGAGGCTGCCGGCACTGGCGCCGAAATCGGATTCGATGCCCCAGAAGGCGAGGATGATGGCGGCCGGGACCCCGTAACGGTTCTCGATGGCCTTAAGCGTCTGTGCCAGGGCCGCCGCCCGGGCGCGTCCGCGGGTAATCCGACCGGCCGAGACGGCACCGACGAGATAGTCCCAGACCGGCCGCACGAACTCGCTCTGCTGCTTCGTCCGGGCCAGCACGCCGGCATCGGGCCCCGTGATGTCGCGGAAGGCGGCAGAGAAGGTTTCGGGGGATACGCCGCGGGCCTCCGCGTCGGGACGCAGGGCCGCGACGAAGGCTTGGAAACCGCCGTTCGGAGCCGCGGGCTTTCCAGCTCGGGAGACGGCCGGCATGAGGCACAGAGCGGCGGCCAGTACCGCGCGACGGGACGGCATCGGTTCAGATCCGATTGCGCGTCCTAAGTGTGTCCTCCCAGGCGAGCGCCTGGGCGACGATGGCGTCGAGGTCGTCGTGGCGCGGCTGCCAGCCGAGTCGCGACCGGATCCGGGCCGCTTCCGCCACGATCCGGGCCGGATCGCCAGGGCGGCGCGGGCACAGGCGGACCTCGAAGTCTCGCCCTGAGATCCGCTTGACCACCTCGATCACCTCCAGCACCGAGTAGCCCCGGCCGTAGCCGCAGTTCAGCGTCAGGCTCTCGCCGCCCGTGCGCAGATGGTCGAGCGCCACCCGGTGCGCTTCGGCCAGATCCGAGACCTGGATGTAGTCGCGCAGGCACGAGCCGTCCGGAGTCGGGTAGTCGGTGCCGTAGACGTCGAGCCGCTCCCGCCGGCCGAGCGCGGCCTGCGTCGCGACCTTGATCAGGTGTGTGGCGTTCGGGGTCGACTGCCCCGAGCGTCCGGCCGGATCGGCGCCGGCGACGTTGAAGTAGCGCAGCACAACGTAGCTGAAGCCGTGGGCGGCGGCCGCGTCGGCGATCATCCACTCGCTCATCAGCTTGGAGCGGCCGTAGGGGTTGATCGGGTTGAGCGGCAGGTCCTCGGGCACCGGCACGATCTCGGGTTCGCCGTAGACCGCCGCGGTGGAGGAGAAGATCACGTGGCGCACGCCCGCCCGCGTCGCGGCCTCGATCAGGGCCCGGGTCTTGACGGTGTTGGCGAGGTAGTAGCCGAGCGGATCGGTGACCGAGTCCGGCACGACGATCCGGGCGGCGAAGTGGGCGAGCGCGTCGATGCGGTGCTGCAGGATGGTCTGGGTGACCAGCGCCTGGTCGGCGACGTCACCGACCACGAGCTTGACGCCCTCGGGCACGGCCCAGTCGAAGCCGGTGGAGAGATCGTCCAGCACCACGATCTCGTCGTGGCCGGCATCCAGCAGCGCCAGAACCATGTGGCTGCCGATATACCCAGCCCCGCCCGTCACCAGAACCGCCATGTCATCTCTCCCAAACTCGCCGGGCCACACCGGTTTGAGCGCTTGAACGGAGCCGTTACACGGCTCGACGATCGGCAACGCTCTAAGCCCAGGGAATCGATCCATCCTCGCCGCCCATCGGTGAACGGATTCCTACAACTAACAGCTGCTCTGCACCGAGCGCGGGCGCCCGATCACGCGGCTTCGATCGTGAGACGGCAAGCGCCAACTCCGACGCTTCAGCGCCTCACGAAGGGTAGACCTCGCCGACGCCGATCGAGCCGACACCCCGAAGCGACATGCGTAGTTTGCATCGATGCGAATGCTGGGACGCCCCCGCCGGCACCCGCCCCCCTCGCAAGCTAAGCGTCAGCCGAGGGCGAGGTCTATGACGGCGCGAGGCGGTAAACAGTCACCTAATTTCTATTTTGCGTGCACCGCACCAAAAGAAAAGGCGCTCTCCAGCCTTAGATGGCTATACCGAAACTATCCAGACGCATCCCGATATCGCCTTTTCAACAGCGCCGTTCCTTCCCTCCTGCGCGCCAATGCCCTTCCTAATCCCCTCAGCTACATTGCATAGCCGAGTGATAATAATTGACACTAGACTGTGATTCTCCATATGGCTCAGCTTGTAACAGCGTCAATAATTCGTTATAAATAGGCATTAAGAATTTGTTAACTATCTTCTCGTCATCAGCCTTCAGGAAGCGAGCCCATGTTGCGCGAGGCCGGCCCACCCCTCTCCCCCCTCGCTTCTGCGCCGCACCATAGGGTTGAGATGTCGGATGTTGCCGATCAGATTGCGGGTCAGGTGAGCGAGGCTGCGGAGGCTGTTGCGGAGGCGGTTTTGCCGGAGACGCCGTTCGTGGCACGCGGGCTTCGGCTGGACTGGGCG